>NZ_NMQT01000008.1 GCF_002234405.1 Amycolatopsis thailandensis | reverse complement strand
TCTGTGCGCGCCGCGGCTGAGTCCTTCCGCGACACCGAAGACCAGATCCCGCGTCGCGGAGTAGCCGAGCGCGTTGAGCCGGTACCCCGGTTCGGTCACCCGCGACGTGGTTCCCGAGCCGACGTCGATCCACCGCAGCTTCGACTTCCCGGACGAGCCGGTCTCCGCCTGCACCACCAGGCAGGACTCCGCGGCCCGCGCGGCCATCGGCGCCAGCAGCGCCGACGCGCCGACCAAGCCGGCGGCGGCCGCCGTCGCCGCCGCCCGCGTCACCCCGTCCACGGTCCCCGCCCGCTCAAGCGAGCCTGGCCAGCGCGGCGGTGAACGCGTCGGGCGGGATCCGCACCCCGCCGCCGAACGGGTTCTGCAGCTGGTAGATCGCGAACAGCAGCAGCGTGACCGTACCGGCCAGCGTGGACACGATCACCAAGTGCGCGGCCAGCCGAGTGCCACCGAAGAGGTTGGGCAGCAGCACCGAGATGAGGCTGCCGAGGATGAGCGCGAACCAGACGACACCACCGACCCGCCCGCCCTCGACAGCGTTGAGCCGATCCTGCCGGGCCTCGTAGACCTGCCAGAGCTGGGCGGACGCTTCGGTCTTGCGTTCGCGGAGCCAGTCATCGTCCGAAGAGGCCTTGTCGACCGCCTTGCGCAACCGGTCGAGCTGCGACCAGCCGGTGTCGGAGACGAACTCGCCGCCGCCCGCCATCTGCGGCCACTCCTTCTTCTCGACCGTGGAGATGTAGTCCGCGCTCAGCTTCCGGACCTCTCCCTTGACCTCGTCCCCCAGTGAATCGGCGGCCCAGACGGCGGCGACCAGGCTGTCCGCCTCGTGGTACGAGCCTTCGCGCGCCGCACTCGCGGAGTCGAACAGGGAGATCAAGATGAAGGCGACCAGGACGGCGTGCAGCCCGCCGACGATGGTGAACACCTGTCCCGCGGCGTCGTTGTTGTCGGGCCGCCCTTCGTCCCAGCCGAACTTGCGGACGAGGTAGCCGACGAACCCCGCGAGTGCCGCCGCGCCGACGACCCAGGCGATGCCGGTCAGGTAAATACCCATTCGACTCCCTCCGTGCGATGAGTGCTGAAGCTAGTTCACGGTTCGCCGCGCGGAAAAGACCGGTTGAATCAATTCATTCCTGCGGCGGAGCAACACCAGTCGATCATCACCGGCTCGGCCCAATTTCTCATATCGCGAAACGAATTCCGCCACGCCCTGGAAAGGCGTGTCACCGCTCGGAGAGCACGGCTTCACGACCGGGTGAGGACCGGCCACTGGACGTCACTGAAGTAGCGCTATACCGACATTTCGAGCAGCTCCGTAGCCCGAACGGCCGCCGGTCACCGCCGCGTACGGCCCAGTCCGGCAAACAGGTGAACCTCCCCTGAGACCCGATCGAGTTGTTTGTCCGGGCATTACCGCTTGCTATGTTGATTTTGCACCCACTCCACCCGAATGAGTATCCGCGAATTGCTAAAACAGCAGTTCACCGGGTCGCCTGCCGGTTGAGTAATCCGTCGACTACGAGACTGAAAGGGAGTCCGTTGACGACCATCGACACCCGTGCCGGTACCCGGCCCGCCGGCGAAGTCCTCACCTGGAGCCGGAATCTGCTCGACCCGGCGCTGCGCGAGGCCGTCGACGGCCTGCCCGACTCGATGCGGATCATCGCCGGCTACCACTTCGGCTGGTGGGACGAACAGGGCCGGCCCTCCACTTCGGACGGCGGGAAGGCGCTACGGCCCGCGCTCGCGCTGTTGTCGGCCCAAGCGGTCGGCGGTGACGCCGAAGTCGCCGTGCCGGTGGGGGTCGCGGTCGAGATGGTGCACAACTTCTCGCTGCTGCACGACGACGTGATGGACCGCGACACCACCCGGCGGCACCGCCCGACCGCGTGGACCGTCTTCGGCACGGGTGCCGCGATCCTCGCCGGGGACGCCTTGCTGTGCCGCGCCTTCGAGGTGCTGGCGCCGTTCGGGCAGACCGCGCTGCGGGTGCTGAGCTCCGCCGTGATCGACCTGCTGGAGGGACAGAGCGCGGATCTGAAGTTCGAGGAACGCGGTGACGTCGACACCGCCGAATGCGTACGCATGGCCGAGGGGAAGACCGGCGCGTTGCTCGGGGCGTCCTGCACGCTCGGCGCGCTCGCCGGGGAAGGGAGGCAGGATCAGGTCGACCGGCTGACCGAGTACGGGAGGGCACTCGGGCTGGCGTTCCAGCACATCGACGATCTCCTCGGGATCTGGGGCGATCCGGAGGTGACCGGGAAACCGGTCCACTCGGATCTTTCCAACCGGAAGAAGTCTCTGCCGGTGGTGGCCGCGCTCCACTCCGGGACCGAAGCCGGGCGAGAACTGGATGCCTTGTACCGCAAGGAAAACCTCGACGTCGCGGAATTGCCCCACGCGGCGGAGCTGGTGGAACGGGCGGGCGGCCGGGCATGGAGCCAGGAGCAGGCCGACGCGCTCCTGACCGGCGCGCTGCACCATCTCGCCGTCTCGAACCCGGTGCCCCGCCCAGGCGCCGAGCTCGCGGCCCTCGCGAAACTGGTGGTGCGGCGACGTTATTGAAGACCGGGCGCGGAAAGGCAGGGGTGGGCCGGTCGAAACGGCCCGGCCCACCCGCTGTCGCCCCCGAGGGGGTCAGCGCCCGGGGCGGGTCAGTCCCTGATCACCGGCGCCCCGGCTGAGGACGACCTCGTCGGTGGCCTTGAGTGCTTCCGCGCCGTCGTCCCCGCTCTGCCCGGCGGTCAGGTCGAGCAACCGGATCGGCGGGCCGAGCCGGACCAGTGTCGGCACGTACTCGGCCTTGTCGACCTTCCAGCGTTCGCCATCCCGGACGAACCGGAACCGCGCGGCCGCGCCCTGTTCGGTCGAGCCCTTCGGCTCCGAATGCCGGGCGACGCTGTTGCCGAGGCCGTAGGCGACCCATTTGCCGTTGATCTGTTCGAAGGGCTGCACGACGTGCGCGTGGTGGCCGATGATCAGGTCGATCGAGTCGTCGCCGAGGAGTTTCTTCGCCAGTGAGCGCTGTTCGGCGGTCGCGTCGTGCTGGTACTCGGTGCCCCAGTGCAGGCTCGCGACGACGACCTGGGCGCCCGCCTTCCGCGCGGCCTTGGCCTGGGCGATCACGTCTTCGGCGTCGATCTGGTTGACCAGCCAGGGCTTCCCCGCGGGCACCTTGATCCCGTTGAACCCGTAGGCGAAGGAGATCTGGGCGACCTTGACGCCCTTGACGTCGACGATCAGCGGCTTCTTCGCCTCTTCCGCCGAACGCGCCGAGCCGGTGTGCTTGATCCCTGCTTCGTCGAGCTTGTCGAGCGTCCGCTTCGCGCCCTCGGCGCCTTGGTCGATCGTGTGGTTCGACGCCGTCGAACAGTTGTCGTACCCGGTGTCCTTGAGCGCGTCGACGATCTCGGGCGGCGCGCTGAACGACGGATACCCGCTGTACGGCCCGCCCTTCGGGGCGAGCGGGGTTTCGAGGTGGCAAATGCCGAGGTCGGCCCCGGAGATCAGCGGTTTGATCCCGGCCAGCAGCGGCCGGTAGTCGATCTCGCCCTTGCCGTCCTCCTTGGCCTGATCGGTCAGCGCCGGGTGGATCAGCACGTCACCGGTGGCGACCACGGTGAACGACCCGTCCGGCGCTTGGCTCGACTGCGGCGGCGCCTCGGACGCGGCGGGCGACTGCTGCTGCTCGGGGGCGGAACTACAGGCGGCGAGCACCAGGGTGGCGCCGAGGAGAGCGGTGGTCTTGCGGGCGCGGGAGCTGAACATGGATTCCCTCGATCGGGTGACTGTCCCATTCATCCTGCCTTACGCCGAATGGGTACGACACTCAACCAAAGTCAACAAGAACGATCGGACAGACATCGGACAAGTTCGTCGTGACTACTCGTCGAGATACCCGGCTTCTCACGTGGGATTTGTACGACCACAGCCGTCTTCCGTGACTCAATCGCGCCTTGACGTCACCCGGAAGAGTGTTTAGTAATACGAGTCACACTCTTCCGCTTCGTCCTGGGAGCATCCGATGTCCACAGCTTCGCACAGATCCCTGCCCTGGCGCATTGTTGTTTCTTGTTTGATTGTCGGTGTCGTGTTGACCGGCTGCTCCTCCGGGAAGGAGACCGCCGCGCCGCAGCAACAGGCCCCCGCGAGCGGCAAGGTCACCCTCTTCTACCTGCAGAAACAGGGCGACCAGCAGTACTTCGTCGAGCAAGCGCAGGGCGCGCAGGAGAAGGCGAAGGAACTGGGCGTCGAGCTCAAGGTCGTCAACCTCGGGCAGGACGCCAACAAGGCGATCACCGAACTCGACGCCGCGCTCGCCCAGGGCGCCAACGGCATCGCGATCGTCGTCCCGGACCAGGCCATCGGCCCGCAGGTGCTCGACAAGGCCAAGAGCGCGGGCATCCCGATCATCGCCTCCGACGACGTGATCAAGGACGGCGGCGGCGCGAAGTCGCCGTTCGTGGGCTTCAACGGCTCACAGATGGGCGACTCGGTCGGCAAGGAGGCCGCGAAGCTGTTCAAGGCGGCCGGCTGGACCGCGGCCGACACCAAGATCATCAGTGCCTACAAGCAGGACCTGACCGTGTGCTCGGACCGCGTCTCGGCGGCGAAGGCCGCGTTCGATAAGGACGCGGGTGCCCAGGTCCCGGTGATCGAGGTCGGCACCGACAACACCCCGGTCGACGCGCAGAACCGCACCGGCGCGGTGATCGGCTCGAACCCGGGCGTCAAGCACTGGGTGGTCTGGGGCTGCAACGACGAGAACGAGACCGGTGCGGTGACCGCGCTGGCGAACTCGGGCGTCGCCGCGAACGACATCATCGGCGTCGGCCTCGGCGCGTACCTGACCTGCAAGGACTGGGCCGCGGGCAAGGACACCGGCAACAAGTCGGCGCTGTTCATCTCCGGTGCCGAGGTCGGCCGCACCGCGATCCAACTGCTCGTGGACAAGGTGAAGAACTCCAAGGAGCTGCCCCCGGAGACGATCGCGAAGACCCAGATCGTCACCAAGGACAACTACAAGCAGGCCGGCGTCAACTGCATCTGATCCCGCGTGGAGGCGTTTCCATGGCCACATCCGAACCCGCGGCGGCGCTGACCGCCGAAGGGATCAGCAAACGGTTCTCCGGGGTGACGGCGCTCGACGGCGTCACCCTGGACTTCCGGCCCGGCGAGGTGCTCGCGCTGATGGGCGAGAACGGCGCCGGGAAGTCCACCCTGCTGCGGGTGCTGTCCGGCGACCACGGTCCCGACGACGGGCATCTGCTGATCGGCGGCGGTCCCGTGACCTTCGACAGCCCGCGTGCCGCGATGGCCGCCGGGATCCGGGTGATCTACCAGGAGCCGGAGATCATCCCGCACGTTTCGGTGGCGGAGAACGTCTTCGTCGGCGAACTGCCCGCGCGGGGACGGCTGGTCAACCGCCGGACCCTGCACCGGATGACGCAGGAAGCGTTGCGGGAGTACGGGTTCGAGGGCGTGTTGCGGCCGGAGACGCTCGGGAGCAGGCTGTCCGCCGCGCAACGGCAGCTGGTCGAGATCCTGCGGGTGCTCACCGCGAAGACACCGCCGAAGGTGATCGCGTTCGACGAGCCGACGTCGTCGCTGTCCGAACACGAGGTCGACGCGTTGTTCGCGCTGATCCGACGGCTGCGCGACAGCGGCGTGGCGGTCGTCTACGTCTCGCATCGGATGAAGGAGATCTTCCAGCTCGCGGACCGGGTGGCGGTGCTGCGCGACGGCAAGCTGATCGGGGTGGAGGACGCGGCCGCCACCGACGAGAACCGGCTGGTGCGCATGATGATCGGCCGCGATCTGTCCACTTTGGAGCGACGGGTCACCCAGGAGACCGGCCGGGTCGTGCTGCGGCTCGACCACGTCACCACCGACGACGTCACGGACATCTCGCTTCAGGTCCGCGCGGGCGAGGTCGTCTGCCTCGCCGGTCTGGTCGGCGCCGGGCGCTCGGAGCTCGCGCACGCGATCGTCGGCGACCTGCCGGTGCGCTCGGGCACCGTCGAACTGGACGGGAAACCGTTGCGTGCCCGCACTCCCGGCGACGCGGTCAAGGCGGGGATCGGGTTCGCGCCGGAGGAACGCAAGACCGACGCGTTGCTGATGCAGCGGTCCGTACGGGACAACGTCTCCATCGCCGTGCTGGACCGGCTGCGCCGGTTCCGGGTGGTGCGGCGGGCCAGGGAACGCGAGCTCGTCGAGGAGTACGTGCGCGAACTGCGGGTGCGGACGCCGTCGATGGAGCAGGAGGTCCGCAAGCTCTCCGGCGGCAACCAGCAGAAGACCGTCCTCGCCCGCTGGCTCGCGCGACGCCCGAAACTGCTGATCCTCGACGAGCCGACCCGCGGTGTCGACGTCGGCGCGAAGGCCGAGATCTACCGGATCATCGACGGTCTCGCGGCCGAGGGCATCGCGCTGCTGGTGATCTCGTCCGATCTGCCCGAGGTGCTGAGCCTCGCCGACCGGATCGTCGTCCTGCGCGCCGGCCGGGTCGCCGGCGTACTCGGCCGCGACGACGCGACCGAGGAAGCCGTCCTGACCCTGGCCATCCCCGCCACCGAACCCGCTGTCGAAGAAGACCTGGAGATCGTCTCGTGAGCACCCCCACGCGCACCGAATCCGAAGAACGGGCTCCCGCGGCGGAGACCGGGCACGTCTCCCCCGTGCGGCGGGTGCTGACCGCGATCGGCGTGCAGAATTCGAGCCTGCTGCTCACCCTGATCGCGCTGGTGATCCTGATGAGCTCGCTGAACGAGAACTTCCTCCGTACCAACAACCTGCTGCTGATCGGCAGCGCGATCACCATCATGGGCCTGCTGTCGCTCGTGCAGACCCTGGTGATCATCCTCGGCGCGCTGGACATCTCGGTCGGCTCGATGGCCGGGCTCGCGTCGGTGGTTTCGGCGATGGTGTTCACCTCGACCGGCTCTTCCGCGGTCGGGACACTCGCCGCGATCGGCGTCGGCGTGGTGTGCGGCCTGGTCAACGGCATGATCATCATCTTCGGCCGGGTCAACCCGGTGGTCGCGACGCTGGCGATGCTGGCGACGTACAAGGGCATCGCGCAGGTGGTCTCGGACGGCAAGGCGCAGGGCTACACCGGCGCCGACGACCTGTTCATCTTCCTGGCCAAGGGCTCCATCGCCGGGCTGCCGACGCTGGTGTGGGTGTTCCTGCTCGTCGCGGCCGTCCTGCACTTCCTGTTGCGCTACACCGACATCGGCCGCAACATCTACGCGATCGGCGGCAACGACACGGCCGCGCGGCTGGCCGGGATCAACATCAACCGCTACATCATCGGCGTGTACGCCCTCGTCGGGGTGGTCGCGGCGATCGCGGGGCTGCTGATCACCGCGCGCACCGGATCCGGGCAGCCGACGTCCGGCTCCGAAGGGCTCGAACTGCTGGCCGTAACCGGCGCCGCGCTCGGCGGCACGATGCTCAAGGGCGGCAAGGGATCCATCATCAGCACCGTGCTGGCGGTGATCATCCTGGGCGTGCTCAACAACGGGATGTCCGGGCTCGGCGTCAACCCCTTCTGGCAGAACATGGCCACCGGCTCGCTGCTCGTCGTCGCCGTCGTGCTCCAGCAGGTCCGGAGCGGGGAACGCCGGGTCGGCCTGCCCGTATGACCCGGCATGCCCGGATCGTCGACGAGCTGGGCAGGCTGATCGTCTCCGGCGCCCTCGGGACCGAGCGGCCGATCGTGCCGGAGGAACTCGGCCGCCGCTTCTCCGCGTCGCGCACGGTGGTGCGGGAAGCGTTGCGGGTGCTGGAATCCAAGGGCATGGTGACGGCGCGGCCGCGGGTCGGCACCTGGACGCGGCCGCCGGAGCACTGGGACGCGATCGACCCGGACGTCATCGCCTGGCGGGTCGCCGGGCCCGACCGCCCCCGGCATCTGGCGGACCTGTACGAACTGCGGCTGGCGATCGAACCGCAGGCGGCGCGGATGGCGGCGTGGCACCGTCGTCCGGACGAACTCGCGGTCCTCGTCGCGACGTACGGGCTGATGGCCGACGCCGCCGATCTCCGCGCTTTCCAGGAAGCCGACAGCGCCTTTCACGCGGCGCTGCTCCGCGCGTCCGGCAATCCCTTGATCGCGCAGTTGCACATCCCGGTCGTCGCGGCGCTCGAAGAGGTCCCGGGCGACGACGTGCTCGCGGCGCATTCGCTCGTGGTGGCGATGGTGCTCGGAAAGGACGCCGACGGGGCGGAATCGGCGTCGCGGCGGCTACTGGAAACCGTTGTGCCGCCGCTCGATCACGCGTGTCGTCCATCCAGTCACGCGTGTCGTCCGTCCGGACACTAGCGCCCGACTCGCATGGCCCAGCTCGGACCGCCGGCCCGGCCACGAGGAGGCGCCGGAATCGGCGGAAACGTACGCGGACCGACGGCCTTCACCGGTACCGGATAGAGGCCTTTCCGGAAGCGGCCGTTTTCGAACAAGACGACCATGGCGGCGTCTTCGCCGCCGACCCACACCTCGAGACAGCGGCGTCCCGCGCGATATCCGGCGTCGTAGGTCGACAGGCTCGAACTGAACCCGATCGTACTGCCGTCTTCGAAGCCGACCGAGATCGCCGGAAGGCGGAGGTCGTTCGCGCGGAAGACCTCGATGTCGATGACTTTCGCGGCGTACCAGCCGGTCTTCCGCACGGACTTGGCTCTTCTGTCCCAGCCGACCCAGGCGGTCAGACTGCCCACGATCCCGAGGGCCAGTGGAATGCCGAAGAGAACCACGAGTCCCGGTGAGCCGGTCGCCAGTGAGGACCACACCACGAGACCGAACGCCACGGCACAGGCACAAAAGGACGGGATGGCCAGGAGGCTCATGGTGTGAAAACGCTGGGGCAGTACCTCGAATCCGGGCTCCCGTGCGACGGCTGTTTCCGTGGGAAGCCAGGTGCCGACCGCGGCTTCGCCTATCTTGCGGCTGTGTCGCAGAGCGATGGCGCACGCGATCGCGGCAGTGAGCAGCGAGGCCGCCAGGATGCCGTCGACCACGAATTCGGTGCTTCCCGCCCAGTCGGCGGGGCCTTTCTCGGTGAGACCGAAGCAAAGCCCGAGGAAGACGGCAAGGAAGAGCATGATCCCGCCGGCGGCCACCAGAAAGGATGTACGCCGCCGATCCATGAGCATCGGCACGGAAGGCTGAGTGGCCACGGGAGCTCCCTCGGGGTCGACGAACACCATGCCGACCAGACTTCCCGGCGCTCCTCCTTGGAGAATAGCCGAATCGCGTCACGAGCGGAACGCGCAGCGGCCTCAGGAAAGACAGTCGGAGGGATCGCCGCGTCGCAGGGCCGGGTCCTCTTGGGTGAAGGTTCGCGCCACTCCGGGCCCGCTGGACCGCGTCTCGAAACGGACGGTCACCCGCCCGTGCCCGGCGCCCTGCACCCAGCCGCTCCCGTGCTCCTCGTGCACGACGTCGTTCCCGGGCCGCCAGCCCGAGAACACGACCGGAGCGGGTTCCTTCGAAACCGAAGTCTCCGAGGCTTCGGCAACGGGGACGGACAAGGTGAACAGCGGATCCTGATGCGGCACCGAAAGCCCGGAGAACGCGACGCCCGCCAGCCGGACCCCGCCGAACTCCGTCGGGTCGATCAGCAGCCTTTCCGCCATCGAGGCGAGCTGGTCGAATTCGTCGGTGGGCGAGGCCATCGTCTCCGAACGGGTCACCGTGCTGAACGTGGTGTCCCGCAGTTTCACCACCACCGTCCGGGCCACCTTCCCCGCGTTCACCAACCGTTTGTGCGCGTGGACGGCGAGGTCGCGGACCTCGCGCCGCAGGCTCGGCAGGTCGATCAGGTCCCGGTCGAAGGTCGTCTCCGCGCTGACCTGCTTGAGCTCCGCGCGGTCGGACACCGGCCGGTCGTCGACACCGGTGGCGAGGCGCCGCAGGTCCCGGCCGACCACACTGCCCAAAGTGGACACCGCGTCGGCGTCGGAGAGCGCGGTCAGCTGCCCCAGCGTCCGGACGCCGATCGCGCGCAACTTCCCTTCCGCCACCGGGCCGATCCCCCACAGCACCCTGGTCGGCAGCGGGGCGAGGAAGTCGCGTTCGGTGCCCTGGTCGACGACGAGCAGCCCGTCCGGTTTCGCCAGATCCGACGCGACCTTCGCGACCTGCTTCCCCGACGCCGCCCCGATCGACGCCACCAGGCCGATCTCGGACCGGATGTGCTCCCGCAGGCGGGTGCCGAACTCCCGCACCTCGGCCGACGAAGCCCCGGCCAGCGAAGGCGGTTCCGCGAAGGCCTCGTCGAGGGAGATCCTTTCCAGCACGGGCGCGTACTGGGCGACGAGGTCGAACACCTGGGTGCTCAGCAGTTCGTACAGTTTGAACCGCGGCGGCAGGATCACCCCGTTGGGTGGCAACAACCGCCGCGCCTGCGACATCGGCATCGCCGACTTGATCCCGTGTTCGCGTGCCTGGTAGCTCGCCCCGGCGACCACGCCGCGCGGGCCCGCGCCTCCCACCAGGACGGGCCGCCGCGCCAGCGTCGGCCGGGTCAGCTGCTCACAGGAGGCGTAGAACGCGTCCATGTCGAGGTGGATGACCCACCGGTCATGCCCGCCCATCGCCCGGTACCTCGAGAAGACGGTGCAGGGCCTTCGTGTACTCCTCGAACGCGGCCCGGCCCCGGGTGGTCAGCTCGACCAGCGTCACCGGTGTGCGATGTTCGAAGGCCTTGGTGATCTCGACGTAGCCGGCGTCTTCGAGTTTGCGCAGATGCGTCGACAGGTTGCCGGGCGTCATGTCCAGCAGTTGCTGCAACCGCGGGAAAGTGATGCTGTCCCCCTGCCCCAGGCTCGACAGCGCCACGGTGACCCTCAGCCGTGCCTGCGCGTGGATCACCGGATCGAGCTGCGGCAGCCCGTCTTCGCTCATCGCGACCGCACCAGGAACACCAGTGACGCCACCAGGAAGCCCCCGCCGCCCGCGAGACTCAGCACGAGGAAGTTGTGCGGTCCCCCGGCCAGCACGCTCGCCGCGCCGCAGGCGATGATCCACACTCCGAGGCCGTACTGAAGCTTGCTCTGCCACAGCATTCCGCCCGCGAGGTACATCAGGCCGGTCAGCATGAGCGAAGTCCCGGACCACAGCAACGGGATCAGGTCGGTGTCGAGGCCGAGGCGGATCAGGGCGGTGTTCACCACCGTCAGCCCGCCGAACGCGATCATCCAGCTCCAGCCGTACATCGCCCCGACGAGCCGGGACGGCCCGCGTACGCCACGGCCCGCGCGGATGCCGTAGATCGCCGAGTACGCCATGGCGCCGACGAACCCGGCGACGGTGATCGTCGCGGCGACCCACATCGGCATCAGGGCGGTGGGCGGAGCGGAGACGTAGATGAGCCCGAAACCGAACAGCCACACCAGACCCCAGACGGCGAGCAGCACGGCCGGGTTCGGCCCGATCTCGCGCCGGGTCTTCTCCGTTTGACTGGCGATGAGCGCGAGCGATTCCTCGGGCGTCATCGGCCGCGCGTCGTCGTGCTCATCCTCCACCACCTCGGAAAACTAACACGCGCTCACAGTCTCGCGGTGTCGAGCCGGAACCTCGCCATCACCACGAGCGCGGGCACCACGAGCCACGCCGCGAGCACCCCGGCGGCGATCAGCACCCCCGAGCCGCCGAGCACCGGCGCGCGGCCGATCTCGCCCAGCCAGTACGTCGGCATGATGTGCCCGGCGGTGTTCATCCAGCCGGGCAGGATCTGCAACGGGATCCACAGCCCGCCGAACATGCCCAGCGGCAGCATCAGCGCGCCGGTCACGGCCTGGACGGTGTCGCCCTTGCCGAACAGGCCGATCATCAGGCCCAGTACCGCGAAGGGCAGCGCCCCGAGCCACAGCGATCCGAAGATCGTCAGCCACTGGCCGGTTTCGAGCCGGATGCCGCGGATCATGCCCGCCGCGAAGATCACCAGCAGCACGGGCAGCGCCACGAACAGGCCCGCCGACACCTTGACCATCAGATAGCCCGGCGCCCGCATCGGGGTGAGTCGCAGCGTGCGCTGCCAGCCGTCGGTGCGTTCGGTGGCGACACGGGTGCCGGTGAACAGCGCGGCGGTCATGGCGCCGTACGCCGCCATGTTCACCATGGTCACCGTCGCGGTCGAGATCCCGGGTGCGATCTCTTGGGCGCCGAAGATCCCGCCGAACAACAGGAACATCGCCAGCGGCATACCGATGGTGAACAGCGCGAACTGCGGGCTGCGGACGATGCGCTTGATCTCCAGCGCGAGGTAACTCAGGCTCATTTCAAGGCCCCCTCGGTCTCATCGGCGGTCAGCGCGATGAAGGCTTCTTCCAGTCCTACGGCGGTGATCTCGATGTTCGCGGCGAGCGGGAACTCGCGCAGCAACCCGCGGATGGCGGCGTCGGAATCGGCGCAACTCAGCTCCGCGTGCCCGGCCCGCAGGACGGCTCGCGAGACCCCGGGCAGCGCGGCGAGGGCCGCTTCGGTGGCGTTCGGGACGAGGGCGCGCAGCACCCGGCCGGCGACCGCGGCCCGGACCTCGCCGACCGGTCCGTCCGCGACGACCCGGCCGTGCCGCATGAGCACGACGCGGTCCGCGTAGTCCTCGGCCTCGGCGAGGTAGTGCGTCGCGAAGAGGACCGTGCGGCCCGTCTCGGTGTACTCGCGCATCGACGCCCAGAACCGGCGCCGCCCGTCGACGTCCATCGCCGCGGTCGGTTCGTCGAGCACCAGCAGCTCCGGATCGCCGACCAGCGCGAGCGCGAACCGCACGCGCTGCTGCTCGCCGCCGGAGAGCTTCCTGCAGCGGCGGTTCGCGTACTCGGTGACGCCGGCGCGCTTGAGCACCTCGCGGGTCGGCAGCGGATTCCGGTGCAGCGAGGCGAACAGGCCGACCAGTTCGGCGACCGTGGCGTCCCTGAGCAGGGTCCCGTTCTGCGCCATCGCGCCGACCGTCCCCCGGTCCATCGCCTCGGCCGCGCTGACCCCGGCCACCCGGACCTGCCCCGAATCCGGCCTGGTCAGGCCCAGCAGCATGTCGATCGTGGTGGATTTGCCCGCACCGTTCGGCCCGAGCAGCGCCACCACCTCCCCCGGCGCGACCCGCACACTGACGTCTTCGACGGCCAGGACGTCACCGAAGCGCTTCACCAGCCCTTCGAGGCTGAACGCGTCCGCCATGACTCTCCCCCTTCGAGCACTCTGAACCACAAAGCTCACTTCCACTTTGTAACACAAAGTCCCCTGCCCTGAAAACCCCCAAGTACATGAAGGCCCCCTTCCTGTACCTAGGCGCAAGGAAGGGGGCCTTCATGTACTTGGGGGCTAGGCGGGCACCCGGGAGAGGGCGGCGGCCGCGGGTGGGGTGGGTACGGGAAGCGGCAGCGGCGCGCATTCGACATCGGCCGTCCGGCCCGGCTTGCGGTCGGGAAGGGCCCCGGTCGCCAGGTAGTCGGCGATCCGGTTGTCGACACACGCGTTGCCACGCGGGGTGATCGCGTGGCTCGTGCCGCCCGGCTCACCGATCAGGCGAGCGCCAGGGAAACGGCTACGCACTTCGAGGCTGCCTTCGTACGGCGTCGCCGCGTCGAGCGTCTCGCCGATCATCAGCACACTCGGCACCTTCTTGCCGTCGACCTTGACCGGCTTGCCGGGCTTCGCGGGCCAGTACAGGCAAGGCCCGTTGTACCAAGCGTTCTGCCACGTGTAGTACGGCGCCTTCTGATGGGTCCGCCAGTTGTCGTGCTTCCACTGCTGCCAGCTCTGCGGCCACTTGACGTCGGTGCACTGGACGGCGAGGTAGACGGCGTAACTGTTGTCGTCGCCGCGGCCACCGAAGCTCTCGAAGAGCCCCTTCATCGTCTGCCAGTCGCCCTTGTTGACGAACTTCGCGAGCGCGTCACCGAGCAGCGTCCAGCGCAGCTGGTAGTAGGAGGCCTGCTGGAAGACGTCGAGGAACTCGTCCGGCCCGACGTAGCCACCGGCCGGGACCGCGGCCAGCTTCTTCAGCTGCTCGTCGAAGACCTGCTTCACCGCGGCCTGCGTCTTGCCGAGGTGATAGACGTCGTCGTGCGAGGCGACCCAGCCGAACCAGATGTTGAGGTTGACGTCGTAGGCGAGGTCCTGGTTCAGGTTGGCCTGATACCAGACGTTGCGGGGGTCCACAGTGGAATCGAGGACCATCCGGCGGACGCGCTGCGGGAACAGCGTCCCGTAGACCTGGCCGAGATAGGTGCCGTAGGAGTACCCGTAGAAGTTCAGCTGCTCCGCGCCGAGCGCCTTGCGGATGCTCTCCATGTCCTTGACCGTGTCGGTCGTCTTGATGTTCTCGAGCAGCGCGCGGCTGTTCTTCTCCGCGCACGCGTCGGCGTAGGACTTCGAGCGCTGAAGCCAGGTCTTCTCCAGCTCCCGCGTCTTCGGCACGTAGCCCGGCCGGTTGTAGTCCATGTAGTTCGGGATGCACGAGAGCGCGGGCTTGCTGGAACCGACACCGCGCGGGTCGAAACCGACCCAGTCGTAGGCGTCGCCCGCGTGGTTCGGCACGCGCGTCCCGCGGGTCGCGAGCAGCAGCCCGGAACCGCCGGGACCGCCCGGGTTCGTGAGCATGACGCCCTGGTACTGGGCTTCGGGCGTCTTGTGCTTGACGCGGCTGAGCGCGAGCTGGATCTTCTCGCCGCGTGGCCGCGAGTAGTCCAGCGGGACCGACAGGTAGCCGCATTCGGCGCCGGCGTTGATCAACGTCGGGTCGGTGCACGCTCCCCAGGTGATCGTCTCGGCGGGTTGCGCCGCTTCGGCCGCGCCGGCGGGCGCTGTCACCGCGACCGAGGCGAGCGTGGCCAAGGCCAGCGCGGTGCTGAGAACACGTCTCAAGGTTTTTCCCTTTCCCTCCAAAGGTGAAAGCCCCGAAACCCTATCCACGTGCGTGACCTGCGAAAGCCTTCCCGCGAAGATCCCTACCAACGGCGGGTCCCGATCGCGGCAAACCGGGCAACCGGTTAATCGGTTGGGAGGCCGGATGCCGTCGGTTACGATCTCGATCATGATCTACTACGTGCGCATCCGCACCGCCTGAGACGGCGTGACCGCAGGGCCGCCCGCGATCGGGTGGCCCCCTTTCTGCGCGCCGTCTGACGTCCCTTGACGGATCCGGACAGGACATCATGCAGAAGCACATCGGGATGATCGGCTGCACCGCCCCGAGTCACATCTACCCTTCGCTGGCGATCATCCGTGAGCTGGTCGCTCGCGGGCACCGCGTCAGCTACGTCGTGGGCGAGCCGCTCACCGGGTTGATCGAACCGACCGGGGCCGAGATCGTCTCGCATCCTTCGATCCTCCCGCTCGGCGACCAGTCGGCGTGGCCGGAGGACCCGGCGTCGCAGATGCGGGTCTTCCTCGACGAAGGCATCCAGGCGATGCCGGTGCTGACAGAGTTCTACGACGACAACCGCCCGGACCTGCTGCTGTACGACATCGGCGGGCTCCCGGCGCCTCTTCTCGCCAGGCGCTACGGCGTTCCGGCGGTGCAGCTCTCCCCGACGTATGTCGCTTGGGACGGCTACGAAGAGGACATGGCGGAGATCCTGACCTCGATCCGGTCTTCGCCGACCGGAAAGGACTACTTCGCCACTTTCACCCGGTGGCTGAACGAGAACGGGATCGAGGCCGACGCCTGGGACTGGATCTCCCACCCGGAGCAGGTGCTCGCGCTGCTGCCGAGGGCGATGCAGCCCAACGTCGAGCGGGTGCCGCCGTCGGTCCGGTTCGTCGGCCCGGCGCTGGACCCGGAACGTCTCGCCGACCGGAGCTGGACCCCGCCCGCGAACGGCAAGAAGGTCCTGCTGATGTCGCTCGGCACGGCGTTCACCGACCAGCTCGACCTGTTCCGCGCGTGCGTGGACGGGTTCCGCGACTCGGACTGGCACGTGGTCATCTCGATCGGGCAGACCGACGTCGCCGAACTCGGGCCGCTGCCCGAGCACATCGAGGTCCTGCCGTTCGTCCCGCAGCTCGCGGTGCTGGAGGCCGCGTCGGCGTTCATCACGCACGCCGGCATGGGCGGCAGCACGGAATCGCTGTGGTACGGCGTGCCGACCGTCGCGATCCCGCTGGCCACCGACGGCTTCGGCAACGCGGCGAAGCTCGCGGAACTGGGCGTCGGTGAGGAACTCGCGGCCTCCGAGGTGACGGCCTCGACGTTGCGGGCCGCTGTCGAGCGGGTGGCCGGGTCGCCTTCGGTGGCGGCGCGGCTCGCCGAGGTGCGGGCCGAGACCCGGGGGAACGGCGGGATCGAGCGGGCGGCCGATGCCGTGGAGTCCTTCCTCGCGTAGCGGTGATGTCATGAGGGGTCCCCATGGGACGAAAAGTGTCCGATGGGGACCCCTCATGACACGCGCGCGCCCCGCTAGGTGCCCCGGATCTCGTTCAGGTAGTTGTAGATCGTGTACCGCGTGACGTCGAGTTCCCCGGCGAGGTGGTCCACCGAGTCCTTGATGAGGAAGAACCCCGCCTCGTCCAGTTCCCGGACGACGGCCGCCTTGTGCCGCTTCTTCATCAGGTCCACCGGGATCCCGGCCTTCGTCACCGCGCGCCCGATCAGGAACCGTTGCAGGCTGTCGACGTCCGGCGGGAACGTCTCGGGTTCGTGCCCGTTCGCCCTCGGCGCGCCGTCGGTCAGCCGGTTGACGCACAGGCAGCCGATCGCGACCCCGTCGGCGTCCCGCAGGAACAGGGTCGACGAGCGGATCGCGCGCCCGTCGGGGCCGTGGGTCTCGTAGTTCGTCAGGTCCTGTGTGGTTCCGCGACGGACCAGGCCCAGCAGCAGATCCGTCATCGGCCCGCCGACCGTCCGGCCGGTGAGGTCACCCGCGATGGCGACGATCGAGTCCGGCAGCCTGCTCAGATCGTGCAGCAGGACTTCGTTGCCGGGCCCCAGCATCGCCGCGAGCGCGTGCACCGCCGGGACGAGCGCCGTGAGCAAGTCCCCCGACGCCGCCGACGCGACGACGGGCGCCTCGAAGGCGCGAACCGGCTTCTTCAAACGACCCAGCGCCGAGCGCACCTGTTCCGCCGCGCTCGCCGGTGTCGACGCGTGCGGGGACAGCCGGACGTGTTCCGGCCGCACGGTCGCGGCGATCCCGGCGTCCGCGAGCGCGGTCCCCACCTGTTCGGCGACGTGCCCCGGCAAGGTGAAGGCGAGGATCCCGGCCCGGCGCTCGACGGCCGAAACCACCTCGCCGCCCAGGGATTTCACGGCTTCTTCGAGTTCGCCGACGCGTTCGGCGATCCGCCCGGCGATGGCCGCGACGCCCGCCTCCTCGACCAGTTCCAGTGCCGCCGCGAACGCGCCCGACGTGATCGGGCTCAGGTTCGAGATCGACCACGCGGCCGCGGTGTCGTCGGCCGGATGGATCTCGTCGTCGAACAGGCCGGGGTCACGGGCGCCGGTCCAGCCGGACAGGATCGGTTCCATCCTCTCCAGCGCGCGGTCGGACAGCACGGCGAAACCGGTGCCCCAGCCCGCCCGCAGCCACTTCTGACCGCCGACGACGAGCACGTCCGCGACCTCCCACGGCGCCTCGGTCACGCCGAAACCCTGGATGCCGTCGACGACGAGCAGCCTGTCCTCCACCACATCGCGGATCGCGGCCAGATCGGCGCGATACCCGGTGCGGAAGTCGACAGCGCTCACGCTGACCAGCGACGTCTCCGGGGTCAGGGCCGCTTTGACCGCGTCCGCCGTGACGTTCCCGAGCGGCAGCCGCCGAACGGTCAGCCGTCCCGCCTGTTCCGCTCGCGCCCACGGATAGGTGTTGGCCGGGAACTCCGAGGCCGACACCAGCGCTTCACCGCCGGGAGCGTTGAAAGCGGCCTGGAACAGTCCGAGACTGGTGAGCGGCAGCAGCACCGTGTGGTCGGTGTCGCTACCGGAAAGCCGTGCGGCGGCGGCCTTGGCGCGGGTCTCCTGCCGCATCAGGTCGTCCACTGTGGACGGCCCGGCCTTGGTCGAGGCGTCGAGCAGGCTCGCCGTCGTGTCGAGCACGGCGTGCGACGGCGGGCCGAACCGGGCGAAGTCGAGGTACCCGGCCGGTTCGTCGAACTGCAGCAGGTACCGCGGGGAGATCCGGGTCATGCGAGGACCCGCGCCAGGAACTGCTTGGTCCGCTCGTGCTTCGGCGAGCTCAGGATCTCCCCCGGCGGGCCGGTCTCGACGATCGCGCCGTCGGCCATGAACACCACCTCGTCCGCGGCCTCGGCCGCGAACCCCATCTCGTGCGTCACCACGACCATCGTCATCCCCTCCGCGGCCAAGGTACCCATCACCGCCAGCACCTCGCCCACGAGTTCCGGGTCGAGCGCCGACGTCGGCTCGTCGAACAGCATCAGCTTCGGTTTCATCGCGAGCGACCGGGCGATCGCGACCCGCTGCTGCTGCCCACCGGACAGCTGCGCCGGATAGGCGTCGGCCCGGTGCGCGAGACCGACCCTGTCGAGCAGTTCGAGCGCCTGTTCCCGGGCTTCGTCGGCAGGGACACCGAGCACCCGCACGGGCCCTTCGACGACGTTCTGCAACGCCGTCCGGTGCCCGAACAGGTTGAACCGCTGGAACACCATGCCGATGTCGCGCCGCTGCCGGGCGACCTCGCGTTCCTTCAGTTCGTACAGCTTGCCGCCCCGCAGCCGGAAACCGATCGGCTCGCCGTCGACCCACACCTGGCCGGCGTCGATCGTCTCCAAGTGGTTGACGCAGCGCAGGAAGGTGCTCTTCCCCGCCCCGGACGGGCCGAGCAGGCAGACCACCTGTCCTTTGTGGACTTCGAGGTCGATCCCGCTCAGCACCTCGGTGTGCCCGTAGCTCTTGCGGACGCCGACGGCCTTCAACAGTGCCTCAGCCACGTTCACTCCTCACCAGCGGCGCCGTGCGCAAGGCCTTGGCGGCACGGGAGAACGGACTTCGCGACCGGTCTTCGGAATCGAAGGCGCGCTCCAGATAATGCTGTCCGACCCCGGCGACGGTCACCACGACCATGTACCAGACGGCGGCCGCCAGCAGCGTTTCCATCACCAGCAGGTTGTTGGACGAGATGTTGTTGGCGGCGTGGATCAGTTCGGTCACGCCGATCACCGAAGCCATCGACGTCCCTTTGAGCATGTTGATGAAGTCGTTGCCGGTCGGCGGGATGATCACCCGCATCGCCTGCGGCAGCACCACCCGCCGCAGCGTCGCGCCCGGCGACATGCCGATCGACTTCGCCGCCTCGGTCTGTCCACTGTCGACACTGTTCAGCCCGGCGCGGACGATCTCCGCCATGTACGCGCTTTCGTTGAGCGCCAGGCCGAGCAGCGCGGCGGTGAACGCGGTGATCAGCACGTTGGTCTGCTCGTGCAGCAGATGGCCGCCGAACGGCAGCGGGATCGAGATGAATTCGAAGACCAGCGCCAGGTTGTACCAGATCAGGATCTGCAACAGCACCGGAAGCCCGCGGAACAGCCAGATGTAGCCCGCCGCGAACCAGCGCGCCACCGGATTCGCCGAGCGGCGCATCAGGGCGATCACGATCCCGATGACGATCGCCGAACCCTGTGCGATCACCGCGAGCAGCACGGTGTTGAGCAGGCCGACCGCCATCACCCGGTACCACAGGAACTCCGGGACCGAGTCCCACTGGATCTGCGCGTTCCCGAGCGCGATCCCGAGCAGGGCCAGCAGCACCAGGATGACGACGCCGCTGACCCAGCGGCCCCAGTGCTTCAGCCGGACGATCGGCAGCGGCTCAACTTCCGCCATTGAGCTTCGCCTCCTTGACCGCGCCCTGCTCGACGCCCCAGGCCTGCAGGATCTTGCCGTAGCCGCCGTCGGCGATCAGGGACTGCAACGCCTTCTGGATCGCCTCGGCGAGCGGCTTGTTCTCCTTGTTGACGCCGATCCCGTACGGTCCGCCGTTGATCGGCTCACCGGGGACGACCTCGAAGAACTTGCCCTCGCCCGCGGTGCGGGAGATGTAGACCGCACTGGGCAGGTCGTTGAGGATGGCGGCGACCCGGCCGGTGCGGAGCTGGTTCTGGTTCTGGGTGTCGGAATCGGTCGCGGTGACGGTCAGCGCGGGCTTGCCGGCCTGCGCGCATTTTCCGTTCTGCTCTTCCGCGAACTTCTGGTGGCTCGTGCCCTGCACGACGGCGACGTTCTTGCCGCACAACGTGTCCGGGCCGGCGATCTGGTCGGGATTGCCCTTGCGGACCATGATCGTGATGCCGGAGGAGAAGTAGTCGACGAAGTCGATCTGCGCCTGGCGGGTCTTGGTGTCGTTCATCGCGGCCATCGTGAGGTCGACGCGGCCGGACTGGAGGCTCGTGATCAGCGACCCGAACGCCATGTCCTGGTGGTGCACGGTGACGCCCAGCTTCTTGCCGATGGCCTTGGCGAGGTCGACCTCGTAGCCGATCGGGGTCTTGCCGTCGGCGGCGTAGAAGTTGTTGGGCGCGGACTGCAGGTTCGACGCCATGTGCAGCATCCCGGCCTGCGCGTACTTCGCGGGCAGCGTGACGGCGGCGTCCTTCTGGACTGCCTCGATCAGCGCGGTCGTGTCCGGGATCGCCGAGGGCGCCCCCGACGCCGCGGGTTCCTGGCCGCCTGCCCCGTCGGGCCCGCCTCCGCAGGCCGCGGTGACGAGCGCGGCCAGGCCGGTGAGCACGGCCAAGCGCCAGGTTCGGGTCAGGGTGTGCGGCGTCGACGGCATGACGGGGACCTCCACGGTGCCTTGGGTGGTCGCCGACGCTACAACTGGCTGTTGAAGAGGTCAACTGTGAGTTGAAATTCTGTCCGGTGGATGTCATGAGGGGTCCCCATAGGACATTTTTCGTCCTATGGGGACCCCTCATGACACTTCAATGAGCGGCTGTCGCCGCCGGGTCAGACCGCGATGTAGTTCCCCGACAGGATGAGCAGGACCTGCACGGTGATGCCGGTGCCGTAGTAGTCGGTGGCGTTCGGCGTCCAGGTGGTGACCTTGGTCCACAGCTTGTCCAGCCAGGCCTGGCTGCCGGAATCGTTCATCGCCGCGATGGCGAACGACGCGGTGAAGCAGGGGTGCTGGCCCGTCTCGCCCGCGAGCTTGCCGCCCGCCAGCGTGTAGCCGGTGGTGATCTTGGCCGGGTCGCCGCCGGTCGTCTGCTGGATCCAGGTGTTCATCTTCTTCACCTGGCCCTGCGCCGGACTGCCGGAGACGGTGATGCCGTCGACGCCGAGCCGCCACGGGTCACGGCAGGCGTTCCACGCGAAGTGCGGGTCGTGGTCCTCGAGGAAGCCGTCCGGAGCGGGCTTCGGCGTGGAGTTGGTGTTGACGACGAAGTCCGGGATCAGCCCGGTCTTCGGCGAGTACTTCTGCTGGAGCTGGGTGACGGCCTGCTCCTGCCGGGTGCGGACCTGTCCCCAGAACGAGTCCCCGGTGGCCTTTTCGAACGCGCGCAGGTGGCCCGGCATCCAGTCGGACGAGCGCGAGCTGTTCGTGTACTCGCTGTCGTCGGCCCAGTCGGCGAGCCGCATGAACTTGGTGCTGGAGTTGACCTCGCTGCGCTTGATCGCCTTGATGATCCGCAGCGCCTCGGACTTGTAGTTCACCGAACCGGAGCTGCCCCAGACCTTGTCGGCGATGAGCAGGCCGTAGGCGATCTCGAGGTCACCGTCGGTCGCCGAGTCGACGCCGTTGACGCTCTTGCAGCTCTCGTTCTGCTCGGCGGCGTGCAGGTCCTTGTCGATCGACGAAGGGTGCGCCTTCACGAACTTCAGGATGCCGTCGAAGATGGTGCGGGCTTGGGAGTCCTTGTCGCCCATCATGGCCGCGATGGTCATGCCGTAGCCCTGACCCTCGGCCACGAAGGCGTGGTCGGCGTCCGGCGCCTTGACCGCGTAAGTGCCTGTTCCGCATTTGGTGGTCAGGAAGTTCTTCTTCCAGAAGTCGTAGTACTTGGCGAGCGCCGCGTCCTGCGTCGCCTGCGAGACCGACGGGCGCAGAACGCCCGGAAGGTAAGGGGTTCCTTGAGCGGTGGCCGCGGTGGCGGGGGCGGTCGTGGCGACCAGCCCGGCGGTCAGCGCGGCCGCGGCCAGCACTGTCCGAACGGTCTTTCTCATGGCTCCTCCGGAAACGTCGTTGGTGGCGGCGGCGCGTTTCGAGAGTGACAGCCGGATCGGCCAAAAACAAGAGAGTTAAGAAAGTTTCCTTACTATTACCTCAAATGACGCTTTCATGAACGGTGCCCTAGCGTTGACCCCATGAAGATCGACTTGAGTGCGCGCGACGAGTCCTTCCGGGACTTCTGGACCGAGCGTCACCTCGCCACCCTGACCACCGTCCGCCCCGACGGGACCCCGCACGTCGTCGCGGTCGGCGTCACGGTGGACTTCGAGGCCGGGATCGCCCGCGTGATCACGTTCCGCTCGTCCAAGAAGGCCCGGATGATCAAGGAAGCGGGCGAAAAGGGCATTCCGGTCGCGGCCTGCCAGATCGACGGACCGCGCTGGTCCACTTTGGAGGGACGCGCGGTGCTGCGCGAAGACCCGGAGTCGGTGCGCGACGCCGAGAACCGCTACGCCGCGCGCTACCGGCAGCCCAAGGTGAACCCGGAACGCGTGGTCATCGAGATCGCCGTCAGCCGGGTCCTCGGGAACGCCTGACCGGGGGCTGAAGGGGACTTTCCCCTCATCTCACGCGGCGAAGGGCGCTTTCACCACGTCGCATGCGGGGAAGGGCCCTTTCAGCCCACGCCGGCTCAAGCCACGAAAAGGCTGAGCAGTCCTTCGACCGAACGCACGATCACCCGCGCGGCGGCGCGTTCGGCGTGCGCGGCGTCGGCCCGTTCCGCCTCGTGCCGCCAGCGGACGAGCGCGCTTTCGGCGCCCGCGTGGATCGCGGCCGGATCCGCGTCGGGTTCGAGGCCGAGCCGCTCGGTGGGCGCGAGGCCTTGCGCGCCGAGCAACCGGGCGGCCTCCTCGGCGATCTCCCCGGACAGCGTCGTGCGGCCGCCGCGGATGCCGGCGATGAGCCGCAGTTCCCGGAAGTCGTGCGCGGCCGCGGCGAATCGCTCCACGCGCGCGGCCAGCCGGTCGCTATGCGGAAGCGGCTCGGTGGCGAGCAGACCTTCCAGACGCAGTACCGCCGTGCGCGCCTTCAACGCCTCCGCCCTGGCGACGAAGCATCCGGCGAGCGTGTCCCGGAGATCGCCGAGACCGCTGCGGTGCACGAGTTCCGCCGAAAGCTTCAGCCTGCTCTCGCTACCGGTGCGGATCAGGGTGATCGCCAGCCGGACGCCGTAGAGCCCGAACCGCGACACCAGATGCTTCCGCGACTCCGGCGAGACCCGCAGCGGGAACGGATCGTCCACAAAGGAATCCACGGACAGGAGATGGCGCTCCAGTTCCGGGCGGGAGACCGACGCCAGCGCGCGCAGCACCTCGAACTCGTCGTCGCGCAGCGCGCGTCCCGCGTAACCGAGTTGCCCGGCGACCGCGATGACTCCCTGGAATCCCGCGCAATCCGGATCCTCCCGCCAAGCCCGCCTGGCCAGCTGCTTCGCGGTGAGCAAGGCGTCGATCCGGCCCGCGCCGACCTCGTCGGCCCGGCCGAGCACCAGCACCGTGTTCACCGCGGTCTGGCGGGCGAACGCCGAACCGCCCACCTGCCGGGTACCGGCCAGCTCGTCGGGTTCGAGGTGGCGCACCAGGCGCACCGTCGCGTCGACGTGCTCGGTGGGCGCCGGGGTGTCGAACAGATCGATCTCCCGCAAAGCTCGCGTCGGCCACTCCGACAGGGCGGAGACCAAAGTGGACTTCCCGGTCCCCGGCGTGCCGACGAAACCGACCCGCAGCGGTTCTTCCAGCCGCTCCAGGCCTTCCCGCAGCATCGCCACCGCGTGCGGACGGTCCCGGTAGTGCGCCGCGGCCTCGTTCAGCAGTTCCCGGACGTCCAGGGCGGTCACGCGGAGAGCTCCCGGCGCGGCGCGGCGCCGCTGCCGAGCGCCCCCGCCTTCCGGTGCAAGGCGGCGAGCCTGTCGATCTCCTTCTTGACCCGCTGGGTGCGCCGGTCGCGTTCGGCGGAGCCGGCGATGATCAGTTCCCGTTGGCGGGTCAGGTCTTCGGCCAGCTGGTCGGACAACGCGGTGAAATGATCGCGCAGGCGCCGCTGCACCTGCCGGACCTCGTCCTTGATCTCCTTGCTGAACCGGATGAACACGTCGTCGACATGACGCTGCGCCGCGGCCTTCGCCAGCGCTTGGCGCCGCTGGAGCCGCATCCCGCCCTCGTCGCGCACGCTCTTGGTGGCGAAGGCGACACCGGCGCCGAGGGACACCGGGTTGATCAGCGGCAGCCCGGCGAGACTGGTGACCAGGCCGAACATCAGCACGCCACCGTAGGAGCCGCGCAGTCCGGTGAAGAGTTTCTGCCCGATTTTGAACCGTTCGATCTTGGGGGCGCCGACTTCGGGGATCGAGTCCACGCCGGAGCCGGTCAGCGGCAGCTCGGGGGCTTGGCCGTAGTGCGGCCCGAAAGTGGTGGCGACCGCGTGCGCGATCCAGGCCGACCGGTCGGAAACCCAGTTGTAGTTCGTTTCGACGGTCTCGGCGAGGTTTTCTTCCAGCCAGGTCTGGAAATCCGGCCAGATCCGCACCGGGTCGCCTTCGTCGAAGGTGCGGTCGATGTGCCGCACGATCACCCTGGTCCGCTCGCGCAGGTCGTATTCGGCGTCGGAGACCAGATCGGTGATCTCGTCCGAAAGCATGTTCTGCCAGCGGACGTTCTGCCGCCGCAACTCCTCGCTACGCCGTTGTGCCTGGTGCAGCAGGGTGACCTGGTCGATCCCGTTGTCCCGGGAGACGGCGTCGAGCCGCGCCTGCAACGTCTCGACCAGTTCGACCGCGGCCGCGCGGACGCTCACCGCGGCGGCGAGCGCCCGGGTGCGCTCGATCGGGCGCGCGGCCTGTTCCCCCACCCAGTTCAGGAGTTCCGGGAAACCGGACTGTCCGTTGAGGACGGCGTCACCGGCCTTCGCGGCGGCCTGCCGCACCGTCGCGGACACCGGGAAGACGTCGGCGACGACACCGGTCTCGGACAGCGCGGTGCGATTGCGCGCGGCGAGTTCGCGCCAGTCCGGGCTGACGTCGATCTTGGTCAGCGCCAGGACGAGCGCCGGGCACCAGGTCCGGATGTGCCGGGCCAGCGCGAGTTCGGCGGGCTGGAGTTCCTGCGTCGCGTCGGAGACGAGGATCACCGCGTGCGCGTCGGCGAGGACGTCGAGGGTGGCCGCCGTGCGCGGGGATCGGGGATCCCCGATCGCGGGGGTGTCCACCAGCACCAGGCCCGTCCCGAGAAGTTCGCGTGGCAGGCCGACTTCGACCCGGCGCAGCGAGCCGGGTGGCCGGACCTCGAGCTCTTTGGCCAGGTCACCGACCGGAACGCTTTCCCGGCCGTGCCCGACCAGGGTGGCGGCGGGGTCGGCGGCGTACCCGATCTCCGTCGGAACGGCGGGGGTAATCGCGTCCCCGACCGCGCAAACTGGCGCGTTCAGCAGCGCGTTGAGCAGGTACCCCTTGCCCTGCTTGGGAAAACCGACCACCGCGATCCGGGTGCCCGGTGCCTGCCGGTCACGTCTGCGCCGGAGGCGTTCGGCCAGGTCGGCGCGGCCGTGGGCGGCACAGGCGTCCAAGGTCTCGTTGAGCACGTCGAGCCAGGCGGGGGCTGTCACGGGGATGCAGTGTTCCCTTAACCAAGCGCGGAATCAATGTGGCATGGGCCAACATGCCGCGAAGGCCCCGCGACCTGGTGCGATCGCGGGGCCCGTGCACACGGCAAGAGATGAAAGTTATTCAGCTCAGCCGATGTGGATGTCGTTGCCCGAGGCGATGTCGCCGATGTGGACGTCGCCGACCTGGCCGATGTTGTTGGCCACACCGGACACGACGTCGTGCACGTCGTTGACGCCCGCGTGGTTCGCGACGTCGTTCACGACGTTGTCGGTGACGTCGGTCGCGACGTTGTCGGTCACGTCGTTCGCGATGCCGTTGCCGTTGCCGATGTCGTGCGCCTTGCCCGCGATGTCGTGCACCTTGGTGGTGACGTCGGCGACGCCGGTCTGGCCGATGACGCTGGTCAGGTCACCGACGGTCGACAGGAAGTCCGGGGCACCGCCCGCGACACCGTCGGCGCGCGGCAGGTCACTGTTCAGATCGCCGACGGCCGGGACCGAGTCGACGGCCGGGAGCCCGGCGGTGTCCACGGCCGGGACGGCGTGGGCCAGGTCGGTCGCGGTGTCGACGGCGCCGGTGGCGACGTCACCGGCCTGGGCGACGGAGCCCGCGTCGAGGCCACGCGAAAGGTCGTCGGTCAGGCCGAAGCTGCCGACGGTGTTCTGCGCGAGGGCGGTCACGCCGGCGGCGGCGTTCGACACGTCGGTCACGTCGGAGACGGCCGGGACGGCGGGCACACCCGGGAGGTCGACCGGCAGGTCGCCGACGGCGGGCACGGCCGGGACGGCGGGAAGGCCACCGAGCTCCGGCAGAGCGCCCAGCTCCGGCAGGGCCGGGACACCCGGGAGACCGGCGCCGGGGAGGCTCGGGACGGCGGGGAGGCCGTCGACACCGGGGACGGCGACCGGGAGGCCGGCGGTCAGCGCGGTGAGCTGGTCGATCGCGCCCTGGACGCCGTCGGCGCACTCGCCGTCGGTGCCGTTGACGACGTTCGCGACGCCGCCGAAGCCCGCCAGGTTGTCGGCGGCGGCCGCGGTGGTTCCGGTGATGTCGGTGGCGGTCTCGACCGGGACGAAGTCGAGCACCAGCGGGACGACCTCGTGCACGTCGGCGGCGTTGATGTCGCCGAGGCCGGCGTCGGCCAGGACCTGCTGCGGGTCGTTGGCGAACGCCGCGCGGGCGGCGGTGTCGTTCAGCAGGTTCAGCGTGAAGTCGTGCAGGGTCTGGACGGAACCCATGAAAGGACTCTCCCGGGGGTCTAGGTCGGTGGGGGCTGGCACAGCGGCCGGAGGGCACGGCTGAGCGCAGGTCACCGAAGTTAGTGAGCCGGTACCTCTGGGCACATCGGGGATCACTCCTGGTCGTCTCCCACTCAGCCAATAGGGGATCGGTATGACATCGTTAGGGCGTTAGGGACTTAACCGAGACGCATCCCGTTGGGTTTAATGCCAACCCTCACCCGGATGGGTCAAGCCATTCAGGTGAGTGGCCCTATTTGGTCCTTAGGGGCTGGTCAAGCGAAGGAGGATGCTCGTTGCCCTACGTCCTCGGCATCGATATCGCCTCGACCCGCACCACCGCCGCCACCTGCGTGGACTCCGGCGACGGCTGGGGCGCGCCCGAGCCGTCGTGGCTCGGCGCGCGCGGTCCGTCGGCGGCGACAGCGGTGTTCCTCGACGACGACGGCTACCTGCTCACCGGGGACGCCGCCGTCGAAGCGGGTCTGTCCGCGCCCGCCCGGTTGCTGACCGGGTTCCACGAACGGGTCGGCGACGACGTCCCCGTGATCGTGGGCGGCGAGCGGTTCCCGGCCGAATCCCTCAGCGCTGTCCTCGTGGACGCCGCGGTGGATCAAGCGGCCGAGCGCTTCGGCGAGAAACCGCGGCACATCGTGCTCACGCATCCGGTCGGCTGGGGCTCGTTCCGCCGTGACCTGCTGCGCCGGGCGCTGGCCGAAGCCGGGTTCCCCCGTGCCGCACTGGTACCGGCGCCGGTCGCCGCACTGCACGCGTATCTCGCCCCGCGCGGCGAGGTCACCGCCGGTGTCTGCGAATTCGGCCCGGACGGCGCGGTGGTCACGATCGCCGCCACCGGCGTCAACGGGTGGCAGCCGGTCAAGACGGTGGAAGGCGTCGACCCCGGTGAGGCCGTCGGCAAGGTCTTCGAACTCGCGCACGGCGCCGGGATCCCGCCGCAGGCGCTGGCGGGCATCGTGCTCTGCGGCGAGGCGCCACCGGTCTCCGGCCGCACGCCGTGCCCCGTGTTCGCTTCGAGCGACCCGGTGCTCACCGTGGCGACCGGTGCGGCGAACATCGCCGCGCGACGTGACGTTCCCCGACCCGGCGGTCCGCGATCGAATGCCCTCGCCGCGGTGGAAACCGTGGAAACCACCCTGCTCCCCCGGGTGGACCCGCTCGAAGAACTCACCGAGCGGCCCGAACGGCCGCCGGTGGACATCACCCCGTTCCCCTTGCCAGAACCCACCGGGGCGGCGAAACTGCTCAGCCGGCGCAAGCCCATCGTCGCCGGAGCCGCGGTCGTGGTGCTCGCCGCGACCACCCTGTTCTTCACCCTGACCACTCGAGAAGCCACCGCAGACAAGGGTCCCGAAGCCCCTCCCGCCACCTCGAGCTCGTGCGCGCCGTCCACCCCCGGCGCCACGCCCACATCCCCCGAAGGTCGCTGTTGAACGCATTGCTCGACAAGCCCGGCATCATCCATCCGGGTGCCCGGCCCCTGCTCGACGAGGTGACCGCCGCCCCGGAACTGCCGGTGCGGGTCACCGTCGTCGCCCCCGGCGGGCACGGGAAGACCCACCTGCTCGCCCTGCTCGAACGCCACTACGCGGGCGCCGGGGTCGAAGCGATGCTCGTCGACGACGCCGATCAGCTCGGCGACGACGAGATCGCGAAGATCAAGGCGCGGGCGGAGGAAACGACGGCGCCCGTCGTCCTGGCCTTCCGGCCGGCCGCGCGGACGACCACGTTGCGCGCGCTCGCCGATTCCTTCGGCAGGTCGGTGGCTTTGGGGGCTTTCGGCGTCGACGACGTCCGGCGGCTCGTCGAGCACGCCGGTGGCGACGCGGCCACGGCCGAAGACGTCCACGCCAGAACCGGTGGTGTGCCGGGACTCGTGCTCCGCGCGGTCACCGGGCGGCTCGCGGACTTCCGCGGTGAACTGGAACAACTGGACGACGACGTGCACCGGTTCCTGATCGCGGCGGAAGCGGGCGCCGGCCGGAATCTCGATCTCCTGGCGGCGCTGCTCAACCGCGATCGCGAGGGGCTGCCCGAGATCTTCGACGGCGCCAGGGCGACAGGGCTTCTCGGTGAGGACGACGTCCTGCTGCCGATCGCCGCCGAAGCCGTCCGGACCTGGGGTTCGCCGGGGCGACGGCTGACGGTGCTGCAACGACTGCTGGAACTCCAGCTGCGTGACGGACTTCCGGTACTCGACCTCGCCAGATCCCTGCTGGGAACGGGAAGTTCGGGCGCGAGCGCGGCGGCGGCCTTCGAGGCGGCCGCGCGCGAGGCGATGCCCGACGACACGAAACTCGCGGCGCGGTTCTACGAAGCCGCGTCCGAGGCCGGTGGGCGCGGCGCGGCGCTCACCGTCGGCTGGGCGCACGCCGCCGCGCTGGCCGGGGACCTCGACACCGCGCTCCGGCTCGGCGACGGGATGCTCGGAAGTACCGACGATCCTGATGCCGCCGACGCCAGGGCGGCCGGTGCCGAAGTGGCCGCGACCGTGCTGGCGCACCGCGGGGAACTGGCGCACAGCGCCGAGCTGTACCAATGGTCGGGCCGGGCCGGTTCGAAGGCGTTCGCCGCGATCGCCTTGCTGGGCACCGGAAAACTCGAAGCCGCCCGCGGCGTGCTGGAGACCCCCGAAGTCCCGACCCTGTTCGCGGGCGCCGCATCACGGACGGCGCGCGCGATCACCGACTCGGTGTCCGGCTGCGGCACCGAAACGCTGTCGTCCCTGCTGGGCGCGGCTTCGATGCTGGAATCGGCGGGAGCGCCCGCGCCGCTGCCGGACAGCCCCGCCGCCCTCGCGGCGTTGGTGGGCCTGCATTCCGGCGAACTCGCGCTGGCCGAATCGGTGCTGAGCCGCGCGGTGGCCGGGCGGATCGGCGGGGACCTGCTCGCGAAACGGCACCGGCTGTTGCTCGGCTGGGTCGCGATGACCGCGGGCGACCTCAAGACCGCCGCCGAGTCCCTGATGCCGCCGGACGGTCTCGAGGCACGCGACGAACTCTTCGCCGCCACCCTGCAACTGGGCCTGGCCCGGCGGGCGAGTGATCTTCCCGGCCTGCAACGGTCCTGGGACCGGGCGTATCAGGCGTCGATGCGGCAGCAGCCCGACCTGTATTCGCTGCTGCCGCTGGGAGAACTCGCGATCGCGGCCGCACGGGGCAACGCGAGCGCGAAACTGGCGGGTCAGCTGGAGCGCGCGCACGCCGTGCTCGACGAACTCGGCAACCCTCCACTGTGGACAGCCACGTTGCGCTGGCACGAGCTGCACGCCGCCATCACCGTCGAGAATCACGCCGCGGCGGGCGAACATCTGGCCGCGCTGAACGCTTTCGCGCCTTGCGGCCGCTATCCGGCGGCCCTCGCCGCCGCCGCGACCGGCTGGCTCGCGGTCCTGACCGGGACCTTCGATCCCGAAGCGATCACGTCGGCCGCTTCGGAGCTGCACGAACTCGGGCTCACCTGGGACGCGTCACGGCTGGCCGGGCAGGCGGCGATCCGGACCTCGGACCGGAAGGCGATGGTCCAGTTGCTCGAAGCGGCCCGGCAGTTCCAGGGGCGCGCTCCGGAACCCGTCGCGGCCACCGGGTTGAGCGCCTTGAGCGAACGGGAACTGGAGGTCGCCCGGCTGGTCGTCGACGGGCTGACGTACAAGCAGGCCGGGAGCGAACTGTTCATCTCGGGGAAGACCGTGGAGCATCACATGGCCCGGATCCGGGGGAAACTCGGCGCCGGGGACCGGCGGGAGCTGCTGGCCATGCTGCGGGAACTGCTTCCCGCGACCGAGCCACAAGGGTGACCTTCAGGACGTCGATGCCGACCGGAGTCCGCCGGGTGTCCAGGTCCGTGATCCGCCAGGACCGGTCGAACAGGGCGGCGAGGGCGATGCGGACCTCCATCCTGGCGAGGTGGGCGCCCAGGCAGAAGTGAACGCCGTGACCGAAGGACAGGTGGGGATTGGGCGTCCGGTCCGGGTCGAAGGTGTGCGGGTCGGCGAAGACCTCGGGGTCGCGGTTGGCCGCCGTGATCATCGCGACCACTCGCTGGCCCGGGCGGAGTTCCTGGCCGCCGAGGGTGGTGGGCCGGGTGACGAACCGGTCCGTTCCGCCCGTGGGCGGCAGGTAGCGCGAGACTTCCTCGACGGCCAGGCGCAGGTCGGCCGGTTTCGGCCGGGCGGCAAGGCAAAGGACGGCGTTGACGAGCAGGGTCTTGGCCGTCTCGTGGCCGTTGATCAGCAGCAGCGCGCAGAAGTCGAGCAGCTCGTCCTCGGCGAGGCCCGACGCCATCAAGGTCGCGATGATGCCTGACGGGCGCTCGAACTCCTCGCGGAAGTAGTCACCCATTTCCTCGCACGCCCGGTGATACGCGGTCCGGCGAGCCTCGTCGGCGGTGAAGGTGCCGAAGAACGACGTGATGGCCTCGGTCCATCGGACGAAATCCGGCCACCGCGACGGCTGCACCCCGAGCAGACCCGCGATCGTGTGCACCGACAGCGGGTACGCCACCTCCGCGATCAGGTCGAAGCTCTCCCCCGCCGAGTCGAGCAGGGAGTGAACCTTCGACGTGATCGACGGCTCCAGCGACGACACGGCCCGCGGGGTGAAAACCTGGCTGACGATCCGGCGCAACGCGTGATGCCGGGGCGGATCCATCGCCAGCAGACCGCGCAGCAACGGGTTCGAACCGTGCGGGATTCCCCCGGTGCTGTGGCGCAGCTCGTCGGAGGAGAACACCGCGTGGTCGGTGAGCACCCTGTCCACTTCGGAATACCGGGTGACCACCCAGCCGCCGAACGACTCGGCGAACCGCACCGGACCCACGTCTTGCTTGTGGAAAGCGAAAATCTCCTCGACGGACATACCCCACAGCGTGCTACCCGCCGACGGCCGCCGCTTGGAAGAAACGGACACACGACGACCCGACCGCACGCCGGAACTCCGCGATCATGTGCGGCTGGTCGTAAAATCCACTGCGGACGGCGATCTCCGCCCAGTCCGGCGCCGAGGACGCCCGCGCCAGCGCCATCGCCCGGTGCAACCGCACCACTCGCGCGTACGCCTTGGGACTCAACCCGACAGCCACCAGGAACCGGCGTCGCAACTGCCGCTCGGACAACCCGGACGCGTGCCGGGACACCGGCGCCCCGGGGTCCGCGCGAATGGCCTGGAGAACTCGCCCGATCGCGGGATCAGCGGGCCGGGCCGGTGCCCGCAGCGCCCGCAACGCGGCGTCGAGCCCCTCCCCCGGAAACGGCATCCCCGCCAGCGGCACCTCGTCCGCGGCGATCCCCAGCACCGAGGCACACGTCCCCGGCCGCAACCGCACCCCCGTCAACGGCTCGGTCAGGCTCCCGGTCCTGGCCTCGGTCTCCGGCCCGGTCAGCCACACCGAACCGTCCGCGAACACCAGCAGGTCCACCGCCGGTTGCGGCAACGAGGCCGGCAGTTTCCCTTCGCGCCGCCACACCCGGCTGACGCGGTCAGCCAGGTCGGCGGGTGGCGCGAAGTCGCTGTTCACGCCCTGATTGGACCGCGGGCTGGCGCGTTGCGCCACCGAAATACGCGCAAGGTGTCGGGCTCTGAGCGCGTGTCGCGAAAGCCACTTTCGCAGTTCCCAATGTCGCATTCGGGACGCTCAGCGACTCAAATGCGACATTGGGAACCTCCGCGGCTCTCCGAAGCCCTCAGGGCCTGGGAAAGCCAGTGCGATACCGGCGCCAGGCTGTCCGGAGCCGCCCAGCCGTTGATCACGGCGAGCAGCTCGAAATACCGTTCCCGGCGGGAGTCGGTGGCCGTGTCCAGCCAGGCCAGAAGGTCGTCGGGCCGGTGGCGCGAAGTGAGAGCGGCGACGACCTGACCGGCTTCCGGCGAGTCCGGGTCGATGCCGGAATCCAGGGCCGGGGCGACAGCGTCGCGGATGTCCGCCACCGGGTCGCGGCGCGGGCCGACGTCGATGCGTCCGTCGGCGTGCTGCTCGGCGAGGCGCCGCATGAGGGCGCGGAATTCCGGGTCCGTGGAAAGTTCGGCCAGTTCCACCCAGGCTGCGACCTGTTCGGCCTCGGGGCTGTCGGGCAGTTCGGGTGTCATCGAGCGGGCGATCCCGGCGAATCCGGGGTAGTCGAGCCCGCGGAAGGTGGTGGCGAGGAAGTCGCCGATCAAGCGGTGGCGTTCGTCCCGGGTCAGTTTGGCGAGCCTGTGCATGAGAGTCATCTCCTCGGGGGTGGATCCGCGCCTCGTCGCCGCCGTCAGCACCGCGTGACGCAGGCGCAGCACACGGATCTGCACCTCCAGCGCCTGGAGGTGCGCCGCGGCGACCTCGGGAAGGGCGGCTTCTCTGTCGACGACCTTCCGGATCGTGGCCAGGTCGAGTCCCAGCTCGCGCAGGGTGAGGACGAGCTCCAGGCGCGCGAGCGCGTCGGCGCCGTAGCGGCGGTGACCGGACGAGGTGCGGCCGGACGGGGTCACGACGCCGCGGTCGGAGTAGAAGCGGATGGTCTTGACCGTCAAGCCCGTCCGCCGGGCCAGCTCGCCGATCGAGTACCAGGCGTCGTCCATGTCGCCACCCTCGCACCTCCCCTCGGGGGAGATACAAGCCTTAGGCCCGGCCCGTCCAAGGACTTCCGGCGCCCGCTCGGGTCGCGCCGCCGCCGGGCGGCAGGTCGAGGACGTCGAGCAAGGTCTGGTCTTCGTCGACGGCGTGGTATAGATGCCCGATCTTGCCGGTGCCGCCGTCCGTGCCGGAGGCGCCGATCAGCTGCCACAGGTCGTCATCGGCGTCGTGCTGGACGAGCAGAATCGGCTCGCGGCGCTCGAAGACCTCGAGGGTCTGGACACAGTTGGTGCCCAGCAACCAGTGCCGCATCCACCACGCCCGCCGATCGCGTTCCATGACCCGGTCGGCGACCCACCAGACGAACGGCAGGTCTCCGTGGGCCCGTGCCTCGTCCGCGGTCAGGTCCGGGCCGCCCTGCGGCACCCGCTCGAACGGGTCGTCGGTCAGCGAGAACGCGTGCCCGTCTTCGTGCTCGAAGACGACGGCGTGGAAGGTTCCGCCGCCCGGGTTGCCCGCGCCGATCCCGACCGACAGGCGAGCGACGTGCGGATCCGATCCGGTGGTCCAGCCGAAGGCGTACGAGGCCAGCTCACCCTGCGGCCCGACGAACTCCCCGAACGCCCGCCGCTCCATTCCCGTGACGGCGTCCGTCACTACCTCGACCAGCTCGCCCTCGAGCACCTGAATGTCCACGCCCGCAAGATAGCCGACCAAGAAACCGTGCTCGTGGCCTAGGAAGCGACGTGATGCCGTAGAAGGTCGTCGATCCCCTGAAGGAAGGTTTCGCAGATCGGTTCGGGATCGGACAGGCAGCCGGTGGCCATCGCTCCGTCCCGCATCAGGACGAAGCGCCGGGCGGCGGGACCGGCCGGCGCGTTCCCAGCGCGGGTCAGCACGTCGGTGATCACGCCCGAGAACCATTCGCGGTGGGCGAGGACGGCTTGGTGCACGGGATGGGCCGGGTCCGGATATTCCGCCGCGGCGTTGAGGAAGGCGCAGCCGCGGAATCCGGGCGACCGGATGCCTTCCGCGATGGATTCGGCGATCTCCCGGAGGGTCTCGAACGCCGGCAACCCCCTGGCCAGGATCCCGTCCGCCTGGCGGCGGAAGGCCTGGTCGGCTTCTTGCAGGTAATAGACGATCAGGTCGTCCTTGCCGGGAAAGTGCCGATACAGGGTCGCGCGGGTCACCTTCGCCTCGACCACGATCCGGTCGATGCCGACGGAGTGGATGCCCTCCGTGTAGAAGAGCCTGGTCGCCGTGGTGAGCAGCCTGGACCGCGCTTCGGAGGCCTGACCGCGGACGTTCGTCATTACCGGCATCTTACGGGATAGAACGTTCGGTCTTGACGCGACGACAGCGACCTGCAAGCGTGTGTCCGAGTAGACCGAACGTTCTCCTCTCCTTAGGAGCTCCCGTGAGCACCCAAACCGTCGTCGCGCCCGCCCTGCGGCGCCTGTACTTCGTCCGCTTCGGCTTCGCCCTGGTGTGGGCGGGCCTGCTGTTCACCAGCGCGTCGAAGCTCGGGCCGATCAGTGTCGCGCTGCTCGTGCTTTATCCCCTGTTCGACGTCGTCGCCGCCCTCGTCGACCTCCGCACCTCGCGAGACCCGAAATCCGCCCTGGGCCTGTACATGAACATCGCGATCAGCGGGCTCGCGGGCATCGGTCTCGCGATCGCCGTCACCTCCGGCATCCCGGCGGTACTGCGCGTGTGGGGCGTCTGGGCGGTCGTCTCGGGTCTCGTCCAGCTCGTCGTCGGCGTCGGCCGTCGCAAGCTGGGTGGCCAAGGGGCGATGATCGCCAGCGGGGCGATCTCCACCGTCGCCGGGACGTCCTTCGTCCTGCAAGCCGCGCAGCCGGACGCGTCACTGGTCAACCTGGCCGGATACGCCGCCCTCGGCGGCCTGTTCTTCCTCGTCTCGGCGATCCGCCTCGCCCCCGCGCGCGCCTGACGTCACCGGGTGCGGGCGCGGACATGGATCCGTTCGCCCTGCTTGCCGAACAGGCTGAGCACTTCGACCCGCCCTCGGCCGGTGGCGCCGAACCAGTGCGGCGTCCGGCAGTCGAACTCGGCGGCCTCGCCGGGACCGAGGACGACGTCCTGGTCGCCGAGCACGAGCCGCAACCTGCCCCGCAGCACGTAAAGCCATTCGCGGCCGTCGTGCGTGCGCGGGCGGGGTTCGTCGTCGACGGCCGGGATCGTCATCTTGCAGGCCCGGGGCCCGTTCTCGTGGCGAGTGAGCGGGATGAGGACCCGGCTGTCCTCGATCGGTTCGAGCACCCTCGGCGACGAGACGATCTCGTCGACGCGCAGGCCCAGCGCGGCGATGACCGGCAGCACCAGTTCGAGACTCGGCTTGCGCTGTCCGGATTCGAGGCGAGACAGGGTGCTGGTGGAGATGCCGGTGGCACGGCTGAGTTCCACCAGCGTCGTGCCCTTCTTCTCCCGGGCACGACGCAGCCGGGGCGCGATCAGCTCGATCGCCGCGGTGACAGTGGGTTGGCTCTCCATGCCGCCAGCACAGCAGCTCGTCCCGATTCCGGCAAAGTTCTTTGCCGAAACAGCCAGAAGGCGCCGACGCTGGCGCCATGATCGAAACCAAACGGCTCCCCACCGGGGTCTATCTCCTCGCCTTCAGCCTGTTCGCGATGGGGAGTGCCGAATTCCTGATGGCCGGGGTCCTGCCCTCGGCCGCCGCCGATCTCGGCGTCTCCCTGGCGTCCGCGGGCGCGCTCATCACCGCGTTCGCCCTCGGCGTCGTCCTCGGCGGCCCGCCGTTCGCCGTACTGAGCCTGAAATGGCCGCGACGGACGGCGTTGATGATCACGCAAGCCGTCTTCGCCGCCGCCATCGCGACCGGCCTGCTCGCCGACGACTACTGGATCCTGATGATCACCCGGTTCGTCGCCGGTCTCGCCTACGCCGGTTTCTTCGCCGTCGCCGCCGTGACCGCGATCAGCCTGGTGACCCCCGACCGCAACGCCCGCGCCTCCGGCGTCGTCGTCGCCGGGCTCAGCGTCGCCATGGTGGCAGGCGGGCCGGCGGGCACCCTGCTCAGCAACCTCACGGACTGGACCGGCGGCTTCTGGGGTGTCGTGGCACTCACCGGCCTTGGGGTGGTCGCCTGCGCCGCCGGCCTGCCCGCCACCGCGTCCGCGGCCCCGAGCCGTTCGGGTGAGTTGCGGGCCATGCGGTCTTGGCGCCTGTGGGGCGTCTACGCGGTCACGATCCTGAGCACCGCCGCGTACATGGTGTCCTTCAACTACTTGTCGGCGATGCTGGCGGACGTCGTCCCCGCGGTCTGGATCCCGGCGGTCCTCGCGTTGTTCGGGATCGGCGCCTTCGTCGGCTTGTCCGTCGGCGGCCGGATCTCCGATCGGCGCCCACGCCACGCGCTGCTCGGTGGCGTCCTGGGCATCGCGGTCTTCTCCGCGCTGCTCGCGCTCTTCGCCGACACCGCCTTGGCGGTGGTGCCGCTGGTGTTCCTGCTGGGTGTCGCGGCCTTCGTGATCAACCCGGCGCTCTACGGGCGGGTGTTCACGATCGCCGCCTCCGCCCCGACCCTCGCCGGCGCGACCACGGTCTCGGCCTTCCAGCTCGGCATCAGCCTCACGCCCGCCTTCGCCGCCGGGGCACTGGACCTGGGCGCTCCACTGACCGCCGTCCCGTGGGTCGGCGCGGCCTTGGCGCTGGTCACGATCCCGCTTGTGCTCATTTGCTGGCAACCATTGAAGAGCGTCATTACGCCTGCAGCAGAGAACCCCACTAGCCAGACTGCGCGGAAACCGGTTCGTTGAGCCGGATCTGGATTTCTTGCGGGTCATAAATCCCGAGCAGTGGCGGGCTTGCCCCGATCTTCCGCCCTGCCTCATGCAGTGCTTCACGGACAAACGGGTAGAGCGCGATCATGGCTGCTCGATTGAGGAATTCCTCCAGCGCTTCGCGATCGATGGTCACTTCCTCTGTGGCTGTATAGAAAACAGCGGCATCGACGGCGTACTCGGCATCCGGAGCATTGATCGTCAAGCGGCCTCGAAGATTGACGCTCGTGCTGTCGACATGGACGAAAAATGTCCAGAACTGCGATTCGCTCTGCCCCGTCGCCGACTCTTCGCCGCCGACCAAGTCGTCCTCGGAGTCGGTGTCACCGCTACTGACCGCCGCGGTGACACCGACCGGGAAACCCGAGCCCAGCTTGGCACTGACCTCATAGAACTGCACATTGACAAGATCAAGCAGGTTGAGCAAGTCACGGCCTGTGGTGACCGACTTCATTCCAGCTATCCCGCCATTTCATAGTCGGCGCGGGTCCAGACGACGTCGGGAGCGCGCACGGCCGAAGCGTGAACCCCACGCGTGGATCGAGCTGAAGCGGTGAACTGAACTCCGTTCTGTTCACTCATAGCCGAGCCAAGGTGCACCAGATTGATACGCCGAGATGGCTGACCGGACTTCCGATTCTTCAGCCACGCGTTAATCAGCTCAAGCTCATCGCGATTCGGATACAGGAGATCATCGTCATAAGCCTTGCCCGCTTCTCGAAGCCATTCGTTGACATCCGCCCATAGCCAGACTCCGCCACCGACCAGGTTGAACGGCTCAGGAAACCTCAGTTCTTTCCGGCGAACACCGCGAGCCCACTGGCCAACGGCTTGCACCGTGGCGCCGGCTCGCTCGGCTATGTCAGCTTTCGTGACCAGGTCTTCATAGGCACGGTGTATGACTACGCCGAACTGGGTCTCAAGTTGCGCGACGACGTCCGTGGCGGCCGCCAAGGCTGTGTCGCCTTCGCTCGTGACGGTCAGCAAACTCGTTCTGCCGTGTTCGCTGTACATGACGTCGATCGTGTTGGAGATCTCGAAGGCGCGATCCTCTTCGAGATGATCGATAGTGAAGATCAGCTCATACTGACCCATTACACCCTCCTCGGTCAGCGCTGCAACCAACGTACCACGGCTGTTTCAGTAGTGAAACAGCCTTAGCTCGAACGGCCCTTGGGTAGCGGGCGGGGCGTGCCGTCATGCCGATCGGGGCACAGACCCGCACGTCGGCGTAGACGACGAGCGGCATTGCCGACGTTCGGCGGAGTGTGCGGCACGGAGATCGAGTCATACCCGCACGGACACATCAGCACGAAGCCGTGGCCGCCGGGACGGACGGTCCAGCCATGCTCCTCGACCAGCTCCTTTATGACCTCGTTCAGTTCCGGTTTGTCGTGGTACCGGGTGCCCAACGACTGCCCTTCCCCCTCAGCTGGCCTGTGGCCAACGCCTCTTCGGCAAGTCTGAGCAACTACTCTTCGCGCACAACTTATCACCACTTGCGCGGATAAGTGACCCACTGTAGCGGCATAGTGCTTCATGCAGCAGTCGATCAGGAAGTTGCGTCACCGCATCGGGGCTTGTGCTCATTTGCTAGCATGCGAGCATGGAACGGGTCGAGAAACGGCAATTCAACGTCTATCTGCCGCCCGACCTCATCAAGCGGGTGAAGCACGCGTCCGTGGACGCCGACGAGTCGCTCTCGTCGTTCGTCGAACGAGTGCTGGAGGACCACCTGCGGACCAGTGAGGAACGCGAACGATGAAGGTCATGCCGATCCGGTACAGCTCGGATGTCGCCGCGATGACGCGGTTCTACGAGGCGCTCGGACTGCGGGCCGGTGCGGCGTCCCGTCCCGGCGGCTGGGTCGAACTGCCCGCCGAGGGCGGGATGCTGGCCATCCACCAGTCGTCCGGCGACGACGTGGGCCGCTGCGAGCTGGCCTTCGAGGCCGCCGAACCGCTGGAGGACGTCGCGGAACGCCTGCGGGCGGCCGGATTCGAGCCGGGACCGCTGATGGACGAAGGCTTCGGGTACTCGATGCGCGTCCAGGATCCCGACGGTGTCTGGGTTCAGCTCAACCTGTACGACCGAGACCTCTACACGTGACCGAGACCCGGCGCGCGGGGCCGCTGTTCCTCGCGGTCGGCATCGTCGCGCTCGAGTTCTCGGCCGCCGTGACCGGGTTCGTCGCTTCGAGCCTGCTGCCCGTCGTCGCCGCCGATCTCGACGCGAGGAGCAGCCTCGGCCTCCTGATCGCCGGCTCGACGCTGGGCCTGTTCGTCGCGCTTCCCTTGGCCAGCAGGGTTCTCGCCCGCCTGGGCTTTCGCGGCACGCTCGCCACCGGGATGATCGCCTATCTCGGCGGGCTGTTCCTCGCCGCGGTGTCGCGGACGGCGTGGATGTTCGCGCTCGGCCAGTTCTCCGCCGGTCTCGCCAGTGGCCTCCTCGCGGTTTTCGGGGTCGGTTCCGCGATCCGGCATCTCGACGACCGGCTGCGGATCCGCGTGGTCGCGGCGTCGTCGGCGATGTGGATCCTGCCCGCACTGGTCGGCCCGGCCGCCACCCTCGGCCTGGAACATCTCGTCGGCTGGCGGTGGACCCTTTTGCTGCCGGTGCCGTTCGTCCTTTTCGGACGGTTGCTGGTCGTGCGCGCCGCCCGCGGCGAGCCACCCTCCGACGAGACGCCGCGGCCGCTGCTGCGGACGCTGTCGATCCCGCTGGGCGCGGCGTGCGTCGTGTTCAGCATGGGCCGGTGGCCGCTCGCGCTGGCCGGGGCCGCGATCACCGTCGTCGGGATGGTCGCGATCCTGCCCGCGGGAACCGCACGTCTCCGGCCGGGAACCCCCGCCGCGCTCGGTGCGATGGTGCTGTTCGCGATCGGCTACTTCGGCGCGGACAGCCTGATCACCGTGCTCTTGACGAGCGAGTACCAGGTGAGCCTCGGTCAGGCGGCGATCGTCCTGAGCGCCGCCCCGCTGGGGTGGGCGGTGACCAGCCTGGTGGCCACCAAGTTCACTTCGGCCCGGTTTCCCTTCGTGGGTTTGGGCTTGACCGCCCTCGGCACCGCCGTCGTCGCGTTCGGGGGTTCGTTCCCGGTGGCCCTCGCCGCCTGGACCATCGCCGGAATCGGCGTCGGACTGGCTTACCCGGGGCTGTACATCAGAGCCACGACCGCGGGCTCGAACGGTTTCACCGCGGCGGAACTGGCGACCGCCGTCATCACCGCGGAATGCGTCGGGCAGCTGCTCGGCCGGGCCGTCGGTGGCGCGCTGAGTTCCTCCGGCACCGGCCTGCTCGCCTCGTACGGGCTTTTCGCGGCCGCCTTGGCGGCGGCCGCGATCGCCGCCCGGCCTAGCTGAACAACCGGTCGCCGCCGTTCGCCATCCGGTGGGTGGCACCGTGTTTGGCCTTTGGCGGGTAGACGTCCGACGATCGGGCGCGTAGGAACGAAGAATGGCTGAGCAAAGGTCCAGACGAGTCTTCCTGTCCGCGACGGCCGCGCTCTCGACGGCCGCCCTGGCATCCACCGCGACCCCGGCGGGGGCACGGGAACCAGGCGACCGGGGCCCCGGCGAAATCCTCTCACCACAACGACCCGACGCGGAATTGCGCGCGATTCTGCGCGAGATCGACGAGAACCGTATCGAGGCCACCGTACGCAGGCTCGCCGCCTTCGGGACGCGGCACACGTTGTCCTCGCAGACCGATCCCGTCCGGGGGATCGGCGCCGCCCGCGACTGGATCTTCGCCCGGCTGCAGGAGTCCGCGGAAAGGTCGGGCGGTCGGATGACGGTCGAGCTGCAGTCGTACGTGCAGCCGCCCGCCCCGCCCCGGATCCCCGTCGCCACCACGATCACCAACGTCGTCGCCACCTTGCGCGGCTCCACCACGCCGGAGCGGGTCTACGTCGTGTCCGGCCACTACGACTCGCGGTGTTCGGATCCGCTCGACGCGGTGCAGGACGCCCCCGGCGCCGACGACGACGCCTCCGGAGTGGCCGTCGCGATGGAAGTCGCCCGGGTGCTGGCCACTCGCCGCCCGGCGGCGACCATCGTGTTCGCGGCGGTCGCGGGCGAGGAACAGGGCCTGTTCGGCGCGCGGCACATGGCCACGCGGTACAAAGCGGCGGGCACGGACGTGCAGGCGATGTTCACCAACGACATCGTCGGTTCGAGCCGCGCGGACGACGGCACGCGGGACCCGCGCACGATCCGCTTGTTCGCCGAGGGCGTACCGACGTCGGAAACCCCCGCACAGGCCGAGATCCGGCGCGCGGTCGGCGGCGAAAACGATTCGCCGTCCCGTCAGCTGGCCCGGTTCGCGCGGTCGGTCGCGGAGAACGACGCGACCGGTATGTCCGTGCGGGTGATCTACCGGCGCGACCGGTATCTCCGCGGCGGCGACCACATCCCGTTCCTGGAGCAGGGGTATCCGGCCGCACGGTTCACCGAGCCGCACGAGGATTACGCGCATCAGCATCAGGACGTCCGGGTGGAGAACGGCAAGCGGTTCGGTGATCTGCCGGAGTTCTGCGACTTCCCGTTCATCGCCAGGGTCGCGCGGGTGAACGCCGCCACGCTGTGGTCGCTGGCGACCGCCCCCGGCACCCCCGAAGACGTCCGGATCCGCACCAACCAGCTGACGAACGACACGGATCTGGTGTGGCGGCGCGGAACGGACCCGGATCTCGCCGGATACGAGGTCGTCTGGCGGGAGACCACGGCGGCCGAGTGGACCCACGCGATCGGGGTCGGCGACCGGACCGAGGCTAAAGTGGATCTGTCGAAGGACAACGTGTTCTTCGGTGTCCGCGCGGTCGGGAAGAACGGCCGCCGCGGTCCGGTCGCGTTCCCGACACCTTTGAGCTGAGGCCACGATGCCAGTCACCCCCGACGACCTCGACGCCGCGATCGGGAGTGTGACCGCCGGGCTGGGCCAGGCGTCGGGCCGTGACTGGTCGGCGGTGCCGGGCACCGGCGAACTGACCGCCTGGCAAACGGCCGAGCATCTCGGCGACTGTCTCATCTCCTACGCGGGGCTGCTGATCGCCCGGCCGTCGCTGCCGCGTTTCGTCTGCTTCGAAGCCGTCGCCGAGGCGACAGCGAAGCCGTGGGAACTGCTGGAGTTCGTCATGGTCGGTGGCCGCGTCCTGGGTGCCGTCCTCCGCACGACGGACCCGGACGTCCGCGCGTACCACCCGAGCGGCGAAGCGGACATCGAGGGCTTCGCCGGGATGGGGTGCGTCGAGGTCTTGGTCCACGGCGAGGACATGGCCAGGGGGCTCGGCGTCACCCTCGATCCGCCGCGCGACCTCTGTTCACGGGTGCTCGCGCGGATGTTCCCGGACGTCGACGCCGGCGACGTCGACCCCTGGACGGCGTTGCTGTGGGCGACGGACCGGACGGACCTTCCCGGACGGCCTTCCCGCGAGGGCTGGCAGTGGCGAAGTGCCCCTTTGGACGATCCTCGATCTGACCGGCCGAACGGTTCCTGACCGTCACCGACCTCCTACGAGGAGTACGTGGGTACGGCCGATCGGCGCAACTTCGCCGTTGAAACGTTTGTCACCGCGGAATCCGGGAACTTTTCCGCCATGTCCAGATGGCGAACCACCAGTAGGAGCAACACGGCCGTGCGGGTCATCACCGGCATCGGCGCGCTGTTCGCGTTCATCGAGCTGCTGTACATGGTCATGGTGCTCGCGGGAGCCAACGCGGGCAACGGTTTCTTCATCTTCATCCAGGCGCTGGCCAAGCCGCTGGCGTTGTTCTGGCCGGGTCTCTTCCCGGTCAGTGACCCGAATCTCGCGGTCATCCTCGACTACGGTCTGGCCGCGGCGTTCTGGGTGATCCTGGCGGGCGTGATCGCCCGTTTCGCGGCCCGCTGACCCCCTGCGGCGGCATTCGGCGTCCCGTTCGGCGACACTGGACGAATGAGCGACGGCAGATGGTTCGAGCTGAACCCCCTCCCCGAGCTGTTCGGCCTGGCCGCCGCCGGGCGGGCGCTGTTGCCGAACGTGCCCGTGACCCCGGCCGCGGTGCTGAAGACCGTGACCGAACAGCTGGTCGGGCGACGGCTGACCGCCAAAGTGGACGGCCACGACGTCGGCCTCACCCTGACCGGGCTCGACTACCAGGCCGACAGTCTCAGCCTGGCCGCCACCGGCCGGATCGGCGACGTCCGCATCGTCGTCGAGGACGTCGACTGGCCCGAGACGCCGCTGCGGCGCATCACCGTGCTGGCGTCCAACGTCCGGCTCCGTTCGCTTCCGTCCCCGGCCGCCATCCCCGAACAGGTGAGGATGGCGATCCGGGTGTCCCCCGAGGTTCTCCAAGCGCGCGTGGCCGAGGCCCGGCCGGGCATCATCGTGACCCCTGGCGACGACGGGCATTTCCACATCCGCTGGGAAAAGCGCCCCCGCTGGGGCCATCTCGCGCTGGAGTCCACTGTGGAGGGCGACGCCGTCGTGCTCCGGCCGATGTCCGTCCACATCGGACGCCGCCGGTTCGGGCCACCGGCGCGGCTCAAGCCGATCGTGCTTCCGCTGCCGGAGCTCCCGCGAGGGATCCGGCTCATCGCGGTCGAGGCGCACGACGGTCACCTGGTCCTGCACACGCTGGCGGAGGAATGGCCGGAGAAGCTGTCCACCATCCCGCTCGGTGACCTGCTGGGCTGGGTGACGACGGCGGTGACCACGCTGACCCTGCCCAGGCTCGGCGGCCGCTAGCGGTACCGCGCTAGGCGTTTTCGCCTCGCTCACGCAGGTATCGCGTGTGGTCGGCCTGCTGGTGGACGTCGCCCGCGTAAAACCGTTCCGCGATGCGATGCGCCTCGGTCTCCATCAGCTCCAGTTGCGCGAGGAGTTCATCGGACGCGCTCGGCTCGCCGCCGGCCCGCCGTTTGGCGGCGAACCACCACGGCAGATTGAGGTAGGTCTGCACGGAGAGCGGAAGGTCCGTCCGCGCCAGCCGGGTGACCTCGTGCTGGACGTCGGGGCTGGCCGACAGCCGCTCCGGCCTCGACAACAGGTCGTCGAGGATTCCGGCGACCCGCCGCACACCGTCCACAGAGGACCCCGGCATCCTTTGCGCCTGCGCGGTCACCTTGTCGACCAGCGAACCGAGATCCGCGCGTAACTGCCCGGCCTCGGCGACGACGTCCACCGGCACCAGCCGGACCCGTTCGGGCGGCGCGAGCAGGGCGAACACGGCGTACAGCCCGGCGACCACCAGTGGCCACAGTCCGCCGACGACGCCGGTCAGGTACAGCGCGAGCCCGATCAGCCCGCCGACGCAGCCGGCGAGGTTCTTCGTGGAGCCGAGATAGCGGATCATTGGTAGCCGCGGATTTCCTGGAACACCTTGGGCAGCACGTCACCGCGCGCGTCGAACACGTTGCCGCCGGTGCGTTTCGCGACCTCACCGAGTTCGGCGGAATCGCCCTCGCCGAAGATCACGGTGAACACCGGGATCTGCCGCACCGCCTCCGGCAGCGACGGGAACTTCCGCTGGAAGTCCTCGAACGTGGAGCCGCTCGCGTTCTCCCCGTCGGTCATCAGGACGATCGACGTGAACCGGTCCGGATCGCGCGCCACCAACGGGCCCATGATGTCGTACGCGCGCTGGAGACTGTCGTAGATCGCCGTGCCGCCGTTCGCGTCGAGTCCTTCGGCGAAACTCTTGCTCTTGTCCAGGGTGGGCCGCGGGTCGCCTTCCGGCACCGCGAAGGTCTCCGGGCGGCCGGGCACGGTGTCGAACGGCAGCATCGTGACCTCTTCGCGGCTGCGGAAGCGCCGGTGCCGGCCGGTCAGCGACCCGTCGGCGCCGGTCAGCCCGATCAGCGCGGTGCGCAGCGACTCGATCCGGTCACCCGCCATGGAACCGGAGGTGTCGAGCACGTACAGCGTCCGCGACGGACGTCGGATCTTGTCGAAGTAGGCGCCCAGCAACGCGTCGACAGCCTGCTGCGTCGCGGGGAACGGCAGCTCCACCAAGTCTTTCTGCGCGAACTGCTGTCCTAAAGGGACACCTGGGACCACGGGGCGGCGCTGCGTGGTCTCCATGATCTTGCGCTGTGTGTCCGGTGTGCGCAGCCGCTCGGCCAGCTTGCGGTGCGCGTCCCGCGCGTCGGAATTCGCGCCCTGCAGCAACGTCAGCGGATAGTCGGCGGTGACGACGCCATCGGACGGGTAAACCAGCGTCAGCGGTTCGGGAAGTTTCCCGCTCGCGTTCATCGACAGCAGGACGGACTCGTAGTTGATCAGGCCGTCGACCTTCTTGCCGGGATCCTGACCGCTCGCCCGTCGTTGGTAGGCCTCGGAAAGCCAGCCGGACGAGCCCGCCGACATCGCCTGCGCGCTGAAGAACTCGGTCAGTTTCGGGGTGACGGAAGCGATCTGCCGCGCGTCGACGGCGTTGCCCGCGCCCGCGAGCGCCGACGCGACCCCGACGAGGGCCGAGAAGCCGGAGTTCGACGCCGACGGGTCGGTCATGCCGTAGGTGAAGGCCTTCTTCCCGGCCTGCTCGGCGATCTCGCCCCAACCCACCGGCCGCCCGGTCCAGCCGAGCCGTTGCGCCGCCGACGCGGACAGGCCGAGCACCACCGGCGAGCTCATGATCTTCACCTGCTCGCCCAGCCGTTTCGCCGCCTCCGGAACCGCCGCGGGATACCGGTTCGAGGAGAACCAGACGGCGTCGTACTGGCCGTCCACCTTCCCTCCTCCGAGCGACTCGGTGCCTTCCAGCGTCCCGGTGAACTGGAACTTGACCTTGACTCCGGTCGCGGCCGCCTCCTGCTCCAGCAGCGGTTGCAGGTCCGCCAGCTCACTGCCCGCGAGCACCCGCAACGTGCCCGGCTCGGCCTCCCCCAGGCTCCGCGTCCCGCCCTCGCTCGAATCGCAGGAAACCAGTGTCAGCGCGCAAAGCGCCGCCAGCCCGGCCGTCATCCAGCGTTTCACGATGCCCCCTCGGCCGTCGCCGTCTCGTGAGACCGGCGCAGATGGTCTTCGGCTCGCCGGATCTCCCCGGACAACGCCTCCACGGTCGCCGCCATCGTCGAGACGGCACCGGCCTTGTACTCGTCGATCGCGTCGATGCTGCGATAGATCCGGTCGAACGACTCCCGGATGGTCGCCACCGCCACCGCCGGATCGCTGCCCGCGCGCTGGATCTCGGCGCCGCGCAGCTCCAGGATCTCGGCGTTGGCCCTGATCAGCCCGTCGGTGGTGGCCTGCACGGCCCGGACTTCGTCGAGGACGTCCTGCTGCCCGGCGAGCGCGCCGCTCACCAGCAGTGCGACCCGCAGCGCCGCGACCGTCGTCGACACCGCCCGCTCGATCCCGCGGATCAGCTCGTCGTTGTTGCGCCGCACCAGATCCAGCGCGAGATAGCCCTGCGCGCTCACCGCGAGCTGGGTCAGCAGATCCTGGTGCCGCTGCCGGATCGGATGCAGCGCGTCCGCCCGCAACGCCTTGGCCCGCGCGGGATCGGTGAAGTCGAAGATGCCCGCCTGACGGTCGACAGCCGTGTCGACGGCCTCGGCGAACGCGGCCGCTTCGGACAGCTTCCCGAGCGTCCCCCACAGCCGCTCTCGTTCGCCTTTGAGCGCGGAGTTGTCGCGGCGCAGGACATCTTGCCGGGCCCGCAGGTCCAAGACCAGCGCGTTCACCGGCTCGTTGGCCGCGCGGTAGCGGTCCAGTGCCTTCTTCGCGCTGCCCGCGACCGGGATCAGGCCCATCAGCTTGCGCCCGGTGATCGGCAGCTTCGCCGGGTCGATCTCCGCGACGGTCCGCCTGAGCCCGGCCAGGCTCACCGTCGCCTGCTGTTGCGGTGAACCGGTTTCCGCCAGCGCCCGGGCCGAACGGTCGAGCAGCGCACCCGCGACGGTCGCCGCCGCGCGCATGTCGGACTCGCCGACCGCGAGCAGCTCGTCCAGGACCCTGGTGAACTCGGGCGATCGGACGTCGAGCGCTTCGAGCCGCTGGGCGAAACTCTCGGCGCGCTTCGCGACCTCGGCGTGGACCTCCGGTCCGAGGGTGACCAGACCGGCCGCCCGCTCGGCCGGGATCGCCTCCACCGGTTCGGGTGGAGTGAGCGTGAAATCGTCCATCAGTACTGCTTCTTCACGGCGTCGAGCAGGCGCTCCAGCGTTTCGTACGACGGCGGCTCGATGGCGTCCACCAGGTCGGCGGGCACCGGCGCCTTGGCCGCGGCGACGACGTCGGCGAACAGCCTCGGGTCACCGGTCCGGAAACCGAAGGTGGCGGCCATTTTCCCCAATTCCGGGTCGGTCGCGAGCAGCCTGCCCACCTGGTCGCCGTTCGGCTTCAGCGGGACGAGCGTGTGCTTGGAGTACACCGTCGGCGCCGTGTAGAGCAGGCGCATGTCCGGCCGGATCGAGCCGTCGGCGCGGACCAGCCTGTCGACGAACTGCGACTCGTAGATCAGCGCCATCGGCGTCTTGCCCATTCCGGCGGCGAGGTAGTCCTCGAACGGGCCTTCGGTGCTGTTCTGCGTGTAGCCCTGGTCGATGAACAGCTTCGACACCCCGGGCAGCACCTTCGCCTCGGCCTCGGGCGTGCTGACCACGTTGTTCCCATTGGCGACGAAGGAAACGATCGACAGGTACATCGCCGCCGAGTTCGATTCGCGCGGGTCCGTGGTCGTGACCAGCACGTTCTTGCGGGCCGGGAAGGCGGTGTTGCCGGGGAGCTGGTCCCAGCGCGTGCCCTTTTGCGCCAGTTCGAGGTACTTCGCGACGTCGAGCACCTGGTAGTCCCCGGCGCCCTTGCGCACGATCCCGTTGGCGCTCAGCAGGTTCACGATCGGCTCGAAGGTCGCGATCGCCATCGGCGACTGGAACGGCGTGTGCACACCGGTCACCTTGTGGTCGCGCTGGATCCGCTGCGCGGCCGGCGACGAGGACGGGAACGCGAACTCGTACTGCCCAAGGTCCATGCTCGCGATCTGCCGCGAGCCCGCGGTGTCCACCTCGATCTTGAGGCCGTGCTTGGCGAACGCGTCCACCACTCGCTTGTCGGAGAAGAACGCCAGCTTCTCCGAACCGATGACCCCGCGCACAGTGGTCAGATCCGTACCCTGCGCGGTGTTCTCGTCACCACCCCGGCCCCAGACGATCACGGCGACCACGGCCAGCAGCAGCACCACTGCCAGGCCGATCGACAGACGGCGTTTCACCGGCCCACCCCCTCGTTCACAGGCTTGATCCTTCAGCCCGTTCGACTCTTTTGACGCGCGGGCGAGCCATTTCGAAGTGAACGATCGATGAACGGAAGACGTCGTCAGTTTCTGGCGAAACGTTGGCGTGGAAGGGAAATTTGGGTCCGGGCGGTAGAGAGCCCATCGGGTGGGGCGTCGGTGCAGGTGGTCGTGAGTGGCGTTTCGGGTTATCGAGGGGTAAGGCAAAGTGTCTTGCTGGAGGTGATGTCCGTGAAGGCCTCCTTGAGGGACACTGGGTCCCTCAAGGAGGCCTTCACGGACTTTGCGTTCGGGAGACCTGACCGTGGTGAAGGGGACTTTCCTCTCATCGCATGAGCGGAAAGTCCCCTTCACCGCAGGTCTTGCGGGTACCGCGGCCTCGTGGGCGACGGAGGCTCGACGGCGTTGCGAAAGCCACGTTCGCAACGTTGAGCGTTGCGAACGTGGCTTTCGCAACATCCGAAACCGGCAGGTGGACAGGCCAGGCACACGCCACCTTTGCCTTACCCCTCAATAACCCGAATCGCCACTCACGACCACCCGGCTCTCGAAATCAGATCACGGACTGCTCCGAGACCGGCAGGCACACGGTGAACCGCGTGTCACCCGGTGCCGAGTCGACCCGGAGATCGCCCTGATGCCGTTCGACGACGATGCGCCAGGAGATGTCCAGGCCGAGCCCGGTCCCCTGCCCCACCGGTTTCGTGGTGAAGAACGGCTCGAAGATCCGCTGCCTCACCTCCGCCGGGATTCCCGGTCCGGTGTCGCCGATCTCGACGTGCACGTGGTCGTCCACCCGGGACGTCCGCAGGGTCAGCGTGCCCTCGGTCCCCATGGCCCCCAGCGCGTTGTCGATGACGTTCGTCCACACCTGGTTCAGCTCACCCGCGTACGCCGGGATCCTCGGCACCGTGTGGTCGTACTCCTTCACGACACGGACGCCCGGCGCGATCTTGCCCGCCAGCATGACGAGCGTGGAGTCGAGTCCTTCGTGGACGTCGATCCACTGGTGCGGCGCGCGGTCCATCTGGGAGTACTGCTTGGCCTTGCCGACCAGCACCGAGATGCGGGTCGTCGAATCCTCGATCTCGCCCATCAGCATCTCGGTTTCGAGCGCGTACGCGAGCCAGCGGACGGCGCCGTCGAGGAAGGTCTCCCCGACCGATTCGAGCAGCCGGTCCAGATCGGGCACGGTCAGCCCGGCGCGGACGTAGATGTCGGCGAGGTCCCAGCCCTGGTCGATGCCGTGGTCGTCGAACCAGTCGCCGATCTCGTCCTCGCGGTCGGCCTGCTGCATCGCGGTCAGCTTCGGTGCCGAGGCGACCTGCTTGACCAGTTGTTCCTGGATCTCCAGCAACTGCTCCAGCAGCGTCGGGTCGACGTTCTTCTTCGCCAGCATCGCGAGCTTGTGCCGCATCCCGGCGACCCGCTCCCGCAACGACGCCGTCGCGCGGACGGCCGCGGCGGCCGGGTTGTTGAGTTCGTGGGTCAGCCCGGCGGAGAGCTCGCCGAGCGCGAGCAGCCGCCGCCGCGAGCCGATCACGGTGTCGCTGTTGCGCCAGCCGAGGTACATGCCCTCCAGCAGATGCGTCGCCATCGGGAACCAGCGGCGGAACTCGGTGGCGAACTCGGCCGCGGGCAGCGTCAGGAAGGTGAGGTCGCTGACAGCGTGCACCGAAGCGCCATACGTGTGTTCTGTCTCCTGGTGCACGAAGAACTGCGTCGCGCCGCAGTACGCGCCGCGCTGGTCGGACCGGATCGTCTCGACCTCGGTGCCGCCGACGAGCCGCGTCATCCGCAGCGCGCCGGACAGCAGGAGATAGAAACAGGTGGCCGGTTCACCCTCGCGCATGACCGTGGTGCCGCCGGTGTACTGCTCCAGGACGGCGTGCTCGTCGATCCAGTCGAGCTGTTCTTCGCTGAGGTGCTCGAAAAGGAAGAGCCCGCGCAGTTCCTCCCTGGGCAGAACGCTCATTGTTCCTCCAAGTAGCGGTGAACCAGGGTGACGGCCATGGCGCCTTCGCCGACGGCCGAGGCGACGCGTTTCACCGACGCGGCCCGGACGTCGCCCGCCACGAACACGCCGGGGATGGAGGACTCCAGGTAGTGCGGGTCACGCTCCAGCGTCCAGCCCGGCGGCGGACCGCCCTCGGTGAGCAGATCGGGGCCGGTCCGCACGAAGCCGTGGTCGTCACGCTGGATCTCCGTGCCGAGCCAGTCGGTGCGCGGCGCCGCGCCGATGAAGATGAACAGGTGCCCGGTGGGCACGGTCTCGGTCGCGCCGCCGTTCTCGCACAGGGTCAGCTGTTCGAGGTGATCGTCGCCGTGCGCCTCGACCACCGTGGTCCGGGTGCGAACGTGGATGTTCCCGATCGCGGCGATCTGCTCGATCAGGTAGTGCGACATCGACGCTTCCAGCGACTGGCCGCGGACGAGGATGGTGACGTCGGCGGCGTGTTTGGAGAAGAACACCGCCGCCTGGCCCGCCGAGTTCGCGCCGCCGACGATGTAGACGTGCTCGCCCTTGCACTCGGGCGCCTCGGTGGCGGCCGAGCCGTAGTAGACGCCACGGCCGGCGAGCTCGGCGACGCCGGGAGCCTCCAGGGCGCGGTAGTTGACGCCGCTGGCCAGCACCACGGAATGCGCGGAGATCTCGGTCCCGTCGCCGAAGAGGACCACCCGCGCGGAACCGCGCGCCTCCAGGCCCACGACGTCGCGGGCGGTGAGCACCTCGGCGCCGAACTTGAGCGCCTGCCGCCGCGCGCGGTCGGTGAGCTGCGCCCCGGAAACCCCGTCCGGGAAACCGAGATAGTTCTCGATGCGGGAGCTGGTGCCCGCCTGCCCGCCGGTGGCCTTGCGCTCGACGATCACCGTCCGCAGGCCCTCCGACGCGCCGTACACGGCCGCCCCGAGCCCGGCGGGCCCGCCGCCGATGACGATCAGGTCGTAGAACTCCTGCGCGGGCCGGGTGGACAGGCCGACGGCGTCGGCGAGTTCGGGTCCGGACGGCTGGCGCAGCACCGTGCCGTCGGGCGTGACCAGCACCGGGATGTCGTGGGGTGCCGCGTCCGCCGCGTCGAGGATCCGGCGGCCTTCGTCGTCGTCGACGGAGTACCAGCGGTACGGCACGGCGTTGCGCGCCAAGAAATCGCGCAGGTGGAACGACGGCGACGAGTACCGGTGGCCGATGAGCTTGATCTCGTCGACCGGCCGCTCCCCCACCGCGCGCCAGGTCTCCACCAGCGCGTCGATGACCGGGTAGAGCTTCTCCTCCGGCGGGTCCCACGGCTTGAGGAGGTAGTGGTCGACGTCGACGACGTTGATCGCCTGGATCGCGGCGTCGGTGTCGGCATACGCTGTCAGCAGCGCGCGGCGCGCGTTCGGGAACAGGTCCATCGCCTTCTCGAGGAAGACGATGCCGTCCATCTGCGGCATCCGGTAGTCGGCGAGGATCGCGGCCACGGCGTCGCCGCGCAGCTTGATCTCGCGCAGGGCTTCGAGGGCGTCGGCACCGGAATCGGCCCGGATGATCCGATAGTCCTTCCCGTACCGTTTACGCAGGTCGCGGGCGACCGAACGGGACACGGCGGGATCGTCGTCGACGGTCAACAGGATCGGCTGGCTCACCGGTTCAGCCTAATCCCTATTACGTTCGGGACGTGCTGACCGAAGCCGAAGAAGTGATCCACGCCCGTACCGCCATCGCGTGTGAAGCGGCCACGGGTCTGCCGGGCACTTTCTCCGCGTGGCGCGAAGACGGGCTGCTCGCGGTGCTGGCCACCGCACCGGAACTGCGGTTCCTGCGCACGATCTCCGGCGTCACCGAGCAGAACCTGCCGTCGGCCATCCGGCTCGCCGGCGCTTCGTGCTGGGACGGAGACCCACCGACACTCGTGCTTCCGGCGGGCTTGAACCCGGCCGGTCTCGTGCCCGACGGCGTCCGCCCGATCGCGATCCTTCCGCTCACCGGACTCGCGGCCTCGGACGCGGACGTCGACGACTCGCCCGACATCGACGTCTTCCTCCGCGTCCTGCTCGACGGGTACGAAAGCGGCGGCGTCGTGACGGAGTTCATCGCCGCCGAACACCGCGATCCGCGGATCCGGCGGTCGCTGCTGGTCCAGGACGGCGTGCCGATCTCCGCGGCCGCCCTGAGCCCGCACGGGGAAGGTGTCCTCCTCGGCGGATCGGCCACGCCGCGAGCACATCGCGGCAAAGGCGCGCAGGCGCGGCTGATGGCGCATGGTCTCGCCGCGGCCGCCCGCGAAGGGCGTCGCTTCGCCGTCGCGACCGCCGTGGAGGGCTCGCCGAGCCTGTCGAACCTGCGCCGTGCCGGGGCGCGGGTCCACTTGCGACAGGCTTTCAGGCTCGGGTGAGTTTGCGCAGGCGGAAGGCCAGGACGAGCAGCATGATGCCGTACAGCAGGGCGTAGATCCCGACCAGCAGCGCGATCCCGTAGGCGCCGGCGATCGGGTTGATCACGATCACGATGCCCGCGATCAGCGAGAGCGCGCCCGCCGCGATGAGGAAGGCCTCGCCCTCGATCTGCTTGCGCAGCCGGATCGCGGCGACGATCTCGACGATGCCGGTGAAGATCGCCCAGAACCCGACGAGGAAGGCCAGCACCAGCACGGTGATCCCGGGCCAGAGCAGCACGAGGACACCGGCGGCGATACCGAGGACGCCGAGGACTCCGTAGGCGGCGCGATGGGCGGCGTCACCCGGCCGGAAGGCCTGCATCAGGCCGCCGATGCCGTCGATGATCGCGTAGATGCCGTAAATGATCGCGAGGGCCAGGACGGTGGCGCCGGGCCAGATGAGCGCGAGTACGCCGAACAGGATGGCGAAAACCCCGCGGACGGCGGCCAGCGGCCAGGCGAGGCGGGGTTCGACGACGGTGAGACCGACGAGAGGCATGCCCCGAGTATCGGAGCGCCCGGAGGCGAGCGCGCGGCATGCCACCCGTAGGGGTGAAAGGCCGGTGCGCGCCGCGACCGCCATCACGGCGCGCACCGGGGTCCATCAGGGATAGGCGACCAGGTTCGCCACGTTCGAACCCGAATTCGCCGGTCCGCCGCGGTCGTTGACGACCCGGCTGATGGTGCCGTTCCCGCCGAGGGAGACCGCGACCATGCTGCGGAACCGGACGTCCGGATTGTTCGGCGCCTCGATCGCGCGATCCGCGACCACGCTCGGATTCACGTTGAAGAAGCAGTAACTCCCGAGCCCGTACGCCTCGTGGTTCGTCACCGAATTCGCCACCTTGTAGGCCGCGTAACCCCGCGTCGAACCGTTCATCCACGCGGCCTGATTCGGTGGGTCGTAAGGCATTTCGTTCTGATAGAAGTACGTCCGGCCGCGGTTTCCGTTCCAGAGTGTCTGGTACTTCTGGTAATGCTCGACGAACAGGCCGTACATCGCGACGTCGTCGCCGTTCACGATCAGCCCGGTGTCGGCGGTGTTGGTGTTCCAGCCGACGCCACTGCCGTGGTCGGCGCGCCAGATCCACAGGTGGTCGCCGATGACGTCGTCGCTGTTGACCACCAGGCTGTTCGTCGCCTTGCCGACGCCCGCGCCGCCGACGCGGAAGAACACGTCGTGCAGCGAAGTCGGGTTGGCCGCGTGATCCTGCGCGGAGTTCGCGGGGCCGACCTCCATCAGCGTGTTCGAGTTCGTGGTGCCCGCGTCGATCAGCACGCCGGCGACCTTGACGCCGTCGACGTCGGCCACCGTCATCGCGGTGATCCCGTTGTCGGGGATCAGTGTCGCCAGGCCGAGTCCGAGCACGACGGTGTCCGGCCGGGTGACGCGGAGCGTCTCGTTGAGGTGGTAAACGCCCGGAGTGATCAGGAGATCCTTACCCTCGGCCAAAGCCGCGTTGATCTGCGACGCCGTCGTGCCGGGCTTCGCGATGAAGAACCGGCTGATCGGCAGCGACGAGCCCGGCTGGTTCGCACCCCAGGTGATGCCCGAGGCGTTGGTGCGCCTGGAAGGCACGAAGACCTGGTACGCGCCCGCGTTGTCGACGTAGAGGAACGGCTTCTCCCGCACGACCGGCGTCGTGTTCACCGTGGTGTACGGCGGATTCGGGAAACTGGTCGACGGCGCGCCGCCGACTCCGGCGAACACCATGTTCCAGTTCGAACCACTCCAGCCGCCGAACTGCGAGTTGCGCGAGATCCACTGCTGCTGTGAGCCGGACCGGACCTGGCCGTCGACCTTGACGTCGGACATCCAGCCGCCGCTGGACCAGCCGCCGTCGTCGAGCTGCAGATTGCCGCGGACATGCATCCGGCGGTACGGCGCGGCCTGTGAAACGGCCCAGCGGTCGGTGCCGCCGTTGGGGTTCACGGACAGGTTTTCCGCGCCACGCCAGAAGTTCTGCGTCGCGTTACCCTCGAACCAGTCCGCCTCGGCGTGCACCGCGCCGTTGATCGTCACGTTGTCCGGTGAGAGGCCGAGCCCGAGCACCTGCGTGTAGAACCCGACGTTGACGTCGACGTTGTAGGACCCCGGCTTGAACAGCAGCGCCTTCCGGTTCGAGCCGAACTGGCTGGTCTCCTGCTGCGAGAAGACGCTGTTGACCTGGGACTGGATCGCCGCCTGAGACATACCGGGGTCGAAGACGAGCACGTTCGGCCCGAGGTCGGGGTTCGCGGTGCCGGTGACCGGCGTGAGCCGGAAGGACTGGGCGCCGGAGCCGTTGCAGGAATACTGCTGGAGCTGGGTGCTGTCCTGGGTCGAGAGGCCCGGGATGTCGAGGCACCGGCCGCTGTTGCGGCTCACGAAGTGATAGGCCCCACCCGTTTCCTCCACCGGCTGCCACTGCTGGTTGTTCCCGCCGCCGTAGGCCCACAGCTGGACGAGCCCGCCGTCGGCCACCGACACGTCGACGACGTCCCACACCTGCGCCGGGTTGTTGCGTGTGTTCACCCGGTAGAAGCCACCCGACGTCGGCTGGAACTGCCACTGCTGGGAGAAGGTCTGGTTGCAGGCGTACTGCTGGACGACCGTCCCGTTGGCCGACCCGGCGGCACGCGCGTCCACGCACTTCCCGCCGCTGGTCGTCACCGTGTACCAGGTATCGGGAACGATGGCCGCCTGCGCCGCCGGAGCCACCACGATCAGCGCTCCGACCAGGGAAAACAGGGCTATCAGGGCTGCTCTGGCCCTCATCAGGACCTCCTCCGCGTCATTCGGGCAGGGCGAGCTGAGGCGGAGCCCAGTGGAGACGCGGCGTAGCGGGCGGGGACCTCGGCGTCACGATGGTCGAAAACGTAACGGCGGTCACACGCGGAGTCAATACACGTCTAAAAATAAGGCTCAAAGATGCAGGTCAGCACCAGTTCCGACGATCGAGACCGCGTAGAGTGACCCCCGCGTGAACGGCCTCCGCGGGCGGTGTAATGTATGGACACACGAGATGCGGAGTACAACTTCGCTCCGGGGCTATGGCGCAGCTGGTAGCGCACCTCACTGGCAGTGAGGGGGTCAGGGGTTCGAGTCCCCTTAGCTCCACAGTGACGAAACACCGCCCACTTGGCAAGTTTGCCGAGGTAGGGCGGTTTTTTGCTCTCGCTAACTTTGAGAATTGGCACGGCGAACTTCAGTTACTGTTCAGTAGCTGGAGCAAATCTGGAGCACGCCACGTCAAATGGGGTCACATCGTCTGCTCCAGCTATGTAACCCGACCGGGTGGTCTACCCGTGACCCTCACAGCCGCACAAACCCGTCAACGCCGATGAGTTGCAGATTCCCTCGGATTAAAAGTCCCCAGCTCAGCCATGTTACCTAGTGGTGTTCAGTACCAAATTCTGCCAGTTTGTGCAGGTCAACGCCAGTCTTCGCCGGGGACGAGTGCCGTTCTGTGTCGCCCCGTGTCGGGCTCTACGGCAGCAACGGAGCCCAATCGGAGACGACGTGGCCCCTGCGACAGGCTTGGCGATTCAGGTCTCGAAAGAGAGCGGTCGGGTTCGAGCCCGCTTCGATACGCTCAGGAAAAGCAGCCTTTGGGTCGAGCGCCTTGTCGACCTGGCCGCGCCAGCATCGACATACCCCTCAATATAGATCTTGTGCTCACTCGTCCACGCTGACCGCTTCAGCCGCTTCGAGCCACTCACGCCACTGAGCGGCCTGCTCGTCCGCCTTCTTCGCGCGCCGCTCGTCGCCCGCCGCACGGGCCTTCGCCGCCTGCGACTCGAACTGCTCGACCCGCTCGCGGAACTGCGCCGCCCTGGCCTGGGCCTCCGGGTCGGTCCGCCGCCACTTGCTGTCCTCGGCCGACTTGACCGCGTCCTGCACGGCCTTCAGCCGCCCGTCCAGCTCGCGGATGCGCTCGCGCGGGACCTTGCCGATCTCGTCCCACTGCTCCTGGATGCGGCGTAGGTGCTGCTTCGCGCCGTCGAGGTTCGCGGCCGGGTCGATCTTCTCGGCCTCGACGAGCAGCTCTTCCTTCTGCTGCGCGTTGGCCGAGAACTCGGCGTCCCGCTCGGAGAACACCGAAGACCGGCGGGCGAAGAACTTGTCCTGCGCGGCGCGGAACCGCTGCCAGAGCGCCTCGTCGCTGTCTGTGGGCACGCGACCAGCCACCCTCCACTCGGCCATCAGGGCCTTGTACCGGCCCGCCGCGTCACCCCACTCCGAGGACTCCGCCAATACTTCGGCCTCGGCGATCAGTTCTTCCTTGCGGTTCTTGGCGCCCGCGCGCCGCTTGTCCAGTTCAGCGAAAAGCGAGCCACGCCGCCGGTTGAATATCTCGCGGGCCTCGGAGAGCCGCTTCCACAGTTCGTCGTCGATCTCCCGGTCGACATCCTTGATCGTCTTCCACTCGTCCAGGATCGCCCGTAACCGGTCGCCCGCGGCCTTCCACTGAGTCGACTCGGCGGCCAGCTTCTCCACCTCGCCGAGGAGCCTCTGCTTGCGGACGACAGCGGCCGCGCGCCCCTCTTCCCGCTCCTGCTTGGCCGAAGCCAGCGCTTGCTCCGCATTTGCCGCCGAACGCGCGCGAGCGCGAAGATCCGCGAGGGCGGCACTAGCGTCGACCTCGGGAAGTTCTGGATCCGTTTCGTGGGCACGTTGCACCAGATTCCGGATGGCGTCGGGCTGCTCGGTCATGACGTTTCACCACCTTGGTCTGTCCGCGAGATCTGGTCGACGCGGGGTTTCAGTATGCTGCGAAGCCGCTGGATGTGGGTGCGCACAGTCGATTCGCTCATGGTCAAGCTCTCAGCAATCTCTGCAGAATCGAGGCCGGCCAGAAAGTAGAGCGTCGCCACGGCCCGGCGTCTCGGTGGCTGCGTCGCGATGAGCGTGCGGACCGCGGCGAGCAGGGTCAAGTCGTCGAGCACCTCAGCGTACTGGTCGCCGTCTGCAGGCACGTCAAGCTCGTCGTCGAATTGGACGTGCCGGTGACGATGGCGATACGCGTCAATAACCTTGTTGGCCGCAACGCCTGCCACGTACTTCCGGTTGTCATCCTGCGATCGATGCTGCCTGTCTGACCATCGGCGCAGCATCACGAGGTAAGCCTCCTGCGTCGCATCATGGGCCAGATGCGTATCTCCAGCTGCCATGCGCCGGGACGCGTTGAAGGTCTTCGCGAAAGTCGCAAGATAAAACGCCTCGAAGCTTCCCGGAAACTCATCGGGTCGCGGACTGGGCGCTGCCATACCCGTCATGCTGCCGGGGGATCGGCGGATTCACCAACGTCCGAGCCAGAACCTGCACCGATGTCGTGAAGATCGACTTCGATGACTGCTCCATCCGGGTCTCGATCGATTACACGACCGCCCGGCGCCATCATCGTCACTACACGCTCGACGCTGGCCCGGCGCAACCGGTAACGCCAGAGAGCAATCAACTCCCGCGCCACCATCCCCAGCACAGACACGACGGCAACTACCACTGCAGGGCCCATATCTGTCGTCCTCTCGCGTGCCTCCTTCCTGTGCTCGCTGGGACAGGTCGTTCTGTCTACACCAGCTCCGCAGCGGGCAGCGCCCTCTGGGTTCGCCGTTGGTTTGGTGGGCGACGTCGTGGTGACGTCTTCGGCTAGCACCGCAACGGCAGTCAGCAGCCGACTATGTCCCATGGGTCGTTGCCAATCGACTCGCGCACCGGGAAGCCAAGCGATTACTCACTGTGGCCAAAGCGTGTCTCTGGTGGTTCACTGGGGTGTCGCGTTGCCATTGCCAGCGGGGAGGTTGTTGGTGGCAGGGTTTCGGGTTCTGGGTCCAGTGGGTGTCCTCGATGACCGAGGTGAACGTGTACCGATCACATCGGTGAAGATTCGAAGCATGCTGGCGCTCCTGTTGCTGCACGCGGGACGCCCGGTCCTGAGGGAAACGATCTTACGACGGGTATGGCCGGACGAGGTTCCTACACCGAACTCGATCAGTGGTTACGTCACGGATCTCCGTGCGATCGTCACCGGGGCGTGTGGCGGTGCAGCCCGTATGCCGCGGCGGGTCGGTGCCTGGCTGCTTCAGATTGACGAGCAGGTGGAGTTTGACCTGCGCGAGTTCACCGAAGGCTTGCATGCCGCCCAGACTGCAGCTCGCGATCGTTTGCACGATCAGGTGATCAGCGAGACACACAGAGCTTTGGGTCAGTGGAGCGGCATCCCCTTGGACGGTCTGACTGGCGGTTGGGTCAGCGGTGAACGAGAGGTACTGGAGGAGAAGCACCACGCGGTGTGGCGTCTGTTACTGGAAGCCGAGCTGGCGCTCGGGCGAAACCTGGAGGTGCTCGACAAGATCGGAAAGCCGCTGAGCACATGGCCGGCCGATCAGACATTGATCCATCATCATCTGCTGGCACTGTATCGAGCCGGGCGCAGGTCCGAAGCGCTAGCCGAGTATCAGGTGATCCACCGGCGCCTGGATGAGATCGACGGAATCGGCCCCGGCCGCATGCTGCAGGAGCTGCATGCGGCGATCCTGCGGGAAGACACTGCCTTAAAAACGCCCGCAGGTACCGCGGTCGTGAATGGTGAACATCAACTCGTTCCCCCCTCGGCCCTCGACGGGTTGCCGCTCCGCTCAGTGTTCGTGGGGCGCGATAGCGAACTCGCCCAGCTCGCGGACGCACTTCAGCCCGGCCACGAGCAGAGCTTGGTGGTGGTCTCTGCGGTAGCTGGCCAGGGCGGTATCGGCAAGACCGCGCTGGCGATCCAGGCCGCTCACGATGCCCGCGACGCGGGATGGTTTCCCGGAGGGGTTCTGTTCGCCGACCTGCGTGGTTATGACCCCGACCATCACCCAGTCCCACCTACTGAAATCCTGGGTTCCTGGTTGCGCGATCTCGGAATAGCCGACGAGCACATCCCTGCGGACCTGCCTGGTCGGGAGACGCTATTCCGGACAGAACTAGCCAGCCGCGCCCGGGAAGGGCAGCGCCTGCTTGTCGTGGCCGACAACGCCGCCGACAGCGCACAAGTCCGTTCCTTACAGCCCGGTGGCGGAGTGCATCGCATGCTGGTCACCAGCCGAAACACGCTCGCCGATCTCGACGCCCGCCTGATCGATCTTGCCGTACTTACCCCGGACGAGGCGCTCGCGCTGCTGGAAGAGATGCTGCGAGTCGCGCATCCCGACGATGATCGCGTTGCCCGAGATGCCGATCAGGCATCACAACTGGTCAAGCTGTGCGGGTACCTGCCGTTGGCGTTGCGGATCACCGCAGCACGGCTGGCGGCCGATCCTAAGCAGCCATTGGCGGAGGAGGTTGGCCTCCTGGCTGATGAGACGACCCGACTGGAAACGCTCGACTATGTGGGTTCGCTGGACATTCGCGTATCTTTCAGCCTGTCCTACCGCACCCTCACCTCGGCGCAAGCTCGGCTGTACCGGCTACTCTCGATCAACCCTGGGCAACAGATCAGTGTCGACGCAGCTGCAGCCCTCGCCGATCTACCGGTGCGGCAGACACGCCGAGTGCTCAACGACCTGCAGCGAGCGCATCTGATCGATTTTGGCCAGCCTCGCGGCTGGTGGCGTCTCCACGACCTGATGCGTCTGTTCGCCCACGAACACTTCCAGCAGACCGACCCCGACGCCGACCGCGATGAAGCAATAGAGCGTCTCCTTAACTATTACCTCACGGTCACCGCCGACGCCGGCCAGCACCTAAACGCTCGGATCGCCTTACAGAACCGCTCGAACCGCTTCAGCACACGCCAGAGCGCACTGCGATGGCTCGATATCGAACGGCCTACCCTTATAGCAACCGTCCGCTTCGCCGCAGAGACTGGACATCAGACCCACGCAAGGGATCTTAGCTTCCGTTTGACCGACTACTTCTATCTAAAGAAGCACTTGGACGACTGGGTAGGAACACATCTGCTGGCCCTCGACGCCGCCCGTCAACTCAATGATCGGAATGGTGAGGGCAAGTCACTGAACAACCTCGGGGTGGCCTACTGGGAGTTGCGACGGTTTGACGACGCCATCACCTGCTACAAGAAAGCACTCGACATCCGCCGCAAGGTCAATGACCGACACGGCGAAGGCCAGATCCTGAACAACCTCGGGATCGTCTACAAGGAATTGCGGCAGTTCGACGATGCCATCACCTGCTACGAACAGGATATTGAAATTTCTCGCGAGGCCGATGATCGGTTTGGCGAAGGCCAGACACTAGGAAACCTTGGGAACGTTTACCGGCAACTGCGGCGCTTCGACGATGCCGTCACTTGTTATGAGCAAGCACTCGACGCCCGCCGCGAAATCAATGACCGACACGGCGAAGGCGCGATGCTGGACAACCTTGGGATTATCTACAATGAATTGCAGCGCTTCGACGACGCCATCACCTGCCACAAGCAAGCACTCGACATCCGCCGCGAAATTGATGACCGACACGGCGAAGGCCGGACGCTGAACAACCTCGGAGGCGTCTACCGGGAACTGCAGCAGTTCGACGACGCCGTCACTTTCTATGAGCAAGCACTCGACATCCGCCGCGAAATCAATGACCGACACGGCGAAAGCCAGACCCTGAACAACCTCGGGAAGATCCACCGGGAACTGGGGCAGTTCGACGACGCCATCATCCATCACAAGCAAGCACTCGACATCCGCCGCGAAGTCAATGACCCGCACGCCGAGGGTGCGACGCTTGGCGACATGGGCCGGGCATATCGGAGCTTGGATCGAATTGATGACGCTCGCCGAAGTTGGGTACAAGCGTTGGAATTGCTCGCCGTGTTTTCGGATCCCAGCGCCCAGCGCACGGCTGCGAATATTCGTTCGTGGTTGTCAGACGTAGATGAGAACTCGTGACAGTGCTGGGCTGCCAACGCGAGGTGATTGGAACCGCTAGTGACGGGGGCGCCTGCGGTGGATAGCTGCGACACAACGAATATGGAGCATGCGCAGGTGTCCAAGCCGAGTGCGCTAGGGGGCCTGGAATATCGGGAGGTACACAGCCACACAACCGTTTCGCATGGCGGTCCGCTACTTACAGTTGTTCGAGAGTTACCCGTGGCGCCTGCATCCTTAGTGGGCCGGGCGGCTGACTTGGCGCAGATGGACCACGCTGTGGCCAGGCAGGCTGGCCGGCGAGCGCTGATCGTGCTTGCGGGTGTTGGGGGGGTGGGCAAGACTGCGTTGGCGGTCTCATGGGCGTACCGAGTTCACGGGGCTTACCCGGATGGGCAGCTGTATGTGAATTTGGGGGCGTTCGATCTGGGTGGCCCGGTGGCGCCGGGCGAGGTGCTGGGGCGGTTCCTGCGGGCTTTGGGTGTCCCGCCCGATGGCGTGCCGAGCGAGACAGGTGAGCGGGCCGCGCTGTTCCGGTCGTTGAGCAGAGACCGGGCGTTGTTGATCGTGCTGGACAATGCGGTGTCCGCTGCGCAGGTTCGGCCGCTGCTGCCTGCGTCGGCTCGTTGTGTCGTGGTGGTGACGTCGCGGTGGCAGCTGGCCGGTCTCACGGTGGATGGTGCCCAGCTGCTTTCGGTCTCGCCGTTGGCGGAGGAGGCGTCCACTGATCTGTTGCGATATCTGGCCGGCGAGGATCGTGTGGCGGGCGAGTTGTCGTCGGCGGTGTCGGTGGCTCGGTTGTGCGGTGGTTTGCCGTTGGCGCTATCGGTTGCCGGTGCACGGTTGGCGTCGCGACCTCAATGGCCGGTGAGGCGGATGCTGCGTGAGCTGGAACCTGGTCATCGGCGTTTGAAGAGTTTGTCGCTCCAGGAGGATCTCGCGGTGCAGCCGGTGTTCGATGTGTCCTACCGCGAGCTTCCTGCGGGCGCCGCGCGCTGTTACCGGCTTCTCGGATTGCATCCTGGCCCAGAGTTCGGGCCCGGTGTAGCGGCCGCTGCACTCACCGTCGCCGAGGACGACACGCTGGGCTTGCTGGAGACGTTGGTCGACGCGAGTTTGCTCACCGAGACCAATGAGGGCCGGTACCGCTTTCACGACCTCGTCCGCTTGCACGCCGGTGAGAAAGCTGTGGCAGATGAGGACGGAGAGAGCCGGGACGACGCGACACGGCGAATGTTGGAGTGGTATTTGGCTGGGGCTCGGGCGGCTGATCGGGTCATCACTCCGTACCGGCGTCCGCGGGATCCCTACCGGTTCCTCGGCACAGCGCCAGTGGTGGATCTACCGAACAGCCGCGAAGGCGCACTGGAGTGGTTGGAGCGTGAACGTGTCGCGCTTGTCGCGGCAGTGCGGCACGCGGCCGAGCGGGAACTGTACGACCTTGCCTGGCATCTCGATGATGCGATGTGGCCGCTGTTCAACTATCGACGCCATCACCAGGACCGGTTGACCGTCGATCTTATCGGGGTGGACTGTGCGCGCCGTCTCGGTAATCGCGACTACGAGTCGAAGGTGCTGAAGCGATTGGCGCTCGCCTACCTCAACACCGGCAAGCTCGAGCAAGCAGCCACCGAGTTCACGCACGGGCTGGAATTGTGCGAACAGATCGACGATCGGCATGGCGCGGCCGGGAACCTGGAGGGCTTGGGCTTCGTCGCGCTCGCCCGACATGACCTCACAGCCGCGACGGACTACTTCACAAGAGCTTTGGGGATATTCGAGGCACTAGGCAAACCCCGGCACATCGCCAAAACACTGCTCAACCTGGGCACCGCGCAGCTGGCCACTGGTGATGCTTCCGGTGCGGTGGCGCTGCTGGAGCGTGCGCTGACAGGGTTCGCGGAGTTCCGCGAGACCGACCCATTCAACCGCGCGCGCACGTTGTGGCAACTGGGCCGCGCACTGGGACGGACCGAGGAAGTCGATCAGGCGCAGTCGGTCTTGGACGAGGCGCTGAGCGAAATGACCCGGCTGCGTTCGCCCCATGGACAGGCGAACGTCTGGCGTGCCCAGGGCGAACTCGCCATCACTGCTGGCGAGCCCACCCTGGCGCGGACACTGCTGAGCAAGGCGCTGGCTGTCTACACCGACCTCGGCGACGCCGAAGCCGCCGACACCGCCCGGCTCCTGGAACAGCTCGACGGCTAGTCCCAGCGGGACACCGAGACACCGACCGGGTGCCGCACCCGCAACTCGGCCAAGTCGGACTCGGTGAGCATCACCGGATGCGGGAACCTGTGCCCGATCCGCCATCCGGCGAACACCACGGCATCGGCGAGTGCCTCGACTGGATTCCCAGTCGCTACCCAGGAATGCAGGAACGCCGCGAACAGCGAATCCCCTGCGGTCGAGGTATTACGTACCCCCAGCGGGGTGACAGGCTTCGCCGACACCAGGCGGCCGTCGCGCAATCCCAGCTGGCAGCCGTCCTTGCCGCAGCCTACCGCCGCGATCAGGCAGCCCGGGGAGCGAGCGAAGATCCGCGCGATCCACTCCGACGGAGAACACGGCAACCGTTCGTGGCTGCAGAACACGATATCGGCCACATCCAGCCACGGCCGGTAATGCTGCTCGTTTACATCTGCGATCACGTTGAGATCGACCGCGACCGGCACTCCTCGCAGTACTGCGGATGGCAGCAGGCCACGTACGAAGTCCACGGCGGACAGTACGGCGAGATCAGCGTCGCGAGCAGCCTCGACGAACCGGCCTTCCGGGTACTCGACGGTGTTGACCAACGTCAGGTGCGGCCACACCATGCGCCGCCCGTCCGGGTCGACCAGCACCACCGAGTACGTGGACCCTGGCCCGTCCACCACGCTGGGCCCGTCCAGCCCGGTCGCGCGCAGATTGTCACGCACCAGAGAGCCCGCCGGGTCCCGGCCGACCACCGTGCACAGCGTCACGTCGTCGCCGAGGCCCCGCAGGATGCTCGCGACGTGCTGGCCCGCTCCGCCGACCCCGGTTTCCAGCCACCCAGGGCTCTGCACCGACGTGTAGCTGACCGGGAACTCCGCGACCCCCATGTTCACCGTCAGGCTGGCCACCCCAGCCACCACGATCTTGCCACCCATGACCTTCACCCCCTCGCCGTCTCGAGCAACCTGGGCGATCCGACTGCGACGGCAGTTGGTGCCGTGACGGGCTCGTTCATGCCCATCTGCTGATACATCGCCGACCGCAGCAGCGTCGCCGCGCGACCGGGGCGCGAGCTGATCCGCCTGGCCACAGCCTCAGAAGTCGCAACGTCTAGGGCTGCGGTGGCGCGTCGGCACTGTTTGGCGAAGGGCCGATCCGCGCAGAACTCAGGCGCAGCGGCCGCCACCAGCTCCATCGCGGCCCCCGCTGGTGCACGCTCGCCAGCGCCCGGGGTACGGAGCACTGGCACGCCCAGGCCCGCTGCATAGGGGGTCACCGAACCGTGGTCACCCACCAGCACGTCCGCCGCGGTGAGCAGGCCTCGCCAGCCCATACCCGGCTGCACGACCCGTACTCCCTGATCCCGATACTTGGCCAGCCACGCGGCGACCTGCCGGGGACCGTGTCCGAACCACAACGCCGGATGCAGAGTCACCACCACCGCATACTCTTCTGGCGGCAACTGGCAGAGAGCGTCGAACACCATCTCCCGGCAGTTTCCGAACAGCGACTGCGGGCCCCACGTGGACGTCACAGCCACAACAACACGACCGTCATCGATTCCCAACGCACGCCGGTACCCGTCACGACCCGAACGGCTCGCGCACAACCGGTCCCAGCACAAATCCCCTGTCACCGCCGCCGCGTCGAGAGCATCCGGGCACTGCTCGGCCAGAGTCTGCAGGTGCACGTCGTGGCTGAGCGCCACCACCGACGGGACCAGCCGGCCGTACCACAGCAGCCACGGCGCACCCAGTCCCACCACCAGCCGGCTGTTCGGGCCGCTCACCGCCTCCGGCGACACCTTGTTGCACACCACCCCGTGCGCCACCAGCACGACAGGCCCACTCAACTCATGAAGCCCCGCGCTGTCCGCGGCCAGCACCAGGTCAAAGGGGGTGTGCCTGGCCTGATCCCACGACAGCACGACCACGCCAAGACGCCGCAGGAACTCGGCGACACCGTTGTTGAAGACGTCCGGGGCCTGTGTGAACACGACCTGGACCCGGTCGTCGGTCTCCAGCAACTCCACCGCATCCAGCAAGTGCCCAGCGCTCGTCACCGTGTGCACCACCGCCAGCACCTGACGCTCAATCCGCGCCGTATGCCACACCGAACCGCCCATACCAGCCGGCACCCGCTGCCACTCTGACCCCGACATCGCCCACCTCCCACATCCCGCCAACGTGATCGACGTCGACCAGCCTGCGAGCTCTCGGTGGGCAACGAAGTGGGCAATGAAGTGGGCAACGCTGCAAGTTCGACGGAAGTACCCCCACCCTGCAAGGCGAACCCGCCAGGTTGGCACCAACTGCCGTGAGGCTCGCTCTCGCCCGCCAGGGCAGGCCCGTAGGCCAAGCAGGGACGTCCAGTCGGGTAGCTAGCTGCTGTAGAACTTGCTGAGCCGATCGGCAAGGTCGCGGGCGGCGGCGTTGTTGCGGCGACGCTCGGCCTCGTTCTTTACCAGCCGCGCGCGACCTGTCGCTCGTTCCGTTTGGCTATGTCGCAGAAACTCGATCGCGGCGCCACTGCTACGCGGTGGCTGGGGAATTGCCGCGACTTGATCGTCGATCAGTCGTCGCAGCGTGTCAGCCGTGGCGGTGGGGTGCAGAGTCTCGAGCAGGTTCATGCAGAAGTCGGTGATGGCGCGTTTCTCGGCACTGACCTCGTAGTTCCGAAGGCGCAGGGTGGTGGTTTCAATGAACTGCTGGCGAAGACGTTCGTCGTCTGCAGCCTTCATCCCGCGCAGGAGCTCGTTCTCGGCCTTCAGCCGCCGCCAGTCTCTGACCTGGTTGTCCAGGACCGACTCGGCCGCCACCCGCCGACGAGTCTCCGCTTCGAGCTTCGCGGTGAGACGAACAAGCTCGTCACGAAGGTCTCCTTGCACGACGGATGGCAGCATGTCTCCTGCCGTCGAGTCGATGCTCGAGGCGACTTCGACAGGACGATCGTCTTCGTCTGCCACGTCGTGTGCGCGCTGGATGAGGTCCTGTTGAATTGTCACCACGGAGACGGCGGGAAGCTGAGCCCAGCTGGGGCTGCGAACTTCGCCTCTATATGTGTGGTCGGGGTGGGGTTGCCGGGCGGCGGCGCAGTACAGGCCGGCCGCGAACGCCAGCATCTTCTCCTGCTGTTCGGCGGGGACACCGAGGGTGACAAGGTCGACGATCCGGTCCCAGCGTGGGCGCCGCACGGCGGCGCGACCGAGCGCAGACCGCGACATTCCTGCGGAAGATCCGCGGTCACCGGCTCTACCCGCTGTTCCATCTGCTGATATTGCTCGGTCTGCGTCGCGGCGAGGTGATCGGGCTGCGGTGGAGCGACATCGACCTCGAGGGCGGCTACCTGACGGTGTCGCATCAGATCCGGCAAGTCGGCGCGACCATCGAGATCGGCAAGCCCAAGAGCGACACGAGCAATCGTGTGATCGCTCTCGACCACGGCACCATAACCCTGCTGCGCCGCCACCTCGACGCACACCACGGCGACCCGGCGGGCTACATGTTCCTCAACGTGCACAGCCACCCGATCCGGCCCGACGCGCTGACAAGCCTCTTCCGACTACTCAACACCCGATCCGAGCGACCGCCGATTCGGCTGCACGACCTACGTAACGGCGCAGCCAGCCTGTGCCTCGTCGGCCTCGGCGCCGGTGTGGCCATGACGCTGACCAACGACCTCATCATGAGCTCGGTGCGCCCGGAGGAGTCGGGCCAGGCCGCCGCGATCAGCGAAACCGCCTACGAACTCGGCACCGCGTTCGGCACAGCCATCCTCGGCTCCGTGCTACTCGGCTTCTACCGCGCGGGCCTCGACGACACGGCCCCGTCAGGACTGCCCGGAGGCATTCTCGACTCCGCCAAGGAAACCCTCGCCGCCGCACTACTGCACGCGCGCGAACTGACGACAGACCTCGGAGCAGCCCTGTACACGGCGGCGACCGACTCGTTCACAAGCGCGCTCTCGTGGACCGGTGGAATCGCAGCGCTGATCCTGCTCGCCGTGGCGATCTTCGCCGCCGTGATGCTCCGCGGGATATCGGCGCAAGAAGACCTCTCAGACGCCGACCACTGAGATCAGTCCTCGACCATGGGCGTCCAAGCTAGGCAAGAAGACGGGAACCAGGGCGACAGCGGGAACGTGGGACACCAGGCTCCGCTGTTCGGCTTGCGAGGTCTCGCGTTCCTCAGCGGTGCAGCCGTTTCCTCCATGCCGCCAGCGTTGAGGACGAGGCGTCGGACGCGGCCATCTCACCCAGGCAAGACCATCCCTGGGAAGCACACGACGCGGGCCGCACACTCCCGTACCGGTGAGGAGTGTGCGGCCCTACGAAATCAAAGACAACATTGGAGCCGAGGCGAGATCAGCCAAGCCAGAGGCGACCACGGTCGTCGGGCGCTTTACGCCTGTCGCTTGCCGCGCCCAGGCGCCTTTCAGCGACCGGAGTGGTCGATCACGTTCCCGTTCGAGCAGTTGTTGACGTGGTTTCCCACCCAGTCACCCAGGACCGGCACGACCGCGACCTCTTGCAGACATACAGCCGCGGCGGTGAAGTTCCAGTTGTTGGCGGCGTTGACTCCGCCACCGAAGACATTGTCGACTACGTCGAGCACGCCATCCACAGGCCCCTCGGCCATGGCAGGTGCCGCAGCGCTCAAGGAGACTCCGAAGGCAATGAACAAAGACGTGACGAACTTGGCGGTTTTACGCATGGATTCCTTCCGAAACGTGCCGATCACTCCTCAAGACATCGGCGAAGCGGGCACGAAAATGGAGCGCTCTCCGCCACTAACGCCTGATCGTGTATCCACCAGCCGTTCCGGCTCATCTCGGACAACGCGCCTCACGCTTGGACCAGACCGATTAGCACACGTCTGGCTTGCGGGAAGAGAGTACGGACCACGTTCAGATGCAACCCGGGGTGCAGCTCACCACCACTTCGTCCACCGCGACTCGGCGGGCACCACCTTCGCCTCGACCTGATGCGTGCACGGATGCGGGCTCGCCGGGCCGACCGCTCCGACGCGGGCCCAGAACGCGACAGTGACCGGGTCACGCCCGATGGGCAGCATCGACCAGTCGAACTTGGCGCCCCGCTTCGTCGCGGCGTTCACTAGCACGCGGCCCGCGCCACGACGTCGATGCTTCTCCTCGACCTCGACATGGACGAGGATCGCGCGCCGGTCGACCGGGCACAGCGACAAGCGCACCTCACCAAAGACCGTGTGCCCCAGGCGAAGCTGGATGACGCCGATCCCGGCGGACACCGGCGGCGGCAGAACGACCAGGCGCAGACCGTACTCGTCCACCCCGGATTCCATGACCTGCCGCTCGACAGCGGTGTCGATCACCGCCCAGACACCGCCTTTACCTGCTAGGGCGTGGCAGGCCTCGCACAGCCATTCCGGCGCCCGGTAGTCCTGCAACCAGCCCTGCCGCACGCCGCCGACCGCCAACTCATGCCCCCACTGGCACCGCGTCGGGGTGCCAGTGCCTGGCCGGATGGGCACTTCCAGCGTCCGCTATTCCCGGTTCGCTCCAGTCATCGGAAATCACGCGACTTCGACGCCAAGCCCTGAAGATCCAACGGCCGCACTTGATCCGCGGCGAGTGTGGATGATCCTTCGGTGACTTGAGCGATTCCGCGGAACACCAGGGCGTTGCTCGCCAGCAGCACCTTCCTACTCCGGTGAAACAAGCCCGGGGACACGAGAATGTTGGCCATGCCGGTCTCGTCCTCGAGGTTGAAGAAGGTGATCCCGCCCGCGGTCGCGGGCCGTTGCCGGTGGGTGACCGCTCCCCCGCTCCACACCCGCGCACCGTCCTCGGCGTGGTCGAGCTGGGCGGCGCCGCCAAGGGGGCTCGAACCCCTGACCTTCTGTTTACAAGTCCCCTCCACCGCCATGTCAGCCAGTGCCGCGAGATGCCAAATTTTTGGCCATCCGTGCAGGTCAAGGCAGCGCCGCTTTCGGCGGTGTTGTGCTCGTCGGGACTGGCCCGGTTGAGGCGGGTTTCGGCGGCGAGTTTGGCGCGGTAGGCGGTGTCGGTGGCGTCGCGGACTGCCGCGGCGTCGCCGGCGGCATCGGCCGCCGCGATGGCGGCGCCGGTGGCCTGTTGCGCCGATGTACGGGCCGTGACGGCGAAGCGATAGGCACGCCAGGCCCGCGGCGTGGTGGTTCTGGCCACCCCGCACACCGGCTCCGACGTCGCTACGAAGGCTATCGTCAACGCATTGGGTCGAGCGTCGGGCTGTCCTTCTGCCTGGCCGACGGCAGCGCCCGTGTGGGTTACCACGCGGCTTCCGAGGAATGACTTGCAGACATGGAGAAGCCCAGGCCGCGCGGCCTGGGCTTCTCGCTCAGTCGCCGTCAGTCAGGCGTGACGTTTCACCGAGCTTTCGAGGACCCGGCCTCGGCGAGCAGACCGTCGATGTCGAAACTCGCGAGCGATTCCTGGCTGATCCCCTCCTCGGCGACCCGCCGGGCAAGCACGGCACGCACCGCCTCGCGAACCGGCTCGCGCATCAGGACCTTTGTCAGGTCCTCAGCCCAGTCGTCGTACTCGGTCGGTGTGAGGTGGCGATCCTCACCTACCCCGTAGACGTCCCATCTCCACAGGTAGTCCTGGGCGAGGCGTTGGAGAAGTTTCCACCGTTCGAGCTGTTCGTTCATCGGCGAGGCATCCGCCTTCCTGCTTTCCCCTTTGGCCAGGCCGACACGACCTTGCCTCGTTGGTTGACCACCACGACCGCATGCTTTCCGTGATAGGTCGAGGTCCTCCGCTGGAGGTTCGTGACGGCCTTCTTGGGGTTCCGCACGGCGTCGAGCATCGCCCGGGGGTGGACGCCACCGTCACCGCGAGAGCCCATCACCCGCTGCAAGCCGTGTCTGGTGTAACCCGTGATCACACCGCCGACACGTACCTTACGCGCCTGCGGAACGTGCCTTACCGCGCGAACGGAGCGCGTGACCTTCACCGCCGCGCCGATATAGCGGGAGGCACCTCCGGTGACGGCGCCCATGGCGTACTGCGCGGCGGCGCCCCAGTTGCCCTGGACGGCGTTGCCGACCGCAGCCACACCGCTCGCGATAGCGCCGATCGGGCCAGGAATCCACGAAGCGACCTCGGCGACCTTGGTCACGACGTTGACGGCCGCCTTGAGCCAGCCCCACATGGTGCCGTCGAGGTCTGTCGCGTTGATCGGGTCGCCGACCACGTAGTCGTAGTCGTTGGCCGAACCGCCCTCGACCGGGTCGACCGAAAGGAACCGGCCCAGCAGCGGGCTGTACGGGCGAGCCCCCATCTGCACCAGCGACAGCGCACCGGTGTGCTCGTAGGGCCGCTGGTACTGGCCCAGCCACCCGTAATCCATCGAGCCCGGCGAGTTGTCCGGCACGTTCTGGGGGTCGACCGCGCCCGAAGTGGCCAGCGGCTGGCCGTACGGGTCGAAGGTGCGCAGGTTTCCGGCCTGGAGGCCGGCCGCATCGGTGGACAGCACCAAGTCCCCGCGCACCGACGGGTGGTCGAACGACGGCGTGAGTGCTCCGTCGGATCCGACCTTCGACGTGTAGAGCACCCCGCCCGGCAGCGTCAACGACAGCGTGGTGAGCCGCCCGGCTCCGTTCAACGTGAGGTCCGCGCTGTCACCGTCGCCGGTGTAGCCGTAGCGCACGACGGTGTTGTTGTCGCAGTCGCGCGGGTCACGCCGGACGATCCGGTTGGTCGCGTCTCGGACGTAGGCGATGTCCGCGGGGGCCGCCCCCGTGGTTTTCACCCCGATGTTGCGGTCGGATCCGTCCCACGTCAGTGTCGTCGTGCTGCCGTCGGCCGCGGCCCAGGCTGTGGTGTTGCCGTCCGCGTCGTAGCCGAACCCGGACAGGGCAGTCGCGCCTTCGGTGCCGAGCAGCCGATCCGCCGCGTCGTAGCAGTACCGGGTTTCGGCCGTGCCGCCCGCGGTCTCGTCGAGCAGCCGCATCCGGTTGGTGTTCAGCCCCGCGTTCGGCTGGGTGCCCACCGGGCAGGTAGCCGAGGCATTCGACGTGAAGTCGTAGGTGTAGTGGTGTCCGGTGACATAGGCCTCGGTCAGCCGGCCGAGCCCGTCGTAGACGTAGTTCGGGGCGTTCGGGCGAGCGTCGGTCCCTGCCAGGGATTCGTCGACAATCGTGCCCGCCGATGTGCGGCCGACCTTCGAAACGACGTCCTTGCCGTCGCTTGTCTTCCAGCCGAGCGACAGCAGCCGGGAGCCGTTGTCCTTGGCGACGGAGGCCAGCGACGACCCGTTGCCATAGGTGACCGACGAGAGCTCTCCCGTGCCGTCATAGCCGACCGTCGCGAGTATCTGGTCGTTCAGCTTCTCGGTCACGACCCGCCCGGCGTCATCGTATGTGAACGACACCGTGCGCGGTGGGTCCGCGGGATCCGGCGATGCCACCGTGGACGACACAACCCGGCCTGCCTGGTCATACCCGGTGACGGTGCGAACGCCGTTGACATCGGTGTAGGCGACGACCCGTCCGAGCAGGTCGACAATCGTGGTGACCGTGCCTTTGTCATCGCTGACCGACGAGGTGAGCGGGTCACCGCCCACCGCGTAGTCGTGCGTCACGGTCCGGGCAGGCGCGTCCTTGCTCGCCGGCACCTTTTCCTGCACCGGCCGGTCCCGGCTGTCGTAGCTGGTGCAGGTCCAGGCACCGCCGGTCGCCTCGGCGACCACCCGTCCGGAGGCGTCGTAAACCTGCTCGTCGACCCGTGCCGATCCGGCCGCGGTCGTCGTGGACGTGGCCAGCTTCGGCATTCCGCCCTGGTTCACCGCCGTGCTGCCTGGGTCACACGGATTGACTCGGCTTTCCGCGTCGCCGTAGTACGCGTAACCGGTCTTCGCCCCGGTCGGCATGGTCTTGCCGGTCTTGCGCAGATACCCCGTTCCCGGGGTTTCGTACGACACCGCCCCTGCGACCTTCAGCCCGGCTGGGTTGGCCGAACCGGACGTCGCCAACCCGTAGGCCGGGTCGAGGCCGTTTTCACCGAACTTCGTGGTGCCCACCTTGTCCGCGACACCGTCGGACTCCGCCGCCGTGGTCGAGGTCTTCAGTCCGTAGCGCGGTCGCAGCTGCGTGCCGGGAACAGGTTGCTGGGTGCCTGCCGGGGTGGTCCAGTGCAACTCAAGCTGGGCGGTGAGGTCGAATTCGTAGTAGTCGATCCGGATCCGCTTCGCCTGCCCTGCGGCGTCGGCGTGCACGACACCTTGCCGCCACTTCGGCGTGGTGTTGATCCAGTCGTCGACCACCAGCTGGTCGTCGACCCAGACCCGCACGCCGTCGTCGGCGAGCAGCCGCAGGGTGTAGTCGCCTGCCGCCGGGAAGACGACGTCACCGGTGGCGCGCAGCGAGAAGTGATCACCGGGGAGATTGTCGCCCGGTGTGGCACTGCTCCAGTTCTTCACGAACGAGCCGTCGGCCGTACCTAGCCCAGTGGTATAGACCTTCGGCGCACCGGAGAGCTTGTCGTTGTCGTACCACGACACCGCAAGGCCGTTGAGGCCCTCGTCGTATCCGTTGTGGCCGTGCGCCATACCGCCCCCCGGGCACGAGCCGTTCGGCAGCTGTCCGTTGAAGCAAGACGCGGGTGCCGGTCCGTAGGAATCGACCGGACGATCGGCGTAGTCGTACACCGTCGTGGACTTGCGGCCAGCCGGGTCCGTTGTGGACAGCGGCAGGTCCTTGGGTCCCCACTCCTGCGCGGAGACACGGCCCGCGCTGTCCGTCGTCGACAGCGTGCGATCGGCGTCGTCGTAGGTGACCTTGCTGGCGAACCCGACGGTGGGCGAGAGTCCCGCGGTGTCCACGTATGTGGTGCGGTTGGCCGAGTCGTAGCGGTAGCCGGTGCCCTCGCGAGGCTTACCGATCGCGGCGACTGCTGAACTCACGCCGGTCACCTTCGGCTTGGCGCCGGTGTCATAGGTGATGAGCGTGGTGAGATCGGCTTCATTGATCTTACGGTTGGCCGGATCCGCGGCGATCCAGTCGTTGGCGAGGCTGCCGCGATGCCCGGCGAGCAGGCCGACGGCGTTGTAGCCGTAGTCACTGACTTCGGAGCCGGGGTCCTCGATTCGGCCGAGCTTGCCGTCGACGTACCAGAGCCGGGTCTCGGTGCCGTCCCAGTAGCTGATCCGGCACAGCATCTGAGCCGGCGCCAGCGCCTGGGCACCGGGAGGGGCGACGACGCCGCCGTAGCAGTCGTCACCGGCGCGGTTGTAGTGCAAAGCGTGGGAGCGGCCGGATACCGGATCCTTGATTTCGCGCAACCGCGAAGGCGCGCCATCGTATGTGTATTGCAATGCCGCGGGTTTCCGCGAATCGGTGCTCGCGGACTGGCTCTCGAGCTTCCCATCGGCCCGGAAGACGAAGACGTCTCCGCCGTCGGTCAACGTGACCTTGCCTGTCACGTCGAGCGCGAGGACACCGTCTTCGTCCTGCGGCGGGGTGTAGCCACCGGCACTCTTCTTGGTCCAGGTGTGCTTGGCTCCCGACGCGTCGGTCAGCACGATGTTCTGATCGGTGACCTTGGCTTCGGTATAGCTGGAACCGTTACCGTCCAGATCGGCCGACAGCGTCCATCCCCGAGGCAGCGTCGGGAGATCGTTGGTGTAGAGCCAATCCGCGGACACGATCTGCGGCGCGACGGCCGTGTTGTCGGCCGTGCGCACGAACAGTCGCATCTTCGCCGCGCCGGTGGCCTCCGCGTTCTCCACCTTGATCGGGACACGCTGCCCCGCGGTGAGGGAAACACTGGTGGACTGGGTCCAGTTCACGTCACTCGGAACCCCGACGTCGTACACCTTGGCGCCGTTGATCCAGACGACGGCGCCGTCGTCGTGCACGCCGGCGAACTGGTAGGTCCCCGTGACCGGAGCCTGGAAAAACCCTTCCCAGCGAGCGACGAACCAGTCCGGCGCCAGCGCCGGCGCGAAGGGCGACTCCGTGCCCCAGTCGACGTTGACCTGCGGTTCGGTACGTACCAGCGTGGGTTGCTGGGCGTCGTTGATCAGGCCGTTGTGTGACAGGTCGGCGAAGTAGGACGCCTTGAGTCCCTTGTTCTCCTGTTGCTGGGAGTTATAGGTGAAAGTCAGGCCGGCGTTGCCACCGACGGTGGTGAACGCCGGGGTCTGCTCGGAGACCGACACATTGCCGTTCGCGAGGTTCACCGTGACCGGACCGGCCTCGTCGGTGGGCGACGGGCCGTGGTCACCGATACGCTGGTCGACCTTCAGATGACCGATCCACGTCGGGGTGATGGTGGTTCCGCCGCTGGAGGTCATCGCCTGCCAGGTGTAGGCGACGCCGTCCTGCAGGATCCCCGCCGGGACGGTCCACGTCGGTGTCGGGAGGCAGCCGGACTCGACCACGACACCGGATTTGGCGTCGGTGCCGGTCGCGACGCGGAAGCAGTACTTGACCGCGTCGCCGTCCGGGTCGGTGACCGGCTTGACCGACAGCGTCGGCGAGAGCGACGTCGACACGGTGCCGTCGGCAGGCGCAACGAGCGTGGTCGCTGGTGCCGGGGAGCCGGTGTCGACGGTCAGGGTGGCGTTGAGGTTCTTGTAGGTCCAGGTGCCGGCGTTCTCGGCGCCGATCAGCATGAAGAAGACCGAGCCGTCGCGGGCGTTGACCCGGTCGCGGATGAATCCGGTCAGGCCTTCGCCGACGAAGCTGCCGACGTCACCGACCAGGGCGCTGGTCATGTAGCCGCCGACGCCGTTGAAGTTGAACGCGGACGCGTGGTGCAGGTTCGCGTTCCAGGTCTTCAGCGAGCCGACGACGCTGGTGTTGCGGGTCAGGTCCATGCGGGCGCCGACGACGGTCTTGCCGAACAGCGGCGTGTAGTCCACGTTGAAGACACTGCGGTTGTAGGTGTCGCCCTTGGCCTGGCTGTTGCCGATCCGCAAGCCGCAGGCGTCACAGTTCGTGCCGTCGGAGCGGTACGAGTGGGACTCCTTGACCCCGTAGGTGAAAGTCGGGTCGACGTAGACGGGGTAGACGCGTTTGGGGTCACGCAGCCAGTTCGCGTCGACGGCGACGGTGAGCCACCAGTCCGCTCCGGCCTGCTCGAGAGTGTAGCTGCCGCCGGTCATCGCGGGCGCGGTCTCGCCGGCGCCCGCGGAATCCCAGGTCTCGATCGGCGGCATCACGATCTTCGCCATGCCAGCCTGATCGGCGAGGACGACGGTGCCGTTCTCCAATTTCGGTGTCAGGCCACCGGTGTTGAGCTTGAACTTCCACGATGACCGGCCATCAGCGGGCAGGCGCTTGAGCTTGATGGTCTCCTTGACCGCGCCCGGCGTGACCTCATACTCCAGGTCCGTCCCGGCCGCGACCTCCGCGTACGTGACGGAATCACCCTGCACCGCGGCAGTCGAGCCCGCGGCCTTGTCCATCGCGAGGCTCGCGGTGTGCCCACCGGACTCGACCTGCAGCACGGCGCTGTCGTCGGCCTTCGTCGCCAGCGACGGGCTCAGCGGATGCTGATCCGCGCCGGCGCGCTTCGTCGCGGGATCAGTCGACAACGTGGTCTGGACCGGCTGCCAATTCCCTGCAGCGTCCTGCACGTTCAGCGGCTGGTTCGACTGCCGCACCGACCGGGTTCCGTCGGGGTTCTCGTACTCGGTGACGAACATCGACCGCGACACCGGCTTCGACCGCTGCGGATCGAAATGACTGCCCGCACCGCCGTCAAGCCGGGTACTGGCTCCGAAATCAGCCGTGGACGGTGCCTGCGGCGTGACCGGCGCAGCGAGTTTGGACGGCAGCACGCCTACGTCACGCGGATCGATCCGCTCGGCCGCCGCGGCGCGCGGCGGCGCCGAAACCGCCTCGGTGCTCCCGATCAGCAAGACGGCGATCAGCGCGAAGACCACAGCTCTGATCCACCGGGTTCTTTCGACCTCACGGCGCAACAGGAACACGAACACCCCTCCATCACGACAGCCAACGCCGTCGACGCAGCCTTACCTCGGTCTGTCGGGGACCGCGGCGTGATCGAGGGAATGACCCGCCCGACCGAGCCGTTTGATCGTCGCGACCACACGCGGTTGTTACATCACCGTCTGAGGTGAACCTCACTCTTGCGAAGCGCCGCCAGGTCCCGTAAAGACACTGCTCATAGCAGTCCGGAGCCGAATCGGGCAAACCACTCACCCCTCCGGACGGTGTGCCCCACCCACCCCGGCAGGAGATCCGTGAACCAGTACGCCCCCACTCGCCCCGCGGACCCGGACGAGCTTCCGCGCCCCGCGGAGCACCGCCTGTGGAGGCGGCCCGGCCAGATCGCGCTGTGGCTCTTCGCGCTGGTCCCATTCGGGCTTGCGCTGTTCACCGCCGTGCGGGCGCCGAAAATGCACGTACTGCTCGACTACTGGCATGTGCTGGCGAAAATCACCGACGACAACGGCGATCTGCTGTTCGGTCAGGTGTTCACCTATCACCTCGATCAGCCCTTCGTCTTGCCCTCGCTGCTGTTCTGGGCCGACGCGGCGTGGTTCGGCGGGGACAACCGGATCCTCACCATGCTCACGGTGCTGCTCGTGGCCGGGATCGCGGCCTGCCTGTACTCGATGCTCCCGGATTCCCTGTCCACCACGACGAAATCCGTTGTCCTGGCAGGATTCTCGTGGCTGTTGTTCAGCTCCCACGCGACGGAACTGTGGCTGCAGGGCACCAACGGGATCAGCTGGATCCCCGCGGTCTTCTTCTGCGTGCTCGCGATCGCGTGCGCACATCGTGGCCTGAGCTGGGCCGCAGTTGCCGCCGCGGCGCTGGGCTGCCTCAGTTTCGGCGCCGCACTGCCGATCTGGTTCGTCCTGGCCCTGATCGCCTGGCTGCGCAAAGACTCCCGCCTACCCATCCTCATCCCCGGCGCGATCGGGATCGTCACCGTCGTGGCATGGTTCCTGACCAAACCCTCCGGACAACATTCCCTGGCCACGACGGCGTTCGACCCCGACGGCAGGCTCTCCGTCCTCGCCGCAGCGCTCGGCGGGCTGTGGTCGGCTGACGTCGCCGTCGTCGCCGTGATCGCCGGTGGGCTCACCATCGCCGGGCTGATCTACGTTGTCCGTGAAGCGAATCCACGGGTCTCCGGCTGGATCGCCATCGCCACCTACGCGATTCTTCTCGCAGGCATGCTGGCGATGGGCCGTGCGACCGACCAGGTCCCCGGCGGCAACGTCGGGCTGATCAGCCGGTACGTCGTCATCGGCGCACTCGCCACCTGTGCGCTGCTCGCCTCAGTGGCCATCAACCGTCCACAATGGCCTCAACGGCAGCTGATCGTCGTCACCGTGACCGTCGCACTGGTCACTCACGCCATCGGTGGCACCAAAGCAGAACGCGTCCGACACGACTATGCCCCCTTGAACCTCGCGGCCATCGCCCTGCGCGTCGATGCGCCCACCGTTCTCGACACCCTGCACATCCAGCGCGCCGCCGCGCCCGCCGCCCAATCACTCGGCGCCTACCCCTTCAACGACACCTTCACCCTCGGCTGCGGTGGCCCCGAACTCGGCAGCCACCTCCCGATATCGGCACCACTCCCTGGCGGCACGGAACTCGGAGACACACGTGGAGAAACCGGCACCCCACTGACCGGGGACACCCTTCTCAGCGGCTGGGCCACCATCGGCGGAACCGGGGCCGATTGCATTCTCGTCGTCGACCGGAACGACATCGTCATCGGCGGCGGCCTTATCGGCCTGCCCGGTTCGGCGGCCAAGACGAAGACCGCGGCACCGGAAGGAATGGCCTGGCAAGCCGTCGCCCCGGCCGGAGCCACGATCGGAGGCGTGATCGCCGTCAAGACAGGTAAGTCCTACCGACTGCAAGCGCAGGCACGATGACAGGCGAGCGAACGCCGCAGTCCATACGCACCTGTCCAGCGCGGTAGCGACGTCACAGGCCGCGAACACACCCGGCTTCTACACGAAGCGCTCGACCTCAGCTGCCGACAACAGTCCGACTCTCACACCAATTTTCCTGGAGCAGTCCTGGAGCACGCCGTCGGTTACAACAGCGCCCAATGACACCGGACCGCATCAAACAGAACACAACTGCGCCAGCCGACCAGCGGGTTCTCGATAACCGCAGGTCAGCGCCTTGATCGCTGGCAGTGAGGGGGTCAGGGGTTCGAGTCCCCTTAGCTCCACCGTACGAAAACCCTCCCGAATCAGTGGAACTTCCGCAGGCCAGGGAGGGTTTTTTCGTTTGCCAGTGGATCTTCGGTGATCATCTGAAGATCCACAGCGGATCGACTCGGAACCCCTGCTGGAGGATTTCTGGAGGATCGATCTTGCTGCTCCGCCTACTTGATGATCAACAACAGGCGCCAGGGCGAGGGCACATGGGGCTCGCGGTGAAGCGAGGCAGGGGAACGTCTCAGCTACTCCGATTTTCACCGCTGCTTTCCCACCACTCCGGCGCGGTGGGGGTCGGCCAGCGTTCGCGCAGATCCGGCCTGCTGCGGCACATCCGGTCGGCCAGCAGCAATGCGTGCTTTCCGCCAGCGGCGCGCGAGACAGCGGAGCAAGCGTCGCTCGACTTCAGGGGCGACATGGCTATAGGTCTCGACGATGCGGTTGTCGAGACGGTGCCCGAGCCGTCGGGCTTGGGCGATCTCGGGGATACCGTCGGCGATCATCCACGTCTTGTGGCTGTGCCGGAGTCCGTGGAACGTCAGCCCCGGCCGGACCGGCTCGATCGACACGGCGGCGTCGGGACGGCGAAGGTTTCCGTCCACCGCGGGGCGGAAGACCCGCCGATCGAAGTCACCGCGGCGCAACCAGCAGCGACGCGGACTCGCGAACACGAACTCGCCATCGTGACCGTCGAGGTGATCCCGCAACAGATCGATCAGGAACGGTGGCAGCGTGATGGTGCGCGCCGACGCGGGAGTCTTTGGCGGCCCGAGCCAGAGCCTGTGGTTGCCTTCATGCAAGCAGCCGGTGTCCGGATCGATGACGATGCACCCGTCGTCGAGGTGCGTGTTGACGCGACGCAGCCCCGTCAGTTCGCCCCAGCGTGCCCCGGTCCAGCCCGCGGTCACCACCAACAGCCCGTAACAGCGACCGCCGAGCAACTCCGCGTTGGCGGAGATCCGGACAACTTGCTCGGGCGTGGCCCAGACCCGTTCCGCGGGAACAGGCGACCGCTCCCGGCGCCGACCACGCCGCGCCCTCCTGCGCACAGGATTGACGGCGATGAGGCGCTCGTCGACAGCGTCGTCAAGCATCATCGAGAACACCGTGACAACGCCGGCCACCGTCGACCGGGCGTAACGGCGCCGCAACTCCTTGACCCACAACGTCACCGCCAGGGCGGTGATATCGCCGACCGCGGTACTCCCCCACCGAGGTTCGATCTGGTTACGGATCCGGCTGCGATAGTTCTCCTCGGTGCGGACCTCCACGTCGAGAGTTTCGGTCCACAAGGCCACCCAGGCGGACACGCTGGTCTTCGCCGCCTGCGGGTCCAACCAGATACCACGCCGTTGATCGGCCTCAATCTGATTGGCATAGTCATCGGCCAACTTCTTGGTACCGAAACCAGAACGCGACCCGATCCTGCCGTCAGCCGTGGGATACCGGACACGCCATGAACGCGGGCCGATCTTCTCTGTCCAAGCCATACTGACCTCCCGGGCGCCAGCGTCGAAAGTGGACAGACCCGGTATGCGCCACCATTTGACAGTTCGCAACTCGGAAACTTCTAGTGCAAACGCGACGAAGGCAAGCAACGCAACTCCGCTCTTATCTGCTTCGTTCGACGCTGAGACGTCCGCTAAAGCAGGTTCAGGGGTTCGAGCCCTGATGGCGTGCGGCAGGCCGGTACTCTATTCGCCCGGCCGGATAGTTCCGCTCGGACCAAACAGCGCTCCCCGTCCACGTCGACAAGCTGCAGGTTCCCTCGGATTACAAGACGCCTCCCCTGCCATGTCAGCAGGTGTCGGGCTGCGCCGGATTTTGACAGTTTATGCAGGTCAACGCGGATCTTAGTGCAAACGGCGTGTCGCGGGGTATCGGACCGTGTCCGGCTCTACTTCGGCACTGGAGCCCAATTGGAGACGGCGTGGCCCAAGAAATCGGAGGGGACGAGGGCACATCCCCCTGTGCCAGGGGGGACGCACGGGGCGGGTGTCACAGGCGGGGCTCTAGTCCTTCCGGAAGGTCAGTTTGATCAAAGTGGCGCCGGCTGTGCCGACGATGACGGCGGCGGCGGCCACCGTCCGGTTCGGGATGAGTACGGCGATCAGCCCGAGCACGATGGCCACCACGACCAGCATGTTCCGGAACCGAAGTCGCGTAGGGCTACCACCCGGCACCGGCGAGATCAAATCCAAGCTCCTCGACACCAGCGCGCCGATAGCAGACAAATGACAGGACGCACGAGTCCGAGCGCTTTCAAAGCTCAGCAGATCGTCTCGTGAATGGCCCCGTGGACGTTGTCTCGTCATCCGCGGCCAGCACAATCTGACGGTGCCCGGCATCGGCCCGCCCTGGACAGCAGCGTGGGTCTGCGTCCCGCCGGATTCTCGGACCGGCTGGACAGGTGCGCTCTCACGGGCCGTCCCCGACCGCTCAACCGCACGCCCACCGCCACCAGCCCGAAACGCCGGCCTCCGGATCAACATCACGAGTCGACCGCACGGCTCCCGGGCTCAGCGTCGTTCGGGTTGTTTCATCGCTTGGCTTGCGAAGTGACCGCGCCGTCCAGCCAGGTCGCTTCGACTTGGGTTCTGGCGACCTCTCGCATCAGGTCGAGTTCCCTGGCGCGAACGCCGGAGCCGACGTCACCGGCCCGGATGGAACGGCGGAGGACCGCCAGCTCGGTTACCGCCTCCTGGTACTGCGCTACCGCGCGCGCCGTGCGTATGCCGGAACGTTTGCGTACCGCGGTGCGCCAATGTCGCCGGGCCCGCAGGCTGCTGAGCAGGACGAGCTCGGCCGGAACGACGACCTTGTCCGCGACCAGATCCGGTAGTTCGGCCGCGAGAGCGCGCAGGTCGCGGGCATGCTGGTGGTATACGACCAGCGCAGTGAGGGCGAAGACCGGCACCATGATGAGGAAATACACGTTGATGAAAGCGGCAGGAGGCAGGGTCTCCGTGCGAATCCACACGCTGTGCAGCCAGACCGCCCCAAGAGTCCCCAGGAGCGGGGCGCCAAGTTGAACCAGCAAGCGACGCGTCCGGATCGCCAGAGCCACGCCGACAACGATCAGGCACGTGCACAGCAGATTCATGAAAGGGGTCAGGACGCCGCGCAGCGTGAACGCGGCGACCTCGCCGGGAGCGGCGGTCGGCACGCCGGCGTGGAAGGCGGCGAACGAAAAGACGTTTTCGATGAACGCGAAGCCTGCGGCCACGAAACCGCCGTACACGATCCAGTCGAGCATCCGGTCCAGGTCACCGTTCATCCGGATCACGATGAGGATGACGAAGATCCCCTTGAGCAACTCCGCCAGCATCGGTTCACCCAGCAGACGTTCAAGCGTTGCGCCGGTGCCTTGCCGCGCACGCATGGCTTCCATCACCAGCAAGACGATGAAGCCCGCCCACGCTCCCCGCCCGAAGGAACGCCAGAACTGCCCTTCGGTCTTGGGACGCCAGCGGTCGATCCAGCGCAGGACGCCCACCGGAAAACTCACGGACAACACGGCCACCAAGGCCGCGACGGGATTCACCTTCAGTGCGACAAGCAGCAAAGTCGACAGAACGGTCAACACGATCGGCGGGCGCAGTATCCCGACCCATACGCTGGGCATGGGGTCACGATTCAACCGCCGGCTGATCTTCCGGTGCAGCTGGGCGGCCGCGGCCCGAAGATCCGGTGAAACAGGTCTGTCCGATGTCGGCACGGCGGTCTCGTGGCTTCGTGGCGGAGTAGGGTCTCTACCGAGTTTGGTATCGATCGACGCCTGAAGACGGGCAGCGGCGCTGACCTCGGCCTGGGAGAAACGTTGCGTCATCAGTCCGCGTCACCCGCCTCCAGATCTTCGGGCGGAGGGGGTTGCCGGAGGATCGGCTTGAGGAACACTTCGATCATCCTCAGTTCATCCGGTCCAGCGAGATCGGACTCCGCCAGGACATCGAGGATCCCTATCCCGGCCAAGCGCTTCTCCACATCACTCGACCAGTACAGCTCTTGGGCCATCTGGAGACGAGCCCGCCACTCGCTGCGGCCCTCCGACTGCTCCTTCTGCCGAACGGTCACCCTTACCCCGAGGAAGGCCGCGCCGGCGGTCAGTAACCCGGCCACCAGGGCCAGTACCGGCGTCAGCCACGTCATCCAGGCCACCTCGTCTTACACCCACGGTGTGCTCCAGCGTTCGGAACGCTACCGTGACACCTCCTAAGCCCTTTAGGAGCCGTTCCCTGCTCCATGAGTTTGCCAGGAAATCGTGCTACGAGAAGCTACGGGCACACTCATGGAGCAAAAGGACATGCCTAGTCCGGGTCGCCAGTTCCGGCGAGTTCCAGCAGGTCTTCCAATGTCAGTGATGACACTTTTTCCGTGAGGACTAGTCGCAGCTTCTCAGTTTCCTCCGGGCTGAGCACGCCACCCTGTGTGACGAGGCGCGTGATGCTGACCTTGCCCGTGACGATCTTGTGCTCCTTGTCGTTTCCAGGCTCCGGCCCTCAGCTCACGTCGAGGTAGTCCGCGAACAGGTCGGCGATCACCTTGGTGTGCGGTGCCAGTTCCGGCAGGACACGGCCGATCGCCGCCGCGACCTGCCGGTGCAGTTCCGCACGGTCGGCCACCGAACGGTCCACGTAGGGTTCGAGCCGCCGGACCAGTTCGTAGTTGCTGCCGATGTCGGCCGTGTGCATGGCCTTCTCCAAGGGCGGGGCGTCCCCGGTGAGCAGCGGCGGGAGTTTGCGGCTGACGAAGGTGACCCGGTGCAGCACCCGCCAGCACGGTGGCTTGTGCTCGGACTGCTGCGCCTGTTTGAGCGCGAGCGCGTTGGGGTCGGCCGAATCCAGCCAGGTCCCGTCGACGACCTTGCCGTAGAAGTCGTCGAAGTTCGCCTTGTCGCTGTCGAGATAGAACGTCATGAACCGGTAGGCGTCCACCCGACCGGGGATCTCGACCGCGTTGCCGTCGCCGTCGAAGACCGGGTTGTAGTCCTTGTCGTACTTCTGCATGTCGCCGGGAGTGTCGACGGTGACGTCCAGGCTGAACGATCGTGTGGACTCGGTGCTGGTGGCGTGGGTGCGGTTGATGCTCCCGCCGAAGGAGGCATCCAGCTGGAAGTTGACTCCGACCGCCCCACCGACCACGGCTTCGGCCGATACCCCGGTCGTCCCCATGCCCTTGAAGCTGTAGGCGCCGGTCGTGGTCTCGGTGACCACGTCCGTGAAGCCGGTGGACTCGGCGAAGAACCCTCCGTCGGCCGACCACACGTAGGTGTTGACGATGTCCCGGCGGGCGTATCCCGAGGCCTCTTTGCTCGCGTTTCCCTTGCCCTGCCCGGAGAGTGGGCCGGTGAAGCGGCTCAGCAGGTCCTCGGCCCGGCTCTGCGCACGGTCCTGGACGGAGTCGGCCGTGGACAGTCCGGCGTAGTAGGCCTGCCTGCGCTGCTGATCCTCGGTGATCCGGCGCTTGAGCCGGTACGCCTCCGCGGGCTTGAAATAGCTGAACTCGCCGTGGTCCCCGAGCCCCTGGTAGGAATCGTCCATCCGTTTCTCCCAGGCCTCGGTCCCCTGCTTCACGAAACCGGCCATGCCGTCCAAGGTGCCCTGCTTGGTGTAGCGCGGATTGATCTTGAAGGGCAGCAGGTTCCAGTCCCGCGGGATGTCCGGATTGGGCAGCATCCGGTAGGCGACCACGGCTCCGGTGTGCGCGAGCCGCAGGGCGAACACGTCGGCCGTTTCCGACTGCACCAGCGCGTAGCCGGTGTTGGCCGGCACGAACCGCCGTCCGCCGTTCTCGATCATCGCTCGTTTGCCCGCCTCCGTGGCCGGTTCGGCCTCCCAGCCGCCGCTGAGCCCGATCGAGGTGGACCGCCCGGTCTCTACTCCCTGGGAGACCTCGACCTGGTTTCCCCAGCCGGTGGACCATTCGAGTTCGACACCGGTGCCGATGTTGGCCTCCCACTCCACGAGCGGCATCGACACACCGATACCCAGCGGCGCGTTGACGAACCGGTGGGTGCCCTTGAATTGAGCGCCCAGCTTCATCGCCAGCGAGGCTTCCATGGTTCCTTCGTCCCCGGACGAGAGGATCTGCTCGACGCCGTCCGCCTGGGTGAACTCCACCATGGTCGCGTTGATGTAGCTCTGCGAGCCGGGGCGGCGGGTCGCGACGAGGTTCTCCCCGGGGATCGGCGGAGCGCCTTCGATGTAGCCGATCACCTGCGGGTCGAACTGCACCTGGCTCACCCACTCCGAGACCAGGTCACCGAGTTTGTGCCCGGTGATCAGGTTCCAGACGCCGTCCCGCACGTAGGCGTAGGCCCGCTTGAGCACTCCTCGGGTGGCGCGGTCCGGGAGGCGTTGCAGATCGGCGTACTCGGCGACCGCCGGTGTCGCCCCGATGCGCTGGACGAACCGGGGCTGCCCGGTGGCGAACACCGGTCGCACCTGCGGGGTTTCCGACGAGATCGGCGCGGTGGACATCAGTGCGACCGGCCGGTCGCGCTCACCGGCCAGCGCGAGCGCGAGACCCCGCGGGCCGTGGTCGGCCAGTTCGGTCGCGGTGGCCTCGGTCGACTCGTCGTCGAACGGGTAGTACGCCAGCAGATCCGAGATCTCGCCGGTGAGCCTGCCGAAGAGGTTGTCCAGGATCTGTTCGCCGGTGCGGGCGGTGCGCCAGATCCGCACTTCCTCCAGGATCCCCTGGTAGTGGTCGGCCACACCCGACGAGGCGGTCCGGCCTCCGAGGGAGAACTGTGGCGGACCGTAGTCCAGGCCGCCATCCACCGGGGTGGCCTGGACGGCCTGGCCGTCGAGATAGAGCCGGAACCGGCTTCCGCGCGGATCGGGGTTCTTCGTCCACTTGGCCCCGTGGAGCCTGACCGCGTGACTCCCGGATTCGTCCGTGGCCGCGTTGCCCTCGTTCTCCTCGAACCGCCAGTGGGCCACCAGCCCCTCCGGCCGGACGGCGGCTTCGAACGAGTCCGCGGTCGCGGCGTCCTGGCCCACCGAGGGCACCGGCAGATCGGCGCCCAGGTCCTTGCGGTCCCGTGCGACGTTCCACACCCGGATCTCGCTGATCTCACCGGTGAACGCCTCGGTGACGGCACCACGCCGCACCCGGCCGATCTCCAGCGGACCCGGATGCGACAGCTCCGGGGCGTCATCGTGCCGTACCGCCCCGGCCGTCGCCCCGTCGATGTGGAAGGAGATCTCCGACCAGTGTTTGACCGTCAGCGCTTCGATGGTGTCGACCACCATTTTGGTCGCCGTACCCGCCGCGTTGAGCACCGAGATGTCGCGGGTCCCCTTCTTCTCCTCCCTGGAGTCCCCGAGCCTGCGCACGACGGCGATCCGGTGGAAGGTCCCGGCCGTGATCGCCCGCTCCGAAACCAGCCGGACGGTTTCGCCGTCACGGCCCTGGAAGGAGAAGACAAGCTTGCCGTCGCCCGCGACCCCGAGCTGATAGGGAACACGACGGCCACGCCCGTCGTCGATGTGCCCCTTGGACAGCAAACCCTGTGCGCCGCCGAGGGAGTCGGCCCGGAGAAAGACCTCGAGCGTGAGTTCGCGGCCGATGTCGAGATCGGCGGCGTGGCGGGCTTCGGCGTACACGCCGTTGGCGAACCGCAGCGCCCACGACTGTTCGAACGCGGCGGCCACATGGGTCCAGCGGTCCGCCGCGACCGTGGTCGTCGTCGTGACGAATCGGTCGCCCACTCCGGCGACGAGCGCCCGAGCTCCCGGTTCGGTGGCCGTGGCGGCGCCGAAGCCCAGGGTGAAGCTGGAATCAGCGCTCGTGTCGCCGGTATTGACGTGCACGATCCGGCGCGACTCTTCGGTGGTCGTGCCCGCGGCCGGCTTCACCCATGCCTCGACGGTGAGGTTGTCGATCAGCCTCGCCGCCGCCAGGTGCCGGGCCGTGTCCAGCGCGGGAGGCGTGGTCTCCGGGCCGAAGCTCAACGCGCGCCCGGGCAGGTCACTCCACCATTGCGGGAGCCTGGCCTCACCACCGGCCGTCGCCGTACCGTCGGACACGGAACCGCCGGCCTCGCCGGCGGTCGAGATCACGGTCGCGGTCACATACCGCGAACCGTAACGAGCCTCGGCACCGGGACGGACGTGGCCCACCAGGCCCGGATCGTAGGAAACGAGCCGGACGGGCAGGCCCGCGGCGAGCGCGGAAATGTTCTCATGCACGCGTACGCTGGTCGCGGTTCGCTGTACCGCTTCGGCGACCGTGCAGGCCAAGTCGCCGACAGTCAGCAGATCCCCCGCGGAGAGCGGGCGGTCGGCGCCCGGAGCGGAGAGCGTGAGCACACCGTCTCCGGCCCCGGTGGTCGTGCCGACCGGGAGCGGCTCGCTCCGCTGTCCGTTGAGCGCGGCGGCGAAATCTTGGGCGTTCCGGGACAACAGTTGCCAGGTCTCGGTGTCGCCGCCTTCGATGTCGACGGTCAGGGAGCACCGGCCCTCGACAGCGTTTCGTGCCGGGCCGACGGTCACCGTCACGGTGGCCAGATCCACGCTCGCGTCCCGGGCGCTGAGCAGGATCGTGGTACCGCAGGTGGCCGCGACCTTCTTCGTGGAACGGTCGACGTTGGTGTCGTAGAAGACGCCGGTGAACCGATCCGAGGTGTCGCGGTAGTACAGCCCGAGCTGCCCGGTGCCGCCGACCGACAGCAAAGGCGAACCCTCGACAGCGGCGAAGTCCAGCAAAGCCCCCGACCAGCCGAGGCCGAGCCGGTCCTGCCCGAGATGCACCATCGGAAGCGCACGGGTGCTGCGCCCGGTGACGTAGTCGGTGATCACGCCGAGCCGTCGCTGCGCGTTCTCGATCTCCGTGTTCACGGCAGTGATCTCGGCGTCCCATGCGTCGAGAGCCGCTTTGGCGTCGGATGCCGTGTTGAGCCGGACAAAAGCGGCTTTCACGGCCGCGACGGCACGGGTCTCGGCGTCACCGGAGGGTGCGGCCGGGACGAGGAACACCTTGAGCTGCCGGTAGGTCTTGTTGTTGTAGGCGTAGGTACCGGTGCCGTGGATGACCGGGCGCCCGTCTTCCCAGACCAGGGTCTGGCTGCTGAACCAGCCCGAGGGCGTGGAGCATTTGCAGGTCAAGGACTTGCCGGCGGTAGCGTTCTTCTCCGTTTCCGCGTCGAAGCTGAGGACCCGGCCATCCCCCAGGAAGAAATCCTTGCGATTCTCTTTGCCCGTCAGGTACTTGCCGGCTTTGACGCTTTTGATCTTCCGCTGGGAGGAGTCCCACTCCCACTGCGCCCGTTCGCTCGTCCCGGCGCCGGCACCCGCGGGCGCTATCAGGTCTTCGGAGTTCTCTCCGACCGTCAAATGCCGGAAACCCGCCTGGTCGTTATGGAGATACATCAGTGCGACAGGCGGTTTCGCGTTGCCCAGCACCAGGCTGGTGGCCTCGGCCAGCGCCCGCGTCAACGCCGTCGTCACCCGGCCCCGGTTCTTGACGTCGGCCTGCAACTCCATCTTGCCCTGCTCGGCCGTCCGAAGCCGCTGCCGCAGGGTATCGAGTTTGCCGCGAAGGACGTTCTCCTCTCCCGGGTCGACCTCCTCGACGGCGCTGCCCAGCACCGGCAGGTCCAGGACGTCAGGGAGTTGCGCGATCCGGCCGTCCCTGGCGACCGCCAGGTCGAGCGCGGCGATCCGGCTGTCGTCGGCGCCGTTTCCGCTCGTGGCCCAGGTGACCAGCACCCGTGCTTGCCGTTTGAGGGGGCGCACGGCACCGTCGCCGACGGTGCCTTCCTCCTGCTGATGGTAGAAAACGGCCGAAAGTCCACCGGTCAAGTTGCGGCCCGTGACAGCGAATGAGTCACGGCGGATCCCGGCGTGGTCGGCGAGGGGAGCGTCGGAAACGACCCACTCGGTCGTGCCCCTGATGGTGGCGTGGGCTGCCCGGGGCCCCTGGTCATAGCAGGTCGCTCCGATTCCCTCGTCGAAGCGATAGTAAGCCGCCAATTCCGGTTCGTCGCCGACCAGCCGCCGTTCCCTCGTCTCGACGATCCGGTCGGTGCGCCGGGCGCGGGACCAGACCCGGACCTCGTCGAGCACTCCGGCGAACTTCGGTTTGCCGGGCTCCTGGCCGAGCCACAGCTTTTCGGGTGCCTCCGCCACCCGCAGCGTCTGCGCGTCCTGCACCGCGCCGTCGACGACGAGAGTGACCCGGGTGCCGTCGAACACCGCCGCGATATGGACATAGCAACCGGCCGTGACCAAGCCTTCCGCGGTCGTCCTGGTACTGCCGACATGGTTTGCTTTGAGCCGGCCGTCCGCGGTGACCGACAGGCTCATTCCTCGTTTCCCGGTGGACAGCACGACGCCTTCGGCACCGTCCCAGTTGATCCAGGCCTCGAGGGTGTACGGGCCCTCGCCCAGCCCGCTGGGCGCCTCCGCGTCCGCCCAGCCCCCGCCGGACAACCGCAGCGCGGACTCTGCGAACCGCGTGTCCGGCTCGACCGGTACCAACGGCTTCTTACTGAACGGGCACGTCCCTGGCTCCCGCTCCAGCACCGAATTCCGGTACTCGGCTTCCGGGCTGGTGTAGAGCAGCGTGCCCTGGGTGTCGAACAACCCGTCCGCACCCTGCTCGACATTGATCGCGTCGATCCGGCTGGAGTCGTTGCCCGCCACGAAGAATTGCCAACGCGATGTACCGGCCATCGCGGTGGGCAAGAGCAAGACGGTGAATCGCCCGTCGGCGACCCGGCCGGCGAACCCCAGTTCCAGTGTGGGCTCGTGGAACGGCTTGTCGTCCATGTCGGCGATGCCGAGGCTGTCCTTGGCCGACGCAGGCCGGTCCCGATGCCGGCTGCGCCGGTACCGGACCTCCTGAACCGGCAGCAGCCGGTCACCCGCGAGAACGAAACGATCGCACAGCAGCGCACCGGCCGCGACCGCGGCGCCGTCCGCGCCCCGCTCCCCCGTCAGACTCCCTTGATCGGTACGAAAGACGGCATTGGCGTCAGCGGCGTCGACGGCCTGCCGGAACACGAACACGTGCTTGCCATCGGAGACCACCTGAAAGGGCACCGCGGCGGTGAGCCGGCCGGTGCCCGACAGGAAGCCGTCGATCTCGTCGTCCGGCACGACATCGCCAGGGTCGACCTCGACCCGGCCACCCAGCCGGACCCGGGGCAGCCGCTCGGCGCCAAGCGTGGCGTACCCGGCCCGGGTTATCTCGCGAGGAAAGACGAGCTGACAGGGATCGTCAGCCCAATGCCGCGCATCGATCTCGCCACCCGCGCCGCGGGATCCGGCCGCGGAATCCAGATCCAGCACGCTGTAACGAATACGGCGTCGATCGTCGATCGCGAACGCGATCACCGTACCTTGATGCCGCACCATGGCTGTGTGCAGATACGTGTGGTCGCTGTAGGTCTTCAGCCTGTCTTCGGTCGACCCTTGCTCGAGCACGCGAGAAATCTCCTTCACCGAAGGGCCTTCGGCGTGCCCTCACACTCCCGACTTTCTCATCGAAAAGCGCGATCGGATAGAGCCCTTGAACGAGAGAAAAAGACACCACTCGATCGGCCGAGTCCATGATCGACTCCCTCCACTCGATCGAGTGTTGACCATTCCGACGGACAGCTGTATCAAAACCCGGAACACCTTCCACGCACGACCATTACTGGTCTATACCAAGGAAATCAGCGTGACGAGTCCTCGATAATCGCTCTGGCGGATTCTTGTCGCCCGGCGAGTTCTCGCCTGAAGGCCCGCAGTAGCGCTCCTTTGATATCCGCCGTTCGCGAGGTGTCTGCGTAGATGGAGTTGACGTGCAGGCCGTAATGGTCCCGGTGGAGCCAGAACATGAACCCATTGGATCCCGAGAACCAAAGATGAACGTTGCCTTCGGCGCTCGGCGCGCGCCGGAAGTCGTTGTAGGAGAAGAAATTCACTGGCCGGTAGCCGCCGTCACGGGCGTCGCCGCCCAGCAGCCGCCACGCGCGCAGGTAGTGAACGCCGAGGTGTTCGCGCGCTCTCTCATACGACTTGCGGGCTTCGGCGAGCGTATGCGTAAAAGTCTTGCGGACCGCGACCTCGACCGGTAGGGCGTTGATGAACCATCCGATCGCGTAGTCGCCGCCTCGGTCGTTCACCGGCATCAGCGCCCGATACACCTCGGGCCCGCCCAGTTTCGGCATCACCATGGCGAGAGCTGCTTGCAAGCCCAGGAACATGCCGCCACCGGCGGTCCGGCACCGAGCTTCGAACACTTCGGTCTCTTGAGAACTCAGCAGCCGATCGGTTTCGTTGGCCGGCGCGTACCAGCGGCCGGGGACCAGGCCGAGGTCCACCGGAAACCGGGGGGAAGAAGGTTTCGTCGCGGGCGGCGAAGTCTCGCCAGTGCGACAGGTCCTCGTGATCGGCTCGCAGGGCTTGATTGCGTGCGCGCTGTGCGCGGACGTAGTCGAGGAAGCTCGCCACCGGGGGTTGCTGCGCACACGTAAGATCGGCGATCGCGACGGGGACCGACCAGGTGTCGGACACGACGTGGTCGAACGAAAAGTACGCGGTAGCCGAGTCTTCCCGGATCACCGCCCCCATGACGATCACGGGACCGGTGATCGAGTCCACGCGCTGAAAGGCCTCGTGCAGGTACGGGGAGACGTCGTCGACTCAGCCCACGTCGACGCGTTCGAGCGCGAAATCGTGCAGGGTGAAGGAAAGTCCCGGACTGACACGCAGGACTTCGTGGCGGTGTACGAGTGACCGGAACGCGGCTTCCAGCGCATCGGGTCCAGTGGGCCCCGGTAGTTCGACCGTGCCCGCGATGTAGGAGGTGATCCCGGTGGCGGCGGCCGCGGCGATATGCGCGGCCTGGTTGTAACTGGCGACGTGACGAGACACCACGTCAGCGGACAGGATGAGGTGCCACTCGTGGACCTGTCCCGGCGCGATCTCGACGGCGTCAACGGGAAGCTGGCGCATGCCCGCACATCCCGGTGAAGACGGGCACGGCGTCGTAGGAGTGTTCGACCAGCAGGCCGTGCCGGCGCAGCTCGGATTCCGCGACGGCGAGCCGGATATCGGGAAGCCGGTCGAAAAGCGCGCGGAGCGCCACGGTGCCCTGCGGGCGGGCGAGCGGGGCTCCGGAGCAGTAGTGCTTGCCGTGCCCGAACGCCAGATGCGGGCCGCGACCCGGCATGATCGTGCCGGGATCGGGGAATCGGTCGGGATCCCGGTTGGCGGCGGCCACGGCGATCAGCACCACCGCGCCGTGCGGGACGACGGTGTCTGCGATCGGGGTGTCCTGGAGGGCGAAGCGCCAGGTGGCGGTAAGGAACGGGCTGGTCAGACGGATCCCTCGATGAGGACCGGGTCGACGGCACGTCGCCCAGGAACGCGCATGAGCTCGATCGCGCCCGCCGCCACGAACGTGGTGACCGGTGAGATGCCACCGGAGAACAGCCCCCAGGCCACCGAAGTGAGTTCCTGCGGTGACAGCTCACCGCGTCGGCAGGCGCGAATCAAGTGGCTGAGGGCGTCTTCGCCGAGGGCCCGCTTCTTTGCGCCGATGATCCTCGCCCATAGCCGGAACAGCTCGGCGCCCTCTGGATGCCGAGGGTAATCGGAGGTGATCACGTTCAGCGTCAGGCGACTGAGTTCGTACAGGTGCGCGGAGGGGATCCCGAGGATCTTCGCGGTGACCCGGGTGGCCAGCGGTCGCGCGTAGTCCGCGACCAGATCGGCCCTCGCCCCGCCCACGAGGCGGTCCAGCAGCTCGGCGCAGGTCCGTTCGATGAACGGCTCCCAGCATGCGGTGGCAGAGCGGGTGAACAACGGCGCCAGGATCGCCCGCAGCCGTTCGTGGTCCGCGCCATCGCTGTTGAGCAGATGCCTGCCCTCGACGGCGAAGATGTCGCCGGGGTAGCGGTGTCCCGCGAAGCCGTGCCGCGGGTCGCTCAGCCGGCGCAGGTCGTAGGCGAGCTGCGAGTCGGCCAGTGCCGCGCGCGCCTCCGTAGCACCGGTGACGAGCCAGGCGACGAGGCCGCCGGGCAGCACAACTTCCTGTACCGGCGCGTGCTCGCGCAGCGTGCGGAACGTTTCGTGGGGACACCAGACGGTGGCGTCGCCGTCGATGAGCGTGGGCATCATCGGGCGGTGAGGGCTACAGGAAGCGAGTCCAGTCCGCGGATGGCGGAGGTGATGTCTTTGTGCCGCGGCGTTCCGGCGAGTTCCAGGTTCCCGGGCTTGCTGGGCCGTCCGGCATGAGTTGCTCGAGGCGAACCCGATGGATCGCATCGGCACCATCAAGGTCCCGAAGACGCTGCCGCGCCCCGCCGCGGCGAAGGACGTGCAGACGGTGCTCGCCCGGATCTGCACCCGCAGGCCACGCAAGGACGTCCCGCTCGACCGGCTGCGTGACCGGGCACTGTTCGAGACCGCCTACGTGTGCGGCGCTCGCGCGGCCGAGGTCTGCGGGCTCTACGTCGATGACTTCGACCTGCGCCTGGACGACGAACACGTCCAGATCCACGGCAAGGGCGGCACCGTGCGCACGGTCCTGCTCGACGACCGCGGCTACGTCGCGCTGGTCAGGCTCTACCTCGCCCGCTCCGGCTACACCTCCGGGCCGATGTTCCGCGCCAGCATCAACGGCTCCGGCGGCCCGCTGTCCTACGACGCCGCCCACCACCGCTGGAACACCTACTGCACCGCGGCCGGGCTCGACATCGACATCCAGCAGCTACGTCATGCCCACGCCGCCGAACTCATCAACTCCGGTGTGTCCATCGAGGTCGTCCGTCGGCGACTCGGCCACGCCTCCACCGAAACCACCCAGATCTACGCCCTGCTCGCCGACAAGGTCGCCGACGACGAGATCCGCGCCGCCCGCCGCCGACGCGAGAAGAGCCGCTAGAAGCCAGCGCAGTCAGTGCTGCTCGGCCGTCAAAGCTACGCCGGCTGCGCAGGCTCCTCGCCGCGATCGATTTCGCAGTTGTCAAGCAACCGGGCAAGGTAGCTGTAGGCAGCGAGACGCTCGAGGCCCTCCTGCTCAGACAACTCGTGCCGCGTGTGCGTGGCGATATTGCGGACCGTGAGATTCAGGCCGGTCGCGAGGCTGTTCAGCGCCTTGGCGAGCGGTTCAAGACCACCACGCATGCTTCTGTTCGTCTTGTCGGCCGGATTTCCCGGCCACACGAGCTTCGGCTGTTCAGCGGACGCCGCTCCCGGCGCCAGGCTCTGCTGCCAGAAGACCGTGTCGTCGACGTCGTTTCGGCCGAGGGTGGTCTTCCAGTGCACCGTCAGCGCCTCCGCCGCCTCCCGCACCGCCACGCGGTACTGGTGAGTCGTCCAGTGCGCGGCCGCGGCGGTCCAGATCACCGGATGCAGCTGCGAAGGCGCGAACCCAGGAAGCGCTGACTCCGAGGCAGTTTCAGCCTCGGCGATCATGGTGGACAACCTGCCCTTGATCCCCGCTGTAGTTGAGCGAATATCGTGGGGGCTGAACATCGCCTTCGGCGCGGACATCGTGAACCAGTTCGCGATCGGATCGAGCGCTCCAGCACCGGCAACCATGACGTAGGTGCCGGTCACAGCCACAGCCCTCGCCGCGGCGCCAGCCGCTTCAGCAACCTTCAGCTCCAGACGCCGCACAACAGCGGGATCCTGCCCATCCTTCGCCCAGACGGTAGGCATCAACCCCCGCGAAGTCAGATGATCAGACTCAACCTGCGTTCGCATCCACTCGTCGAAAGCGTCAGCGAAGACCTCCACCGCATCGCGGAGCCGTCGCAGGTAGTCCACGCTGTAATTCGCCATCCCCCTCTGTACCAGCACCTTGCGCCAGTTCGAGTGCAGACGCGCCAGACCAAGCAGGCGCCGCGCGCGAAGAGGTTGGCACCACCTTCGACCATGAGGTGGGGGTAGCCGAACCAAACCACCCGATGTCAGCGCCGAGGCGACACTACTGACACGACGAGAACGATCACGAAGACAAACTCACTGTCATCCAATGTCGCCTACCCACTGACACCAGCTGTCGCATCACAGGTCAGCAAGACGTCGCCTCACACCGGCGTCCGCCCAGGCCGGCTTCCGGCCAGAGGCGTCTTGTTCCCGATAATACGGCATTATCTGGAACAAGTGCGCCGTAGCCTTGCGAGCGTCGCGCCCAAGTTAGCTTGCCAAGAACCTTGTTCTAGAAATAGTTCCTTGTTTTACCGTCTTGGATGACTACCATGGCTGTATGACTCAGGCGAAGCTTCCGCGGCTGATCCCGACGGGCACCTGCTGGTGTGGTTGCGGGAAGGAAACCGCTATCGGCGCCTTTTTCGCGCAGGGGCACGACAAGATCGCCGAGGCGGCTCTGATCGCCGCCGAGTTCAACGGCTCGGTGCCGCAGTTGCTGCATGCCCAGGGCTACGGGCCGGGTCGGTCGGTCATCCATCAGGCTGTGGAGGCGGGCGTCTGGGAGGCCTGTCCCGAGCGGGGCTGCTGGTACAAGGGCACAGCTCAAAGCGTGCGTACCCACCAGCGCAAGTACCACGCCCCGAGCCCTGTCGAGTCGATGCAGAACACTGCACCCACCACCAGGAACAGCTGATGAGCGGCACCGATTCGACGTCGTGGCCGGGGTTCTGACGTGATCCTGCACCAGGACGAGTCAGCAGGCGGGGGGTTCGTCCAGTCGATTCGGCTGGTCCCAGGCTCGGATACCGGCCGCTACCCCTTCGCACTGCCCGTCGTGCGATATCTGGCCCGCACCGGCGGCCTGGCGCTCGATCCCGGGGTCACGTTCCTTGCCGGCGACAACGGCACCGGCAAGTCCACCCTTGTCGAGGCGATCGCGGTCGCGGCCGGGTTCAACCCCGAAGGCGGGTCGCGATCCTTCCGGTTCGCTACCCGCGCTACCGAGTCCAGTCTCGGTGACCACCTGATCCTGCGCCGCGGTATCCGCAAGCCCCGCACCGGGTTCTTCCTGCGCGCCGAGTCCTACTACAACGTCGCCACCGAGATCGAACGCCTCGATCAAGACGCCGGGTCACCGTCACTGATGGCCGCCTACGGCGGGATCTCACCGCACGAGCGCTCCCACGGACAGTCTTTCCTGGACCTGGTCACGCACCGGTTCGGTCCAGACGGGCTCTACCTGCTCGACGAACCGGAAGCGGCGCTGTCCCCGCGTGGCTGCATGGCACTGCTCGCCCGCATCACCGAGCTGCGAGACAGTCGATGCCAGTTCCTCATCGCCACCCACTCACCCATCCTGCTCGCCGTCCCCGGCGCTCGGATTCTGCAGATCGACGGCGAAGGCGAGATCGAGCACGTCGCCTACGACAACGCCGAGCCAGTCACCCTCACCCGCGGATTCCTCACCCACCCGGAGCGCTTCCTGCACCACCTGTTCACCGACGACGGCTGACAGTGCGATCGCCGGCCGTCACGACCGCAGCGGTCATGCCTGTTCAGGACAAGAGGGCGTGGTAATCCCGGTGATACCCGCCCGGTTCCGGAAGAACGGACATCGCAGCCCGCTCGGGAAGCTGATCTCGCGACAGCGCGCTCACGGAGGGAACTCCGTAGTCGTCCAGCGAGCCCGACACCGACAGCTCAAGGCCGTCCAGCTCCATGCCGTAACTGACGAGGCAGCAGACCGGGCCTGCCCCCGGGTCGTCCATCGTCGCCGCGATTCCGCCACCGAAACGCCAGACGCGCAGAGCGACTGGTGCACCGTCGACGGAGACGGTCTGCACCGGCCAGTGGTCCAGGGACGCCGTCTCGGCCTTCACATGATCATCAAGCCGCCGCAGGAAACCGGCGGGCCGGTCGTCCCCGGCCGGAAGCCGGAGCATGGCGAGTTTGATCGCCGCTTCATACGCTGCCGAGACACGCCGGTCATCGATCGTTATTCGCTTTCCCGCAGGTTCCATCAGGGTGGCGACAAGGAGCATTCTCGCGTGCCCCTCGGTGGATACTGAATGCCCGAGCCAGACCTCGGTCGTGGTCTGGCGAACCGGGTCGATCTGAAAGAAATCGAGATTCTTGGTGCCCAGCCACTCCGGCACGGTGAAGACCGGGAAGCCGACACTGTATCCAGTTGTCGTCCCACCCCCGTTGCCGGGTCCGGCATTGCTCATGTCCCTCATCCCGCCCGTGAGACCTCTGACCTGACTGAATTCCATGGTGCCAGGCCAGAGGCCCTAACGGGGTGGGCGCGCGCACCTTTCACCCGCTGACACGAACGTGTCTACTCGCCCCTCACCTTGTATCGGACGACGAACCTGCGAGCGCAGGTGTCGACCCCTCGCGAGTTGAACACGTTGACCTGCCACACGCCCGCTTGCTGGTAATTCGCGTCAGAAACAACAGCGCTCCCTCCAAGAGGAGAGGCGTTGAACCCGGGATACCTGGCACCACCGGCCAGGGAGGTAAAGGTCATCGTGCCACTTTGAGGCCCGATATAGCGTTGCAGATCGACGTAGGTGATCTTAACGTCGAAATTCCCGTTACCATCAAGTTCGGAACCGAGATAGGAATCCGCGAAAGAACTTCCGCAATCGAGCGGCAACTTCTCGGGCGAGGCGCTGGCCACCCCTGCCATGGGCACTACCAGGGCAAATGTTGATATCACTGCGGCTAAAATCCTGCTTTTCCTCACAAAGCACCCTCCCTGACTTCAACTTGACATCGACCGTCCTCGCTCGCCGCCGGACTGCGCCGACGGGGCGGACGTTCCGGACTCACTCCGCACATGCGAGCAATCAAGGTCGACGGGCTAGGAAATTGCCATTATTTTACGAGAGCATGGAATCATTTATACCCCAGCTCTCATCCGTGGACGCGGAATCGATGCGTGCACCCACAGGAACACTGTCAACTTTGACAGTTAAAGGAAATCCTCCATTCAGGTGACCGAAGGTCACTCCCGTTTCTGCAAATTATTTCGAGAATGCCACGGAATTCGTAGAACGAGTTTTTTCATCAGTGAATTGGGCATGACCGAGGAACAAGAGAACCGCTGAGGCACTCCTGGCTGGCCAGCCTTCCTGGGCAACCGTCGATCAGGTCGATCCTCGGCGACGGTGCGATGTCACAAACGGTGCGTGCATCCCCGGAAACGGCAGGCGAACTGATAAACGATGACTCTCCCCCCCGTGTGCAGCCGAGGCGTGAGTTCGGCCTTCGGCGTTCCAACCCCTCCACGCGCCCCCGCACGCTCCGCTCCAGCTTGTCGATCATGCGCAAGCGTAGGTACCTCTGCCCGAGTGGTTCGTAAACTACTTTCGATATGACCGTTAACCAGGACAGGAAATCTCCACTTGATACTCGGCTGCTGCGGCAGTCTTCGTCTCGTGTCTAAGGTCTGCCCATGACCACGGCGAATAAGGACCAGCAGGTCAAACACGTTGTCGAGGGCGTGGCCCTCGGCGTGCTTGCGGCCGGGGTCGAGGCGTTGACCAGCACGAAGATGACCTTGGAGCTGAGCCTGGATCACCGCGGTCGCCGGAGCCCGGGGAAGATCTTGCGATCGGCATGTGAGGTTTCCGGTCGTGCCCGCGTTATGGGTTATGCGGGTTGGCGAGTCACGACAAGCCGGAAGCGCCTGGAACCGCTATGCCCCAGGCGATCACTCACCGTCACAAGCACAACGAACACGCGATAATCGGATACGCGCTCACCAGCCAAGTGCTGCCAAGTGGGAGGGTCGGGAGCCGGCGCGGTGGCGGTATCACCAGTCTCAACCCCCGGGGAACCTACAAAACCCGCTC
>NZ_NMQT01000079.1 GCF_002234405.1 Amycolatopsis thailandensis | reverse complement strand
GCACGTGAATGCGGTGTCCAGTCACGAGGCCTAAAGGGCTTCGAGGGCTTTCGTCATCTCCGGCACCAGCTCGTCGCCCATCTTCTCGAATTGCCGCTTCAGGAAGGGGTCCGCGAGTTTCGCCAGTCCGTGGAACTCGATGGTGGCGTGATAGCTGATGGTCGTCGTGCCGTCTTCTTCAGTCACCGTCAGATCGTCGGTGGATGTGGCTGTCTTGTTGTCGCCGACGAACACGATCCGGCCCGGCTCGAGCCGTTCGAGGCGATAGGTGAGTTCGGTCTTCTTGCCGCGGAACTCGGACACGTTGTGCCACTGGGCTCCGACGGCGATCGGGCCGGTGCCGTCCCGGGTGCAGGACACGGTGCCGGGGTCCCACGCCTCCGCGTGCGCGAAGTCCTTCAAATAGTCGACGACGGTCTGGGCGGGGGTGCGGACGGTGATCGTCCGGTGCACGTGAACCACCAGCCAAACGGTACGCACTCGTACCGCGCGCCGCAGTGTGGCCGGATCACGGTCCGGGGGGAAGGTTCCCTTCACGTCACGTCCGCAAGGGTTCCGGTGTCCTGAGCAGCGCTGCGGAATGTCCTGAAGGGCCCCTTCAGGACACGACGTCGAGTCACCGAACCTCAGGTGTCCCCGATGTGGCATTGGGGACGCTCAACGTCCCCAATGCCACATTCGGCGCACACCTCGACGGCACGCCACGTTTGCCTTACCCCTCAAGAGAACCGCGCACGCGTGAAGGCCCCCTTCCTGTACCTAGGCGCAAGGAAGGGGGCCTTCATGTACTTGAAGCGGGTGGGGAGCTACTTCTTCCAGGTGATCGGCTTGTCCTTGTACCCGTCACCGTCGCCGAAGGTCGCGCCGCCGACCTCGTCGCCGTCCTTGACGGCCTGGAGCGCACAGGTCTCGAAGGTCGCACCGACGGTCTTGAAGTCCTTCTTCGCCGTCTCGGACTGGCACTTCGGGGTCTCGCCGGTGATGATCACGCCGGTGCTCTTGCCGTCCGTGCCCACCGCGCGCAGCCGCACCGAGCTGTAGGTGAGGTCCGTGCCGCCGACGTTCTCCACCGACAGCCGGATGTACACCGGGGTCATGCCCTTGGCCTTGTCACCGTAGGCGGCGAGGTCTTCCTTCGCGCCCAGTTCGATCGCCTTGACCGTGATCGCGATGGTGCCGCTCTTGTCGTTGCCGTACTTGAACGGCACGACGGCGCGCTCGCCGACCTTCAGTTCACTGCCCGGCGCGGTGGCGTCGGCGTTCGAGACCGGGACGGTGCCGCTGGTCGCGGGCGAGGACTCGGCGGCCGACGACGTCGGAGCGGGCGCGGGGGAGGGAGCCGGGCTGCCACCCTCTTCCTTGCCGCCGCAGGCGGAAAGCAGCAGCACGGCCGCGCAGCCGGTGGCGAACAGGGCGATACGGTGGGACTTCATGAATCTCCTCGGACTTTTCGCCGGGTCGGCTCCGGCGTATACGCCAGGCACCGTAATCGACAGCGGAGTACACCACCGTGGTCCGTTCGCACCACGGGTGATCACGATTCGATTACGCTAATCGGCCCAGCTGTGGTTACTTCTTCCAGGTGATCGGCTTGTCCTTGTACCCGGCGCCGTCGCTGAAGGTCACGCCGCCGACCTCGCCGCCGTCTTTGACGCCCTGGGTGTCGCAGGTCTCGAAGGTCGCGCCCTTGGTGGCGAAGTTCTCCGGCTCCTCGCCTTTGCAGGCCGGGGTGCCGCCGGCCATGATCACCTTGGTGCCCTTGCCGTCCGCGTCCACCGCGCGCAGGGACACGTCGGCACCGGAGATGTCCGTCCCGCCGACGTTCTCGATCACCATCCGGACGTACACCGGAAGCGTGCCTTCGCCCTTGTCCTTGAACTTGGCGAGGTCTTCCTTCGGCCCGATGTCGATCGACTTGACGGTGATGGCGATGGTGCCGGACTTCTCGGCGTACTCGAACGGGACGACGGCGCGTTCGCCGACCTTCAGTTCGCTACCGGGTGCCATGGTGCCATCGGCGTTGACGGTCTTCCCGCCCTCTTCTCCGCACGCGGAAAGCAGCAACGCGGCGGCGCAGCCGGTGGCGATCAGGGCGGTACGGGCGGACTTCATCGATCTCCTCGGACTCCTCGCCGGATCGGCTCCGGCCTGCGCTACGCAGGGTAATCACCCCCGGGGTCCGACGCTGTGGCCCGTTCGCACCACAAAAGATCACAGATCACTCACGCCGATCAGCCCGTCCTGGATCGCCCGCGCGACGAGCGCCGCCTTGGTCGGTGCCTCCCGGCCGATCTGGGCGTACTTGACCCGGATCCGTTCGAGATGCGAGTTGACCGTGTTCGGCGAGATCCCCAGCCGGTGCGCGACGAAGTCCTTCGACTCGGATTGGAACCACTCGATGAGCACCTCGGTCTCCCGTGCGGAGAGGGCGGGACGCCGCTCCGAACGGTCGCCTGCCAGCGCGCCCGCCAGCGACGGCGGCGTGTACGACCGGTCGGCCGCGGCCGCGCGCACGGCTTCGAGGAGGTGTTCCGCGCCCTCGGCCTTGGTGAGATAACTGAGCGCGCCGAGTTCGAGGCACTGCAGGACGGTCTCGTCGTCGGCCCGCATGGAGTAGACGACGACGCGGCGGCCCGCCTCGGTGAGCCTGCGCAGATCGCCCATCGCCGGGGTGGTGCTGTTGAGGTGCAGGTCGAGGATGACGACGTCGGCCCGCGCGCCGTCGCCGATCCAGGCGGCCCGCACGTCCTCGCCCTCGGCCACGACGGTGACCGGCGGGGTGCCCGAGGACAGCCAGTGCACGACCCCGGCCCGTACGGCCGGATGATCGTCGACGACCACCGCGGTCAGTTCGGTCGCGAACGCCATTTCGCCTCCATCCACGATCGTTCTCCGAATGCGTGCCATTCGACGTCGACGGCGCCCGATCCGTTCGCCGTCGCGCCGGGTTCACCGTCGGTGATCGCCGCGACCCGGATCTCGTCACCGATCCGAAGGACGCTGACCCGGGCTTGGGACCGGGCGGCGACCAGGGCGATCATCAGCGGGCCGGTCAGTTCGCGGCGGATGCCGGTCGGCACCGGCGCCGGTTCGCCGCTGACCGCCAGTGTCACCGTCACGCCCCGTCGCTCGGCGAGATCGACGCACGCCGAAACCTCGTGCACCAACGGATCCGGGACGTCGTCGTTCTCCGCGAACAGCCGTCGCAGCTGCGTCGCGGCGAGCGTGCAGCGCTGCCGGACGATCTCGTCACGCGGATCCAGCGTGCGGTCTGCCAGTCCGGCGAGCAGCGGAAGGGTGGCGCCGAGCTGACCGGCGAACCGGCTCCGCTGATCGGCCTCCCGCTGCTCGGCGAGCGCCTTGCGATGGGCCTGCCGGTCCCGCTCGGCCGAGGCCTCCGCCGCTTCGCCCGCCCTCCGGTTGACGACCCTGATCAGCGTCAGCGTCGCGGCCTGGAAGGCGAGCACGCTGAGCCCGACGATCACCGCGCTGCCGATCTCGCCGCGATCGGTGGGCGCGGCACCCTGCCGGAGGAAGGTGAGCGTCATCTGGAAGACGAGCGCGGCCATCGCGAGCGTCGGCCGGTCCAGCAGCAGCACCAGGAGATGCCAGCCCGCGAGGCCGGACGCCCAGTCCCCGTCGCCGAACAGCCGATCCGGCGGCAGCGCCCAGGTCGCGGTCGCCGACGCGGCGAGCACGACCACCGCTCCGGGGAGCGCGACCGGCCAGGGGACCGGTTTCCAGCGCAGCACCCACCACGCCGCCACGACGAGCACCGCGGCGAGCGTGGTGAACGCGACCCGGCTCGCGGTGCCGTCGAGCCGGACCAGGCTGAGCCCGACCTGGATCACCGCCGTCGCGAGCAGGACCGCGATCCGGCAGCCGCCGAGTACGCGGTCCGCGGTCTCATTCATGGGGCCACACCAGGTCCACCGTGGTTCCCGCCCCGGGCGCGGAGGTCACTTCGGCCCGCCCGCCCGCCGCGGCCATGCGCTCGACGAGCGAACCGCGCACACCTCGCCGCTGCGCCGGCGTCGCCGCCGGGTCGAAACCGCGGCCCTCGTCCCGGACGGTCACGCGGACGCCGTCCTCCACCGTCAGCAGGGCTTCGCCGACGCCCGCGTGCCTGTCTACGTTCACCAGCGCCTCGCGCACGGCACGGACCCGCGGGAGGGCCGCCGCCGCCCGGATCGGCGGGCCCCGCGCCCCCCGGGCCTCGCCCTTCACCTGGCCGTGGTGGGGGCCGCACCGACCCGCCGGCTCGAGCACGACCACGCCGCCGGGCCCGG
>NZ_NMQT01000078.1 GCF_002234405.1 Amycolatopsis thailandensis | reverse complement strand
CTGTCGCCCACGAGAGCGCGTCGGGTCGGGTGGTCGTGAGTGGCGATTCGTGTTCTAACCCGAATTGCCACTCACGACCTCTTTCACCGCGCCCGGGTCCGTGAAGGCCGCCGCGCTCGGCCAGGTGCCCCGGCAGGCACGCGAGCGGTCGAACACGACACCATTGCCTCGCTCGCGTGACCGGATGGACGGCACCTGTGACCGGACGGACGACACACGTGAGCAGACGGACGACACGCCTGACTGGACGGACGACACGCGACGGGGACTCGGCTGGCGCCGCGTGTCGTCCGTCTGATCACGCGAGCCGTCCACCCAGTCACGTGTGTCGTCCGTACGGTCACGCGAAAACGCCGGACCGTAGGTACTCAAGTCACGGTTGGCCCTAACTCGAATCGCCACTCACGACCACCCTGACCTTGTCCCTCAACCGCGCGCTTTTCGCGGGACGAGCGCGGCCACGAGGACGCCGAGCCAGACGACGGCGAGCGTGGCGAGCAGGCCGGTGACGGTGTCGGCGTCGTGCAGCCCGGGGTTCCGGGCGCCGCCGAAAGGCCGCCACAGCAACGGGAACGCGATCAGGGTCAGGACACCGGTGAGGACGGCGCCAGTCTTGACCGGGGTCGTCCAGCGTGCCGGGAGGAACCTGCTCAGCGCGAATCCCGCGACGCCGACGAGTGGCGCGATCAGCAGGTCGTGTACCAGTGGGCCGCCGGCGAGCCAGCCGAGTGTCCCGAAGACGTCCGGGCGCAGTGGGAAGGCGTACTCGGCGAACAACGTCGCGCCCCAGGCGAGCGCGCCGAGCCCGGGCAGGAACAGCAGCAGCCGCAACGTCTTCACAGCGTCTCCAACCGGTCGACCCATTTCGTCTGCAGGACGCCTGGGCGGTTCGGGGCGATGATCCGGCACGGGAAGCCGTGGTCGGCGTCGAGGACTTCGCCGTTGAGTTCCAGCGCCAGCAGGGTGAGTTCGTCGGCGGTGTGCTCGCCGGGGAGGTCGCTGACGCCGTACGGCCCGGCCTTCTCCAGCGAGAACACGCGGACCGGCGTTCCCGGCGTGCTTCCGGCGTGCCGCAGCAACTCCGGCAGCGAGACACCGCTCCACCGCGCCGACTGGCTCCAGCCTTCGACGCACGCGATCGGCAGCTCGGCGGAGGTACGAGGGAGGGCGCGGAGTTCGTCCAGCGAGTAGGTCTTCGTGCCCTTCGGCGTCACCACGGACAGCCGCCAGCTCGGATCTCTCGCCGTGCCCAGGACGCCGGCCGCCTCGGCGGTCCGGTTCACCGGCAAGCCCTGCGGTCCCTTGTCGCTGCGCCAGGACAGCCCGGAAACGTTACGCAACAACGGAACCGTGGCCCCGGCCGTCGCCACGACGGCGACCCCGGCGGACAGCCAGGTCGTGCGGAGGAAGGCGCGTCGCGAAGGTTCGGGCGCCTGGGTGACCGAGCGGCGGACGATCGGGAGCTTCACCGCGACGTGCACCAGGATCGAGCCGATCGCCACCCACGCGACGGCGTAGTGCAGCTGCGGGAAGTAGAAGTTCCACGGGTAATTCTGCGCGACGTTGAACAGGCCGGTGACGAGTTCGAAGAACGCGGCCGCGGACAGCACCAGGATCGACAGGCGTTCGAGCGCGTGCGGCAGGGAACGGATCACCGGCCGCTCGAACAGCTTCGGGTAGACGCTCCAGAGTTTGGCCAGCAGCAAGGGAATCGACGCGATCCCGGAGATCACGTGCGTGCCCTGCGTGACCCGGTACAGCCAGACCGGGCGGCTCGGCCAGCCGAACCACGACGGCGGATGCTGGATCAGATGACTGAGCAGGCCGGTGATGAAGCACAGGGTGAAGGTGACGGCGAGGGCGAGCCCGATCCGGGACGTCACCCGCTCCGAGGTCTTGTTCATGCTTTCTCCAGGCAGGCGAACCAGCGGTGGTCGCGGCGGATGGCCCAGACGACCCGGAACGCGGTGCGGGCGGCGAGTTCCGCGATCGCCTCGACGCCGACCCAGGCCCAGGTGAACCAGGCGCTGCCGGTGTCGTCGCTGCCTGGGCGCAGGCGGACCCGGTCCTGGCGGATACCGCGTCCGGGCGGATCGAGTTCGACGAGCACCGTGCCGCCGTCACCGACGAGTTCCGCCATCCGCGCGAGCAACCGGAGCGGGTCGCCGCCGATGCCGATGTTCCCGTCGGCGAGCAGGATGTGCCGCCAGCGTCCTTCGCCGGGAAGCCGGTCGAAGACGTCCCGGTGGAGCGCGGCGGCGCCCCGGGCGTGGGTGAGCCGCACGGCGGTGGCCGAGATGTCGACGCCGAGCGAGGCGACACCGCGTTCGGACAGCGCGGCGGTGAGCCTGCCGGGGCCGCAGCCGACGTCGAGGGTCGGGCCGTCACAGGCGTCGAGGAGGACGTCGTCGCCGTCGCACGGGATGGCCGTCCAGCGGTCCACCGGCAGGTCGACGCGTTCCCCGGTCGCCAGTTCCAGCCAGCAGCGGTGGCCTAGCAGGCCACGGTCGAAGGCGGTCACCGGACTTCGGCGACCGCTCGGGCGAACCGGCTCGCCGGTTCGAGGGCCGCGACCCGGCGCGCGTCCGCGATCGTGTCCACATCGGACAGGGTGGGCAGGATCCCGGGGTTCAGGCCGACGTCGGCGAGCGCGCGCAACGTCTGGCGGCCGGTGTCGTCGCGGGACATCGGGACCCCGGCGAGAGCCTTGGCGTGCAGGGGATCTTTGAGCCCGAGCGCCCACCAGCCGCCGTCTTCCGCCGGTCCGAGGACGGCGTCTTCGAGCCGGTTCGCGGCCTCGGCCAGCAAGGCCGGCGTGACCTGCGGGGTGTCCATCCCGATTTGCAGCACCGATTCCCCGGGGCGGGGAGCGTCGGCGTGCGCGTTGGCCAGGCGGACGTCGAAACCGTCGCCGCGCTGGGGGATCACCTCTGTTCTCCGGAGTGCGGTGGCGATTTCCCTGCCGTGAGCGGCTTTGTCGAGGTCGCCGGTCAGGGCGACGACCACGCGTGCGTTCGGGGTCAGTAGGGCGGCGTCGAGGGTGTCGAGCAGCGAGGCGGCGGCGATCTCGGCGGCTTGTTCCGGCGTCGCCGGCGGGCAGAGCCGCGTTTTCGCGAAACCGGGCACGGGCGCCTTGGCGACGATCAACAGGCAGAAGGTCATCGGCTCAGCACCCGCCCGAAATCCCTTGCCGCGCGCAGCGTTCCGCGCAGCGAGCCGGAGACCTTCGACTTCGTTCCCTTGGCGCGCTCGCCGTAGGTGACGTCGAACTCGGCGATCCGCCAGCCCGCGCGCCGTGCCTTGATCAGCAGCTCGAGCGGGTAGCCGAAGGCGCGGTCGGTGACGGCGAGATCGAGCAGCGCCCGCCGCCGGACGGCCCGCAGCGGCGCGATGTCGTGGACCGGCGATCCCTTGCGCCGCAGGAGGGACGAGATCAGCGCGTTGCCCGCTCTCGCGTGCCACGGCCAGACTCCGGGACCGGTCGGCACCCGACGTCCGACAGCCAGTTCCGCGTCGGCGAGTCCGCGTACCAGCATCGGCAGTTCGGCGAGGTCGAGCGAACCGTCGGCGTCGGCGAAACACACGACGTCCGCCGTGGCCGCCTCCAGCCCGGTGTGCACGGCGGCGCCGTAGCCGCGGCGGGGTTCGTGGACGACTTTCGCCCCGAGCGCGGCCGCGATTTCGGCGGAACCGTCGCTCGATCCGTTGTCGACCACGATCGCCCGATAGCGTGCGGGCAGGGCCGCCAGCACCCCCGGGAGGGCACCGGCCTCGTCGAGGCAAGGAAGCACGACGTCAACCTGGTCATCGTTCACCCATCGCACGTTAAGTCCGAGTTGGACGGACGAAAACCCTTGGCGTGCTTACCGAATCATGACGTCGGTGAAGTTCTTACCGAGTTCTGACGGACCGTGGATCCAGGCCGCCGGGCGGCGGGAACGCGGTTATGGTGCCGGTGATGTCCACTGTCACCGCCCCCTCCCGCACGGGCCGCCGGGCCGATCTGATCGCCGTCGGGCTGGCGATGCTCGTGGTCGCCGCCGCGATCGCGGTCGGCCTCTACTACAACCGTCCCGGCTCCGGCGTGGTGATCTACGCCTTCGCGCCGCCGCTGTTCGGGCTGTGGCTGCCGCATGTGGGGCCGGGTTCGGTCGCCGCCGTCGTGCTCGCGCTCCTCGTCGTCACCAAAGGTCCCTTGCTCGCCGCGCGGCTGCGCTGGCGTCCGCTGCTCGCGCTCGGGTACGTGACGGCGCTGGCGTGGACGTTTTCGCTGGCGATGATCGACGGCTGGGCACGCGGGTTCACCGGCAGGCTCACCACCGAACACGAGTACCTGCACGAGGTACCGGGGATCACCGACATCCCGAAGATGCTGAGCGAGTTCTCCTCGCGCATCTTGGACTACCAGCCGGACTCGTGGACGACGCACGTCTCCGGGCATCCGCCGGGCGCGACGCTGGTCTTCGTCTGGCTCGACAGGCTCGGCCTGCACGGCGGAGCCTGGGCTTCGACGTTCGTCGTGCTCGTCGGCTGCCTGGCCGTGGTCGCGGTGCCGGTGACGCTCTCCGCGCTGGGCAGGCAGGACGCCGCGCGAACGGTCCTGCCGTTCGCCGTCCTGACCCCGGGCGCGATCTGGATCGGCGTCTCCGCGGACGGGCTGTTCGCCGGGGTGACGGCGACCGGCATCGCGCTGCTGGCGCTCGCCACCCGGCGGCGGATCCTCGCGCTCCCCGGTGGTCTGCTGCTCGGGTTCGGGCTCTTCCTCTCCTACGGTCTCGTGCTGCTGGGCGTGATCGTGCTGGCCGTCGTCGTGCTGACCCGCGAGTGGCGGATCCTGCTCCTCGCCCTGACGGGCGTCGCGGTGGTCGTCGTGGCGTTCGCGCTGAGCGGGTTCTGGTGGCTCGACGGGTATCACCTGGTGGTCGAGCGCTACTACCAGGGGATCGCGACGCTGCGCCCGTACTCCTACTGGGTGTGGGCGGATATCGCGGCGGTGCTGATCGCGATCGGCCCGGCCGTGATCGCCGGGACGCGACGGACCGGGGCGGCGTTCCTCGCCGAGCCGAAACGGTCGTTGCGCGACCCGATCACCCTGATCGTGCTGGCCGCGGCGCTGACGATCGCTTTCGCCGACCTTTCCGGCCTGTCGAAGGCGGAGGTCGAACGCATCTGGCTACCGTTCGAGGTGTGGCTGCTGCCCGCGGTGGCGCTGCTGCCGTCGAAGGGGCGGCGCTGGTGGCTCGCCGCGTCGGCGGGCACGGCGCTGGTGGTGAACCATCTGGTGCTGACGAGCTGGTGAGGTGGACCGTATGACAGAGCAGGGCCGCGTGCTCGTGGTCGACGACGACGAGACCGTGCGGGACGTCGTCCGGCGCTACCTGGAGGTCGCGGGCTTCGACGTCGACGTCGCCGGGGACGGCACCGAGGGGCTGCGGCTGTTTTCGGCGACCGGCCCGGACCTCGTGGTCCTCGACGTCATGATGCCCGGCCTCAACGGGCTCGAAGTCTGCCGTCGGCTGCGGCAGGTGAGCCAGGTGCCGGTCGTCATGCTGACCGCGCTCGGCGAGGAGGAGAACCGGATCGCCGGACTCCAGCTCGGCGCCGACGACTACGTCACGAAACCTTTCAGCCCCAAGGAACTCGCGTTGCGCGTGGCGTCGGTCCTGCGGCGGGCGCGGATGCCGCGGCCGGAACCGGCGGCGCGGCTGATCACCGACGGGAACCTCTCGTTGCAGATGACCGCGCGGCAGGCGACCCTCGGCGGCGTCGAACTTCCCTTGACGAGCCGGGAATTCGACCTGCTCGCGTTCTTCCTCACCCATCCCGGGGTGGCGTTCTCCCGCGCCGATCTGCTGGAGAAGGTCTGGGGCTGGGACTTCGGCGACCAGTCGACCGTGACCGTCCACGTGCGACGGCTGCGGGAGAAGATCGAGCGGAATCCGGCCAAACCCGTCCGCGTCGCCACCGTGTGGGGCGTCGGTTACCGGTACGACCCGGTGCGGCCGTGATCGGCTCCGGGGAGTCGCTCGGCGAGATGCTGACGCACGCCTGGCACATCCTGCCGTTCGCGCTGATGTTCGCGGTGCCGGTGGTGCTGCTCGGCGTCCTGGCGTTGTACCTGCTCAGACGCGGTTCGCTGGCCAGCACGATGACGATGCTCGTGCTCATCCCCGTGTTCGCGACGCTGATCGCGGTGCTCGGGATCAGCGGGTTCATGTTCACCCCCGCGCTGACCACGATGGCGCTGGTCTGCGTGCTGGTCGCGCTGGTGACCGTGCCGGCCGCGCTCGTGCTCGGCCGCATGATCGCGCGCCGCAGCGTGTGGGAGCGGGAGGCACGGGAACGGGAGCGCGCGGCGGAGGCGTCGCGGCGCGAACTCGTCGCGTGGATTAGCCACGACCTGCGCAGCCCGCTGGCCGGGATCCAGGCGATGGCCGAGGCCGTCGCCGACGGCGTCGTCGCCGAACCGATCGAGGTCACCGGGTACGCGCGGCGGATCAGCGGCGAGACCACGCGGTTGTCCGGCATGGTCGGCGACCTGTTCGAGCTGTCGCGGATCACCGCGGGCGCGCTGGAACTGACCATGGCCGCCGTGCCGCTGCGCGACGTCGTGAGCGACGCCGTCGCCGCGCAGGCCCCGCTCGCGCAGCAGAAACGCGTGCGGATGATCGAGCAGGCCACCGTCTGGCCGGTCGTTTCCGGCAGTGATCCGGAGCTGGCGCGGATCGTGCGCAACCTGGTGTCCAACGCCGTGCGGCACACCCCGCCGGACGGGACGGTCGCGGTGCAGATCGGGATCGAAGGCGGCGAGGCGCTGCTGGCGGTCTCCGACGGCTGCGGCGGGATCCCCGACGACGAGATCGGCCGCGTCTTCGACGTCGCGTTCCGCGGGACACCGGCGCGGACGCCCGAACGCGGCGGGCTGGCGAGCGGCGGCGGACTCGGGCTGGCGATCGCGAAAGGCCTCGTCGAGGCCCATCGCGGCCGCATCGGCGTCCGGAACCACGGTCCGGGCTGCCGCTTCGAGGTCCGGCTGCCGCTGGCGATGCCTTAGAGGCGCAGGAAACCCATGTCCGGGAAGTGGGCGGGCGCGATGAGCGCGCCGGTCTCTTCGGCTTCGGCGAGGAAGCGTTGCCGGGTGCGGAGCGCTTGGTCCGGGTCGACGTCGCCGAGGAAACCCACTCGCGTGTCCGTCAGTTGCGCGGGCGTGTGCAGGACGTCGCCGAGCAGCAGCAGGCGCTCGTCGTCCGCGGTGATGTCGAGGACGTAGTGCCCCGGCGTGTGGCCGGGGGCGTGTCTCGCGACGATCCCGGGCGCGATCTCGACGACGTCGCCGCTGATCGCCTCGGTCAGGCCCGCGCCACGGGCGGTCTCCATGCCGACGCGGGGCCAATCGCCCGTCCCGGCGGGCTCGATCAGGGCTTCCCAGTCGAGCTGTCCGAAGACGACCTGAGCGCTGGGGAAGGTCAGGTCGCCTTCGGGGGCGATCCAGCCGATGTGGTCGTTGTGCAGGTGGGTGAGGAAGACGGTGTCGATCTCTTCGACCGGGCAGCCCGCCTTGTCCAGCGCTGCCGCGAGGTCGCCGCCCGTGCCCATCGGCGGGGTGGGATCGCCCTTGGCGGGTGTCATCCCCTTGGGGAAGGCGAATTCGCGCGGGCCGAGACCGGTGTCGACGAGGATCGTGCGGCCGTCGCCGCGGATCAGGTACGCGCCGGTCGGGACGTGCACGGTGCCGTCCTCGTCGAAGACGTCCGGGTGGGCTTCGGGGTCGAGACCCGGGAAGAACGCGAGCGGCAGCCGGATCAGGCCGTCCCCGAGCGCTTCGATCTCGATGTCTCCGACGGTGATGCCCACCAAAACCCCCAAAAAAGTCGATTCCGTTGCCGGGAACGACAACCGGCCGGGGGCGGAGTCTGTTCCCGGTTTCAGGAAGCGACCGGTTCCCGCAGCTCAGCGGTGGCGAACCCGGCGATGCCTTCGGCGAAACCGGTTCGCGCGGTGAAACCGAGCAGCCGTCCGGCGCGGCCGGGGTCGGCGACGACGTGCCGGACGTCGGCGGGCCGGGCGCCTCCGGCGATCTTCGGAGCCGGGCCGTCGCAGGCCTTCGCGAGTTCCACGGCGAGTTCGCCGACGGAGTGCGGCTGGCCGGAACAGATGTTCAGCGGGGTCAGGTCGCCTTCGGGGCCGTCGGTGGTCAGTGCCAGGACGTTCGCCCTCGCGACGTCGTGGACGTGCACGAAGTCCCGCTGCTGCTTGCCGTCCTCCAGCACGATGGGTGCCTCGCCGCGCAGCAGCGACGACCGGAACAGCGACGCGACACCGGCGTACGGCGTGTTTTGCGGCATCCGGGGTCCGTAGACGTTGTGGTAGCGCATGGCCCAGACCGTCCCGCCCGTCTGCCGCGCCCACGCCGCCGCCAGATGTTCCTGCGCGAGCTTGGTGGCCGCGTACGTGCTTCGTGGCCGCAGCGGCGCGTCCTCGGGGACCAGCCGCCAGTCGAGTTCGGCGCCGCACGCCGGGCACGCGGGCTCGAAGCATCCGGCGTCCACATCGGACTGCTTTCGCGGTGACGGCGGGACGATCCCGTGGATGGGGCATTCGTAGCGGCCCTCGCCGTAGACGACCATCGACGACGCGAGCACCAGTTTCCGGATTCCGGCCCGGTGCATCGCGGCGAGCAGCACGGCTGTCCCGTAGTCGTTGTTCAGCGCGTACGACGGCGCGTCGGACGGGTCGACGCCGTGGCCGACGACGGCCGCCTGATGGCAGACCGCGTCGACACCGTCCAGCAGTTCGGCGACCAGTTCCGTGTCGGTGACGTCACCACGCAGGAACCGGTGGCGGCCGGTGTACCCGGGCGGGCGCGACGAACCGTGCGCGGTGCGCAGGAGGTTGTCGAGGACGACGACCTCGTGACCCTGATCGGACAGCAGATCGGCGATGTGGGAGCCGATGAACCCGGCCCCGCCGGTTACCAGTGTTCGCACTTCCCCGACGCTAGGGGCGATCTTCGCCCGCGGCCCCGGATCGGCGGCTCACGTCAGGGAATCGTCACAACTAGGGCGGCACCCGCGGCAGCGAAGATCAGCCGAAACCGGATACGGTGTGCCTATGGAACGGAGCGCACAACGGCTGGGCCGCGCACTGGTGGTCATCGTGGACGACAGGGTCGCCCACGGCGAACACGAGGACAACACGGGACCGCTGGTCACGGAGCTGCTCGAAGAGGCCGGGTTCATCGTCGACGGTGTCGTGGTGGTCGAGGCCGAGACAGCCGCGATCCGCAACGCGCTCAACACCGCGGTGATCGGCGGCGCCGACCTGGTGATCACCGTCGGCGGCACCGGGGTCTCCCCGCGCGACCGCACGCCCGACGCGACGGCCGGTGTGCTCGACCGCCCGATCCCGGGCATCGGCGAAGCGCTGCGCGCGTCCGGACTGGCCGCCGGCGCGGTGGACGCGGGCATCTCCCGCGGGCTCGTCGGCGTCTCCGGCAGCACGCTGGTGGTCAACCTCGCGGGTTCGCGCGCGGCCGTCCGCGACGGCATGGCGACGCTCTCGTCGCTCGTGCCGTACGTGATCGACGAGCTGTCCGGGCTCGAAGAGGCCTAGCTCTTGGCGGCGGGTCCGGGCTCCGGCCCGGGCTCGTCCTTCTTGTCCTGGTGGAGTACTCCTTCCACTTTTTCGGTGACCTGGCCGATCTTGTCCTCGAACCGGCCGCCGGTGACCTTGTTCGCCCCGGCCGAAGCGACCGTGACGCCCTTGGCCGCGACGTCGCCCGCCTTCTCGGCCAGCGGCCCGGCCTTCTCGCGGACTTCGCCCGCGACCTCTTCCGCTTTGTGAACGGCCTGCGCGGCCAGTTCCTTCGCTTTGTCGACAATGCCCATGCGCTGATGGTCCCACCGGCGGGCGGACCCCGCGACCGGTGCCAAAATGGACGTCATGCCAGGTGAAGACGAAGACAAGCGCCCCGCCGCGGCGTCCAAACGCCGGGTCGACGAGATCTTCGGCGACGTCCTGCCCGACACGACCTCCGACGAGCGAGAGCCGGGGCAGCGCACCCCGGACTCCGACTCGTGGTACCTGGAGAACCGGCCGCCTCATCACGACCGGTGATCCGGGTCAGCCCTGGCGGTTCTGCTGCGCGCGCAGCAGGTCGCGGATCTCGGTGAGCAGTTCGACGTCGGTCGGCTCCGCCGGGCCCGCCTCTTCACCGCGCTTGCGCCGCTCCTGGACGTGCTTGACCGGCAGCACGATCACGAAGTAGACGACACCGGCGACCAGCACGAAGTTGATCGCGGCGTTGATCACGCCACCGAAGTCGAGGAACGTGGCGTCGTTCGCGCTGAGGATGTTGAACCCCAGCCCCTTGGCGGCGTCCGAACCACCGATGGTGTTGATCAGCGGTTTGATCAGGCCGTTCGTGAAAGCCGTGACGATCGCCGTGAACGCCGCGCCGATGACCACCGCGACCGCGAGGTCGACGACGTTCCCGCGCATCAGGAAGTCCTTGAAACCCTTGAGCAAGACGCTCTCCTCTTCACCTGGGACGGTTCGCCGACCGTCCCTTTTTTCCGTACCGGGGGGACGCAGGCGCCCGCCGCCACCGGGCAGGCGCGAGCTAGCGGAGGGTAACCGTTAAGGACCGTTCCAGCGAAGTGGCCGCGACCCGTGTCGCGATCGCGGACGGCAGCGAAAGCAGCACCAAAGGTCCCTTGCTCCCGGCGCCGGAGGCCTTCGGGTCGCGAGTGCCCTGCTCGCCGACGGCCGCCACCACGGCCATGCTGGCCAGCACAGACGCCTCTCGTCCCGCCTCAGCGGCCGCGACGACGTCGACCCGCAGGCCCGGCCTGAGCAGCTCGGCCACACCGGCGTCGGCGAGCCTCACCGGGACGGTCGAAGTCTCGGGATCACCCGATCCGGGGATGGCCGCGTCCAGCAGGCGGACGTCAGTCAGCGGCTCACCCGCCCGCGCCGCCCCGACGAGCATCCGTCCTTCCACAGCGGCCGCCTGGCCGGTGGCCCCCTGTGGACGGACGTCTTCCGGGAGGTCGACAAGCTTGAGGTCCCCGGCACGCAGCACCGACCCGGCCGGGAGGTCGCGGGCGGAGACCACGGTCGCGGTGCCGGGCGCACCGCGTGCGGACGCGGGAAGGAAGAGCGCGACCAGGCCGCTGAGCAGCAGAGACAGTGCGAGCCAGCGGCGGAGCAGCCTTGCGGGCCTGCCGCTGAGTCTTCGCAGGACGGGCAGATAGTGGAACACGGGATTCCCCCTCGTCGATCGGTGATGATCTCGACGCTAGGGGCCGGTGCCACGCCCTGGAAAGAACGAAAACCCCCGGCTGTGGATAACCGGGGGCCTGTGGACAACTCGGGACGTCAGGAAGCGGCGGCGGCCGTTTTCGTCGTACCCGTGGAGGAGGATGCCGAGCTCTTCGTCTCCGACTTCGACTCGGTCTTCGACTCCGACTTGCTCTCGGTCTTGGTCTCGGACTTGGACGACGACGAGCTCGAAGTCGTGTTGGCCTTCGAGTCGCGCGAATCGTTGCGGTAGAACCCGCTGCCCTTGAAGACCACGCCGACCGAGCTGAAGACCTTGCGAAGCGGGCCCGAGCACTGCGGGCACACGGTCAAGCTCGCGTCGGAGAACGACTGCACGGCCTCGAAAGCGTGGTCGCATTCCTTGCAGGCGTATTGGTAGGTGGGCACTGCTGCTCCTTCGTGCATTGGCACTCAGCCGACAAGAGTGCTAACGCCACACGGTACCGAAGCATTCCGCCGCAGGTCAAACAAGGTTTCCCAAGGTCACATGAGGACCTGGTCACGCCACTTGTGCCATGCCTGTTCCGCATTCTGGCAGCGGCCGTTGCGGGGCAGGTCCGTGAAGGCCTCCTTGCCTACCCTGAAGGTAGTGAAAGAGGCCTTCGCTACCTTCAGGATCGCCACGTTGGTCTCAGGTGCGCCAGCATTCACGCGCTCAGGTAAATGAGGGCGGCGGTTGAGTCCTCGAGCCGAACGGAGGCCACATGCCGCAGCGAACCGAGGATCCCTTCAGCGGCAGGACGCCGACCAGTCATGAGCGCATGACCGGCCTGCCCTGGGACGCCTCGTACCACGAAGGCCCGGCTCCCTGGGACTTCGGCGGACCTCAGCCCGCTTTCGTCAGGGCGGCGGGAAGGTTCACCGGCACGGTCCTGGACGCGGGCTGCGGATCCGGCGAGAACGCGCTCCACCTCGCGTCCCGTGGGCTCCGAGTGCTGGGCGTCGACGTCGCCGAGACCGCCCTCAGGGCCGCACGCGAGAAGGCCGCGCACAGAGGTCTCGACGCCGAGTTCGTGACGGCGGACGCGCTCCACCTGGAGCGGCTCCATCGCCGATTCGACACCGTGGTCGACTGCGGGCTCTTCCACGCCTTCGACGCCGAGGAGCGCGTCCAGTACGTCAAGAGCCTCGAAGCGGTCGCCGAGGGAACGCTGTACATCCTGTGCTTCAGCGACGAAGGCGAGAACACCGGGCCGCACCCCGTAAAACGTGAGGCGCTGACAGCCCCCTTCGGTGAAGGATGGCGGGTGAAAAGCATCGAGAAGGAGCGCGTCCGTACGAGGTTCCACGATGAGAACGGCGCTCCCGCCTGGTTCGCGACGATCGAAAGAGAGCCGTCGGATGAGTGAGTTGCGAGGTCTGCTGGCCGAGGTCGCCGCCCGGGTGGCCGACTACCGCGAAAGCGTGGCCGAAGCGCCGGTCTTCCCGGACGACACGGCCGGTGTCCGGGAGAAGCTCGGCGCTCTGCCCGAGACGCCCGCCCCGCCCGCCGACGTGGTCCGGCGGCTGGCCGACGCCGTCGAGCCCGCGCTGGTGGCGTCCACCGGGCCGCGGTACTTCGGCTTCGTGACCGGTGGCGCGCTCGACGCCGCGACGGCGGCCGACATGCTGGCGACCGGCTGGGATCAGCCCGCGTTCAACATGGCCACGTCTCCGGCCGCCGCGATCGTCGAGGAGGTGGCGGGCGAATGGCTCAAGGATCTCCTCGGCCTGCCGCCCACGGCCTCCTTCGGCTTCGTGACCGGCGGACAGGGCGCGAACACCGTCGGCCTGGCCGCCGCCCGTCATCACGTACTGGCTCAGGCCGGATGGGACGTCGAGCGCCGAGGGTTGCCCGGCGCGCCGCCGCTCCGGGTCATCGCGGGCGAGGAGCGTCACGCGACGATCGACCGCTCGCTGCGGCTCCTCGGCCTGGGCACCGACGCGGTCGAGCCGGTGCGCGCGAACGCGCAGGGCGCCATCGACGTCGCCGATCTCGAGCGAGTTCTCGATGGGCCCGCAATCGTTTGCCTTCAGGCAGGCAACGTGAACAGCGGAGCCTTTGACGACTTCGCCGCCGCGATCCGGATCGCCCACGAGCATGGCGCTTGGGTCCACGTCGACGGCGCCTTCGGGCTCTGGGCGGCCGCCAGCCCCGCGTTTCGTCCTCTGATGGCGGGAGTGGAACGGGCCGACTCCTGGGCGGTCGACGGCCACAAGTGGCTCAACGTCCCCTACGACAGTGGTTACGCCTTCTGCGCCCACCCCGAGTCGCATCGGGCCGCGATGTCGATGACGGCCGCTTACCTGACCGGCCAGGGTGACGGCGGCATGCGGGCGCCGGGCGACTTCGTGCCGGAGTCCTCTCGCCGGGCGAGGGGGTTCGCGACGTGGGCGGCGATCGGCGAGCTGGGCCGCACCGGGATCGCCGAGATGGTCGACCGCTGCTGCGCGCTGGCCCGCCGGTTCGCCGAACGGCTCGAAGCGATCGAAGGCGTCACCGTCGTGAACGATGTGGTGTTGAACCAGGTTCTCGTGAGCTTCGGCGCCGAAACGGACCGCGTGGTCGAAGCCGTGCAGCGGTCCGGCGAGTGCTGGATGGGCGCGACCACCTGGCACGGTCAGCGGCTCATGCGGATCTCGCTGTCCAACTGGACCACCACGGCAGCGGACGTCGATCGCGGGGTCGCCGCGGTTCAGGCGGCCTGGGCGGCCGTGGCGTCCAAGGGGTAGGCGTAGCTCGCGCCGCCGAGACGACGCGCGGTCGCGTGCAAGGCGGCGTTGGCCTCGCGCATCCGTCGCAGCGTCGCGAGATCTCCGGGCGGCGCGGTCCGCTGGACACCGAACAGCACGGTGTACCGATCGCGCGCCTTCGGGACGTGGGGCGCGGCGACCCGCGCCGTCGGGAACAGATAGAGCAGCACGCTCCCGCCGACGCCGAGCAGATCGGGCGTCAGGCCCGCCAAAGCGTCGCCGAGCACCTTTTCGGCGTGAGTGCCGGGAAGCAGGACGTTCGCCCTCGGATGCGGGTGATACCACGAGCCGGCCGACCGCAGTTGCGCCTCGATCGGCCGGATCCGGTCGACGAACTCCCGGTAGGTCGCCTCGACGATCTCGGCGGAATCGTGCCGGAGGTCGTCGATCGGTTGCGGCTGTGAGGAAACCGCCTCCAGGACGAAACGCCAGCGTCCGTCCGCGAACTGTGCTTGACCGTCGACATGGTCGAAGCGGAGTTCGTCCACCAGGCGCCGCTGATCGCCGAGATACGCGCCGAGATCGTGATAGGTCAGGCGATGCCGCCGGACCTTCGAAGGCGCACGGGTCAGCGCGACGGTGGCGCGCGTGATGATCCCGTGCCGTCCCTGCGTTCCGCGCACGGCGTCGAACAGGTCCGCGTTGCCGGTGGGCGAACAGGTCACCAATTCGCCGTCGGGGGTGACGACGTCGAGGTCGTGGACGTTGTCGGCCTGCGAGCCGAACCGGTGGCTCGCGCCGCCGAAACCGCCGGTGGACAGCAAACCACCGACGGAAAGCTCCAGATAGTCCGGGAGTACCGGCGGGACAGTGCCGGTGCGCAGCGTCGCGTCGACGACGGCGCGCCAGCGTGCGCCGGCGTCCACACTGATCCGGTCCGGGTCGAAGGGGCGGACCCCGCCGAGCGTCGACATGTCGATGACGATCCCGCCGCTGACCAGGGCCTGGCCGTCGACGGAGTTTCCGCCGCCGCGGGCCACGACCGGGATCCGGTGCGTCCGGCCGAAGCGGACGAGCGCAGCCACGTCGACCGCGGTGCCCGGGAAAGCGACGGCGAGCGGCCGCCGGTGGACGTGGCCGCCGAAGTCCCGCTCAGCGTCCGCGAGGTCACGGTCGCGGACGCTGAGCGTTCCGGCGAGTTCGGGCAGTGCCACGGCTCCGCGTCCGGGGATCGGCAGCCGGGGTGGGATATCGTGGTGTGCCACGGAATGCGACCTCCGGTCCGGGGAACGGCCCTTCCCTCGGCAATGACGGTAATCGTCTTCGAGGGCGTCCGGCCTCTTCCCGATTGCGGGTTCAGGCGGCGTCGGGGAGCCGGACCTCAAGGTGTGAAGCGATGTTCGCTCGCAGCGCCTTCTTCTCTCGCTCGGAAACCACGAGGTAGCCCTCGGGCGTCAGCCGGACGATTTCGCCGGTGTCATACCAGCCGTCGGCGAACGATCGCGCGTTCAGCTCGGGGGATCGGTAATAGCCGCGAGCCGTGTACGGGCCGCGGACCAGCAGGATGCCCGGCTCGCCCGGGGCCACCGGCGAACCTTCGTCGTCGACGAGGCGGAGCTCGTCATGCGGCGAGATCGGCTTTCCCCGGGTGTGCAGGATCAGCTCGTCCGGATCGTCGAGCCTTGTCAGGCACAGAAGTCCTTCACCCACTTCGAAGACCTGCTGCAACGTACAGCCGAGCTTCGGCCGGACTCGCGCCGCCAGCGACGGATAGAGCTCGGCCGAGCCGATCTGGATCATCTCCAAAGTCGACAGATCGATCCCCGGTTCCGAGTCCAGGTACTCGATCCAGCGACGCAGGATCGCCGGCACCGCGGACGTCGCGGTGATCCGCTCGCGTTCGATCAGCGGCAACGCCTGGTGCGGGGCGGAGGACGGCGCGATGACGACCCGGCCACCGGACAGCAGCGCGCCCAGGAACCCCGGCCCGGTGCCGGCTCCTTGCCCCAGCGGCAGTACCGCCAGATACGAGGTGCCCGGACCGAACCGGCAGATCTCCGAAGCGGTCTTGATCATGTAGCTCAAGTCGTTGCCGCTGCGCGGAATCAGCTTCGGCCCGCCGATCGTCCCGCCGGAGAGCAGGAAGGTCGCGACGGCGTCGCCGTTCGGGGCGGCCGCGTCGAGTGCTCGCGAGACTTCGGCGGGTTCGTCCGCGACGAACAGCGCCCGGAGGTCGATGTTGCCCGGATGGACGTCCTCGCCCATCACGAACACGAGTCCGTCCGGCAGGACTTCGCGGGCGAGCGCCTGATGGTCGAATCCTTTGTGGACATCCGGAACGATGATCGCGCTCGCCTCCGCTTTGGCGAGGATGCCCCTGAGCTCGTGCTCGCCGAGCCGCGGCACCGTCCACACCGGGACGGCGCCGAGCCGTAGACAGGCGACCGTGGTGACGACGAACTCCCAGCAGTTCGGCAACCGGATGACGACCCGGTCGTCGGCGCCGATACCCGCCGCGCTCATCCGGATCGCCGCGCCGTCGGCCTTCGCCAGCAGCTCACCGAAGGTCAGCCGCGTCTCCCCGTCGACAAGACAGACCTCGTCCGGGTACTTGCGTGCGGCTGCGGTCAGCTGCGTCCCCAGCGACCGGCCTTCCCAGCAGCCCTCGGCGAAATAGCGGTCCGCGACACTTCTCGGCCACCGCACGACTCCCGTCCCGGTCGACCGACCCGCTGATGCCGGCATGACTCCTCCTCGCTATGGGGCCCGATCGGACACTCCCACGGGCCGCGAGCGGGAGCGTCTCGAACCTTGCGCTCGCACTCGGGGATCGCTCGAGGATCACGCGCAAGCAGTCGAGGAGATGCCGAAGACGGTTGTCAGGGCCGAAGCTTTCCCCTACATAGACGCGCCGGAATTGTGTGTTGTCTCCGATCGGGCGACCTATTCGAGGAGCGAGGACTTGAGCGAGTACAAAGCACCCGACGAAGCCATTGCGATCATCGGAATGAGTTGCAGGTTCGCTCCAGACCTCGACTCACCGGAGAAATTCTGGGAATTCCTCGCAGATGGCAAGAGCACCGTCAGCGACATGCCCGAGAAGCGGTGGAAGGCTTACGCCGCGGGCAGTCCCCAGGCCACGGCCATCCTGAGGGGGACCACGATCCGTGGTTCCTTCCTCGACGACATCGAGGGATTCGATGCCGACTTCTTCGGCATTTCCCCGCGTGAGGCGGACTTCCTCGACCCCCAGCAGCGATTCATCCTCGAACTGGCCTGGGAGGCGCTGGCGGACGCGGGTGTCCCGCCGCTTTCGCTGCGCGACTCCGACGCCGGGGTGTTCGTCGCCGCGAACTCGAACGACTACGGCCGCCGCCTGCTGGAGGACATCCCCCTCACCGGCGCGTACGCGGTCAACGGCACGACGTTCTACGGGATCGCGAACCGCGTTTCCTACTTCCTCGACGTCCGCGGCCCGAGTATGGCCGTCGACACCGCCTGCGCGGGCTCGCTGACGGCCCTGCACATCGCGGCGCAGAGCCTGCGTGCCGGCGAGACGTCCATCGCGCTCGTCGGTGGCGTCAACATCATGGCCACCCCGGCGCTGAACGTCGCGCTGGAAGGCGCGGGCGCGATGTCGCCGGACGGCACCAGCAAGGCCTTCGACAAGAACGCCGACGGCTACGGCCGCGGTGAGGGCGCCGGCGTCATCGTGCTGAAGCTTCTTTCGGAGGCGGTCCGCGACGGCGACCCGATCCAGGCCGTGATCCGCGGCAGCGGCGTCTTCCAGGACGGCCGCTCCGAGGGCATGATGGCGCCGAACGCCGACGCGCAGGCCCAGATGCTGCGCGAGGTCTACCAGCGGGCGGGTGTCGATCCGTCCACTGTGGACTACATCGAGGCGCACGGCACCGGCACCCCGACCGGTGACGGTGAAGAGGTGGAGGCGCTCGCCGCCGTCATCGGTGCCGTGCGGTCGGCGGAGAACCCCTGCCTGGTCGGCTCGGTGAAGCCCAACATCGGGCACGTCGAGGGCGGTTCCGGCATCACCGGGGTGATCAAGACCGTGCTGGCGCTGCGCAACGAGCAGATCCCGCCGAGCCTGCACACCGAGCCCAACGACGCCATCTCGGCTCCGGACTCCGGCCTGAAACTGGTCGGCGAGAACACCCCGTGGCCGGCGGGCGGCGCCACGCGCCGTGCCGGTGTCTCCAGCTACGGCGTCGGCGGCACCATCGCCCACGTCGTCCTCGAAGAGGGCCCCGTGGCGGCGGAAACCCAGGCACGCAAGGACGGCGACGACGGCACGCGGAAGGTCTTCCCGATCTCCGCCATGTCGGAGGCGGGTCTTCGCGGGCTGGCCGGTTCGGTCGCGGACTGGATCGACGCGAACCCCGGGGCGTCCCTTTCGTCGATCGGGTACACGCTTTCGCAGCGGCGTTCGCACCTTCCACAGCGGGGCACGGTCATCGCCGCCTCCACCAGGCAGCTGGCCGAGCGGCTCCGCGCGATCGCCGTCGACGAACCCGCTCCGGGCATCCTGCTGGCCCGGGCGGGCGAGCAGAGTGACGGCGCGGTGTGGGTCTTCTCCGGGCACGGTTCACAGTGGTCCGGCATGGGCCGCCAGCTGCTCGCCGAGCACACCGGATTCGCCGCCACGATCGACTCGCTGGCGGGGGTGTACCAGGAGGAACTCGGCTGGACGCCGCGCGAAGCGATCCTCGACGGCGGTCCCTGGACCGCCGCGCACGTCCAGGCGCTGACCTTCGCCATGCAGGTCGGTCTCGCCGAGGTGTGGCGCAGCCGGGGTGTCAAGCCGGGCGCGATCATCGGGCATTCGGTCGGCGAGATCGCCGCCGCGGTGGCCGCCGGGACGCTCGACGTGCTCGAAGCCGCCCGCTTCGCCTGCCGCCGCGCGGCCGCGCTGCAACGGCTGGAGGGTGACGGCGGCATGGTGCTGGCGAGCCTGTCCTTCGCCGACGTCCAAGCCAAGCTGGGTGACCGCCCCGACCTCGTCGCGGCGATCTCCGCCAGCCCGACGTCGACAGTCGTCTCCGGCGACAAGGGCGCGATCGCGGAACTCGTCACGCGCTGGCGTGAAGAGGGCATCGACATGCGGGTCGTCGACACCGACATCGCCTTCCACAGCACCCACGTGGACGCGGTGCTCGAAGAGGTCGCGGCCGCGGCCCGGCAGCTCAACCCGCGGACGCCTTCGGTCAGCCTCTACAGCACCGCGCTGACCGACCCGCGCTCCGGTGACGCCCGCGACGGCGACTACTGGGCCGGCAACCTGCGCAACCCCGTCCGCTTCGCCGAAGCGGTCACGGCCGCGTTCGAGGACGGGCACCGGGTGTTCGTCGAGATCTCGTCGCATCCGGTCGTCTCGCACTCCATCATCGAGACCGCCGAGAGCCTCGGCATCGACGACCTCGCGGGCTGCGCCACCTTGCGGCGCGACACCGACGAGGTCGGCACCCTGCTGCACAACCTCGCCAAGCTGCACGTCCAGGGCGTCGAGATCGACTGGACGCGCGACTTCCCGGAGGGTGAGCTGCTGGGCATCCCGGCGGCCGCGTGGCAGCACCGTCCTTATTGGATCTTCCCCGAGAACGCCGGTTCGGCGGGTCTCGGCAGCGGGCACGACCCGGAGAGCCACAGCCTGCTGGGCGGCCGGATGACCGTGTCCGGCGCCCCGTCCCGGCAGGTCTGGCAGACCCGGCTCGACATGGACAGCCGTCCGTACCCGCAGAGCCACGGCCTGGTCGGCGTGGAGGTCACCCCGGCGGCGTCGATCATCAACACGTTCGCCCTCGCGGCGGAGGAAGAGATCGCGCCGGCGCTGACCGACATCGTGCTGCGCACCCCGCTCGCCGTGCAGCCCGCCCGGATCGTCCAGATCGTCAAGGAGGGCCGGTCGCTCGCGCTGGCCACCCGGATCGCGGACGACACCAGCGCCGAGGACGACGAGTGGATCACGCACACCACCGCGACGATCGACACCGGCGCGAAGGCGCCGGAGGGCCGGATCGACTTCGCCACGATCCGCGACCGCCTGCCGTCCGGTTCGCTCACCAAGGCCGACGAGATGTTCGGCCGGATGGGTGTCGAGGGCTACGCGTTCCCGTGGGACATGAGCGAGCTGTACTACGACGACGTCGAGCAGCTCGCGCTGATGGACTGCGTCGCGCCGCCCGCGAAGCTGGCCACCAGCTGGGCGCACGTGATCGACGCCGCGCTCACGATCAGCGCGATGGTGGTCTCGCCCGGCCACGCCACCGTGCTGTGGATGTCGCGCGGCATCGAGAAGGTGGCGTGGAAGGGCGAGCCGCCCGCGCGGATCATCGTGCACGCCACGCGTTCGCCGAAGTCGCCGGAAGACACCGTCGACGTGCTGGTCGCCAATGAGGACGGCGACATCATCAGCGAGGTCATCGGCCTGAAGTTCGCGGCCGTCGAGCACCTGGGCACCGCGGTCCTGCCGCGCGACCTGGTGCACGAGATCACCTGGCACGAGCTTCCCGAGGCCACCCTGGCCTCGGACCTCGACCAGATCGTCGTGGTCGGCTCGCCCGCCACCACCGGCACGCTGGTGGAGCAGTTCACCGCCGCGGGGGTCACGGCCACCGCGGTCGAGGTCGCCGCCGACGGCGAACCGCTCGACCTCACGGCCGGACTGTTCGCGAACCCGGGCGCGGTCGTCGTCGCGCCTTCGCTGGCGGCGGAAGGCGAGCGCCTGGAGGACGCGACCGAACGCGCGACGTGGTCGCTCGTCCGCACCGCGCAGCGGATCGCGGAACTGCGGTCGACGTCGAAGGGCGAGGTCGCGGCCCAGCGGATCTGGGCGCTGACCGGCTCCGTCCGCCAGGGCGCCGACGAACGTTCCGTCGCGCACGGCCCGTTGTGGGGTGTCGGCCGCGTCATCGCCGGAGAGCACCCGGAACTGTGGGGCGGCACGATCGACGTCGAGCACCCCGCGGCGCCGGACCTCGGTGCGCGGCTGATCGAGGTCTTCCGCGGCCCGGCCGGTGACGAGGACGTCATCTCGCTGACCGGCGCGGGTGCGGAAGTGGCCCGGTTGAGCCAGATCACCCGCAGCGCGGACGGTTCCCCGCTGCACTGCTCGCCTTCGGGCACGGTGCTGATCACCGGTGGTCTCGGCGGGCTGGGGCTCGAGGTCGCTCGCTGGCTGGTCGACCGCGGCGCCCGCCGCCTGCTGCTGGCGGGCCGCCGTGGCCTGCCGCCGCGCAAGGAATGGCCTTCGGTGACCGACCCGGACGTGCGGCACCAGATCGACAGCGTCCTCGGGCTCGAAGCGCTGGGCGTCACGGTCGGCGTGCTGGCGCTCGACATCACCGACGAGGACGCGGTCGCGTCGGCGCTGGAGCCGGGCGCGCTGGGCCTCCCGCCGGTGACCGGTGTCATCCACGCCGCCGGTGTGGTCAACGACGCGCTGGTGGACAAGGTCGACCAGGAAGGGCTGCGCGACGTGTTCGCGCCGAAGGTCGGGGGTGCGCTGGTGCTGCACCGGCTGTTCCCGGCGGGGTCGCTCGACTTCTTCGTCCTGTTCTCCTCGTGCGGTCAGTTCGCCCGCCTTTCCGGGCAGGCGAGCTACGCGGCGGCCAACTCGTTCCTCGACGCGCTGGCCACGCACCGCAACTCCGGCGGCACCAACGACACCATCAGCCTCGGCTGGACGGCGTGGCGCGGTGTCGGTCTGTCGCAGGACATCGCGACGACGATGCTCGAAGCGAACTCTCGTGGCCTGGAAGCCGTTTCCGCGGCGGAGGCGTTCCGGGCGTGGGCGTTCGGCGACCGGTTCTCGTCCGACTACCAGGCGGTGCTTCGGGTGCTGCCGACGCCGCCGCACCAGCGGAAGCTGCCGATGTTCCGCGAACTCACGGTGGTCGACGAGAGCACCGAAGGAAACGCGGGCAACGGGTTCAGCGTCGACTTCGCGAACCTGTCCGAAGAGGAGACTCGCGAAAAGGTCACCAGCGACGTCCGCGAACAGGTCGCGGCGGAGCTGAACCTGGAGGCGGGTGACATCGAGCTGAAGCGGCCGCTGGTCGAACTCGGTGTCGACTCGGTGATGACGGTGGCGCTGCGGGTGCGGTTGCAGCGGCGCTACGGGCTGGACCTCCCGCCGACCATCCTGTGGGCCAGGCCCACCGTGGCTGCGATGTCCGACCACGTCCACACCGGCCTCGCCGAACTGGCCGAGGCGGGCGAAAACCAGGCCGAAGCGGCCTGATCTCCTCAGTCGAAGGGCGTGGGTGGCCTCGAAGGCCGCCCACGCCCTTCGGTGTCCGTAGTTCCTCCAGAGAGGCGCGCTCATGGCCATCGAACCGATCACGCGGTTCCTGCTCGCCGTCGGGGCGATCCTGCTGGTGAGCCATTTCTGCGGGGAGGTCCTGCGCAGAATCGGGCAGCCGCCGGTGCTCGGCGAGATCGTCGGCGGCCTCCTGCTCGGCCCCTCGGTGCTCGGGCTGATCTGGCCTTCGGCCGGCACATGGCTCTTCACCGCCGACGTCCTGTCCAGTTTGGACAGAGCGGCGCAGCTGGGCCTCGTGGTGTTCATGTTCCTGCTCGGCTGCGAACTGCGCACCGACCGGATCGAGCGCAAGTCCCTGGTCGGCGCGGTGGTGCTGGGCGGAATGGGACTGCCGTTCGCCGCCGGGATCGGCGTCGCGTTCGCGGCGTCGTCCGTACTGGCCGGCGCGGACGCCCCGAAAACCGGTTACGTACTGTTCTTCGCGCTCGCGCTGGCCATCACGGCGTTGCCGGTACTGGCCCGGATCCTGGTCGATCTCGACCTCGACCGGACCGGGCTGGGCGCGCTTTCCCTGACCAGCGCGGCGATCGGGGACGGCGTCGCCTGGCTCACCCTCACCATGATCCTGGTGGGCATCGGGCAGCACGGCGACGGGAACGTCGTCATGACGGCGATCCTGGCCGTGGTGCTCGTGGTCTTCACGCATCTGGTCGTGCGCCGGATACTCGGCAGGCTGGTCACCAGGATCGAGTCCGACAAGGTGCTGACCGTGCTGTTGCTCGTCGGCGCGATCGGCTTCGCCGTGCTGACCCAGCTGCTCGGACTGCACGCGTTACTCGGCGCTTTCCTGTTCGGGACAGCGGTTCCGCGCGATTGCCCCGCCGTCGAGCGGATCAGCGCGCAATTGCGGGGCTTCACCGTCGTCGTGCTCCTCCCGTTGTTCTTCGCGCTGGTCGGGCTGAGCACCTCGATCGGCCTGCTGGGCGCGGATCTTTCGCATTGGCTGCTGTTCGCCGGGATATTGGTGGTGGCCCAGCTGACCAAGTTCATCGGTGCCGGCGGCGCGGCCAGGCTGGCGGGATTGCCCGGCAGACAGGCGATCCAGCTCGGCACGCTGATGAACTGCCGCGGTGTCACCGAACTCGTCGTCGCCACGATCGGGTTGAAATACGGGTTGGTCAACCAGTTGGGGTTCACGATCCTGGTGCTGGTCGCCGTGGTCACCACCGCGATCACGGGACCGTTGATGCGGTTCCTCGGCCGCCGGGAAAAGGCGCCCGCGAAGCCGGAGATCTTCGAGATCGTCGGCAATTGAGAAGACGTACCGCCCCGTCACCGACTGTCACGCTCGGTATCCGAGTCGTCAAGAATCCGAGGGACGGAGGAGCAGTGCAACCGCATCCCTGTGACTGCAGCCCGATGTGCGTGTTACGGGCGACCAATCCGATGCAGATCCGGCCGACCCGCACCGGCGGCAAGACCTTCGCCTCGGCATCGGCGTATTGGAAGGCCGAGCCGGGGAGCGCGGATCTCGCGGGGCGGATCGTCCGGTACGTCGTCCTGGCCCACGATCCCGCCGTCCCGGCCGTCGCCGCCGACTATTGGATGCACAGCGAACGCTTCTACCGCGCCGTGGTCGACCCGCTCGAAGCCGTGATCGGCCACGACCTGGCGTACCGGCGGCTCGTCGCGCAGCCGACCGACACCTTCGCCGAACGCCGGCTCGAAGAGCGTGTCGTCGCGCTGCTCGACGAAAACCCCGAACTGGCCGGAAAACTGGCTCGTGAGGCCGACGCCGCGGACGACAACGTCTACATCAACTACTTCCGCGGCAGGCTCTACGAACCGGAAGCCGGGCCCGCCGGTCTCGACAGGCTGGTCGAACTCGCGAGTGGCCTGCGTTCACGGCCGTCCGGCACCGGCGACGAGATCCTCGTCGTCGTCCCACTGTCCGATCGGGACGGCGCGGGCCGGATCCGGAACCTGACCGCCTGCCTGCTCGCGTTGCGCGACCAGACCTTCCCGGCCGACCGGTATCGCGTCACCGTCGTCGAGTTCGACGAGAAACCGCGCTGGAAGCACGTCGTCGAGCCGCTGGCCGACCACTACGTGCACATCAAGGGCGAAGGACCGTTCAACAAGTCCTGGACACTGAACGTGGGCGTACGCGAAACCGTCGGTGCGGCGAGGACGCTGTGCCTGCTCGACGCGGACATCCTGGTGGACCGGGAATTCCTGGAGCGCAACCACGCGCGTTTCACCGACCAGCGCGCCGACGCGCATCTGCCGCATACCGAAATGCTGTCGCTGGACGCGCCGTCGAGTGATTGGCTGATCGAACGGCGATGCGGCGAGAACACCCCGGAGGCGCCGCTGGCCGGGGCGCGCGGACTGCTGTTGCGCGACGTTCCCGGCGCGTGCCTGTGGACGCGGCCGGAGATCTTCCACCGCATCGGCGGCTTCGACGAACGCTACAAGGGCTGGGGCGGCGAGGACGAGGACATGCTCTACCGCATCTCCGCGGCGGGCGATGTCACGCAGTACGACGACGTCTTCCTGCACCTCGCGCACCGGCGGCCGCCGATGCGCGACGCCGAGGGGAAACCGCTCAACGCGCACGTGGAAGTGGGCAGCTGGACCGGCGAGTCCGGGTTCGGGGACACGTCCGGCGTGGCGAGCGGCGATGAGTAGCGGGCCGGAAATCCATCCGGTGAAGGAAGTGCGGCGGCAGCGGATCGCGATCTCGGGGATTTTCCTGATGGTCGGGATCATGCTCGGTTCCTGGTTCGCGCGGGTCCCACAGTTGCGGATCGAACTCGGGCTGAACTTCGCGGAACTGGGTATGGTGCTGCTCGCTCAGACCGTCGGTGTGCTGCTCGCGATGCAGCTGGCGGGGCATCTGTCGAACCATCTCGACAGCCGCGCGGTCATCCGCGTCACTTCCCTTGTCCTGCCGTGGTTCCTGCCGCTCATGGCGGCGATGCCGGGCGCGATCACCGCCGGGCTCGGGATGCTGACGTGGGGTGTCATCGCCGGGCTTCTCGACGTGTCCATGAACGCGCAGGGCGTCGAGGTGGAACGGCGGGCGCGGCGGCCGGTGCTCAACAGCCTGCACGCGGTCTGGGGCATCGGCGCGCTGCTCGGCTCGGGCGGCACGGTACTGGCGGTGCGCGCGGAATGGTCGCTGAGTTCGCATTTCTGGGTCGTTTCGGCGGTGCTCGTCGCCATCGCGTTGTTCAGCGGACGCCGGCTGCTGACCGAGGAGCGTGCTTCTTCGCGCGCGGAGGAAAAGGCGCCCAAGGTCGGCTTCCTGTCCGGCTGGACTCGCGCGGTGATCGTCCTCGGTGGCCTCGGCGCGGCCGTCGCGCTGTGCGAAGGCGCGGTGTCCAGCTGGGGTGGGGTGTTCCTGAGCGAGCAACGCGGGGCGGCGGCGAACATCGCGTCGCTGGGCTACTTCGCGTTCATCGTGGCGCAGACCGGGACCAGGCTCGTCGGTGACCGGCTGCACCGGCGATTCGGCGCGGTGGCACTGGTCCGGTGGAGTATGGCGATGACCGGGGCGGGCGTCCTGGTGGCCGTCACCGTGCCCAGCGTGTGGTTCGGCCTCGCCGGGCTCGCGATGGCCGGTGTCGGGCTCGCCGTGGCGATCCCGATCATCTCCAGCGCGGTCGGGCACGGCACGAAGTCCAACACCAGCCTCGCGATCGCGCGGTACAGCACGCTGCACAACGCCGGCGTGCTCGCGGGTCCGGCGATCTTCGGCTGGCTCGCCCAGGAGTTCGGGATCAGCGCGGCGCTGGCGTTGCTGCTGGTGCCGCTCGGGGTGATCACCGCCTTCGCCGCGGCCACGGCTCCCGCTTCGGTGCGCGCGGCGGCTTCGACGGCGGAGCCGGTGGTCTCTCGGGCCGCGTAAGGCAGGTGTCGTGAGTGGCGTTTCGGGTTCTATTTGTGCGGTAGGTCAAATATGGAATGGTCGATCCTGCCGAGCAGACCTTCTTCACTGCGGCCGGTCGCGGTCCGAGTGTCCACATGGGACACTTAATAGTGAGTGAGCGCCCGATTCATGCCCGTATGGGCTTTTCTGCGTGGGGTCGTGAGTGGTAAAGAGGGTTCTAACCCTCTTTACCACTCACGACCCCTTCGCAAAGCCGCGCAAAGTGCCCAAAACGGGCGTTCCGGCTGGAAGGGGTGTCTCATGTGGACGGCCGAAGTCGCGATCTGCTCCCGCAGGCCAGTTCAGGCCGGGCCGCCAAAGCCCTGCTCGTCAGGAGACTCGATCACGCACCTTTGCCTTGCCTCTCAATAACCCGAACCGCCTCACGACCACCTCGGGCCGATCTGTGCGTGGGTGGTGACGGGATCGCGCCGGTCCGGCGGCAGGGGGCGGCGTTCAGTGGACTCGGTGCGCCGTGTTGCGAAAGCCACTTTCGCAACCTTCAACGTTGCGAAAGTGGCTTTCGCAACCTCCTTGGCCGGCGGAGAGGCGACTTCGCCGAGACCCTGGCGCCTAGCGCAAGGAAGGGGTCCTTCATGTACCTGCCACGTTGGGCGAAAGTGGCGCCGGGTGAGGGGTGTGTGGAAATAGGGACGTCGAGTGTCCCTATTTCCACACACCTCCTTCGGTTCTGGTCGGCACAGGGACTGTCGTGCCGCACACGGTGAGAGACACCGGCACACCTGTAGCAGCATGGAAGAGGACACCTCCGGGGCGGGCTCGCGACACTGGTGCGGACGGAAGAACCACCGGTGCGCGAGGAGAAACAGACGTGACCACGACTGAACGCCCCACTGCAACGCCCGCCGACCAGGCCGCCGTCGCGGCGCTGCCGCAGCGCATCATCGCCGCGTGGGGTGCCCACGACGCCGATGCCTTCGCCTCCGTGTTCGCCGACGACGCCACCATGATCATCTCCGGCGTGCACGTCAAGGGCAGGCAGCAGATCCGCGGCTTCATGGCGGGCGCCTTCGCCGGTCCCTACCAGGGGACCCAGGTCGTCGGCACGCCGTTCGAGCTGCGGCAGATCGGCCCGGACGTGATCCTGCTGCTGACCGAGGGCGGGGTCCGGAGCAAGACCGAGACCGAGGTCAAGCCGGAGAACGTCGTCCGCGCTTCCTGGCTCGCCGTGCGCGAGGACGGCGAATGGCGGCTGGCCGCCTACCAGAACACCCCGCGGGACTGAAGCGATGAGCCACGAGGCCGTCATCGCCGATCTCTCGGCCGAGGCCGGGAGCTTCGAGGACCTGCTGACCGGACTGTCCGACGAGGACTGGGCCAAGGTCACCCCCGCGGTGGGCTGGACCGTCGCGCACCAGGTCGGCCATCTCACCTTCGTGTACCGCATCGCGGCGCTGGCCGCGTCCGACCCGGAGAAGTTCACCGCGATGACCTCGACTATCGGGGAGCGCGGTGGCTTCGACGCCGTCGTGTCGGCCACCGCCGCCGAGCATCTCGCCGAAGGCCCCGCGGCACTGCTGGGGCACTGGCAGGCGGCACGGAAGGCCGCGGTGGGCGCGCTCGCCGCCGTCCCCACCGAGTCCACCGTGCCGTGGCTGGTCAACCCGCTTCCGCCGACCGTGCTCTGCGCGGCCGGGATGATGGAGGCCTTCGCGCACGGTCAGGACATCGCCGACGCGCTGGGCATTCGCCGCGAGCGGACCGACCGGCTTCGCCGCATCGTCGATTTCGTCGCGCTCACCTGGCAGTTCGGCTACGAGTCGAACGGACTGACGCCGCCGGCGAAGCCGTTCCGATTCGAGGTGTCCGGCCCGTCCGGGGAGACCTGGTACGCGGGTGCGGGCGACGCGGAGACGGGGCTCATCACGGGGCCGGCCGAGGACTTGGTGCTGCTCGCGACCCGCCGTCGCCACCGCGACGACCTCGACCTCAAGGGTGACACGGCCGCGGCCGAAGAGTGGCTCGGAATCGCGCAGGCCTATCGCGGTCCCAAGGGCGCCGGGCGCGCTCCCGGCCAGTTCCAGCACTGAGGTCGAGCCGGAAGACACCTACTACCGATGAGGAAGACGCATGTCGGACGATTCAGGCCGCGTCGGTCTCCGGGCACTGGCCGATCTGGCGTCCCCGATGGCGATCCGGGTGGCCGCGACACTGCGGGTCGCCGACCACGTCGCCGACGGCCGGGACACCGCGGAGAAGATCGCGTCCTCGACCGGGACCGACGCCGGTGCCATGGATCGGTTGCTGCGGCATCTGGTCACCATCGGGCTGTTCACCAGTGACGACGCGGGCACCTACGCGCTGACCCCGGCCGGTGAACCGCTGCGGGAGGATCACCCGAAGTCGCGGCGGGCCTGGCTCGACATCGAGGGCGCGGTCGGCCGGGGTGATCTCGCGTTCGTCGAGCTACTGCACACGGTCCGGACCGGGGAGCCCGCCTACGTGGAGCGCTACGGCGCTCCCTTCTGGGACGATCTCCGGTCCGACCAGGTGCTTTCGGCGTCGTTCGACGCATTGATGGGCCACCACATCGCGCTCGACAACGACGAGATCGCGGTCTCGTACGACTGGGCGAAGCTCGGACACGTCATCGACGTCGGCGGCGGGAGCGGCGCGTTGCTCGCCACGCTGCTCCAAGCGCATCCCGGACTCCGCGGCACGGTGCTGGACCAGCCGGGCCCGGTTTCGGGCGCGCGCCGGACCTTCCGGGAGCGCGGCGTGCAGGATCGGGGATCGGCCGTGGAAGGCGACTTCTTCGAGCCGCTGCCTTCGGGCGCCGGGGGGTACGTCCTTTCGGCGATCATCCACGACTGGGACGACGAACCGGCCGTCGCGATCCTGCGCCGGTGCGCCGAGGCGGCTGGCCCGGACGGCGTCGTGCTGGTGCTGGAGAACGTCGGCACCGACGGCGAATCGCCCAACACCGAGATGGACCTCCGCATGCTCGTCTACATCGCGGGCAAGGAGCGCGGCCTCACCGAACTCCGGTCGCTGGCGGAGCGCGCGGGCCTGGTGGTGCGCGGGGTGCATCCGGTCGGGGACCGGCCGACCGTGTCGATCGTCGAGCTGGTCCGCGGCTGATGTCGCGGGTACTGGCGCTGTCGGTGACGGCCAAGGACGTCGTCGCCGACGATGTGGTCGTCCTCGGCCTGGAGCATCCCGGTGGGGAGCGCTTGCCCGACTGGACGCCCGGTGCGCACATCGACCTCGTGCTGCCGGGCGGGATCACCCGCCAGTATTCGTTGTGCGGGGACCGCTGGGACGCTCACCGCTACCGGGTCGGGGTCCTGCGGAAGCCGGACGGACGAGGCGGGTCGGCGTACGTGCACGACCGGCTCCGGCTCGGTGACACCGTCGGCGTCGGACGACCGCGCAACAACTTTCCCTTGGTACCTTCGGAAAGCTATCTGTTCTTCGCCGGCGGTATCGGGATCACGCCGCTACTGCCGATGATCCACCAGGCGGAACTGCTCGGCACGGACTGGCACCTGGTGTACGGCGGCCGCGGCCGGGCGTCGATGGCCTTCCTCGACGAACTCGCCCGCTACGGTGATCGCGTCCACCTCGTGCCGGAGGACGAACTCGGCAGGCCCGATCTGAACGCCTGGCTGGATGAGAGGCGCGACGGCGTCAAGGTGTACTGCTGTGGTCCGCCGGGACTCCTCGAAGCCGTCCGGATCGCGTGTGCCCACTGGCATCCGACGGCGTTGCGGGTCGAGCGGTTCTCGGCGAGGGAACAGGCGCCGGTGCGGGACGCGCCGTTCGAGGTCGTGCTGTCCAGACAGGGAAAAAGCGTTGTCGTCTCGCCCGGCGTCACCGTGCTGGACGCCGTGCGCACGGCCGGGGTGCACGTGCTGGCCTCGTGCATGGAGGGCACCTGCGGCACCTGCGAGACCGCCGTCGTCGACGGCGTGGTCGACCACCGTGACGCGCTGCTCACCGACCACGAGCGGGCGACGGGCGACTGCATGTTCCCGTGCGTGTCCCGCTCGTGCGGCGATCGGCTGGTGCTGGATCTCTGACACCGACGGAGGAATCGTGACCGCGACAACCGGCGTCAGGCCGTCGTTGCCGACGTTCGACATCGACCCGTTCAGCCACGAAGTGCTGGCGGACCCGCATCCGCACGAGGCACTCCTGCGCGACGCGGGGCCGCTGGTCTATCTGAGCACCTACGGCGTGTACGCGATCGCGCGCCATGAACACGTGAACGCCGCTTTGCGTGACTGGCAAGGCTTTCAGTCCGGTGCGGGGGTGGGGCTGTCGAACTTCCGCACCGAAAAGATCTGGCGGCCGCTGAGCGTGGTGATCGAGGCCGACCCGCCGCATCACGACGCCCCGCGCCGCGTGCTGGCGGAGTTGCTCAGCGCGCGTTCGCAACGGCGTTTGCGTACACAGTGGACAGTCGCGGCGGAGTCCATGGTGGACCGGCTGCTGGCCGGCCGTCCGGTGGTGGAATTCGACGCGGTGCCGTCGCTCGCCGAGGCTTTCCCGCTGCGGGTCTTCCCGGACGCCGTCGGCATTCCCGAGGCCGGACGCGAGAACCTGCTGCCCTTCAGCGACTTTCTGCTCAACGCCTTCGGCCCCCGTAACGACCTCGTGGCGGCGGGCGCGGTGGGAGCACGGGAACGTTCGGTGTGGGTCAACGCCCACTGCGAACGGGAGGCACTCGCGGAGGGCGGCTTCGGGGCCCGGATCTGGGCGGCCGCCGACCGTGGGGACATCACCCACGAACAGGCGCCGCTGGTGGTCCGTTCGCTCTTCGCGGCGGGCGTCAACACCACGGTTCACGCGCTAGCGTCGATGCTTTACGCCTTGGCGACGCACCCCGAGCAGTGGGAGCGGCTGCGCGCCGAGCCGGAGCTGGTGCACGTCGCGCTGGACGAGGCGGTGCGCTGGGCATCACCCGTTCAGTCGTTCTTCCGGACCACGACCGGTGACGTCCGGGTCGGCGACGCGACGATTCCGGACGGTGAGAAGGTCCTGTTGAGCGTCGGAGCCGCCAACCGTGACCCGCGGCGCTGGGCCGCTCCGGACGCTTTCGACCTGTCTCGTGATCCTTCGGGACACGTCGGTTTCGGGTTCGGCGTCCACCAGTGCGTGGGCCAGCATCTCGCCCGGCTGGAGGCGGAATGCCTGCTCACGGCCTTGGTGGAGCGGGTCGCGAGCATCGAGCTCGTGGGCCCGGGACGGCGGCGGCTCAACAACACGATCCGGGCTTGGGACTCGCTGCCGGTGCGGGTCCGGACGACCGGGCCGGGGCACGGGGTATGAGGAGCACATGTCGCACTCATGTCCTATTCACTGGTGACGGAGAGTACCGGCTGCCACACTTTCAAGTGCCTGCCAGAGAGCCGGCGTGGCCGTGTCGGCCCGCTGAGCGTCGCGCCACGCGCCGGAAAAATTGATTAGGGAGACGAGCGTGACCACAGTCAACTCGAGTTCGAGTCCGGAAGGGGTCGAGTCCCCACAGGCGGCGGATCCGCGCCGATGGTGGGCCCTCATCCTCCTCTGCGGGCTGCAGGCCATGATCCTGCTGGACATGACCGTCGTGAACGTGGCGCTGCCGCGGATCCAGCAGGACCTCGGGTTCACCGAGTCCGGCCTGGCCTGGGTGGTCAACGGCTACGTGCTGATGGCCGGCGGGCTGCTGATCCTCGGCGGCAGATTGGCCGACGTGTTCGGACGGCGGCGCCTGCTGCTGACCGGCGTGGCCATCTTCGCCATTTCCTCGGCGCTGTCCGGTTTCGCCGTCGCGCCGTGGATGATGGTGATCGGCCGGTTCGGCCAGGGCATCGCCGAGGCGATCGCCGCCCCCGCGGCGCTCGGCCTGATCGCGCTGCTGTTCCACGACCCGAAGGAACGTACCAAGGCGCTCGGGCTGTGGGGCGGCATCATCGCTCTCGCCGGCACCTTGGGCTACGTCATCTCCGGTGTCCTGACCGACCTCGCGTCCTGGGAGTGGCTGTTCTTCATCAACCTCCCGGTGGCGCTCGTGGTGCTGGTTCTCCTGCCGCGGCTGGTCAATGAAAGCCGCATGGTGCGCGAGAACAACGCCGGGCTCGACATCGCCGGTGCGCTCACCCTGACGCTGGGTCTCGTCGGCGTCGTCTACGGCCTGCTGCACGCCGCCGAGCACCCCTGGGGTTCGGCGCTGGTGATGGTTCCGCTCGTCGGCGGCGTGGTGTTGCTGGTGGCGACGGTGCTCATCGAACGCCGGGCGAAGAACCCCCTTATCCCGCTGGACTTCTTCGCCAACCGGACCCGTTCGGCCATCAACTTCGTGACGTTGTTCTTCATGGCGGCGTTCATCTCCTACACCTTCATGATGACGTTGTTCGCCCAGAAGATCCTGGGATACTCGCCGCTGCAAGGTGGTCTGGCGTGGCTGCCGCTCGGCCTCGGCATCGGCGCGGGTATCGGCCTCGGCACCGGACTCATCCCGAAGCTCGGGGTCAAGGTGGTCGCGTCCGTCGGGTACGTCGGCGCGGGTGCGGGACTGTTCATCACCAGTATGGTCGACCTCGATTCCTCTTACGTGGGCGGCCTTATGCCGGGGATGATCGTGTTCGGGTTGTTCGCCGGGGCCACCATGCCCGCCGCGACCAACGCCGCGCTGCACGGCGTCACGGTCCAGGACTCCAGCCTGGCGTCGGGCGTGCAGAGCACCATGCAGCAGGTCGGTTCGGCACTCGGCCTCGCCGTGCTGGTGACGGTCGCCATCCGGTACGCCGGGGACGCGATCGCGACCGGCGCCGACCCGCGGATCGCCATGACCGAGGGCTACACGCTGGCGTTCCGGATCGGCGCGGCGCTGATGGTGCTCGGCGGTATCCTGATCGCGGTGCTGTTCGAAAAGGTCGCCACCGAACTGCGTGACCCGACGGCCGAGCGCCTCGAGGTCGAAGACGCGGCATGATGAATTCGTTGTAACCGGTCCTGCGGGGAGGTTCTCGACCTCCCCGCGGGGCTTGTCCCGTTTAATGCCCGGAGAACAAGGAGACCGAACCTCATGCCGGCTGCACCCAAAACCCCGGAGAAGATCGACCACCAATTCACCTTGCCGCTGATCAAGGAGAACGGGAGCGGCTGGATCTGTGTGGTAGTGCCCAAATCCGGTGAGCTCTTCGGAACCAGGAAGGCCGTCAAGATCGGCGGTACCATCGACGGCCAGGACTTCCAGGCGACCATGCTGCCGCTCGGCGACGGGACGCACATGATGCCGGTCAAGGCCGCCCTGCGTAAAACCCTGAAGAAGGACGTCGGCGACGACGTCAAGGTCCACCTCAGCCAGCGTTTCAGCTGATCCTTTGAGAAAGGTGTGAACAGTAATGACCGACGCTAGTGCCACCCCGGCCTGGTTCGACATCTCCACTCCCGATTCCGAGCGGGCGCGGAAGTTCTACAACGAAATGTTCGGTTGGAACGTCCTCGCGCTGGACGGCACCTATGCGCTGGTGGGCGCCGAGAACAGCCCGCCCACGGGCGGCATCGGCCAGGCGGGCCCGGACAGCCCGTACCTCGGCGTGGTCGTCTACTTCCCGGTCGACGACGTCGACGCGGCGCTGGAGCGGGCCGAAAAGCTCGGCGGCAAGCGCACCCTGGAGCCGACCGACACCCCCAACGGCCGGATCGCGGCGTTCACCGACCTCGACGGCTACAACATCGGCATCAAGAGCTCTTCCTGAACTTGTGGCGGGAGACCTGGTCTCCCGTCAGGTGATGCGCGTGAAGGCCCCCTTTCCTCGGCTGAGCCGAGGGAAGGGGGCCTTCACGCGCTGTCGTCGCGATCGGTGAGTCTGCTGCGGCCAGAGGTGGCGTCCGCGGGCGGCCGCCGTGGCCAAGTGATGCCGAAGCGCACTGGGTGGTCTCTCACCTATCTGAAGCGCGTGGAGGCTGGTGCACCTGGGGCCAATGTGGCGATCCTGAAGTAGCGAAGGCCTCCTTCCCTACCTTCAAGGTAGGCAAGGAGGCCTTCACGGACCTTGACCTAACCCCGAATCGTCACTCACGATCCCGACGTCGCGAAAGCCACTTTCGGGACATCAGACGTCCCGAATGTGGCATTGGGGACACTCAACGTCCCCAATGCCACATTCGGCGCACACCCCAACGGCGGCAGCCGCGCGAGCGGTGAGCTCACCTCGGCGAGTGTCCCTTGTGGACAGTCGAGCCGCCCGCCGGCGCCTTCGGTGCCGAACTCACCCCATAAACGCCGGAAGGGCCACAGCGCCGAAAACCGGCACCGTGACCCTTCCGCGGTTCGCGGGCGTCGTCACGCTTCGAAGTACTCCATCAAGGTGGGCGCCCATGCCTTCTGATCGAACAGGTGGTCAAAACCTTCCCGCGTGAGAAGTTCGCCGCGAGGGATCTCCTCGGCGATCCTCGCGCACGCGTCGTGGATCTCCTTGATCCCGTCGTCCCCTCGCATGAGCAGCGTGGGCACGGTGATCTTCCGGATCTCCTCGTACGGGATGTCCAGGTGGTCCTTGCTGATCATCGCGTCGTAGTACGTCGACGGCGCCATGGACTCGAACGCCTTCCAAGCCGGGTGGCTCTTGAAGTGCTCGATGTTCTCGTCCTTGATGAAGCCGACGACGTCCCGCGCGAAGATCGTGACGACCTCTTCGCGACGGTCCTCGGCGATCAGCTGCTTGAGCTTCGCCACCTGCTCGGCCGTGGCCGTCTCGGACCAGTACGGGGGTTCGTACAGGGCGAGTTTGACCATCGGCGCGCCACCGGCCGCGGCCAGCAGCGCGATGACGCCGCCGGTGCAGTTGGCGAACACGTGACACGGCTCGCCGACGGCTTCGAGCACCGCACGCAGGTCGTCGATCTCGAGCTGGATCGTCCACTGGTCCGGATCGCCGTTGCCGCTCTCGCCACGGCCGCGCCGGTCGTAGTTGAAGACGCGGAACCGTTCGGACATGGCCGTCGCGAGCGGCGTGAACATGGCGCGGTCGTTCAGTCCCGCACCGACCACCACGACGGCCGGGCCGGTTTCCCCGAACTGCTCGTACGCGATCAGCGTGCCGTCGGCCGACACCGCCTTTTGCAGCACACTCTCGTGTTCCGCGTAGTCGAGGTTGAGGTCACCGAGGATCCCGCCCCCGCTCTCCGCCGTTTTGTCTGCCATGTTCGGACTCCTTCGACTGCTACTGGGGTCAGACGCCGACCGCGGACTTGCCCTTGAGCAGGACGGGCAGGCTCTCGTGGCCGTTGACCACGAAGCTTCCCTGTCCGACGAGCTCGGAGCGGTCGACCGCGAGTTCGATGTCGGGGAAACGCTCGAACAGGGCGGGGATGCCGGTCATCCACGCGCTCTTCGCCAGCCGGGCGCCGATGCAGTAGTGCACGCCGAAGCCGAACGAAAGGTGCGTCTTGTCCTCCCGCAGCGCGTTGAACTCGTCCGCCGTCTCCCCGTGGATCTTCGGGTCGCGGCCGACACCGGCGAAGTCGACGAGCATCACGTCACCCTTGGCGATCTTCACGCCGCCGAGCTCGACGTCTTCGGTGGCGAAGCGGAACGGCAGGTGCGCGACCGGCGACTCCACCCGCAGCGTCTCCTCGAACACCTCCTCCCAGGCGATCTCCCCGGCCTTGACCTTCGTGAGCAGTTCGCGGTCGGTCATCAGCGCGACCGAAGCGTGCGCGAGCGCGTTGACCAGGGTCTCGGATCCGGCGCCCAGCAACAGGTGCAGGGTGCCGATCATCTCGGAGTCGCTCAGGCGCGAACCGTCCTCTTCCTTGGCCGCGATCATGCCGGTGGTGAGGTCGTCGCCCGGGTTCTCGCGCTTGTACTGCACCAGGTTGGAGATCGCCACCTGCCAGTTCGCCAGGTTCGCCTCCGCGACCTCGGCGGTGATGCGGGTGTCGATGTTCTTGTGGCCGCCTTCGAGCACCTCCGCGCGGACGTCCACCGGAACACCGAAAAGGTCGCACATCAGACGGGTCGGCAGCTCCATGTGGAAGCGGGCCTTGATGTCCACGACCTCGTCGGGGGCGGCGGCGGCCAGGTCGTCGAGCAGCTCGTTGACCGTGGAGTCGATGTGCTCCTGCATCGCGTCGACCCGGCGCTGGGTGAACGCCTTCAGGAGCAGCTTGCGCAGCCGGGCGTGGTCGGCGCCGTCCTGCGTCGCCATGGTGTCCATGGCGGCCCAGGTGATCAGCGGCCAGCCGTCCGAGATCTTGCCGTCGATGTAGTCGGGCCAGTTACGGCGCGGGTTCTTGGAGAACAGCGCCTCGTTGCCCATGATCTCCTTGGTGAGCTCGTAGTCGTGCACCGACCAGGCGAGCACGCCGTCCGGGAGCTCGACCCGAGCGATCGGGCCCTGTTCGCGCAGACGAGCGGTCTCGCCGTGCGTGTCGGTGCCTTCGGGGTTGAGGACGTAGGGGCACACGGCGTCTGACATGAGACACGACCTCCAGTGGTGGTCCATTGTGGTGACCGATTGGCTTTTCAAGCTAAACCCGGTTTCGGCGGCTTAACGTCTTCGGGATTGCGGGCCTGCCGTGGGCTTTCGCGCCGGTTCCCGTCCTGGCAGTCCTGAAGAAGAAATAGAGGGTCCGCGCGCCGTAATCTCGCAAAAGATCACTAAAACGGCGCGGTAGGCGTCAAAGATCCCTTTCCGTCACGCCCGACTTCAGGAGAGCGCACATGGACATCGAACTCGTCCCGCCGCCGGCCACCCCGCTTCCCGAAACCCCGCCGGGTCTGCCGGGTCTGCACCACGCCACCATCACCGTCACCGACGTGGACCGCAGCGTGGCCTGGTACAGCGAGATGCTCGGCATGGTGCAGTGGATGAAGGAGGAGTTCCCGGGCGGTCGCGCCGCGGGTCTGATGCGCCCCGGCACCCAGGTCTTCCTCGGGCTCGCTTCGCACGACGGCAACGAGGGTGAGTCGTTCGGCGCGCACCGCACCGGACTCGACCACCTCACGTTCGCGGCCACCGATCGCGAAGAACTCCGCGCCTGGCACGCTTTCCTGGTCGGCAAGGGGGTCGAGTGCAGCGACCTGCGTGAGTACACCGAGCCGCTTCCGTTCGCGCTGTTCACCTTCACCGACCCGGACGGCGTCGCGCTCGAAATCTTCCACGTCGAGGGGTAGGGCCATGACCGACGCACCACTTGCCGTCGTGACCGGGGCTTCCTCCGGTATCGGCGCGGAGTTCGCCCGGGTCCTGCTCGACCGCGGGTACCGGGTGCTGGCCGTGGCCCGTCGTGCGGACCGGCTCGCCGCGCTCGCGGAGGGTACCGACGGGCGGCTGATCCCCGAGGTCCAGGATCTCACCGCGGACGGTGCGATCGAGCGGGTCGCCGCCCGCGCCGAGGAACTCGGCGGTGCCGATCTGCTCATCTGCAACGCCGGTCGCGGGTTGCAGGGCCGGTTCGTCGAGACGGCCCGGTCCGAGACCCTCGAGATGTTGCGGCTCAACGTGCTCGCGAGCGTCGACCTCACGTCCCAGGTGGTACCCCGGATGGTCGAGCGCGGCTCGGGCGGGGTGATCGTGGTGGCGTCGTCGCTGGGCTTCTTCGCGACCCCGAACCTGGCCGCCTATGGCGCCAGCAAAGCGTTCCTGCTGTCTTTCGCCGAGTCGTTGTCCACCGAGCTGAAGGGCACCGGCGTCCAGGCCATGGCGCTGTGCCCTGGGCCGACCATCACGGAGTTCAGCGAGGTCGCCGGCCTCGGCGACGCGGTGGAAAAGACTCCCGGGCACACGACCGCCGCCGAAGTGGTGGCGGGCGCGCTCCGGGCCTGGGACGCCGGCCGCGTGGTCACCGTCCCCGGCACCGTCACCCGGCTGATGACCGCGGCGCTCGACCACGCGCCGCGCGCCATCGCCCGCCGCGTGATGGAGAAGGTGTTCCGTTCCCCGGAAGAAGCGACACAGATCCCGGCGGCTTAGTGGATCTGATCCGGGTCAGGAGAAGCCCGGTCCGGTTCGCCGGGCCGGGCTTTTCCTGGTATATCAAAGCTTTTCGTCCGATCGAGACAGGCACGACCTGGAGCAGAATGGCAGGCTCATGACCAAGACCCATACGCTCGACGTCCCGGGCGCACGTGTGCGCTATGAGGTTCGCGGCGAAGGACCGTTGTTGTTGCTCATGGGCTCGCCGATGGGCGCGGCGGCCTTCGAGCTGCTGGCCGACGAGCTTTCGAGCGACCACACCGTGGTCACCCACGACCCGAGGGGCATCGCGGGCAGTCCGCTGCACGACCCCGACGAGGACTCCACCCCCGAGAAGCGCGCGGACGACGTCGCCGCCCTCATCGACGCCGTCGGTACCGGGCCCGCCGACGTGTTCGGCACGAGCGGCGGCGCGATGACGGTCCTCGCGCTGGCCACGCGGCATCCCGGCCTGGTGCGGACGGTCATCGCCCACGAGCCGCCGGTCCTGGAGTTTCTGCCCGACGCGGCCGAACAGCGGGCCAAGACCGACGACGTCATCGACACCTGCCATCGGCACGGGCCGATCGAGGCGTACGCGAAGTTCGCGGCCAACTCCGGCCTGGACACCGAAGAGCAGGGTTCCCCCGGTGCCGCCGGCCCGTCCTCGGCGCAGGATCTCGCCGACGCCGCCCGGTTCTT
>NZ_NMQT01000077.1 GCF_002234405.1 Amycolatopsis thailandensis | reverse complement strand
ACGTGGCTTTCGCAACACCCGCCGAGCCAGCACCACCCACGAGACCCGCAAGACCCGCAGTACCCGCAAGACCCGAGGTGAAGGGATCCTTCACTACCTTCAGGGTAGGCAAGGAGGCCTTCACGGACGTCGCATCCAGCAAGACACCTTCGCCTTTCCCTCAGTAAGTGTCGTTAGAACGACACTTACCACGACCCCCACCTGCACCGGCACACCTGAACTTGGTCACCGGCTAGGTCGTGCCCCCCACGATCGTGCTCGGTCGCGGCCAGCCGACCTCCCCGACCAGTAGCCTGGCGACGGAGTCGGCGCTGCGCCGGTTCACTTCGAAGGTGTGATCCGGCTGTGCCAGTTGGAAGGCGATCAGATCCCTCGCGGCCGAATAGCGTTCCTCGTGCGCCTCGTGGATCCGCGGTTTCTCCGGGCCGTCGAACTCCAGCGGAGGCTGGTGGTACCGCTTCATGATCTGCTCCGCCTGGGTGAACAACTCGGCGACTTCCGGGTCGGAGGGATCCCACTGAGCGATTTCCTGGCGCGCGGTCGCGAGCAGGTCCTCACGCCGTGGCAGAGGATTGTCGGGCTTCGAATAGGCCTCCGGACCGTAGAGCCCGGAGAGTTCACGCTGCCCGTCCACCCGGAACCGGGCGAGACCACTCTCCTCATGCCCCTCCGGCCGCGTGATCACCTCGACCTCCACCCGCGCCAACACCTGCTCCAGCGTGATCGTCACCACCTCTTCGGGGTGCTGCGCCAGCCGCAAGCGGGCCCTCTCTTTGAGGAGCGCTTCCACCTTGCCGGCGCCTTCCAACGCCTGGCCTGCGGCGAAGACGGCTCCACGGACCCGAGGCAAGGCGTCCGGATTCGCCTGGACCGCCGCGTCGACGAACCCGTCGACCATCAGGTACAAGGACGCTTTCCCGTTGTAGGTCAGGTTGCCGTCCTCGTCGAGCCGATCCTTGAGGTTCACCCGGGCGTTCCCGCGTGCTTGCGCGACCTCCCATTTGGTGAGGCCGACGCCGGTGAGCTCCGCCAGCGCTTCGTTCTTGTACGTGAAGCCATCCGGTCCCCTGACCGAATCCATGGACTCGACCCAGGCACGTACCCAACCCACTCGGAGCTGAGCGGCTTCATTCACCATGAGCCAGAGTTCGTCCGGTAGCCGGCGCCGTACGGCGGAGCGCGCCAGCCACGCGAGGTTCCTGACAGTACGCTGCTGGACGGTTTCAGCCCACGTCCCCGCACGCGATTCGCCGGGTGCGGGCGGCCGCCATCCGAGCAACACGGCAGGTGGGGCGGTCGCGTCCTGGAGCCAATCAGGAGCAGGCACCAGCGCCGGCAACCGTGGCACGTGGCCGGCCCGTGACGCCGGAATCGACGAGCTCGCCGCGAACGGCCGCCCGGGCCTTTCGAGAGCGCCTGCCATGGGCTGGACCGGACCCCCTTGCGGGATTCCGTCGCTGTTCGGCGCCAAGGCGGCGAAGGCCCGGGTGATCTGATCGGCATCACGGGTGGCCAGGCTCTTCTGGCCGAATTCTCCCTCGGCCAGGCCGAACTTCACAAGAGCCACCGCCGGGTGCTGGTCCTTCCTTTCGAAAGCGACGTCGATCGGCATGCGACGCGCACCCGCGGCCGGCAGGCTGTAGTGCTTCGCCAGCTGCGACGCCTCGTCGTTCGCGAACGTCCGGATCCCTGCCGCGAGCTCTCTTCCCCACGACATCCCGCCGGACTGGTCCCGGCCGCCGACGGTGATCCGGATCGTCACGGGTTCCGCGCCGCTGACCACCCGCCAGGCCGAGGCGCGCACGGCGGTCTGGACCGCCGCTTGCACGTTCTTCGGAAGACTGCCCCCAGCGCTCTGAACGATCTTTCGCTGGGGGATGTGCTCGGCCGCCAGATCCGCCAAGGCGAGTCTGGGCGGCCGTGGGCCGTCCGCCCGGACCAGATGGCTTCGGATGTTCAACGCCGCCCCGCTGATCGTGTGGCTGAACCACACCAGGCTGGTCGGCGCGATGATAGCCCCGTTGCCCCACCTTGCCTTGATCGATCTGACCAGTTGCTTGTTATGGGCGGTGTTGCAGGCCAGCAATCGGAAAGGGCGGCTCGGGTCGGGCTGCGCCTGGCGATACAGAGTGGACGCGAAGAGAGCTTCCGCCGCTGTTTCTCCCGCCAGGATCAACCGGTCCCCCAACTCGTAGGGGCGAGCGGTGGACAACGCCATGCTGACGTTCGCTTGGGAGCCGTGCAGGACCGTACGCCAGCTCGGCTCACCACCAGGCGTGAGGTGCGGATCGGCTGGTTTCGTCGGGAAATGGAAATAGCCGCCGCGCAAGAGCGGACTGGTCCGCGCATCGACCGATGCGGAGGCGAGCATGTCGGCGTCATCTCGGGGGAAGAACACCCCGTGCACCGTCGAATCGGTACTCCTCAAAGCGTGACTGACGATCAGTTCGAGCCTGGGCGGAACGGCCTTCACGCGGTCGAATCCCGGCTCGGTGAGCTTGATCTGACGGAGTCCCATCAGCTCCACCGGTCCCCGCGCGGCGACGGTCGCCCGCGAGTAGCCACCATCGGCGATGTCCGTCGTGAACTTCTCCAATTCGCCGACCCTGCCCTCGATCGGGATCAGGAACGGGGTTCGCTCGCTCTGCGGGAAGGACTGGCCGTCCGCCACCCGTCCCAGGGCCGTACGCAGTTCTCTGCTGTCACGCAAAGCCAATCCCGGTTCTCCGACAGCGGGTCTGCCGTCGGAGCGTTTCAAGTGGATCCGGCCGTCGTCGGCGGGCTTGACGAAGATCGGCATGGCGTTGTGCCACGGTGCGTCCACCTTCATGCCATCCGGCCCCAAGACCACTTGCCCGGCGGTCGAGGCCGCGGCGCCGGCCCAGGTCTGCACCTGGCGCAACGCCATCTCGTCTCCGTCATGCCGGACGAAGACCGCCGCGGGCAACCTGTCGGCTCCGAGGACCAGTTCGGTTTTGATCCGGTCCGCGAACAGACCCGAAACCTGCTGGAACCCGCTCGACGCGTCGCTGTTCGTGGCATGAACCGGGTTGAAGAGGCCGTGCTCGGCGAGCGCCGCGCTCACATCGAACCGGATCCCGCCGGGGCGAGCCTCGTTCGCCCCGAAATCGCCCGCGAGCACCACGGGTTTGCCCGGATTCGAAGCCAATACTCGCCGTGCGCCCGGTACCGAGAGGAACAGGCTCACGATCTCCCGCCCACCGAGCGGAAGCCGGACGTCGCGCGACCGCACCGCGACCTGCGCCACCGTGTCGTCACCGGGTATCACCATCACCAGCGGCGCCGGCTCGGTCCGGATCGTCCTCCATTTCGCCGTGACCGTCGCGGCGATCTCCCGTGCCGCGATCGTGGCGGAGGCCCCTGCTGTTCGGGACAGGGTGAACACGTCCGGCGTGGCCGACAATTCCAGGTCGGTGAACGGAGCGAACAGGCTGTAGCCGATCTGCGGGGACTGGTAGAACTTGAGAGATCCCTCGGGCAGCAGCGCGTACCGCCCCTGATAGCTGACCAGGTGAACCGGCCTGATCCCGCTGAGGGCACTGAGGAATTCACCGAACCGGTTATCGGATAGCGCCCAGCTCACCCAGGAGAGGACGATGATGGGCCGTCGCACCGGTTCTCGCAGATAGCGCTGAAAGGCCTCGCTGTCGTGAAGGCGGCGCATGGTCTCCGCCGGAGTGAGGATTTCCGGGCCTACCCCGAACCCGGATCCACGCGGCCAGAGCCTGAGCACGAGCGGAGACGGACGATGGTCGGTGACGAGCTCCGCCCAAGGGGCGAACTCGACCTGGGTTTCCCCATATTGGTTGATTTCCCGCCGGATCATTCTCAGCGAATGCGGAGTCGCGTTCGCCCATGAACGGCTCACCGCGGCCGCGTCCACGTCGTCCGGCAGCAAGGAGATCAGGTTTTCCTCACCGTACAGATTCCGTGCGGCGACCACGGAATCACCGGCATGGGTGGCCGCGTTCGTTCCGAGGACGAGCGCCCCGCGGTCTGCGTCGGCTCCTCGGCGGTAACCACTGATACGACCGTTGGGCAGGATACGCACGCTCCTGTTCAGCATGCGCGTGGTAACCGAGATTCCAGCCAGGGAGGGTATGTCGTGCAGAGCGGCCTGAAGGCTGAATACCTCGGCCTGCGTCAAATCGCAGGCGAACAGTTCGATCTGCTGGATGGCACCCCAGGACACAAGCTCGGCGGGTGCGCGGGCAAGCACCTCCACGAGCTCACGCGAGCTGTGCGGCACCAGGCTCCCATCGGCTCGGGGAAGTCCCCATCGACCCGCCCGATGATGTACGACCAAGGGAAGCGCGTGACTTTCGGTCGGGGCAAGGGCCCGGCTGACGTGGGTGAAATAGAGAGGACTGACAAAAGCGACACCGGTGTTGTGCTCCAACGCCAGGGCGGCGACCCTGTCCCCGGCAGGTGAGGAAAGGGTGAACAGGCCCTTCGACGGTACCGGTGCACCACCCAGTCGTGGCATGCCGACGGCACCGCTCAGCGGTTTGGCCGCTTCCCCGGCGAAGGCCTCCGGTCCATACAATCCGGACAGGGCGCGTTGCCCGTCGACACGGAGCCGCACCTTGCCGAACTCGACATCACGCCACGGGCGGGTGATCACGGAGATCGAGATCTGCCCCGAAAGCTGCTTAGCCGTCAGTGGCACGGCACCCGCGGGGTACTCCTCCAGCCGTTGCGCGACGGCCTTCTTCACCAGCGAACGCACCAAGTTCGCCCAGCCGGAATGGCCCTTCGGGACGACCACCTCACCACGTACTCGAGGCAGCTCGCCAGGATGGGCGCGCGCGGCGGCGTCGACGAAGCCCTCCACCATCAGGTGGATATGGCTACGCGCCTCGTCGGGCAGCTCACCCCGGCTGAAGTCGAGCCTGGTCTCGTAAGCAATCCTCGCCCGGTGCCAGGCCAGCTGGGCCCCCGCCGAGTTCAGGGCGAAGCCGGACAGCTGCCGTATTTCATCCCGGCCATAAGGGCCCGTCGGTGTCAGGTCGTGGGCCCGGGCCAGTCGCGGACGTTCGGCATGGGCCATTTCCTGCGCCCAGTCGCCTGCCCAGTTCAGCGGGGTCGAATCCGGATCCAGAATGAGCTGCATACGCACCAGGTTCCAGATCTCCGTTGGCAACCCGAGGGTTTTTGTACCCGTGGAAGTGAGATCGTCGAAGCGAGCCTGGTTGACGATACTGCGGTTCCGCACGTACTCGTTCAGCGTGCTCGGCCCCGCACCGTCGAGGAACGGCCGGAACGCGAGCACGTCCGGCGGCGTGAGTGTCCGGCCGAAGGCGGTCGGCTCGCGTCCCACGAGCCCGCTCAGCGGGGTGGGCCTGGTCCCGGTCACCGTGCCCTGGGAATCGACTTCGACCCGCCCATGCCATCGGGCGAGGTGCACGGCGGTGGACAAGGCCGTGCGGAAGCTCGCGAAGAAATCCCTGACGGACTCGCGGGCCGACGGCGCGAGCGTGAGGGTTCCGTCCGGCAGGCCGGGCACGTCACCGGTGACAACGGTGCCCTCAGGCAGGAAATGGACCCGCTCTCCCGAGAAGTAGACCTCGACCTTGAGATGCGACAGAGCGGGTATCCCGGCAAGCCCGGCTTGGAGCCTTCCAGGCGCCTCCTTGGGAAGGTCACAAGCGTAGAGCACGACACGGGAGAACTTCTGCCATTCGATCAGCCTCGCCGGCATGCTGGCGAGGCTCTCGGCCAGCTCCCGATAGCCGGCTGAGCCACGCTGACCGGCGGAATCCGGGAGGCTGAACCGGCCGTCCCTGTGGTGCACCACAACGGGAACTGAATCGTCCGTGCGTTCGGCGAATGCTTTCACGACGTTGCCGAAGAAACGCGGGTCGACGAAGGCCACACCGGTGTTCCGCGGCAGCGCCAACGCGGCCACTTCGCGATCGGCGGACGGATGTCCGGTGATGACACGGCTCAGGGTCGGTACCCCGTCGATCCGGCTCGGCCGTGGCCACCCGACGTCCGGTACCAACAGTTCGGCGACCCGTACGGCCGCGCGCGGCCGCGTATACAGCAGCAACGCGATCAACTCCGTTGCCGCGAGGTGACGTTCCCGGTGCGCCTGGTGCATACGTGGGGGCCGACCATCGAACTCCCGAGGCGGCTGGTGGAACCTGTCCATGATCTCCCGTGCCCGGCTGAACTCCGAGCTGTTCCGGTCCACTCCCGCGAGCAGTTCCCGCGTCACCGCGACGAACCTCTTGACCCGAGGAAGCGGGTTGTTCGGATCGGAATAGACCCACGGGCCGAACAGCCCGGTCAGCTCGCGCTGCCCGTCGACCCGGACCTCGACGACTCCGATCCGCGGGTCCGCGTCGGCAAGGGTGAGCGCGTTGACGGAGACACGTTCCGACAGCTGCTTCGCCGACGTCGTCACCGTGTCCTTCGGGTATTCGGCCAACCTGGCGTTGATCGTCGAGTCGATCCGGGCGAGCAGGCCGGTCACGGTCACGGCCCCCAGAGAACGCGGACCGACGAACACCTCACCTCGTATCGAGGGCAAGGACTCCGGTCGCGCCTGTACCGCGGCGTCGACGAAGCCGTCGACCATGAGCTTGATCTTGCGCAGAGCCGGTTCGGGAAGAGTTCCGTAGTCGGTCGTCCGCGTCTCCAAGTAGGCCCGGGCTCGGCCCTTCGCCGCATTGATCTCCCAAGGATTCAGGACGTTTCCGGAGGCCTCGGCCGCTCGCTCGTCTTCGAGCCGATGCACGCTCGAGGATCCGGCCCAGTTCCTCGCCAGTTCCGGCGGTACCGCGTCGAGTTCAAGCTGGTCCTGCACCAGCTTCCACAGCTCGACGGGCATCGGGGTGGGATTGCCCTTACCCAGCAGCAGTTTGAGGTTCTTGTCGTTGACGAGGCTGATGTCCCGCACCTCGTCCGCCAAGGTCCTCCCCACCGGCGACGGTGTCCAGTTGACCAGGTCCGCCGAGGCGGCCGGTTCCCCCACTGAGGTTTCCGAAGTGCCGACGCGACCGTCGGAATGGAGATGGATCCGCCCGTCCCGCCAGGAAGCGATCGAAAGATGCGTGCCGACCGCCCAGGAGAAGAGCGTGCCGGGGAGATCGGCCACCGACGCCAACGTGGTCTTCCCCGGCAGCATCGAAGCGAGGAGAGCCTGAGAGTTCCTCGCGTTCGCGTACGGCGTGCCCCGGCCGTCGTGAACCGTGACCAAGTCGCTGCTCGCGCCCGGACCGGTCGCCTGCCGCACCACCGCGGGAACACGCTTCGGCCCGCTCTCTTGCCGGGCCTTGCCCTTCCCGGAGACGGTGTCCCGGTCCGGGAACAGCGACTCCGGAGCCGAGACCTCGTGCTCGACCACCCACGAGACGAGCTCCTGAGGAGTCAGCTCGAGCGGCCGAGCCGCCGACTCCACCGCGAACAGCGGCCCGTTATCCGACAGCACGGCCCGGACCCGTGCGGGCCCACCGGCGGAATCGAACATCCGCCCCTCGGGGCCCGCCAACCGCTCCCACAATCCGGCCAGCGCGTCGCCGTCCGGCAACCGCGACGCCACGTCGACCATCCGCTCGGATCCCGTGGACCTCGACGAACCGGCTTCACTCGCCTGCCCGCCTTGATCGTCGCGTGGCGCGCCGCCCAGAAGCCTGCTCTCCCGGGGCCAGCCCACGGCGGCGACCAACGCCCGGGCTCGTACCTCCGCCGCCCATACCTCTTCGCCCGGAATGATGGGCACCGTTCGTACCAGGTCCCAGGCGACGAGATCGGTGGCGGCCCGGCGACGCTCCCGATGTGCCTGATGCAACCGGGGCGGTTCTTGATCGGCGAACACGCGAGGCGGCTGGTGGTACTTGTTCATGATCTCGCGCGCCTGAGCGAACGCTGGATGGTCCTCGGCGAGCCCGGCGAGCGCCATCCGCGCCTCCGCCAAGTGCGTCTGGTGCGAGGGAAGCGGGTTGGCCGGGTCGGTGTACATCTCGGGGCCGTAGAGTCCGGACAGCCTTCGCTGCCCTTCCACCCGCACCTGGACGACCCCGATCTGAGGATCACCGTCGGGCCTGGTGAGCGCGGTGATGGACACCCGGGCGAGCAACTGCTCGACCGACAACGACCTCACGTGCGCCGGATACTGCTGTAGCCGGGAATCGATCTTGTGCCCGGCCACCTTCCGCAGATGGGACACCCCGGTGGACGAACCCGGTGGGACGAAGACCGCGACCTGGATTTCCGGAAGTATCCGTGGAGGCGGCTGCAACGCGGCGTCGACGAATCCGTCGATCATCAGGCCGATGGAGAAGTGCCGGTCGATTCCGTCGAGCTCACCACTGGCGCTCAGCCGGGTTTCGAAGGTGGTTCGCGCGCGATTCCATGCCTGCTGCACCTCGGAGGGGTTCAGCAACCCTCCCGAAGCCACCGCGACACCGTGCGTCCCACCGAACCGTGCCTGGAGCGGCTGGCGTGGGCTCATGTGCTCGGCCCAGGCCCGTGCCCAGCTCGCCGGTGTCCCGTCGTTCCTGAGGTGTTCTCGTACCATCTCCCAAAGCTCGAGAGGCATCATGGCCAGCGCGTTCGGTCCGAGGAAGAGGGCAGCGTTGACCCGGTTGACGATGGTGTGGTTTTCCACCACGTACTCATTGAGGGTGCGAGGCCCCGGCGTATCCGGAAACGGTGGCTGCCACGCGATCACATCGGCGGGCGGAGGCGGCTCTTCCGGCGTCGTGGAAGTCGCGGCGCTCGACGAACCGGCTTCCGTCGACGGACCAGGCTGATCGGCCCGCGGCGCCCCACCCACGACTCCGCCTCGCCGGGGCCAGCCCACCGCCGGGACCAGGTCACGCGCGCGCTCGATCGCGGCCAGCTCGCCATTCCAGAGCAGGTCCCAAGCGACCAGGTCCGTGGCGGCCCGATGACGTTCCCGGTGTGCCTGGTGCACCAGCGACCGCTCCTGCTCCACGAACACGCGGGGAGGCTGGTGGAGTCGATTCATGATCTCCCCGGCCCGGGCGATGACCGGACCACCGTCGGCCAGCCACGCGAGATCCGCACGAGCCTGGTGCAGCTGCGTCCAGTGGCGACTCGGGCGATCGCCCGGCAGGGAATAGGCCTCGGGACCGTAGAGACCGCTCAGCGCACGCTGCCCCTCGACATGGACCTGCACGACACCGATCTGCGGATCGCCCTCGGGGCGGGTGAGCACCGAAACCGACACCTGGGCCAGCAGCTGGTCCGCCGTGACTGTCACCACCCCAGGTGGATAGGTGCTCAGCCGCAGCTGGATCCGGGACTCGACCACCGCACCGAGCCCGTCGGTACCGGCCAGGGAACCCGGCGCGACGAACACCGCGCTCCGCACTCGCGGCAACGAGTCCGGCGACGCCTGCACCGCGGCGTCGACGAACCCGTCGACCATGTACTCGATCCGGACCCTGTCCTCCGCCGGGATCGCGTGGCGCTCGTCCAGCCGGGTCTCCTGCGAAACCCTCGCGCGACCCCACGCCTGCGCGACCTCCCAGGCGTTCACCACGTAACCCGACTCCCTGGCGAAGGTGTCCGCCTCCCGGAAGCTTCCCAAGCGATGGTGGGGAGAACCCGTGCCTTCGAGCCAGGCCCGGACCCAGCTCTCCGGCATGGGCTCGATGAAGCGGTCCAGTGCCTCCCAGGTCAAGTCCGGCGTCAGTCCCGTGCCCCAGTTCCGGTCCACGAAGTCGTTCGCCAGCTGCTGCGCATGATCGAGCAGCGTGCTTCCGGAGTCCCCGGGACGCCAAGCGAGGAACTCGGCCGGAGGAACCCCGTCCTCCCCGAACCTCGCCACCGGCAACCCGGGATCGCCCGAAGGCGTCAGCGAAAGAGTCCCGTCCGGCAACGCGCGCTGATCACCGAAAAGCACGTCGCTGTCCGGCGTGATGTGAATACGCGTGTTGAGCTTGATCGCTTCGACATCGAGGTGTGCCAGCACCGGCAGCTTGGCGACGGCGGCCTTGAGGTCGCTCAGGCTCTCGTTCGTCAGATCGCAGGCGAAGAGGGAGACCTTCGAGAATCGCCCCCACGTCACCAGGCTCAGCGGCTGGCTCGCGAGCGCCTCGGCGAACTGGAAGGGGTCATGGGGGATCTCCCGCTTCCGCGCGTCCGGCAGGAAGAACCGGCCATCGCGGTGGTGAACGGCCACCGGGATCCGGTCGTCCGGGTGGTTTTCGAAAACCCCCGTCAGGTTGCGAGCGAAAACCGGGTCCACGAAAGCCACACCCAGGTTGAGCGGCAAGGGCAGGGCGGTGATCTCGTCGGCCGGTCGCCGGATCGGAGCGGCTTGGGCACCGAGTCCGCCCACCGTCAGGTGCCCGTCCGAGGTGACGAGGAGCGGCGCCTTCCCCCGCTCGAACTCATGGCGCACGGTCGCACCCAGGTCCCGGCTCAACGCCGAACCGAGGAGTTCCAGATCCGCCCGGTCGCGTCCGGACAGCATGATCTCGTCGGCGTGGTTCCACGCGCTCCCCCGCAGCGCCGCCGCCAGCTGGTGCGGCTGTGGCCGCTCGCCGTCCTTGGCCAGGACCAGCTCGAACATCCCCGGCGTCGCCGTGCCTGGTACCGGCCGGGAATCCCGCGTCCCCGCCCAAAGCCCCCCGCTGAACGGGACGGTCAGCAACGGCCCATGGGTCCGGGCCGCCGGGAAGAGGGAAAGAGGGGCCGCGAGGCCCTTTTCCGCCGCCCAGTTCCTGAAGGCGGCCGGATTCAGCTCGACCGGGCGGCCTTCCGGGTCCCCGACGGCGAAGACCGGTCCGTCGGCGGACCTTCTCGCCTGAACGAACACCGCGAGTTCGGCACCGGCCAGCACGTGTCCCGCCCCGGCCGCGAGCCGCTCCCAGAACACGGCCAGCTCGCCTCCGTCCGACAGCCAGGAAGCCAGCTGAACCCGGGACGTGAGTTCACCCGGCCTCGACGGCACGTCCGACGTGGGCAGCACTCCCTCCGCGACGTACCGTGCGTAAGCGTCCGCACGCGCGGCGGGCGTGGCCAAACCGACGCCGGCCAAGGCGGCGAACTGCTGCATCGCGTTCGCCCACTGTTCGCTGAGGCCGTGCCAGGCCTTCGGGTCCTGCCGCTCCCGGTCGGCCAGCTCGATAGTCGTGTCGAGCGCCTTGAGCAGTGTCTCTCTGACTCCCCTCGCCGACTTGACGAGCTGTTCCTCCCGCGCGGGCTGAACCTCCAGGCCGGCGTAGCGGTCGCCGTCGTTGAGAAACCTGGTGACCCCTGCGAGGCCGAGCACGATCAGCCCGGTGAGCAGGGGCACTCTCGCCCGCAGGGCCGAGTTCACCGCGGCTCCGGCCGGGGTCCGGCGATCCGGTTCGAGTTCGCCTGCCGCGTACAGCGCTTCCTTCACCGCGTCCGGATTGGCGAGCAGAGCGTGGAAAGCCGGATGCTTCAGCAGGTAGTCGCGCCCCACCCGCGGCAGGTTCACCGTGGCAAGGTGGGCCAGCCGGGACAGGAGCGCCTCATCCCGCTGCGGGCCCAGACCGGCGAGAAGACCTCCCTCGCGGAACGGGTTGTTCTCCTGCTCCAACTGAAGGGCAAGAGTGTCCAGCAGGCGTCCGAAGGTCTCCGGGAACACCGGCCGGATCGTCTGCCGGTGTGTGACGCCGTCGATGTCGACCTCACGAACCGGAATGTTCCCGGTGGTGAACATCGCCCCGCGGACCATGTCGAGGACTTGGCGGGCGATCGGCGCGGGAACGTTGTCCAGCGCGGCATCGAGGCGCTGGAACCGCTCATCGACCTCCGCCCGGACGGTGGGCCGGTCGGTCGTCCCGCCCAAGGCGGCGAATTCCTTGCGCAGGATCTTGAGATCCTTCTCCCGGCTCACGGCGCGATGCACGGAGGTGGCGTCGCCTCGCGCCTCGCCGACGGGATTCCTGGCACTCGCGGCTTTGATCGTCCGGTCACTGGCGAACGTGGACGTCCGGCTGATGGCGGTGGGCACCCTGATCGCGATCGACGGGATGCCCGGCGCGAGCCCGCCGCGAGTCCCGGCGGGCGGCTCCAGACCGAGCGCCACCAGACCCGCGCGGTCGACGAGCAGGTCGATCCGGCCATCCGGGCCGATCCGGAGGGGCTTTCCCTCCTTCCCGTTGGCCTGCTTGAAGATCATCGTGAAATCCGGGACCGCGCTGACCCAGAAAACCCCGTCACCCTGACCTTCGGGGGTACCACCGAGTTCGATCGGGACCTCTTCGGCCGGAGCTCCGAACTGCCGTTCCTTGCCGAGTTCCCCGACCAGCCCGGAGACCGGCCCACCGAGCAGCCCGCCCGAGACCGTGCCCTCGTGCGAGCGCTCGACGGTGGCCCTCGTCGCGGCGTCGCGGCCGACGGTCAGCGACGCGCCCTCGATCTCCCGGACGAGGTACCGGTCCCCCAGATCCAGCTTGATCCTGACGGAGTCGATGGTCGTACGGCTGCCCACGTCGACGAAGTAACCGTCCTCGGACAGCAGTGACGGCAGGCGCCGTCCCAGCAAGGGCGCCTGCGTGGCGACCAGGACGGCGAACGTGCGCTCCGCGTTCATGCTTTCGACGGTCTTGCGGATCTCCGCGTAGAGCTTCGGCGCCTCTACGGGGAACCCCCAGAGCGCCGCGTCGTCCGGCCACGAGGCACCGCGCCCGTCGTCGGCCCAATGCTCGCGCAGGGAACCGGTCATGGTCGGCGAGGGAGAGCCACTGTCGGTCAGGAAGGAGGGCAGCGTGGAGCGCACCACGGCGTCCAAGGTCGACGGACTCAGCTTTTCGATTTCCCGCACGTGCTGATGGCGGATACCCGGCACGTGGCGGGCATAGACCCCGGACCTGGCCCAGGGATGGACCTCGACCCAGACTTCGAGATCGTGGATCCGCTGCGTCGCTTTGCCGTTCCAGGCGAATTTGACGGTCGTGGCGGCGGCCCGCTCAGGTCCGCGGAAGGTCGTCCGCGTTCCCTGCACCCCGGCGTGCGGCGCGATCGCCTGATCCAGCCCGAGTTTCGACGAACCCGTGAACTCGGGAACCGGCAGCTTCGGCGTGCCCTCCGCGGTAACGCCGTAGGACTTCTCCCAGGCGACGCCGCCACGGTGCCGCGTCGTCGTCGTACTGGACGACTCGACGCGGTAGTCGAAGCCGGCCGGATTCTCCCGGCCATGCGGCAACCTGGCCTTCAGTACCAGTACCTGTTCGAGCTTTCCCGAGTCGAGGAACCGCCTCCCGAACCGCACGGCGCCACCGCGGAGCATGGCGCGCACGGTGTCGCCGAAGCCGCCGAGCGCGAGGTGCGTACCGAGACTTCCCAGCATTTCGTCGTGCAGTTCCCTGAATTCGCGCTGGACCTTCGGCTCGGTGACCTTGGCTTCCCAGGCGCGCAATTCCGTCGTCAGGTTCGCGATCAGCCGGGGCACCACCGACGAGTCCGCTGGGTCGAGATCACCAAGGATGTCTTCGGGGCCGTTACCGGAAGAGGACCGGGCCTGAGTCCCGGCGGAGAGTGCCTTCTGGTCGTCCTCGTGCAGCTTCTTGAGTTCAGCGGGCGGGAGTTCGCCGATCTCGGCGAGCGCCGACGCGGGAACCCAGCGGAGTTCCGCCATCGGGACGTACTTCTCCAGAGACCGGCTCTTCGCTTCTCCGGTATGCCGTCCGCCGAGCATCCCGGTGCGCCCTTCGAGCACCGACAGCGTCAAGTGGTGCCGGTGATCCCAAGCCACCAGGTAGCCATGCTCGGTCGTCTCGCGGTGGGTCTCGTCCACCACCGTTTCGGAGCCGTCGTCGCTCCGCTCGCGGGCCAATCCTGCCTTGGCTTCGGCACCGACGGTCGCCAGGCCACCCGTGGGCACCGTGGCCTTGGCGGACGCTTCGGCGCCGAGTTTTCTGCGCTCCTCGGGGGAAAGTTCCGTCGTCGTCCGCGTCGTGTCGGCGAAGACGTGCGCGTCGTCTCGCCGGAGAATCTGCGGCTCCAGGAGATCCGTCTTCAGCTCCACCGTACCGTGCAGATCGCGGCTACCGGTCGCGAAGAAGCCACCTTCGTTGAAGCTGTCCAACGGAAGCACGTCGGATTTGGTGGTCAGCGGCAGCCTGGCCTGGCGTGTGGCGTGGCGGGCCCAGGTTTCGATCTTCTGCTGCGAGGCGTCGCGCGCGGACTCACCCTCGTGGTGAATCCCGAGCGGTGTGGGCTTTTCCCCGGCCGCGAGGTGTTTGACCGCGCCGGCGACCCGATCGCGGGTCCGGTCCGGTTCGGGCAGCAACCCCGAGAACCCTTCGATGATGGTCGCCGGGAAGTCCAGCAGGGCTTGCAGCGAGTCGAGCTCGGAGCGGACGGGCCGTCCGCCCGGCCTCAGCGCCGAAGTGTTCAGCCCGGCTTGATCGCCCCAAGCGGTTTCGTCGAGATGTTCGGTCCCCACCCCGACCCTGATCCCCCGTCGGGGCGGCGCCGCCACCTGGAGCCGTGCCTGGAGTCCGGGAATCGGTACCCCGGCTTCCGGGTCCTCGAACTCGAGCTCCTTGTCGATGTGCGCCCAATCGGTGCCCACCCGGAAGTTGAGGGTCATCGGGTAGTTGAAGAGGTGGAGGGCGTCCGCGCCGCCAGGCCGGCCCTGTTCCTTCCGGATGGACTGGCCGACGTTCCATGCCCGCTCGTGTTCCCGCGAAGCCGTCGCGGACCCGAGGATCGTCACCGGCCCGGCGTCCGCCTCGACCTCGATCGACAGCATGCCCTCCCGCAAGCGGGAACTGCTGACCTGCGAGGCCTCGCCGACGGCCACCTTGCTCGCGAGCTCTTTCCACGTGGCCTGCTTGACGTAGTGGCCGCGCCCTCGCGCCAACTGGGCGTCGATGAAGAGACTCCGCTCCCCGGGTAGCGGCATGCGCGTTCCGGCGACCAGTTCCCGTACTCGCTCGGGTTCGCCCAGCAGCGCGGCCAGATCGTCCTGTACCGCCTGGCTCTGGTGGTCGGTGATCTCCTCCTCACCTCGCAGCACGGCCGCCACGACGCCCGCGATGGTCTTCCGGTCGCTTTCGGCGATCTTCCAGTGCGACGCGGCCCGGTCGGGCACCTCTTTCACGGTCATCCCCGCTTTGGAGGACGCCTGGCCGTCACTGCCCGAGCCGAAGGCCATGGAGGATTCCGAGTCCATCTGCCCCGTCTCGGCGAGATAGACGTGCACGGACCCGGGCACCACCAGCTCGTACACCCGGCCATCACGGGTCGACGGCCGCCGGCCCGCGCTGGACCCCGAACCACGGCTGACCGGGCGGTCACCAGTCTCCGGCACGATCGTCACGGCGAACGGGAAGTCCTCGTCGTGTTTCTCGAACGCACCGCGGATCTGCTCGATCGATTCGTGTTCGAGGCTGGTGGCATGGCTTTCCGAATCGGAGGCGGACCGCGCGTAGGAGACGTTCACCGAAACCTTGGCACCGACCAGGTCCGAGAGCGATTCACCGAATCCGCTCCCGAGCGAGCCGCCCCATTCCCGAGTGCCGCTCCGCGCGTCCGTGTCGAGCGCGCTGCTCGACCGGCGGTGACCGATCGAGCTCTGGCTGCCGCCCGCGTGCGAGGAATGCGGTCGCGATCCCGCTTCCGGTTTGTGCCTGCGGACCAAAATCTCCAGCCGCTCACGGTGCCTGAACTCGAACGTCCGTTTCGCGAGACCGCCGGTGACGAGTTCCTTGCCGTGGTCGCCACCGAGGTTGTCCAGCCAGGTCTTGAGCGCGACGACCTCACCGTCTCGCCGTTCCTTGAGGTCGAGCTGTTCGACGATGGCGTCGTAGACCCTCTTCGTACCCTTGAGTTCGACGTGCTTGATGCGTTTGTGCACTTCGGCGAAGTCGATCGCCCGCTGCCCGGATGGCTTGCCGCCGACCGGATCGGCCGGGGTCAGCGGTTCCACTGGGGCGTTCTTGGGCCAGTCGAGTTCGAGGTCGAGGAGCACGTCGTCGCCCGGGTCGCGCTCCCGGGTCCCCCGCGAGTGCCCCTTTTCGAAGACCTTGACCCGGTACGTCACGTCATGCCGGGAACGGGTGCCTTGCCGTTGTTCGGTGACGTCGAACGCGCTGCTCGATGCCCGCTTCGCCACGACGCTGCTCTGGGATGCCGAGCCGATCCCCCGGATCCCGCCGGAGACGGTCACCGGTCCGGCGGGAGCGCTGAAGCTCGTCGGATTCACCGGTGTCCGCTCGATCTGGTCGGCGACCTGGATCGTTTTCGCCAGATGCTCGCTCGACGTCACCGATTCCGTCGTCCGGTCCACCGGATTTTGCGCCGTATCGATGGCGTGCACCTCGACGGTGACGCTCAGCCGAGGGCTGATGTCCAGCTTCAGGCCGTCCAGGGTGGCACCGAAATCCGCGAGCTTGACGTCGGACAGGTTCTCCCGCACCCAGTCTTCGTACTTGGACACCTTGGCCAGGACGGCCGCCCGGATGGGTTCGAAATCCGGTACCGCGACCAAGGAAGGACGGACGAGCCGGGCGAACCCCGCCCGCGCCTCGGCATCGCTTTCGATGAGCGTGGGCATCGAGGGTGAGAGCGGGAGGGTGCCGAGCGACGGGTTCGACCTCCGCCACAACTTTCGCGGGCCGCTGTCGGATCCCTGGGATCGCGGCCGCGACCCGGACGAGCCGCGGCGGTGGGTCGACAACGGCGGCGGCGGGTCGGGGTCCTTCTTGGGTTTCGGGGCTTCGGCGGGGCGATGCATCGAGTTGTACGGCTCACTGGAGACGACCGAGGTCGAGCCCGCCCGTGCCGGGTCGGGGTTGCGGAGCCCGCCACCGTGGTCTCCGGCGGCGAGGGACAGCCCGTCCAGTACGGCCATGGTCTCGCGGGCGATGAACCGCTCCGCCTCCGGGAACGGCCCCATGATGCCCCGTACCGGCTCGCGGCGGGCGCCGGCGGTCGCATCGCGGTAACCGTCCTTACCGCCCGCGGCGTGGATGATCTCGTGCAGCATGGCGCCCGTACCGGAACCGAGGTACCACTCGACCTGGTTGGTCTCGCCTTCCCCGTTCTTGACGGTGACCGGAAGGCTCTCCCCGGAGTACCGGTCCCAGCCCTCGGCGAACCCGTCCGCGGCGACGGCTTCCAGACGCAAGTGTGCCCGGTCGCCGTTGCCGAGGCGCAAGAGCTGCGGATCGGTGGCGGCTTCGAGCGTGGCGAGTTCCCTTTGCAGCGACTCGATGAGGGTTTCCCGGGTCTTCTGATCGACGTCGTCGGAAACCAGGGCCAGCGGGACCGCGATCTCCCGGATCCAGGTCCCGTTGGCCACCTGGCCCCGCCGGACGGTGAACCGGATCTGCGTGATCCGGCCGCCCAGCTTGCCGTCCTCGCTCTCCCCCTTGGCGTAGGGTTCGAAACGCTCCGCCTTGTAGGGCGTCGCCGTCAGTGTCTCTCGCAGTTTTTCCCACTCCGCCCACTCCGCGCGGCCCATCCGCGCCGTGGGCTCCTCGCCGTGGACCGCGGTGTGCGGGGTCTCGTCGGCGTAGGCGACCGGGATCAGCAACGCCTCGTCGGAACCGGCGTCGTCGCGGGTCTGTCCGCGGTTTTCGTCGCGTCCGCCGCCGGTGGCCGGACGTCCCGGCGCGTCGGCCGTGACCGAGGTCCGGACCTCCGCCGCCCGGCCGACCGGTTCGGCGGTCTTACTGTCCGGTGCCGGCCGTGCGGCTGCCGGACGGGCGGCCGTGTCGGACGGCTGGGCGGTGGAGGTGACCGCCTCCGTGACGGGCTTGCCTTCCACCCGGGCAGGGGTCGCCGCGCCCGATCTTCCGCTCTGTGCCCCCGCGGTCTCGACCTTGGGCTCCGAGAGTTCTGTCTTCCCCTGCCTGCCAGGCAGGTCGCCGGTCGCGCGTTCGGGTGCGGACTTCTCCGGGAGGGTCGCGCGGTCGCTCGTCGGTACTTCGGCGGCCGCCGGACGGGTGACCGCCGGCTGCGGCCGGTTCTGCGGGCTTTCCGCCGCGACCGGCGCGGGTTCGGGAACCACAGGTGTTTCGGGAGCCGGTACGGGCTCCGTGTTGGTGGTCGCGGGAGCGCTCTCGACCCGCTGCGGGCTTTCCGCCGCGACCGGGGCGGGCTCGGAACCCGCAGGGGCTTCGGGAGCTCGCGCGGTCTCCGCGCTGGTGGTCGCGGAAGTGCTCTCGACCCGTTGAGGGCCGGCCGACGAAGTGTCGACCGCCTTCGTCTCGGATGCCTGCTCGGGGGTGGCCACGCCGGTGTCTCGCGCGGCCGCTGTCTCGGGCGCGGCGGCGGCGTTGCGTTCCGGTGCGCCTCTGCCGGCTTCGGCACCGGAGGCCGTCTGCGCGGCGGCCGTGGTCGCGGACGCCCCGGTGGTAGCGGTCGTGGTGGCGGCGCCGGTCGTGGTGGTGGCGGCGGTGGTCGCCGCGGTCGTGGCGGTATTCGTGCTGGACGTGGTCGTGGCGCTGGACGTGGCGGTAGTGGTGATGCTCGCGGCGGTTGCAGGGCCGGGCGTCGCGGTAGTGAGGGTGGCGCGGCCACCGTTCGCCGCACCCGGCTGCGGTTCTGCCGCCGTCGTGAGGAAGTGTGCCGTTGTCCCTTCTTCGGCGAAAGCCGGGCTCGCGACGCCTGCCGGCTCGACCTTCTGTCCGGTGTGGACTGTCGAACTCGTGTCGGCCGCCGAAGCCACCGCGCCCGCGGGGTTCTCGTGGACCGCGGGGGTGAAGAGAGTGCCGATCGCCTGCCCCGGCGTAGTCGAGGCCACGGGACGCTGTGCCGCATCGGCCGCGATCGTGTCCGCATAGGACGGTGGCGGTTCGAGGAAGAGCCGTTCCCCGGTGGTGAGGCCGCCGTCGGCCTTGCCACCGGCTTTGATGTCGGCCGTGCTTTCGGTCTTGACGTCGGCGACGGGGACCTTCGCCTCGCCGCCGGTCTTGATGTCCGTCTTGACGTCGCCGGCCGGGATCGTGAACTCCACCGCCTTCGGCAAATGCCCCAGATCGACCAGCAGCGTGTCGAGGCGGCCACCAGCGCCACCACCGCCGCGGCCACCGCCGAACCCCGACAACGCCCCCAGCATCCCCAGCCACGGACTAGCGTGTGGCGACCCGGTCGCCAGGTTGATCACCGGCGCGGTGATGAACACCACGCCGACCTGACCGGCTCCATACGACAGATGTCCCAGCGCCTCCACCGAGCCGGGGATCGCCCGCGGCGCCACGGCCAGGCGCTCCCCCGCCTCCTTCAGGGTCTCCAGCGTCACCCCCTCGACTTTCAGCCGCTCCGCCAGCGACCTCGCCGCTTCGTTGTCCGCCCACCCCGCGGCGGCGCCCCGCGCCCACACCGCAGCCGCGTGGAAGATTCCCGCGAACGCGCCGCCGAGAGCCCCGCCACCGAACGAGCCCAGCAGCGACTTGCCGTCCAGCTCGTCACGTTTCCCCGCCGCGATCTGGCCGGTCTGGACCGACAGATCCAGACCACCCATGATCCCCGCGCCCGCCGCCGCGAACTTCACCGTATGCGGTGTCGCGGCCACCACTCCGGCACCGATCGCCTTCAGCAGGCGGATCGCGAGTTCCTGGTTGAACTTCATCGCGACCAGCGCGTGCATCTTGGCCACCAGACCACGCCAGATCGCCATCAACGCCTGCCGCGCCGTCAACTGCGCCAAACCCACGAACGCCGCACCGATCAGCGTCGCCAGCAAGTGAATGATCGTGGCCAGCGCCATCGCCGCCATCGCGATCATCATGACCTTGGCCTTCACCACATCCGCCGCGGCCGTTTTCGCCATCCCCGCCAGGCTCTCCGACGCCTCCCCCAACGCCTCGATCCCGGGCACCACGTCACCCCCCAGGTAGGACGCGAAAAACTCCCCAGTCTCCCCCACCAGCGCACCCGGAACCCCCAAACCTCCGGCCCGCACCGCCTCCCGATACTCCTCAGCGGCCGCCTCGAACTCACGCCACGCCCGCGCCAACTCGGCCAGCGCCGCGTCGTTACCCTCCGGCCAGGGCATCCCCAACGTCACCAAAAAGAAGGTCTGCAACTCGGCAGGCAACTTGACCGAACCACCCGACACTTCTCTCACCTCCCCTCAAAATCGTTGTGTGCCAGTACGTTGTCCGCTCATGACCGATCCGGGCCGTCGGTACGGCCCGGATCGGTCGGGACGGTGCCGTGGGTCGTCAGGCGAGTTTGAGCCGGTAGGCCTGCATCGCCAGGGTGAGCGGGTAGTAGAAGCTGACCCGGTCGTCACCGCCGGAAAGAGTGCCGAGACCGCGGGTCCCGGCATACGCCGGACCGCCGGAGTCACCGGGCAGTGTCACGATTTCCGCGATGAACGTGTTGTTGATGACGCCGACGTCGGTGTTGACCGACTGATTCACCGCGATGATCCGGCCCGCGCGTGTCCCGGTCGTCTTGCCATGGGACTGGATCTGCTGTCCTACAAGGGGAACCGCCGCGGAGGTGATGCGCTGACCGTTGACGATCTGTCCCGGCCCGGTACCGTTCGGGCGCGACAGCAGACCGGTGTCCGCGCCAGGGCAGTCACTCGCGACGACCGGCGCGCCCGTGACGTCGCCACCGGACCACGTTCCACCGGCGTTCGTGCAGTGCCCGGCGGTGAGCATGAACGGCTGGCCGTCGCGCGTGACATTGAAGCCCAGCGAACAGTTGGCCCCGGCGCTGCTGCTGATCTGCTCGCCGCCGGCGATGTGAAGAGAGAGCTTTCCGGTGCGCCGCTCGACCCGGACGCTGTCGCCGAACGCCGCGGCGGCCGCGGTGACCCGGTCGGCGGACGTCTTCGCCGCCGTGTCGTAGACGGTGACGACGACCTGATTGGCACTCGTGTCGATGCCCCATGCGGTCTGGGGGACGTTCGTGATCTTGTCCAGCTGGTTCTTCACTGCGGTCAGGGCCGAAAGGGAACGCTTGACCTTTTTCGCCTTGAGCCCGGCGGAGCGCACCTTCCGCTCGGCGGCGTCGTCGACGACATTGACGACGGCTTTCCCGTTCTCGAGGTGGATTCCCCCGGACGCGAAGCCGACCGAATCCGCGACGCGGGTGGCGACGTCGACCGAACCCTGCGCGGACGATGTCGCGGGAATAGCGGCCGTGGCCGCCAGCAGTGCGATGAGTGCGGCGAACAGGGTGAGCAGTCTTCGGTATCGCATTGTTCCTCCTCGGGCCCAGTGCTCCTTCAAGCCACCTTCGCCGCATGGGTCCGCTGCGTCCACATCATCGGACGGGTCCCGTCGATAAGGAGGGAATCACTTCACGAACCGCGACCCGGCCTGCCCGACACAGCCCGGCGGCGAGGCGTGTCGCGAAAGCCACTTTCACGACACCAGACGTCCCGAAAGTGGCTTTCGCGACGTCGCGCGCTGCCGGAGCGCGCCTGGTCGAGGTGGTCGTGAGTGAAAAGTGTCGTTAGAACGACCCAAAACACTCACGACCACCTGGACCGACGCCTCAAAGGCCGTGCCGATCGGCGGCGAGGCGTGTTGCGAAAACCGCTTTCACAACGGTGAAGGTTGCCAAAGTGGCTTTCGCAACACACCAACCCGCGCCGGTTACTTTCCCCGGCGCCGGGCCACGAGCATCCGGAGCACACGGCGCAACTGGGGCCGTGAAGGAAGGTAGTAACCGAAAAACGCCGCCCTCGACAGCCAGGCGGGGCGGCCGCGGAACGACATCCCCCAGGCCTCCAGCACGGCGTGACCGCGACCGAAACCGGCGGTGACCCCGACGCTCTTCCAGGTGAACTCACGCTGCGCGCGGCCTTGGATCACCCGTGCCACGTTCCCGCCGACCCAGCTTCCCTGTCCGATCGCCCAGGCCGCGTCGACCGGGCACGGTTCGCCGGACGCCAGTGGCACGGACGCCGCGTCGCCGCCGCTCCACACCTCCGGCGCGATCTGCAGCATGCGATCGGCCCGTACGGCTCCGCGGTCGTCGACCGGCAGATCGTCGAGTCCCGGCAACGGACGCGGGCTGTTCCCGATCGCCGCGACCACAGTGGACGCCGCCAGCCAGGAACCGTCGTCGAGCTTCACCCCGTCGGAGCCCACGGCGACGACCCGGGCCGGCGCGATGAGACGTACTCCGTTGTCCTGGATCTCTTTGCGGACATGCGCGCGCAGCTTGGGCGGCATCTCCTTCGCCAGTTCACCGGTGGGAGTGACGAGAACGACTTCGGCGTACTCCCGTTCCGGGGTTCCCTCCGTGGCACGGGCCAGCCGCTGCGCGATCGCGACCGACGCTTCGATCCCGGCCAGACCGCCGCCTGCCACGACCACGGTCAGTGCCTTGGCGCGCAGCTTCTCCTCGGTCGACGAACGGGCGCTCTCCACGCACTCGTCGAGGTGGGCGACGAGTTTCCCGGTCCGGCCCGCGTCCCGCAGCCGGTACGCGTGCTCCTCCATCCCCTCCACCCGGCTCACGTCTTCGTACTGCCCGGTGCCCACGATCAGATGGTCGTAGTGGAGGGTCTGTTTCGTCCCGTCGACCCGTTCGACTTCCACGGTCCGGGCTGCGCGATCCACGCTCCTGGCGTGTCCTCGCACGTGCCGCGCGGTGGGCATCGCTTCGGAAATCGGGCTCAGTTGCGCGTCCGGCGGCAGTTCGCCGGAAAGGACCTCGCCGGTCCAGCCATGGAAGGTGTGCGCGGTCGCCGGGGCGACGACGGTGAAGTCGACCTGCTTGCCAACCTTGCGCTTCAACGCCCGGTACGACCAGATCGACAGATAACCCGCGCCCAGCAGGACGACATGGCGCCGTTGTTCGGTCGTACTCATAGCTCGTACTCCTCAAGCGATCGCGGGCCTCGCAGGAAAACCACGGAAGACGCGTAGCGCGTGATTTTCTTTCCGATGATGGTTCGCAGACCCTAACGGAAATCTCAGGTTCGGCGCGCGAAGAAAGTGTTTTCGAGCAAATTCTTTGAACGAATTCTCGAAGTTTCCATCCCCGAGAACAAAACCATGATCACACTTCGACCCACGGCGACGACCGTGTCCTTCGTCGGCAAGTGTGCGCCACATCGCGTTCCCGTCGCCGAAACCAGGACTTTTTGTTCAGTACCGGGGCGCTTTCGCGCCGACCGGCGCGGTCCCGTCCGGTGTCCTTTGGGGCGGAAATACCGGAAATTCACACCGCCCGCCACGATCGGGCGATCGTGATCCGGTAGACCAGCAGTGCCTATACCCGCAGCCACACCGCCGCAGCCCATCCTCTTCCCGACGAGGGCCAGATGGAGGGAAATCCCTTATGACGGACGCAGCACGCGCCTTCGACTACATCGTCGTCGGCGCCGGATCGGCCGGATGCGCCATCGCGGCCCGCCTCGGCGCCGAACACGACGTCACCGTGGCGTTGGTCGAAGCCGGCGGCCCCGACGACAACCCGGCGATCAAGATCCCGGTCGCGTTCCCCGCCCTCTTCGGCAGCGAAGCCGACTGGGACTACCGCAGCACCCCGCAGCCCGGCCTGACCGGACGTGCGATCCGAGTCCCCAGGGGCCGGGTTCTGGGTGGCTGCTCGTCGATCAACGCCAACGTCTGGACCCGCGGTCACCGCGCCGACTTCGACGGCTGGGCGGAGGCGGGCGCCGAGGGATGGTCCTACGCGGACGTCGAACCCTACTTCCGCCGGTCGGAACGCCGCGTCGGCGAGGACGAGGCGGACGTGTACGGCTCGGACGGCCCGCTGTACGTCGAAGACGTGCGCGGCGAGTCCGAGGCGACGCCCGCTTTCCTCGACGCCTGCGACGAGCTCGGGCTACCACGGTCCGCAGGGGTGAACGGAGGCGACCACACCGGGGCCGGACGCATCCCCACGGCCCAGCGTCGTGGTGAACGCTGGAGCGCGGCGGACGGCTATCTGCGTACCCTCCGGCATCCCGGCCTGGAGCTCCTGACCGGGATGCACGTCCAGCGGATCGTCGTCGACGACGGCCGGGCCACCGGAGTCGAGGTCCTGACCTCCGACGGCGACGAGGTCACGCTCACCGCGCGGCGCGAGGTCGTGCTCAGCGCGGGCGCCGTCAACTCGCCTCAACTGCTGCTGCTGTCCGGCATCGGTCCGGCGGCGCAACTGGCCGAGCACGGCATCGCCTGTGTCGCCGATGTCCCGGGTGTCGGGCTCGGCCTGCAGGACCACGTGTTCACGCCGCTGATCGTCCACTGCGAGAAGCCGGTCACACTGGCGTCCGCGGGCGAGCCGGCAGCCGCCGCGCTCTACGAGTCCGACCGCCGCGGCCCGCTGACCTCGAATGTGGCCGAAGCCGCCTGCTTCCTCGCGAGCGGCCCCGAGCAACCCGCGCCGGACCTGGAGATCAGTTTCCTGCCGGTGGCCTTCGTCAACCACGGAATCGACCCGCCATCCGATCACGCGCTCACCATCGCCGTCGTGCTGCTGCAACCGGAGAGCTCCGGACAGGTCCGGCTCCGGTCCGCGGACCCGGCCGACGCTCCGGAGATCGATTTCGGCACGTTCTCCGACCCGGACGGCCATGACCTGCGGCGGCTGACCCAGGGTGTCGAGATCGCGCGCCGGATGTTCGGCACGACGGCGCTCGCGCCGTACGTCGGCGAGTCCTGGTATCCGGCGCTCGACCCCGACGACGCCGAAAGCGTCGAGAAGCACGTCCGGGCGCACACCGACACCGTCTACCACCTGGCGGGCACCTGCCGGATGGGGACGGACGACGGCGCCGTGGTGGACGCGCGACTGCGCGTACGCGGGGTCGCCGGCCTCCGGGTCGTGGACGCCTCGGTCATGCCACGGATCACCCGGGGGCACACCCACGCCCCGACCGTCATGCTCGCCGAGCGGGCCGCCGACCTCATCATCCGGGAGTTTTCGTCGTGAAAGAACGAGTGCAGGCCATCCTCTGGAAGACGATGATCCGCGTCGCCCCGAAACGCTGGTTCATCACGTTCATGCGCACGGTGCTGGTGCCCGCGGATCGCTTCCTGCTGGAACGGACCAAGGGCAGGTTCAGCCTCGGCGGCACCACCGGCGCCGGCACGCTGCTGCTCACCACCACCGGCCGTCGTAGCGGCAAGCAGTACTCCTCGCCGCTCTTTTTCTCTCCCTACGGGGACTCCTACGCCGTGGTCGCGTCGAATTTCGGCGACCGCAGGCATCCGGCGTGGTCGGAAAACCTCCTCGCCGATCCGAGGGCGACGGTCACCCTGGGCAACCAGGTCCTCCCGGTCACCGCGCGACTGCTCACCGGCGAGGACCACGACTCGCAGTGGCGGCTCATCACCAGCTACGGCCCCGCCTACCAGGACTACCTGGACAACAGCGGGCGCGGGAGCTTCCGCATCTTCGCCCTCGACAAGGCACCGTCTTCGTGAGCACAGGAGTCACCCCATGACCGTCTACACGGAACACACCGGCCTGTCCCTGGATTTCGACGAGGTCCGGGAGCGGGTCCTGACCCGGCTCACCCTCTTCCTGGAAGCCAAACGGGACGACGCCGCCTGCCGGGGTCTCAGTCCGGAGATTCCCGAAACACTCAGGGATTTCGTCACCGCGGGCGGCAAACGGTTACGCCCCATGCTCTGCTCGGCGGGATGGCGGGCCGCCGGTGGCACCGGGCTACCGGACACGGTCATCGACGTGGCGGCGGCACTCGAGCTGTACCAGGCGTTCGCGCTCATCCACGACGACGTGATCGACGACAGCGCGACCCGTCGATCCAGGCCGAGCGTCCATCGCTCGATCGCGGACCGGTATCCGCGTGCCCGGAACGCGCGGCGCTTCGGTGAGGCGGCGGCGATCCTGATCGGCGACATGGCGCTGATGTGGTCGACCGAGCTGCTCACGGGCGCGGCGCTGCCACCCGGCCGTCGCTCCGCCGTCTGCTCGCTGGTCGACCAGATGCGCGAAGAGATGCACTACGGCCAGTACCTGGACCTTTTCACCTGCCTCAACCCCCTCGACGACCACGGCGCTCCCCTGACCGTCATCCGGTACAAGACGGCGAGGTACACCGTCGAACGTCCGCTCCAACTGGGCGCGCTGCTGGCCGGCGCGGACTCCGACCTGCTCGATCGACTCAGCCGGTTCGCCCTGCCGGTGGGGGACGCGTTCCAGTTGCGAGACGATCTTCTCGGTCTCTTCGGGAACTCGGCCACGACCGGCAAACCCGTCTTCGACGACTTGCGCGAGGGTAAACGCACCGTCCTGCTCGCCCTGGCCGCGCAGCGTGCGGACACCGCCGGGCTCGCGCTGTTGGAGAAGCACGTCGGCGACCCGCGGCTGAGTGAGCAAGACGCGCTCCGGGTCTTGGAGGTCATCGAAGGCACCGGCGCCCCGGCGATGGTGGAGAACATGATCGCCGACCGCACCGCCGAAGCCCTCGCCGTGCTCGACACTTCGCCGCTACCGCCCTCCGCGGCCGCCGATCTGCGTCACCTCGCCGCACTGCTGGTGGAGCGCGAATCGTGAGCTACGCCGTGCTGGACCTGGACGGCACGCTGTTGCGCGGTGTTCTCGGCACCCGCTACCTGGAGGACCTCATCGAGGACGGCGTCTGCGACAAGGACGACGGGCTGGCCTGCCTGCGGGCGATCCGCGGCTACGCGTCCGGTGGGCACTCGCGTCGCCAAGCGATGACCGAGGCGTATCAGGCCTATGCGCAGGCGTTGCGCGGTGCCGCGGTCGCCGAGGCCAGGGAAACCGCCACCCGGACGTGGCGGGCGTGCCGCGACGAGCTCTTCCCCTTCGCCGGGCAGCTCATCGCCCTGTTCAAACGGTATCGCTACCGGATCGTCCTCGTCTCCGGCAATTCCGAGCTCCCCCTGTGGGAGGCGGTGGCCGACCTCGGCCTGCATTCGGCGTACGGCGCCCGGCTGGCCGAATCGGGCGGGCGGTTCACCGGCGAACTCCTGAGCACCCCCGGGTTACCCGGTGGCAAGGCCGCGGTGGTCCGGGAGCTCATGGCGACCGGCGACGTCGAACGCGGCGTCACCGTCGCCGTCGGCAACGGCGGAATCGACGCGGAGGTCTTCACCCACGCGGGCGCCGCCTTCGCGTTCGAACCCGACGACGAACTCCACGCCCTGAGCAGCGGCCGGGATTGGCACGTCGTCGACCGCGAAACGATCTTGGCCACCTGCTCCGTGGTACTGGAGCGCCTGAACCGACCGAAGGAGCAGGAGAAATGACCCGACGGGATCCGTACACCGAACTCGACCTGACGATCAGCGAGCACGCGAAGGAGTGGCGCGACCGTGCCCGGGTGTTCGCGCGGGAGTACGCGGCCCCGATCGGCCACCGGCTCGACCGGATGACCGCGGCCGAAGCGGTCGCGACCGGCTCGCCGTACTTCGAGTTCATGGCGGAGGCCCGCAAGGCGGGCTTCCTCACCCTGACCGCCCCGGCCGAGTTCGGCGGGCTCGGCCTGACCCGGTTCGAGGAATTCCTCGTCCTGGAGGAATTGGCCACTGGGGACGCCGGGCTGGCCACCAGCCTGTTCATCGCCCCGCTGGTCTTCCAGTTCGTCTACAACTTCGGCAGCCCTCGGCTCGTGGACGAGCTGAGCCGTCCCTACTACACCGGGGAACAGCCGTCGTGGTCCAGTTGTTTCGCGATCACCGACCCGAACCACGGCTCCGACATGATGGCGGCGCACACCCCGTCCCTGACCGTCGGCGGCGGGGACACCAGGGCACACCTCGACGGTGACGAGTGGGTGCTGAACGGGACCAAAGCGGACTGGATCAGCTGCGCGGTGACCGCGTCCCACGCTCTGGTCTGCTGCACGCTCGACGGGGAAAGCCTGGCCAAGGGCGGCATCTTCGTCGTCCCCCTGGACCACGAGGGCGTCACCCGGACAGCGCCACTGGAGAAACTCGGACTCCGGGCCCTCAACCAGGGTGGCTTTTCCTTCACCGACGTCCGGTTGCCCAAGGAATACCTGCTGATCGGTGAGAACGCCTACCCGATCGCCATGCACGCGACGCACGCGCTGGCCAGTGTCTCGATGGCGCTCTTGGCGTTCGGCACGGGCCGGGCCGCCTACGAAGGCGCGCTGAGCTACACCGGGCATCGTGTCCAAGGCGGCAAACCTCTGCGCGAGCATCAGTCCGTCCAGCTGCGCCTTTTCCGGATGTTCTCCCGGCTCGAAGCCGCCCGAGCGCTCAACCGGGCGGTCTACGCCCACAACTACGGTCAGGCCGACTCCGGTGACCTCGGTTCGATCGCGCATTCCGCGGCCGGCAAGGTGTTCACCACGGACACCGCCTTCGAGGTGTGCGACCTCGCGATCCAGCTCTGCGGCGCGCGAGCGACCCGCCTCGACGGTGTCGAACTCCCCGGCGGGGAGGTCTTCTATCCCGAAAAGCTGCTCCGCGACGCGAAATCGTTCAAGGTCGCCGACGGGGAGAACGACCTCCTGGCCCTGATCGGCGCCGCCCACCTCCGGTGACCCCGCGGCGCGGCGTGATCAGGGGGACGACACACGTGATTGAACGGACGACACGCGTGATCAGATGGACATCGCGTGTGTCGTCCACCCAGTCACGTGTGTCGTCCGTCTGATCACAGGGTGAAGATGCCGCGCAACCCGTCCCTGCCCGTGACGCCCAATTTGCGGTACACCTTGGACAGCCGGGCCTCCACCGTTCTCGTCGACACGGACAGCCGTTCGGCGATCTCCTTGTTGCGCAGTCCGGCGCGAGCCAATTCGGTCACCTCACGTTCCGGGTCGGTCAACGGCGCGTGCTCGGTGGCGCTGCACAGATCGTTCAGTACCGCGGTGAACTCCGGCCGGAGCACGACGCCGGCGAAATCCCCGTGCTCGTCACGGCGCGGCGCGCCGTCGGGATCCGCGGCGATGGTCGAGGAGGCGTACAACGAGATGGCGAGTGTTTCCCTGGCACCCCAACGGCGCGCCGCGATGACACTCGCGGAGGCGAGGGAGGCGGCCAGCACGGGCCGCTGAAGCACGTGCGAGCAGAGCGCCGCGTGGGCGCGCCAAGGCAGCACCGCCGGGTTGTGCACGGAACGGCTGAGCAACAGACGTCCACAGGCCTTGTAGTCGTCGTAACCGAGTTCGTGCTTACCCGTGGCGAGATGCAGGCCGCCGCGAGCGAAGAGGAGTTCCGCTTCGTCGGCGACATCGGTCAGCGGACCGTCGAAGTCGTGTTCACGCAGGAGAGCCCGTGCCCGCGAGAATTCGCCCGCCGCCACCGACGCGGACACCGTCCACGCGACGGCGAGACTGCGGAGCTCCGCCGGGATCCCGCGCGTCAGGATCTCCCTCATCGCTTCCGAGGCGGCTTCCCGCCCCGCTCCCCACGACGCCACCCTCGCCCGCAGCAGCGCGAGACCCGACCGTGTCACCGCGGTACCGTGCGCGCCGCGGGTGTCCTCGGCCAGCCTCAGCAAGGCCCGTGCGTCGGCCAGATGCCCCGCGTACGCGAGGGCGAGCACACCGACCCAGACCCTCGCCGCCCCTGGGAGATCCTCCGAGGTCAGCGGCGCCCGAGCCAGCCGCACCACCTCACCCCGCTGGCGGCCGCGATTGAGGGCTTGCACCACCCGGAGCACCTCTTTGGACTCGCGCCCAGCGTGCCGTGACTCGTCCTGCTCGAGCCCGGCGAGGAAGCGTGCCCCGGCGATGTGCACCAACTGAGCGTAGCCGGTGACGGGACGTGACAGTGAGTGTTGGGCCGACAGCATCCGCACCAGATGCCCGGCGAGATACCACCGGCCGTCGGCCACCAGCCGCTCGAGTTCGGTCCGCACGGCACCGACGGGATCCACCGGACCGGCCACCGGCTCTTTCGATCCGGCTTCTTCGAACATTTCGTCCTCTCGCCTCACCCTGCACCGTCACATCTGCCGACCGGCCACTTCTTCACCGAGCGCGTCGCGGAGCCCTCTCCTTCCCCGCACGCCCAGTTTCCGGTACACATTGGACAGATGGAACTCGATGCCTCTCAGTGAAAGACCGAGTTTTCCGGCGATCTGTTCGTTCGAGTGGCCGCCTCTCGCCAGCGAGGCCACCCTGCTCTCCTGTTTGGTCAACCGCACCGAGTCGGTCATGCCGCCGAACTCGGCGCGCAGGTTCTGGGCCCTGCCGTGCGCTCCGATCTCCTTCGCGATTCCCACGGCTTGGCCGATCCGCCAGCGTGCCCCCGCGACGTCGTCGCGGGCCGCCAAGCGCCGGGCGAGCTCCTGATTGACGGTGATCAGTTCGCTGCGGGCACCGCCGACTTCGAGCAGCTCGGCCGCTTCGGTGAGCTGCGCACAGGCGTCCGGTCCGTCTTCGACCGTCGCCAGCGTGCTCAGCGCCATGCCCAGCACCCTCGGCTCGCCCCAGCCACGAGCCCTGAGCAGCACCTGACCGGCGATCCGGGCGGCGAGTTCGTCCCGTCGCGTGGCCTTGGCGGCCAGAGAGATCTGCGTCGGGCACAGCAGCATGGCGCGGTTCGACATCCGTTGCCCCTCGAACAGGCGCTCGGCCTGCAGGAAGTCCTGGAAGCCGGTGTCCGCGTCGCCGGTGGCCAGCCGGACCGCCGCCCGGGCCGACAGCAGCATCGGGCGGCACATCAGCCACTGCTGCGCCGCCCGCTCGAGGCCGCTGTCGGCCATCAGGTCCACCGCTTCGTCGATCGCCCCTTCTTCGAGCAGGACATCGACCAGCCAGGACACGCCGAGCAGCCGGACGTTCTGGCTCACGTCCGACTCGATCAGCTCGCCGAGGATCCGTCGCGCGCCCGGCAGATCGCCGGTGTGCCGGGCCACTCTCGCGCGAGCGCGGAGCATCATGCTGCGGCGCTGCGCCCGGGTGAACGGCCCCGGCTCGACGTCCTCCACCAACCGGGCGCACTGCTCGTCCACGGTCACCAGTTCACCGGCGCTCACCAGTGTCACGAGGGCACGCCACACGCACAGCGGGTCGTGACGGCACGGAGCCTCGTCCAAGGCTTCCTCGGCCCACGCGACGGCGAGGCCGACGTCCTTGCCTCGGGTCATCTCTCGGGCCGACTTGGCCGAGGCGCACAGCCCGGCGGGCACGGCCGGGGTGGGGCCGGTGTCCTGTCCGGCCATCAGCCAAGGCACGCTGGCGGTCAATCCGGGGGTGACCACGTCCAGCCGCGCCTCGACTTCCGAGGTGCACAACCCCTCGACGCCACGAAGATCCAAGCCACCGCTTGGTGTGTCGGCTCGCTCCCTCGTCCGGAGCTGGCCGTTACCGCGCCGAACCATGGTCACCTCTGGCGTTTCCGTCCAAGAACACAAGACAAGCCAGCGTATCTCCGACGATAAGGACGATCCATCACGCGTGCGGTTCGGGACAAGGGTTTCACCCGAAAATACATCGCCGACGCGCTGCCCTGCCACGAGAAGACATCCTAAAAGACGTGTCAGAAAAGGCAGTCGTGCTCACCGGATCTGGCAGCGGCCGCCGCAAAGAGCCATCGGACATTGGCGAAGTGCCAGAATGCGGTCGAAACATGTCTCAAGTGCAGGGCGCCTTCCCACGTCCACGACCGGCGATCGTCCCATCCGGCGCAACGAGTTCCGGACGACGAGCGGGCTCCGTGGTAAGAAGCGAAGGAGCAGAGGGATCGAAGGAGTTCACGATGAAAGCAGCTTTGCGCATCGCCGTCGTGATTGGCCTGCTGGGTTCCTCCGGCGTCCACTTCTACCTCTGGACCATCGAAGGACTGGGTTTCCTCGCTCCCCTGTTCCTCCTCAACGCGATATCCGGTCCGCTCATCGCCATCGGGCTGCTGGCGTGGCGCCATCGGCTCATGACCTGGCTGGCCGTCGATTTCGGAGTGGCCACCCTCGGTTCGTACGCCATCGCGGAGACCGTCGGCGTCTTCGCGCAACGAGACCACTTCAGCACCTTCGCCGAGTACTGCGCGACGGGTACCGAACTGGTCTGCATCATCTGCGGCACACTTCTGCTTTTCCTCGATCGCGGCGCCCGGAAGAACCGGTCGGATCAGCAGCCGAAACCGGAGTACACCCTGCCGATCCTGCTCGCCCGCAAGACCGAGACGTCCGACGGCGAGCGCGGCTTCTGATCACCCGGCGCCAGGACCAGCCCCGCGGCCTGCCCCGAGCGCCCCTGGACACCCATCGAACAGCCGGAGGATTTCCGTCGTGCCCGAAGGAAAAATCGTCAGTTTCGACGAGATCCGCGGATATGGTTTCGCCGCGCCCGAGAACGGTGGCGAGGATGTGTTCGTCCACGTCAACGCGCTCACCTTCGACAAACGGCTGCTGGGGCCGGGCGTCTCGGTGAAGTTCGACGTGCTGGAGAGCGAACGCGGCTTGAAAGCGTCGCGTGTGGACCTCGTCGAGTCCCCGGAAAGCGGGGCCAGCGACCTCGCGCGCCGGAGCGCGGCGGCGAACACCCAGGACGACGGCATGTGCGACGTCCTGACGGTCAAGGAATTCCTCGACGAGGTCACCGAGTCGCTCATCGGCGCCGCGCCGAGTGTCACCGGCGAGCAGATCACGCTGATCCGGCGTCAGCTCGTCCACCTGGCACACAAGCACGGCTGGGTGGAGGCCTGACGGCCCGGGATCAGGGCCGCGGTGACGGAAGAGGTCTTTTCGGTCAAGGACTTCGCCCGAAAGGGCGGTCAGGCGTGGACGAGCACGAATCCGTCCGTCCGCGCCCTGGCGAGCAAGTCCACAGCGGACCGGAGCCGTTCGGCCGCCTCCTGCGTGTCACCCGCCTCGGACCGCCGGAACGCCTCGGCGGCGTTGCTCAGGCCGACCAGGATGTCGATGTAGGAGTCCCGGACCTCGCCCCGGGGCTGGACGACCACCAGGCCGGCCAGCTGGTCGACGTACTCGTCGAAGTGACTCGCCAGTTCCAGCTGCGGGCGGAAGACGTCTTCCCGGTCATCGGGGGGCGGACAGGTCGTCCTCTCCCCCGGTTCTGCGTGACTCCGGCGGTCATCCTCGAACACCACGACATCCCCCCTTCTCGGCGGCTCGGACATCCCGACGATCCTGTCATATTCCACTGTCGACACTACCGCCGTTCAGTGGAATCGACCTGATCACAAGACAAATGACGGACGACTCTGCCCTTCCACACCGAAGCCACCCGGCGCGGGCCTTCACCCCTTGACCTCAAAAGGTTTCTTCGCCGCGCGACGACCCGTGCACGCCAGGTACCCGGGTGACCGCGACCGAATTCCCGGCGCACTGAGACAGAGAATGGAATGGGTCCATTTTTCCTGTCCGATGAGAAATGTCGTGCACCCGCTTCGACGGTTTCCGATTTCCGGTATCGGCGAAGCAGCTCACCGATACCGGGCCAGTGCGCCGGTCGCCCTGCTCGGCCCCGCGACAGCTCTCGGCAGTGACTTGACAGCCACGGTCGGTCATGTGCGAAACCCGTCGCCACGGCCCAGCGTCGACACAACAAACTCCAGGTCAAAGGCATATTGGCGAGCCGACGAGAGCTTGCTTACCGGCCTCTCTTCGCCCTCCGGACGGCTTCGCTGCGGCACACCCCTGTGGATGAACCGCAGAGTTCCCCGAAGGGCCCGTGCCGCGCTCGACACCGGACTCGACGGGGTGGAAAAGTCGCTTCGAAGGCCGGTCATTTCGATAGTCGTCCACCGTTCCCGGACCAATACTCCGAGCGTCAAGGAGGCCGTCATGCGATTTCGCTTCGCCCTGTTCGGCCAGGTCCGGGTCTGGCACGACGACGAAGAGATCCTCCTGGGGCCGGCCCATCGCCGCACGGTCCTCGCCGTTCTCGCGTTGCGCGCCAATCAGGTCGTCACGCGATCGGAGTTGATCGACGCGGTCTGGGGTGAGCATCCGCCGGCGAGCGCGAGCGGAAGTATCTACACCTACGTGTCCGCGCTTCGCAAGGTCTTGGCGGCACAGGAAACCGATACCGGCGCTCCCCCGGTCCTCGAGTCGAGCGCGACGGGTTATCTTCTTCGCGTTCCAGGCGAGGCGATCGACATGGTCCGCTTCGAAACCCTGCGCGAAGAAGCTCGTCACCGCTACCGGGACGCCGATCCCGCCGGGACGATCGCCGCGCTCGACGAAGCCCTCGCCCTGTACCGCGGGGAGCCACTGGCGGAACTTCCCGGCCCGTTCGCGGCAGCGCAACGCGAGCGGTTCAAGGAACTTCGGCTCGACGTCGTCGAGCAACGAGCGCGAGCGCTGCTGGATCTCGGTGAGCACGCACAGGTGGCCACCGAATTGTGTGACGTCGCCGCGCGGCACCCGATGCGCGAACATCTGCAGGACCTTCTGTTGCTCTCGCTCTACCGGAGCGGCCGCCGCGAGGAGGCGCTGGAGGTCTTCGAATCGGTACGGGCGATCACCATCGAGCAGCTCGGCACCGAACCGGGTTCCGCCCTCACCACCCGCTACGACCAGATCCGGTCGGACGACCCGGCGCTGTGGCCGCTGGAGACGGGTGACGCCTCGGGGCCGGCACGCCTGCGCGCGACGGAGTTCGTCGGCCGGGCCGCCGAACTTTCCCGGCTCCGGTCCGCGATCACCGGGGTCGAGCAAGGCCGCGGTGGTGTGCTGTGGATCGAGGGCGCGGCGGGTGTCGGCAAGTCCGCGCTCGCGGCCGAAGCCCTCGCCGGGGCGCGCTGCGCGGTGGGGATCGGCGTCGCCGACGAATTCAGCCCGGAGGCGCCCTTTCGCCTCGTTCTCGAATGCCTGGGGGTGCGGCTCACCGCGGCCGATCCTCGCCGAGCGGCGCTCGCGCGCGCTCTGAAGGTCCCCCGTGACCGGAATTCCGGGGCCGACGCCGAATCGATCATCGGGCTGGTACGGGAACTCTGCGCGCAGGCCCCGTTGATCCTCTTCGCCGACGATCTACAGTGGATCGATTCGGCGGGTCTGTCGGTCTGGCGGGAGCTGGTCCGCCTGACCGCTCGGTCACCGTTGCTGCTCATCGGTTCGCATCGTCCGCTCGCCGCGGGCGCGGCTCTCGGCGAACTGCGCGACCAGGCCGGGGAAACCCTCAGGCTGCGGGACCTGCGCGACGACGAGGCGGCCGACCTCCTGACCGTCCTCGCCGGACCTTCACCGGAGCCCGCGGTCGTCGCTTTCGCCAGGACAGCGGCGGGAAACCCCCGGATCCTCACCGACCTCGTCGACGCGTGGCGGGCCCACGGCGCGCTCACCGAACCGGATGGCGAAGACCGGCCCGTGCTGCCGGTATCCGCCGCGCAGGTGATCAAACGCCGGCTGGCGTTCCTGTCCGCGCGCGCCCAGGAGGCGTTGCGCTGGGCGGCTCTGTCAGGCCCCGAGTTCCCGGAGCGCGACCTTTCACTGGTCCTCGAGCTTCCGGCGGCCGAGGTGGCGCGTCTGGTGGACGAGCTCGTCGACGCCGGACTGCTGGCGCGCACCGGGAACGGGTTGCGCTTCCGGCATCCCGCCGTCCGCCAGGCTTTCTACACGACGATGCCGCAGGCGATCCGGCTCGCGCTTCACCGGCAGCTCGCGGAAGTCCTCGACGCGGCCGGGACCGAGGTGGACCATGTCGCCGACCGGCTCGATGTCGCACCGTCCACGGTGGATTCCCGGGTTCGGGACTGGGTGCTCCGCAATGGACACACGCTGGCCCCGGAATCGGCCAAGACCGCGCTCCGGCTCGTCCATTGGGTCAGCTCGGCGCCAAGCACGACGGCAGGCGAACGCGGACATCCCGAAAGTGTCCATAGAGGACTGATCAGAGGGTTCGCCCACGGCGATCCGGGATCTTCGTCACCCGACATACCGCCACAACGGATTTCGGACGGCGTTCCTGACGGCACCCAAGGCCGTCTCAGGGACCGCCTGCCGCCGGAATTGGCCTGCCGTCCCGAACCCCCGTAGCGGACACACGCGTTTCGTCCTCTGAACGCGGTACTTGCAACGCGCAAAAAACCCTCTTCGCCGACTGGCGAGGAGGGTTGTCTTCATGTCCGGCGGTGTTCGTGGTCCTCGACTTTTCCTGTCACTCCTTCACACATCCGAGGCCCGTCATATCCGTCGCGCCCCCAGCGCGCGACGGCTCCTCGGGCTCAGATGACGCCGGCTCGCAGGGCGTACGCCACGGCGTGCGGGCGGTTTCGCAGGTGCAGCCTGTTCGTCATCGAGTAGATCACGCTCTTGACCGTACGCTCGGAGTAGCAGAGTTCCTCGGCGATCTCCGCGGTGTCGAAACCGTCGGCGATCAACCGCAGGATGTCCACCTCCCGCGAGGTCAGCCCGGCCGCTCCGAGCCCGCGGGGTGACAGCACGTCGCGCTGCAACCGCCGCACGTTCTCCAGCAACTGTCCCAGCAGGTCCGGGGGCAGCGCTCCACGACCGGAACCCGCCGCGCGCACCACCTCCACCAGCCGATCGGCGGAGACCTGCTCGCGGGACAACACCGCCACCACGCGGCATTCCACGGCCGTCATCACCTCGTGCTCCTGCAACTCGTTCGTCACCAGCACCGTGGGCACGGCCACCTCGGCCGCCCACTGCTTGAGCTCGGCCACCACCTGCGACGACATCCGATCGGCCTGGACCACCCGCACGTCGTTCGCGGTCAGCGCCGCGCAGTCCACCACTTCCACTTCCGGCCGCGACCGGAAGTAGCTGGTCAGCCCGACCTGCGTGATCGCATCGAACGCGCGCACCCCTACCCGTACCGTCTTCACCAGAACCTCCCGCTCGCTGTATCTGTTGTCCGAATGCGACATCCGCTGCCCCTGAATCACCTGGAGCGCCTCATATCGCGCCTGTCCGGAAGGCGTACGCCACCGCGTGCGCCCGCGAATTCAGTCCCATCCGGTTGATGAAGCCGTAGAGGACGTTCTTGATCGTGCCCTCGGAGTAAGGCAGCAGATCCGCCATCTCCTCGGTCTGGTAGCCGTCGGCTATGAGCCGGAGCACCGCGAGTTCACGGTCTTCGAGACCGGACAGCGTCAGCCCCTCCGGATCGAGGACCTCGGTCCTCAGCCAGTTCAACCGTTCGAGCAGGGTGCCCTGGAGCGAGCCCGGCAGGAATGCCGCTCCCCTGCTCACCGCGGTGACCATCGCGGTGAGGGAGGTGTTGGTGACGTCCTGGCGGTGCAGGAAGGCGACCACACCGCATTCCACCGCGGTGAGGATGTCCTCGGCACGGAACTCCCGGCAGACCACCACGCACTTCAGCGCCGCGTCGGCACCGAGCCGGTTCTGCAGCCGCCGGAGGTAGGCGAACACCTCGACACCGGCGACCCCCTCCACCGCCACCACCGTGACGTCCGGGGCGTCGACCCGGTCCTGCTCAGGGTCGTCGACACGAACGTGCAGGTGAGGCGACCGTTCGAGCAGGGTGCGGACGCCGGACGCCGTGAACGGGTCGGGCGCGTGCACCAAGACCTCGGCGCTCTCCACGACTGCCTCCCTCTGACTGATTCACCAGTGAGGAAAGCCTGGGCTCGCACACTTCACTTGACCTCTATCGCCCGACCGGCGCACCGACGGCTGGTTCTCAAGGACCAGTTTCACGCGACCGGACGCGCACCGTCCGCCGCACCGCCCAGTTCCGTTCACTGCCGCCACGCATCAGCCGGAGGGCCGGCACCAGCACAAGGGCCAGTGCCCCCGCGACGACCAGGCTGAGGACCGCGACCATTCGACCGTTCCCCTCGCCTTCGGGATCGGGTACGGGACCCATCGGCGGCGGGCTCGCCAGCTGCCTCAGGACACCGGCCTCCTCCGGGAGCACCCTGGTCACGGCCGCCACGACGTTCACCGTGCCCCAGCCAAGCCCGGGATCGGGACGAGCGGCCGCGGGCGGATCGGCGGTCACCTGGAGCCGATGCTTGACCTGGCCCGCGCTGAGCTGCGGATGGTAGGCCCGCACCAGCGCCGCGGCACCGGCGACGAACGGCGCCGAATAGCTCGTCCCGGTGCCCTGCCACTGCCCCGGCCCGCCGGGGCCGATGCTCGTCACCCCGACACCGGGAGCGACGAGCGACAGGAAGGACCCTGTCTGGGAGAAGTCGGCGTGCTTGCCATCCCGGTCGATCGCCCCCACCGCGATGACCCCGGGGTACGCGGCGGGATAGGTCACCGGATCGCCCTGTTGCGCGCTGTTGGCCGCGGAAGCGACCACCACCACGTCGCGATTCGCCGCGTACGACACCGCGCTGGACAGTTTCGGATCGTCCACCGTCGTGCTAGCGGACACGTTGATCACGCGCGCGCCGCCGTCCACGGCCGCCCGGATGCCGTCGCCCAGCGACGCCGCCGTCAGGACCGGCGCGGAGCCGTCCTCGCCGAGTTTGGCGCACCGGATCGGCAGGATCGACGCGCCGGGCGCGACACCGGCGAACCCGGTGGTGGTGTCCCGCGAGGCCGCGATGATCCCCGCCACGAACGTGCCGTGGCCATAGCAGTCCGTGTCCGCCCGCCCACCTGGCGCCGTGACGTCGACCCCGGCGGTCACCTTCCCGCCCGAAAGCTGTGGTGAACCGCCGTCCACCCCCGAGTCGACGATGCCGACGGTGATCCCGGTCCCGGTGGTCAGCGGCCAGACCCGTTCCGGTGCCAGCCGTTGCTGGGCCCACGGCGCCGACCGTTCGGTCCCTTGAGGCGGACCGAGGCAGCCCTTCTGGTCGGTCGGCAGCGGCTGCGGAGGCTGCTGCGCGAAGGCCGGGGCACCGGAGAAAACGGTGAGGAGGACGACGGCCGCCAGGCTCGCCGTCGTTTCGAGCAACCGTGGCGGTCTCATGACGCCATCACGGTCGATTGCCCGCCCGCCCGTCCCGGTGCCGCCATGGTCTCGGCGTCCCATTCGACGAGTGGGCTGGTCAGCCGGGCGACCGCCCCGGGACCGTCCACCAGCCGGAGGGTGTTCTTCCGCCGCCGGGCCAGCACCGCGTCGAGTTTGCCGAGCGCCCGTTGATCGCGTTCGTCGAGTTCGGTGGTGTCGCCGGGGACCTCGCCCGGCGCCAGCTCGCGCAGCAGGACCGCGATCCGCGGAGCCCGGGGGCCCTCGACGTCCGGATCCTCGCTGTCGTCGGCGCGGCGCACCGCCAGCGCCTTGAACCGCGCTCCGGCACCGAACACCACTTCGTCCGGTGTTCGCTGGCCCAGCAGCTCCGTGGTGCGCCGGGCCGTGGCGGGCCAGATCAGCACATCGACAGCGGCGTCGGTGACCGTGACGTCCAGGTCGAGACTCGCCGTGAGGAATCCGGGCTCGACGTGCACCGAACCAGGTTCGACCGGCTCATCGGACCGGCTCTGGCGCAGGACCGGCCGCCGGTGCATCGGCAGGCGGCGGATCCCCGAGGACAGGCACTCGAGCTGACCGGGCAAGCCGTTCTCCTGGCCGGACCGGACCGCTCCATTGACAGCCTGCGCTCCACCACGGCCTTCGCCCAGGAACAGGCACACCGCGGCGTAATCGGCCTTCACCCCGGCCGAATCGTCCTGCCGCATCGACGGCCAGGTCGCCAGCGCCGCGTTGACGGTGGCCAAGGCCTCGCTGAAGTCGTGCCCAGCCGCCGCGGTGAAACTGGCCTGCTCCGTCGCTTTGCTGCCCCGGTCGGCGACCGCCAGCGGCGTCGGTCCCGGAGCCACCGAGAGCGGGTCGCGCCGCGGCGTCACGGGGACGGGTGGTGCGCTTGGCGCCGGATCGGTCCCGGCACGTCCGGGAGAGCCTTGCGCGGCGGGCGGCACGAGCGGTTCTGGCGGGTAGGGCGACGGCTCCGGCGCGCTGGGGGGACCACCGGTCGCCGGTGGGGTGACCGGCCGCGGGTCGGCGGGCGGTGGCGGAGCGGGCTCCTCCCCGCGTGCCGGAGGCGCCTCGGCGACGGGGCCGGGCCGGGTGCCCGGCATCCCGGAGACCGTCGGAATGGGCATCGCCGACATCGTCGCGATCCTCGCCGCCGCGGCCGCGCTCGGCACCGCCGGAGCGTTCGGCGGTGTGGCGGGCGTGACCGGTTCCGCCGCCGGGGCGGCCGGAGCCTGAGCGATGGGCGCCGGGGCGGCAGGCGCGGGGTCGACGGGTGCCGGATTCCGGTGCGGTGCGGCCTTCGCCGTCGAGGGGCCGCCCGTCGCGGCGAGCCGGGAGAGAACCGCCCTGGTCGAGTCGTCCGGCTCGCCGGCGACGCGGAACCTGGCCCGTGCCCGCAAGGCGGGGTCCAGCCCGGACAGCAGCTTCTCCACCGCGTGCAGAAGAACGCGGTCGACCCGGGATCCGGGGGTGCCCAGCTGCAGGGTCCAGCCTGCCGGATCGAACGGCAGCGCGGTCGAAGCCGGGTCCGCAGCTCCGGAGCGGACGACCAGGCCCGAGGGCACGACGTCGGCCCGCACGTCACCCAGCCCGTAGGTGCTGGGACCGACCCGCTCCCAACCTGCGGGAGGGGGCACGACGTCGAGGACCATCTGGTCCCCGCCGCCCATCGGCTGGCGGAGCAAGGTGGCGAACGACGGGAACCGCGTCCGCGGCGGCCGGTTGCCGGGCCCCGCGGTCGAGAACCCGCCCGGAACGGTCACGAGGTCCCGCCCGAGGCGCAAGGTGGTCTCCGCGAGCCACGCGTAACCCGCCACCGCGGGTTCCCCTGGAACGAGCACGAAGGACTCCGGCAGCGATCGGAGCACCTCGGCGACCGCCGCGGGGGAAGGCGCCACCCCCTGACCGCCGACGAACACCCGGGGCGCGCGTGGGTCCACCGGAATCCAAGCCACCGGGTCGGACAGCTTCGTGGGAGCCGTCCGCAGGTCGCGGACGACCAGCCCGGCGGGTACCGGCTCCACCGCGACCGGTCCCCGCACGAACGGCTGAGCGGCCACGGCGAGTTCCCACCCCGGCCGCGGATGCCGCATCCCGCCGAACTCGGCCCCCTGCCCCGGCCGGAACAGGCGCCAGCCGGTACCGCCGGTCCCGTGCCCGGCGAACAGGGCCGCGCCCGGCCGGTCGAGGAAGCCACCGTCCGCGGCGAACAGGTCGGTACCGAGCCGGTCGGCGAGCCGCTGCGCGATCGCCGTGTGCGCCCCCAGCCGGGGAAGCCCGATCCGGACGGTGAGGGCGCCGGTCTCCCGCCGGGCGACCCCCACCAGATCCGGGAGGACACCGAAGACCGAAGGATTTCTGGCGGCGACCGGCGAGACCAGCACGAACAACTGCCCGTCCACGACGGGCGGCCACGCGAACCGTCCCGCGTGGTCCACGGTTTCATGGCGCTCCCGCACGAGCAGGTGCGCCCCGCAGCGGTCGGCGACCAGCGCGGCCGCGGAATCTTCAGCCATCTTCTCGCTCCAGCTTTTCCAGCTCCGGCACCGGGTGGCGCCGTGTCCGGTCCGGTCTCTCAGGTTTCGACGTCGGCCGCGGTCAGCAACGTCATGTCCGCCGACGAGGGATCGTCGATCTCGGCCAGCCGCGAGGCCTGGCGATCGGTCATCCGCTCGAACACCCGGCGCGCGGTCCGGCCGTTGCCGAACGTGCCGTCCTTCGGGATCGCGTCGAAGTACTTGAGCAGGACTTCGACGGCGTCCTCGGTCAGCCGGTAGTCGTGCTTCGCGCACTGCACCCGCACGATCGTCACCAGTTCGTCCGGCGTGTAGTTGGCGAACTCGATCGTGCGGCTGAACCGCGACTCCATCCCGGGGTTGGCCTCGAGGAAACTCAGCATCTCGTTCGAGTACCCGGCGGCGATCACCACGACGTCGTCGCGATGGTCCTCCATGAGCTTGACCAGGGTGTCGATCGCCTCACGACCGAAATCCGGGCCGGTCCCGCCCTTGCCCGAACCGGAGCTCAGCGTGTACGCCTCGTCGATGAACAGCACCCCGCCGAGCGCGGTGTTGAAGGCTTCGGTCGTCTTGATCGCCGTACCGCCGATGATCTGCGCGACCAGATCGGCCCTCGCGACCTCGATCAGGTGTCCCTTGCGAAGGACGCCCAGCTGCGCGAGCACCTGACCGTAGAGCCGGGCGACGGTCGTCTTCCCGGTGCCCGGTGCCCCGGCGAAGACCAGGTGGCGCGCCATCGGCGGCGCCGAGAGCCCCGCGTCCTTGCGGCGCTGCGCCATCTTGTTGAGGTTGATCAGGGAGTTGACCTCCCGTTTGACCCCGGCGAGGCCGACCAGCGTCTGCATCTCGGCCAGCGGGTCCGCCACGCTGTTCCGGGCGGCCGCCGCCGGCTGATCCGGCCGCGCGGCGGGAGCCGCCGCGCCCGCCGAAGCGGAAGTGCCGTAGGCGTCGGGGGCCAGATTGCCGCCGGAGACGAGACCGTGCACCTCGATGGCCGGATTCGGATGGGTCTGGCGCAACCCGCTCGCGTGATTGTCGCGAACCGTGCAGCCGGAGACGCGGACCGCCTCTTCGGTGTCCAGCCGGATCCCGTCGGCCGATCCACCGGTGAACTCCGAATCGGTGATGGTGCCCGAAGCGCCGTCGGCGAACAGGCATCCGGCTCCCGCACTGCCGTGGACCCGGCTCCCGGTCACCGACACGTCCGCTCCCGAGCCCGCGTGCACTCCTTCGGCACCGGTGCCGGACAAGGCGCTGTCGGTCAGGGTCAGCGCGGCGCCCAGCACGCGCACCCCGGCGTCCGCCGTGCGGCTGAGACTCAGCCCGGTGATCGAGGGGCGGGCCCCGTCGGTCACCATGATGCCCACGCCGCGGCCTTCCTCGACTTCGAGGTTCTCCCAAGTTCCCCTCGCCGCGCCGGTCACCTCGACCGACGCACCGTCACAGCCGAGCACTCGCAGGCGGCGGAAGAACGGATCGGCGCCGTCGTCGACGCGCACCCCCGCGATCGTGCAGGCGGAAACGGTGACCCGGTCGAATTCGGGCACGCTCCGGGCGCTCACGCCGATGCCCACTCCGTCCACATCGGACACTTCGGTGCCGGTGGCGGTCCCCGCCGCGCGGCCGGTGTAGTGCACGCCGTGGTTTCCGGCCGTCCGCACGGCGCAGCCCCGCAGCACCGGGGCGCATCCCTCCGCCACGAAGATGCCGTCGGCAGCGGATCGCTCGACCACGCACTCCTCCAGCACCACCGGTTTCGAGCTCGCGAGATAGAACCCGACGGTTTCGGCGTCGGACACGGTCAGCCGGGTGGCGGTGAGCGTCGCCTCCTGCTCGACGGCGACCGCGGGCTTCGCGGCGCGGGCGACCGTCGTGTCCTCGACGGTCAGCTTTCCGCGTCCGTTGAGGCAGATCCCGTTCCCCGCCGCGGTGTCGACGGAGCAGGAGCGCATGAGCAGCACCCCGTCCTCCGCGACGACGACCCCTGAGGTCCCGAGCGCTTCCAGGCGGCAGGCGTCGAGCACTCCGCCTTCGGGTGAGGTGACGACCACCCCCGCGCCGACGGAGTTGCCGATCTCGCAGTTCCTCATGAGGAGGGTGCCCTGCGCCGCGGCGAACACGGTCGTCCAGCCCTCCGCCCGCACCGCGCATTCCGAGACGCTCAACTGCCCGCGAGCGACCAGGATCGCGGGATTCTCCTCGTCGGCCGAGGCGATCGTCAGCCCGGCGAGTGCCGCGGAATCCGAGTCGAGGATCACCGCGACCCCAGAAGGCGGGGCCACCCGCACCGAACCGAGCCCGTCCTCGGCGGTGATCGTGACCGGCCTGGTGAGCACCAGGTTCTCGGCGTACCGGCCCGGCCCCACGACGATCACCGCGCCGTGCGGAGCGGCGGCCACCGCGTCGCCGATGCGCCGGTAGCCGTTGCCCGGCCCCTGCGCGACCATGATGACGTTCTGGTTCACGTTCCGCGTTCCTCCTCCGGGCCTGTCCCGGTTCGCGTGCTCATGCCCCGACCTGCTCGGTCCAGCCGTCCAGATCGGACGTCGCCAAGCCGTACCGGTTGCGGCAGCCCACCTTGCTGTAGAGCCGGGTGAGGTACTTTTCGACGGTCTTCTCGCTCATCTGGAGGCTCCCGGCGATCTGCCTGTTCGTCCGTCCCTGCCGGACGAACCCGATGATGCGCAACTCGATCTCGGACAGTTCGAGGCTCTTGGCCCGGACGACCGGCACGGTCAGGTCGCGGTCGGCCATCGCCTGCCGGACGGCCGCCGCCAGTTTGGTCGCGCCCAGATCCTGAGCGATCTCGTAGGCTTCGGTGAGCAGTTCGAGCGGTTCGTCGGCGATCCTGCCCACCGCCAGGCAGACGGTGGCCAGCCCGAACCGGTCTCCCCTGGCCCGGACCAGCTCCACCACGGCGGCCGAACCGACTCGCGCGTCCTCGGCGAGGCCATGGGCGAGAGCGGTCACCTCGGCGCTCCACCGCGACCCGAACCGTTGGTGCTGTGCGTCGGCCTCGGAGCGCAACCGGCGAATCCAGTGCGCTTCCCGGTACTCCGCCGAGATGAGCAGCAAGCGCGTGAGCGAGCGCAGGATCCCCGCTTCGTCGGGCAGCCCCGCCCCCGCTCGGTAAAGCGCCCAGCCTTCGTCCAGGGCTTCGGACGCCGTCCCGCTCACGACACGCGGCCCCTTGGCCGCCCACCACGCCAACGGGGAAACCTCCGCCGCTTTCGCCTTGTCGAGCCAGGCCGCGGCGCCGCGTTCGTCCCCGCGCCAGCCGCAGATCTCGGCCGCCAGCAGCCGCGTCCGCGTCCGCAGTGGTTCCGGCGAAGCGGGGTCGAGCTCCACCTCGCGGGCCGCGCTGAGCGCCTCGTCCCAGTCACCGTCGAGGTAGCCGCCGTACACGCGGTGATAGGCCGCCAGCGGCCCGTGCGCGGGCAGCCGGTGGTCCGGCCCGAGGACCAGATCGAGCGCGGGGACCAGGTCGCCGGAGGCGCAGGCCGCTTCGACCCGGGCGTCCGCGACCGCCACCTCGGCGACGGGGGCACCGAGAACGGCGAATCCCGCCAAGACGTCTTCGAACCGGACGGGGGCACCGGACAGCCACCGGTTCACGACCGGGCCCTGCGCCACCGGCGGTTCGGTGGACACCGCCGTTCCCGCGCAGAGCGACACCATGGCCGCGGCCGCAACCTGCGTCCCGCCGGAACCCCCGTCCTGCTCCAGGAGCAGGCCCGCCAGCTCGATCGGCGCACCGGAACGGGCCAGCAGGCGCACCAGTTCGGTCCACGCCCGATCACGTTCCCCACCCGGTTCGGTGTGCCACCAGGACGCATAGCGGTGGGCGATCAGCTTCGACCGGTCGAACGGCTGGAGCCGAACCTCGTCGTCGCGAAGCAGGCCGACGAGTTCCGGGCGGGGCGCGAGCGCCCGGCCCGCGGCGACGACGTGCTCGGCGAGGATGGAGATCGGGCGCGAGTACCGGGACCGCGCGTCGAGCAGCTGGCGCGCGATCATGCGGTGCAACCAGGTGACCCGGTCCGCTCCGGTCTGCTCGACGACCGAGGCGGCCAGCGCGGGACAGAGGCAGGTCAACCGGCCGGGGGCGCGGGTGTGCAGCACCCCGGCGCGGACCAGCGCGTCGGCCCGCCGGGTGAAGCCGGTGGGCGAACCACCCGTCGCCATCGCGAGCACCGGGAGACCGTCGATGTCCAGGCCGCCCCGCCCGGCGGCGAGCAGCACGAGATCCCGTCCGTCCGCGCCGAACTCCGAGACCGTCTCCAGCAGGTGGTGGTCCGGAGCGAGACAGACGTCGCGGCCGGGCTCGCGGAGGCAGACCGCTCCGCAGACCGGAACGAGCCGTCCCCGCCGTCGCAGATCGGCCACAGTGGACAGCAGGGTCCCCGGATTCCCCCAGAGCGGACCGAGCGCGGATCGCACGGCGTCCCGAAGCGCGATGTCGACCGGAGAGCCGATGGCTTTGCGCAGGAGCCTCTCGGACTCTTCCTCGGTGAGCGCCCCGAGTTCGACGACGGTGTCCGCCAGAGTGCGCAGCCGTCCGGCCACCGGCCCGCCGGGCGTGCAGGCGGCCACGACCGGCCTGCCGAACCGCTGCAGGGCGGTGAGCACCGGTTCCGGCTCGGCCAGCAGATCCGCGTCGTCGAGAAGCACCACGACCCGGCGCGTCCCGCCGAGCCGGGCGAACAACCCACCCACGGCGTTGAGCAGCCGGTAACGATCCCAGGCCGAGGCATAGGCCTCCTCCTGGCACTGGCGGACCACGGCGTCGACGGCTTCGGAAAGCCGTGGACGACCCGCGAAGGATTCGAAGGCGCCCCGGATCGCGGCGACGAGCAAGGTGATCCCGTAGCGGTCCCACGCCGGAAGAGGGCTGTCACACGAAACGCAAAGGGTGGTGACGCCTCCTTCACGCAATCGACGGCCGAGCTGTGTCAAGGTCGCCGACTTGCCCGCGTCGCGCTCGCCGGACAGCACCGACAAGGGCGCCGGGCCCGCGGCGACCGCCGCCGCGCCGGCGAGCGCGGTCAACTCCGCACGGCGTCCGACAAAACCATTGCCCTGCCGCGCCATCCCATGGTCCTTTCCGCTACATCACCCGGATATCCAGCACACCACCCACGACTCAAGTAAATCTCTATCCGCCGAAATCGGCATCCGCAGGCCCGGCCGATGCTCTTTCGGGCAGAACCGATGGATGAAAAAGCACCGGAGACGCTCCTGATGCCCAGACGAGCTACTCCGAGCTGCCATCGGATCGACACGCCACCTTCGAGAAAAGAGCTATTTCACCGAAAACACGAAGGGCACCCGACGCCGTCACCTCGGCCGGCGACGGTGACACAGGAACTGTCCGGCATCCGCATCCTTTCGCGGACTTGGCGCGACGTTTCGGCTTGGTTTCCTGCTCCCACCAACGACAAGCCATGCTATTCGATCACCTCGGCCACTTGTCCCGCACCCCTCTTCCAGGGCACAGGGAATCAGGTCCCGGAACGCAGTATGGGCCGAGACACCGACCAGGCAAAATCCATGTCTCGTCTGGTGGGAAAATTCTCCGACCCCATGGGACGATCTACCGGAAAACGAATATCGGTGACCGAAGGAACGAGTTCGCAGCGAACGAAATCGCCCTTTTTTCCAACGGGCCAAGTCCTTCACGGGAATCCATCCGGCGTTCCTAGGGGCAGAATCGCCGGAAATTTTCACTTCTCGCGGCGAGGAACGGCTCGAAGCCACCTCTTCGTCGGCGACGATTCTCGGCGTGGAGGATCTGTTCGATACCGTAAACGAATCCGATGAGCCGCTCGTGCTGGTGACCGGCCGGGCCGGCGCCGGTCGCACGACGGCGCTCGCCGAACTCGGTACCCGGGTGCGCGAGGACGGGGGCCGGGTTTCCGCCGTCCGGTTCACCGCGCGCGGGGACGTGCTGCCGTTGCTGTTCAGGACCGGCGCGACCGATTCGGTGTCCGTTCCCCGGGAGCCGACTCTGGCCTCCTTCGGCCCGGTGACGGGGGCTCGGTCCGATCAGGCGGTGGCCGAACGGGCGGCGGCGGCGTTGCTGGCTTCCCTGCAGCAGCCCGGCGGCCGGTCGTTCCTGCTGATCGACGACGCGCACTGGGTCGACCCCGACTCACTCGCGATCCTCTCCGCCCTGACCCGCCGCGCGGCGAGCGGCACGATCCGCTGCGTGTGCGCTGTCCGGACCCCCGTGCTGGAGCCGGTGGCCTCGGAAGCGGTGGACGAGCTCCGGAAATCCGGTCTCGTGCGGCATTTCCGGATGCGTCCGATGTCGAGGACGGAGATCGGCCGGGAGGTGACCTCGACGGCGAGTGTGCTCCCGGAACCCGAACTGGTCGATTTCCTGCACGCGCAGAGCCGCGGGGTCCGCGCGGCCTTCCGCGAGGCCTACGAGCACCTCGAACGGCTCGGCCAGGTCAGGGTCGTGGACAAACGGGCCTACCTGGTGCCCGCTCCGCGAGCCGGCGCGCCGATGACACGCGGAGGGATAACCGAGATGTGCGCGGGACTCGGTCCGAGTGTGCTCGGCACCGCCGAAGCCGCGGCCGTCCTCGCTCCCCTCGGGCCCGACATGCCCGTACTGGCCGCCGAAGCGCTTGAGGTGGCGGAGGAGGCAGTGATCCGCGACCTCGAAATCCTGCGCCGCCACGGCGTTCTGCACAAGGGGGCGGACGGCGGGTGGCGATTCGTGATCCCGCAGATCGCCTCCTCGCTGATCGCGGGGATGGGGCCCTGCACGAAGCAGCAGTTCGCGGCGAAGGCGGTCACCGCGGTCTGGACGGGTGCGGCAGTCTGTACGGATGCCGACTACCTGAGCGACCGCGTGGTCGACGCGGGCAAGCTCGTCGACTCGCGGCGCGCTCTCGGGCACCTGCTCCGGCAGAGCACGGCGGCGAGTGAAGACCGGATGGAGGTCGCGCTGCGCTGGCTCGGCGCCACCGTCGAACTGGCCGAGAACCGTTCGCAGCGGATGATGATCCTCCTGACCCATACGGCGATCTGCCATTCCCGGGGGAAGTACGCCGAAAGCCTGCACGGGGCGCGGCGGTTGCTGGAGAACTTCGCCGACCACCTTTCCGCCGGGACCGCGCAGGAACTCCAGGCCGCGGCAGTGGTCGCGCTCGGGCGGCTGGCCCGGACCGAGCCGTTGTCCACTTTGGCCGAAGGTCACCACCACTGGCCGGGCACCCCCGAAGCCACGCTCGTGACCAGGGCGCTGGCGTGCGGCATGCTCGACCGCTGGGCCGAAACCGACCGGCTGCTGGCCGAAGGCGCCGAGCAGTGGACCGCGGGCAACACCACGTCCGCGATGTTCGCGAGCCTCCACCGGAGCTTCGCCCGGCTGTGCGTCGGCGACTTGCGCTACTTCGAGACCTCCATCGAAGACCGGGCAGGGTGGCCGCTGCGCACCGTTCGGCGCTATCACGCCGAGCAGGTCAATCTGCACGTCGCGGGTTTGCTGACGAGCGGTGAACTCGGGCCCGCCGAAAGCCTGCTCGCCGAGGAGGAGCTGCCGGAGGAAGAGCTCCACCCGAGCAGCCGGGTGATGATCTCCGCGTTGAAGGGCGACATCCACTCGGCGACCGCCATCGCGCGCCGCGCCCTCGCCTACCGGTCCAGTGGCGGTTTCGACGCCGGCTACAGCGGCATGCACCATCTGCTCGTTTCGATGCTGGCCTCCTGCGGGAAATTCGCCACCGCCCGGCAACTGCTCGCCAACGCACGGTCGACGAACCCCGTGCTCGCGCACCTGCTGGATCTCGCCGACGCGGAATACGACCTCCTGCTCGGCGATCCGGTGAGCGCGGCCGCGAAGGTGCGCGCTGCCCTCGCCTACGCCGAGGCACGCGGGATCGTCATCGGCCTGGACCTCGTCTGGGCCCTGCTGGCCGACCTGACGATCGATCTGGGCGATCGCGCGACCGCGGAACGCTGCCTCGCCGACATCGAACGGCTCGCGGAAACCACCCCGACCGTCCGCAACATCGTCCACGCGCTGTTCGTCCGCGCGATCGTGACCGGTGATCGCGCGGCGGCGGCCGAATGCCTGCGCCGCTGCGGTGAACGCGGGCAGCCGCTCGAACAGACCAAGATCCAGGCCAAGCTGATCAAACACGGGGTCGCCGATCCTGACGGGCTCAGCGAGGTCTACGAGACCCTCGGTGCGCACGGTTGCCTGCTCGTGCGCGCGCGGACCCGCAGCATCATGCGTGAACGCGGTATTCCGGTGCCCGGACGTCAGGAAGCCGTCGCGGAGAACGAACATCTGCTCGCGGTGCTGATGTCCGAGGGCCTGAGCAACAAGCAACTCGCGTCGGCCTTGCGCACCAGTGAGAAGAGCGTCGAAGGAAGGCTGAGCAGGCTCGCCTCCCGAACCGGCCACCGGTCACGGATCGAACTGTCGAAGGCTTTGCTCAACGGCGAGTTCGAGACGGGAGCACCATCCGCCTGATTCACCGCTTTTCCGTGTCGAGGACACCGTCCGGTGACTCGGCGGTCGCCCTGATCACGTCGGCCCGCACCCGCATCGCGGCCGGGGATCCGGGATTGAGCAGGACGTCCACCCCGGTTTCGGGCAAGGCGGCCGCCAACTGGGGCAGGGTCACCTCCACCCAGCCGGGAACATCGAGCAGGCCGCGGTGCCCGTACGCGGTAGTGGCCAGGACCGAGGAGACACCGTCCGGCGCGCTTCGCACCAGGGCGACGTTCTCTTCGTCGACGGCCACCCCGAACACCGTGTCGAACAGCGTGGTGGTCAGGTCGTCGGTGAGGTCTTCGCCGGTGCCACGGGCCATCGCGCGGAGCACGGCGTCCACCGGATCCAGCGGTGCGTCGGCGGACCGCGGCCGGTAGTCGGGATTGGACCGGAACCGGGTCCACATCCCGTCGGCGGTCACGGCCCAGCCGCCCATGATGGCGTCCGGTGGCGGTTCGGCGTCGTCCTCGTTCTCCGCGGCCCAGGCGGGATCGAGCAGCAGCTTCACCTCGCCGCCGTCGAACAACTCGACCAGGGTCGGCGCCGTGTCCTGCTTCCCGGTCATCGGCTGAGGCTCCCTTCGAGCACGGATCCGGTGGACATGCCCGGCAGGCGGCCGACCTCGCCGTCCGGCGTCGGCTCATCGGCTTCGGTCCGGCGCCAGCGTTCGGCGGACTGCCGCAGCGACGACAGGATCAGATCGTCCAATGAACGCGCGCGCTTCTCGAGCTCGCGATCGCTCAGTTCCCTCAGCAGCACTCGTCCTCGAAGGCCGTCCGCCGGTTCGACGACGTCGAGGACCGCGAACGAGGTCCCCGGCGGGAAGACGACCCCCTTCCCTGTCCCATCGGGCCGTTCCACCAACCGTCCGGACATGGACCAGACGAGCAGATCGGTGGTTCCGGCCCCGATCGGCGGAGGCGCGAGGGACATCGCACAGACGCCCGGCTCGACCAGGACGGCACGCCCGTCGAGCGACGCCCACTGGTCCCTGTCCGGGGCGACCGTCGCGGCCGTCGCCCCTCGGTGCCGAGGCAGGTCGACGATCCCCTCCGCCGCGCGCCTGCCGAGCGCGGCCAGCGGACCGGTCGCGTCCATCCCGGCTTCACGGCCCAATGGACCGAGGTGCAACCGAGCCGCCATCAGATCGGTGAACGCGTCCTGGTCTTCCGCATCGGCCGCACCGGCGAAATGCTCCGGCCAGGTTTCCCGGATGAGCGCGCGATCGTGGGCGGGGTCCGGCACGGAGTCGGCGGAAGCGCCCTGCTCCGGTACGAACGCGTCGTCCGGTGCGGCGTGGATCGGCTCGGGATCTTCGGCTTCGTCGGATTCAGCAGGCGGGTCCGTTTCGAGAACGGCCATGCCGAGACCAGGCGACCCGGCGTCTTCGGTGTCCGCGTCCTGGTTCCCGCCGACGAGCTGCATCAAGAGAACCAGCGGCTCCTCCGCCTCTGCCTGCTCTTCGGCGACCGGGGCGGCAATCTTCGGCTCGCCGGACGCTTCCCGTTTTCCGGGGTGAGCCACCCAACTGGTCGACGGGGCGGGTTCGATGCCGTCGGTGGGCACCACCCGCACCGCCGCCCCGGTGGTCTGCCGTAGCCTCTCGGCCACTTCTTCCGCGCTCTGCCAGTGATGCGCGGTCATCTCCCCGTCCGACGCGTTGTGGAACACGGTCGGCGCCTGCGGGTCCGGCGGCAGTGTACGTACGAAGTCGCTGTAAGCGGGCTCGTCCTCGCCACGGACCCACAGTCCCGCCGGCACGACCTCGACCACGGTGTCCGAGTCGTACCGGTAGATCCCCGCGGCGACCTTCGGCAGCCTCGGTATCGGTTTCCGGTACGCGCGCAAGACCGGCGCCACCGGGCCGGTCTCGTCGGTGCCGTGTGGCCGGTAGGCCAGAGCGTGCGCGAACATCGGCCAGCCGTGGGAGCCGTCGGGCCGCAGCGCGACGACTTCGGGTCCGTTCACCGAATGCACCGGCAGGCCGCAGTAGACGACGATCTCCGCGCCGGTCGAGTCGGAAAGCGCCTGTCCCATTGACTTCCCGGCGGCGGTCCGCACTGGTCCGAATTGGACGAAGCGGAGCAGTTCCCGACGCGGCCCGACGAGGGATTCCCACCATCGCGAAACCACGTCGATCGGCAACGGCGCCAGGCCTTCGGCGCCGAGCGCGACGAGGATCTCGTCGGACCGGCAAGGCACCCAGCGAGTCAGCCTGGCCCGGGCGGCGCGGATCCACCGATCGTCGCCCGCCGCCCGCAACCAGACGCCCGACGGCAACGGTTCGGCGACGACGTCCTTGCCGAGCACCTGGGTCTCGGCCAAGGAACCCGGCACGTCCCAGGACGGCTGCGGCAACCTCCGGCCCGCCCAGGTCGCCTCGGCTCCGGGGCGGTACCGCACCCAGCGGCCGTCGGTGAGCGGGTCGTCGAAGGACACACCCGCGTGCGAGGGCCGCACCGTCCCGTGCGGGAGCAGGACCGCGCTTCCGAGGGTTTCCGCCAGAGACTGGCCGTCCACCCACGAAAGGTCCTGCCCCGACGGGACGGGAACCAGGCGCACTCCTCGCGTTCCCACCGGGAGTACACCGGCGAGTTCTTCCAGCTCGCTCTCCGGCAGGTCGACGACCAGCAGGCGGTGATGCGGATCCGGCGCCAGCGACGACGCGAACAGACGGGCCCGATGGGGAACCGCACCCGCCAAGTGGACGATCTCGACATGACCGGCGGGGGTTCGTTCGATCCCGGCCGCGGCTTCGGGCTTGGTGCTCGGCCCCGCACCGGCTCGTGCGCGAAGCCTTTTCCAAATGGACACACGTGCTCCTTCGGGCAGGTCCGACGAGTCCGTCCGGACGGCGGGGAAACCCCGTGTCCGCGAGAAATGGTGCCCTCGGCCCGGCCGCCGGAGAACCTCGTTCCCCGGATACCCGCGGGATCGGCTGGACTTCCCTCACGAACACACGGTGTCGTTCAGCGCTCTCCGGCGAGCAGGCGCTCCAGCTCCGAATCCCAGTCCAGCAGCCGGTGTTCCTCACCGAAGGGCACGATTTCGGCGGCGCACGCCAAGAACTCCTCCAGCGCCTGGCGCGGCGCGGCGAGCACCGCGGTCCCGAACGGGCTGGTCAGCTCGATCACGATCAGCGCGTGGTCGTCGGACGACGGCCGGATCCGGATGTCGCCGTGCCCAGCCGGTCTCAGCAGCCCGTCGGCCAGCAGATCACGCCCGAAGACCCATTCGACGAAATCGTCCTCGCCTTGCGCGAAGAAGGCCCGAACCGTGTACGGGTCCCGGCTGTCGTAACTGAAATGCCCTCGTACCTCGGCGCGTCCGTTGACCACGCAAAGGACCGCGAAATCCATCGGATGGCTGCAAGTGGAATAGCCGGCCCCGCCGCCCGGGCCGGACGGTGGCAGTACGTACTCACTCATGAAGGGATTTTCGTTGGTGTGACTTCATTTCAGCCCTACTCGGCGCACTGGAGACGGCGAAACCTCAGGTGGTCGCGACGGCCTGATCGAGTGCGGACTCCGATCCGGTCATCACCAGCTGCTCGATGTCGCGGAATGTCTGGGTGATGGCGTCCAGTTCGTCGGCTCCGAACTCGGCCGTCGAGCGCACGAACCCGTTGGCGAGCCGCGTCGCGGACGGGCCGCCCGGGTTGAGCACGACGTCGTGCTCTTCCCCGAGCATGTCCACCAAACCCGCGAGATCGGTTCGCCGGACGTCCGGCGCGCGGAACCGTTCCCGATGGGCGTCGCCGGTGGTCACCACCAGCGACAGGGTGCCGTCTTCTTCCTTGAGCACCATCGGCCTGCCGTCGCCGTTCATCGCGACGTCGAGCGGACAGCCGGCCATCATCACCTGCAGGTGCGCCGACCTCGCTTCGCCGTCCACCAGCATGTGCAGCACCGCGTCCAGCGGATCCGACGGGGATTCCTCGTCGGACGGCAGGTAGTCCGTATTCGCCGAGAAGGTGCCGAGCTGACCGTCGCCGGAAACGGGCCAATGCCCGATGATCGCCTCCGGCGGCGGGTCCTCTTCGTCGTCATCCGGATCGGGGTACCAGAACTGGTCGACGAGCAGCAGCCTGCCTTCCGGATCCGTCGGTTCCTCGCCGATCATCCTCATCCTCTCCGGCCGAAGTTTTTCGAGCACCTTAGGCAGCGAGGTCAGCCCATTGCGCGATTCCGCGTTTACGTTCAGTGCATCCCGCCCCAAAGCGCACCCGATCGAACACCGACGGTTCGGTTCACGTCACTTTCCGTGACAGGTATCATCGCTGGACCGTCCCGATTCGAACCCCCGGAGGAGCGATGCCACCCGCCGATCGCCTTGCTCCCAACCGTGGCGCCCTGGCCGAACTCGCCAGGCTGGGCCGCTGGAGTGAAGCGAACAACGCCGCACTGGAAGGCGTCCGGCTCCTGCAGTCCGAACCCACCGGCGTCATCGCGGCCGAACTAGCGGACCTGGTCTATGTCGCCGGTGGCCCCCGGCCGGGCCAGTCCTTGCCCGCCGGGGAACGGCTGATCGTCCCGGACGAACGCGCCATCGCCATGCAGGCGCTGTCGGTGGTCAACCGCATCGGCGAGCTCGACGAAGCGGTCGAAGCCGCGGAAACCGCGTTGAGTTCGCCTGGACGCTGGGAAGTGGGCACCTTCTGGTATGCGGTGCTGGCTCTCGTGTACGCGGATCACCTCGAGTCCGCGCGGGAGCACTGCGCGAGAGCGGTGCACGACGCCACACGGTCGGGTTCCGAGCGCCATCGCCACGCGGCGGCGGTGCTGCACGCGAGGGTGGCGTTCCTGACCGGGGACTCGGCCACCGCGGCCAATCGGTTCACCGGACTGCTCGCCGCCGGTGTGCACAGCCAGCAGCACGGCTTGGCGGTGGCCTGGACCGTCGCCGCGCTGATCGACCTCGGCGCCTTGGAAGACGCCGGAGACCTGCTTCGCCGGAACGGCTTGACCGGCCCGCTCGACGACGAAGGCGACCGTGCCGAGGTGCTGTGGTCGAGAGGACTCCTCCACCAAGCCGTCGACAGCCCGCAGGCTGCGTTCGGGGACTTCATGGCCTGCGGGCGCGAACTGCTGAAACGGTCCGTGATCAACCCCGCGGTCATTCCCTGGCGCTCGGCCGCGGCCCGGAACGCCTACGCCATCGAGCGGCGGGACATCTCGCTCGCGCTCGCCAGGGAAGAGGTCGTGGAGGCGAACCGCTGGGGCGCTCCCAATCCGATCGGCAGAGCGCTCGGGGTGGACGCCCTCATCACCGACAGCTACGAGGGCGCCGACCCCCTGCACACCGCCGCCGCCCTGCTGGAAACCGGCGGAGCGAACGCCGACCTGCGGGCCCTCTGGTACGACTTCGGCGCCAAACTCAGCCTGGAGCGCCACTTCGCCGAGGGCGAGCAGGCCTTCTCCGCGGCACGGCACCTCGCCACCCGATCGGGTAACCGGTTCTGGGTCGACCGCATCGACACCGCGCTCCGGAACTGGGGCGACGGGGGAAGTTACCGCGAGCTGAGCCGCCAGGACTTCCGGGTCGCCTATCTCGCCAGGTTGGGCTTCGGAAACAAGGACATCGCAGGACGGCTGCACGTTTCCCTCCGCACGGTGGAACTCTGCCTGTCCACGGTCTACCGGAAGCTCGGTATCTCCGGACGCGGCGGACTCCGCTCCGTCCTCTTTCCTCCGCTGTAACGATCCGAGGTGAAAAGTTGTCTCAACGGCGGTTTCCGCAGTTGACGCGCTGTCAAGGGCGGCCTAACGTCGTTGACCAAATGTCCGGATCGACGGTCCGGACGTGACACGACGGAAGATCGAGGAGCAAGAGCGGGGACTTACCGATGGCCGAAGAGAGTCCGATGACGGCGCGAGTCCAGACGAGGCCGAGGCGATGACCCAGCTTTTCGACCACACGACGTCGGCGGTCACACCTGGGCACGACGAGCCTCAGGAATTCCTTCCCGCGCCCCTGCACCCGGATTGCCTGGCCACCGAAGCCATGGCGGTCGGCCTGCAGGGTATCGACCGGAACCTGGCGACCCAGCTGGCCGACCGGGCCCTCGCCACCGCACCGTGCATGAACGACCTCCGCTGCGTGTGGCGTGCGGTGTCCGTGCTGCTCATCGCCCGTGCCATCCGAGCGCTCGACGCACATTGCACCCGCCTCGCCGGCCGGACCGGACCGGCAGGCCCCGCCACCGATCTGGTGTGGCCGCTGGTCCGCGCTCAGATCGCCCGGTTGGCAGGCGATCTGGCCGGCGCCCGGGACAGGTTGTCAGGGCTGTTGGGACCCGGTGTTCCGCGCAGCGTGCGGCACCTCGCCCTGGCCTGGCAGCTCGAGACCCTGGTCCGGGCGGGCGAGATCGAAGAAGCCACGACCCTCGCCAAGGAAAGCGATCTCAACGGCCTGACCGGGCGTCCCTCGGCCCACCGGCCGCTGCTGCTGGCAGCTCGCGGCACGGTCCGGCTCGCCGAAGGCCGGTATCAGCAAGCACTGAACGACTTCGTCACCTGCGGCGAGACCCATGCTTTCGAGCACATGGCCAGTCAGGCCGTCCTGCACTGGCGCGCCATGGCCGCGTTCGCCGCCGCGGGATGCGGCCGTCCGGACCTCGCCCGTTCGCTGGCCGAGGGTGAATACGAAGCCGCGAAGCACTGCGGCGCCCCGGCCGGAGTCGGTTACGCCCTGTATGTGAAGGCCATGGTCGCAGGCCAGGGCCAGGAGGTCGCGCTGCTCGGCGACGCTGTCCAGCTGCTCGAAGTCGCCGGTGCCCGGGTCGAGCTCGCCACGGTGTGCCTGGAGTTCGGGCGTGCCCTCGACGCCGCCGGGGATGCCCCCCGGGCGGCCGGTCAGTTCTCGCTCGCGACGGAGCTCGCGCACGAGATCGGCAACCGCCGACTGGCCGGGGAAGTCGCCGTCGAGCAACGGAAGGTGGACAACGCCCCGCCCCGCAAGTCGCTGAGCCCGCAAGAACTTCGCGTCGCCAGTCTGGCCAGGGCCGGGTTCACCAACAAGGAGATCGCGGCGAGAACCGAGCTGACCGTACGAACGGTCGAGTTCCACCTCTCCGGCGTCTACCGCAAGCTCCGGCTCTCCAGCCGCAAAGAGCTGCTGGCCCCGGGTCTCGACCTCGGCTGAGCCTGGACCGACGACGAGTTTCGTTCGCGAAGTGATTCCCTCCGTTTAGACCGATCGGGTTCTTCCGCCCTGATAGTGGCCACCGACCCGGTGCAAGGTGACTTGCATCGGGCCGTTTTGTGCCCGCCAGTGGATGACGACTCGGTTTTTCGGAGGAGGTGCCGCCTGTGGGTGCGGGTGGCGTGCACATTCCGCCGGATGTGCGGAAGTTCTTGGAGTTCACTCTGGGGTTGTCGTGGCCGGAGAGTGACGATCAGGGCTTGGTCGCGTTGTGGAAGGCGTGGGAGGCGTTCGAGGACGCCGCCGGTGTGTACGAGGCCGCTGCCCGAGCGGCCGGAACTCAGGTACCGCACGTTCTGGAGGGTGAGACCGGGGAGTTCTTCGCCCACTGCCTGAACACCACGATCCCTGATGGTGTCGCCGGGCTCGGCGAGGCCGCGGGTGAGCTGGCGAAAATGGCGCAGAACGCCGCCGCCGACGTCTACAAAACCAAAGTCATGTTCGTCGTCTTCGCCGCCTTCACCCTGGCCTCCATCATCCACTTGATGGCCACCCTGATCGGCGCGCTGTTCACCGGGGTCGTCATCGCCGCGGCGAGGGTCGCGCTCACCGCGATCTGGCGAGCCCTGATCACCCGGCTCGGTCAACTCTCCCTCAGCGGCGGCCTCTCCCACGCCACCAAAACCGCACTCCTCAAATTCGCCAAAGACCTCGCCATCAAAACCGGCGGCTTCGCCGCCTTCGGCGCAGCACTCATGGGCGGCACCGACTTCGGCGTCCAAGCCCGCCAAATCGCCGACGGCGACCGCCAAGGCTGGGACACCAAATCCCTCACCTCATCCCTCGTCGGCGGCGCACTCGGCGGCGCCTTCGCCGGCATCTTCCACTCCGCCGCCGGAGGCATCCGCACCACCACCTTCAGCCTCCGCGACCGCCTCGCCACCCGCCATCCCGACGACCTCCTCGCCGACAACGTCACCGTCGGCCAGGTCGTCACCACCATCGACAAGCCCCTCGCCGCCCTCGGCGACCTCGCCTACGCCACCGGCCAGATGATCACCGTCGTCGCCACCGCACCCCTGATCAACCTCGCCCTCGGCGCCCCCGTCGGCAACCCCGCCCTCGGCGCCCTCGGAGCCCTCTCCCGCTACGGTGGCAGCCGCACCACCGGAACCACCAGCGGCACGCTCGACACCATCCACCCACCCCACATCCCCGACCTCACCATCCCCCAAGTCGAAAAGCCCGAGGACGCGGAGAAACCCTCTAGCACCGAAAAAGCGGAGACGACCGAACAACCTGGCCCAGGCAATACCAAAACACACGAATCACCACCCTCCTACACCCCGGCTGCCGGACAATCAGACCTCCGCCAAGACAAAACCCCCGCCTATACCACCAGCCCCCACGCCCTCGGCACACTCCATACCACCGCCGCGGCGTACGGCGGCTCCGGTGTCACAGTCACGACAACTTCGCCGCAGAGTGACGCGAACCCTCACGCGCCCCTTGTCGCCGACACGACACCGGCACCGGGAAACAAGGGCACCTCCACGCCGGACACCCTCGCGCCGAAGGTGGAACGCGGTTCACCCACCGACACCGCGAGTGCGCCACCCGGTCACCGGTTCCTCACCCCGGACACCGCGGTCGGCTCGGAGACCCGGCCCGACACGTCGAACCGGACCAGATCCACAAGTCCGCACACGACGTCATCACGTGTTCAGGCCGATCGCGCCGCCGCCCCGCTGAGCACCACCGCGGGCCTTTCACCGGCCCTGCCCACCGCGCGACCCGACACCACCGGCGGGCACCTCGCCGCCACCGCGCGCGCCGACGGCACGGCGCTGCCGGACAGCACCCAGTCCATCCTCACCGAGACCGCACCCGCCACCACCCGGCCCCCCGCCATGCCGGACACCCTCCATGTCCCAGCTCTCACGGACCTCGCACCGTCACCGCCGGAGTCCGAGCCCTCAGCGATCACCACGGCACGACCACACGACGTCCCCACGTCTTTACCGATCGAACCGGTGCGAGCCATCCCGCTACCGGGCAACGGTGGCGTGGCCTTCGTCCCCGACAGCTACACCACGAACATCACCAACGCCTTTCCCCACCCCGAACCCGGCGTCTTCCGCGTCATCGCCCAACACCGCGATAACACCTTCGCACTACCCGGACACCACACACTCGACCCGGCACACCAGCCCGCCAGGCTCATCGCAGCCCTTCAAGACCTCCCCACCCAGCTCGTCGCATGGAGCAAGCACACCAAAATCGACCTCCTCGCCTGCGACCTCACCCCCGCCTTGCTCGACCACCTCACCCCCGCCATCCACGCCACCTTCGGCGTCGAACTCCACGCCCCCTATCTCCACACCCCTCTCTTCGTCGCACCCACCGGCGGCATCAGCCTCACCGACCCAGGTATCCCCCACACGCTCCACCTCGCACCGAAACGCCGCTGGGGCGGCACGATGGCGGCCGATCCCGAAGATCCCCAGACCGCGGCGAGGCTCGCCGAGACCACCGCGAACATCCTCCACCAGTACGGCGACATCTCCACGCAGTGGCTCTCCTACTCGATTCCTCATGAGATCTTCCCGCAGAAGAAATTCGCCAAGCTGGCCAGAGACCAATTCAGGCAGGAACGGAACAAGCAGGCCGCTTCCGGCACACTGTGGAGTCCGCATTATCGCGGGAAACGCAATTACGAGAGTTACAACAAAGACGAGTTGAACGATCTCACCGCGTGGCTGTACCAAAAAGTCATCGCCGGCCCCGCGAGCAGTCCCCACGCGATAGCCAAGACCGCGGCGACAGCAGGCTTCGCCACCGGCTACTCGCATCTCGTGGACGCGGCGAGGGACGCGATAGATGCAGCGATGCTCGACGGCCGCCGCCACGCGAACTTGACGCTCGCCAATCCGGAGCACCGCGACAAAATCATCGCCCTGATCGACCGGATTATCGTGAACACCAGCGATCGCACTCAAGTTCAGACACTCGCCTCACTGAATGACTTGAACGTGCACGGACACAGCAATCTGCTACGCGCGCTGATAACCGAGCGTCAACAGGCGTTGGCGGACGATCCCGCGTTGTCCGAAGCCGCCCGGCAGCTAGGGCTCCCCATCGTGCGGCCGAGCGGCGCGTTTCTGGGCCGGTTCCTCGACGTGGCCAACGAAGCCGATCGAAGCTGGATCGACTCCCTCGCCTACGCCGCGACATGGGAACACAAGACCGCCACAGCCGACGAGCTGACCCACCTGCTACTGGATGAAGGCATCACGGGAGATCCCGGCGTCCTTCGCGAGATCGTCACCACCGTCATCGGCGAAGCCACTCTCCAGGGCGACCGGCTGCCCGTCCTCGACGCCGCCGATCAGGGCCAGCACGCCGCCATCCACGCCCGGACCGGCGCGATCGTCAACGTGACCCCGGCCCTCTACGCCTCCGCCGACCCGGTCACGGTCCTGGTCACGCACATGCGGACCCGACACATCACCGGCTCTCAGGACGACCTCGAAACCATCGCGCGCACCATCTTCGAGACCCCTGTGGAAAAGCTCACCCCGGACTATTCGCTCGCCCCGCTCGACCTGGACGAACTCCCTTCCGCGGCGCGGGCCATCGGAGTGGAGGGCGAACCCACCGGCTACGGGCCGGACACCTCACCGGCCGAGGCGGCACTCGCCACCACCGCCAAGCAACTCCTGCTCGAATTCGGCGACCTCAACATCAGATGCCTGGTCACCAGATGGCCGGACCCCAGCGGGAAAAGCAAGCCCTCGGTCAAAGAAATGAGCGATCATCTCACCGCGGAACGAGCCAGTCTCAGGGCCAGTGGTGAGCTGTGGCTTCCCACCTACCGAGGACTCCTCAACTCCGGTAAAGACGGCCACGCCGACGATCTTTCCGCCTGGTTGTACCGAAAAGTCGTCCTCGACCCCACGAAAGGCCCTACCGCGATAGCCTCCATCGCGGAAGCGACCGGCTTCACCACCGGCACTAAGCAGCTCCTGGAGGCGGCGAGGGCCGCCATGGAAGCAGCCACGAACGACGGCCGCCGTCACATGCACCTGACGATCACCAAACCGGAGCACCGCGACAGGGGCATCGCTCTGCTCGACCGGATTCTCGCGAACAGCTCCTCTCTCACGCAAAAACAGATAGCCGCGTCACTGATCGAATTCAACGCACACGGAGAGGAATCCGCGGTGCGCGCGCTGGCGAGCGAGCGTCAACAGGCGTTGGCGGACGATCCCGCGCTCGCCGAAGCCGCCCGGCAGCACGGCCTGCCCACCCTGCAACCGACCGGCACATACCACGGCCGGTTCCTCGACGTGGCCAACGAAGCCGATCAAAACTGGATCGGCTCACTCGCCTACGCCGCGGCATGGGAACGCAAAACCGACACCATCCAACAACTGGTCACCCTCCTGATCCAAGAAGGCATCCGTGACACGAACGGCGCCCTGACACCCCTGGTCACCCGAATCCTGGCCGAAGCCGACACCCACGGCGACCGCTACACCACACTCTCCACCCACCGGCCCGCCGACCACAACGCCATCCTGCGCCGCACCGGATCACTCGTCCTGAAAAACCACCACGAACTGTTCACCCGCGACCCCGCCCAAGCCACCACCCACCTCGTCCGGCACATGCGCCGCAACCACATCACCGGCCCCCAAAACACCCTCCGCGACATCGCCCACACCGTCTACACCCTCCCCACCCACCAACCACTACCCGGCACCCACACCATCCCCATCCCCACCCACGACGGCCTCATCGTCAACGCCATCCCCCTACCCGGCAACGGCGGCGTCGCCTTCGTCCCCACCACCTACGCCACCAACGTTCTCAACGCCTTTCCCCACCCCAGGCCGGGCGTGTTCACTCTGGTCGTCCACCACCGGAACGACCTGTTCCTGCTGCCTGGCGAGGGTGTGCGGCCCGTCCCCCACCAGGCCGCGCAGCTGGTCGAAACCCTCGGACACCTGCCCTCACGGCTGGCGGGATGGCACAACTACCGGGAAATCGAGCTCTTCGCCTGCGATCTCCCCGCCGGCCACACCGGCCGGCTCGCCGCCATCGCCCGTGCGGCTCTCGGTGTCGAACTCACTTCCGCCCACCCTGGCCGCTTCGTCTCCATCACCCGCGGCGGCGATATCGTCGCCACCGTCGAGCGACCCACCGGCCTGCCGCCCGGCACGCTCACCCTCGGCGGCAAACGCGGACAATCGACATACTCCGAAAGCAGTGTCAAACACCCGCGGATCGATGAGGATCCGAATCACGGCCTCAGTCCCGAACAGGCGGAGTCCCTCCGTTCCGCCGCTACCGAGCAAGTTGTCACCCGCCTCATCGAGGAGGGGCTCCTCGGGGATCCCGCGGCGCTGACCGAAGTGGTCGTTCAGGCGGCGGCCGAAGCGGCCCGGCGCCGCGCCCCGGCACCGCCGCTCCCCTTCGTGGACGAAGTCCTTCGCCGGCGGAGCGGCGAGATCCTGCTGTCCGATCCGGAACTCCGGGATCCCGACAACCCCGACAGGATGACCGGCCTCGTCAGGGCGCCGGGAGAACGGCAAGTCACCACACCGGAAGACGTTCTGCGCGACCACGCCCAGACCATGCTCGCGATCCGGCCCGATGTTCCGCCAGCAGGCTCCTTGTCGATCCCTGTCACCTCACCTACCGGGATACCAGTGAGGGCGATGCCCTTCGCCGGCGGTGTCGCCTTCGTCAGCGAAGCCTTCACCCAGAACATCTTCAACGCTTTCCCGGAGCCGAACACGGGCACCCTGCGCGTCGTCGTCCCCCGTGAACACCACCGAGGGGGCGCCTTCCTCCTACCCGGTTTCCTCACTTCCGTCGAGGTCGGGCATGACCCCGATCAGTTCGCCGAGGTGCTCGCCAAGCTCCCCGCCTCGATCGCCGCTTGGGCGTCGACCGGCACGATCGAACTGTTCTCCTGCCGTGTCACCCCCGAGTCAGGGACGAACCTCACCCGGCTCATCCGCCGGCGAACCGGCTGGCGGCATCTGGATCTCACCGTCGCGCATCCGAACAAGCCCGTCGCCTTCACTCCCACGGGTGGCCGCCGTCTCGCCGACAACGGCAATCACCCCGCCGGCACTCTCATCCTCGGCTCTGAGGCCGCCTCGGTGTCGGCGGTCCGAGGCGAGATAGACGGGTCGATCTATTACCGCTACATCGACAGTGGCGGGGTCGTCCGCGCGGTCGCCTTCTGGCACAAGGAGCAGGCCGAAACCCTCGCGCAAACCATGCAGGGCCGGGATCTGGCCGCTCAGCTGGGTCATCCGGGTGCCCGGGTTATCTTCACCCACCATGTCCGGGACCGGTTCTTGATCTCGCGCGAGGAGGATCGCTTACGCCGAGCGAGCGCAACGATCATGTTCAGGATTTTCGACGCGCTCGTGCAGGATGGGGTCCTGCCCTGGCGCCAGGAGAACCTCCTGCTGGCCTCGTGCGAAGTCAGCCAGGCCGAAGCCGACCAATTCCGAGAGCTCGCGCGCGACCACGGCTACACCGGCGACCTACGCGTGATCACGGACCAGATCGTCGAGATCGATCCGGACGCCGGTGCCTCACTTCTGCCTCCGAAAGCGCGCGGCGCGAATTCCGGCAACGACCAGACTCCAGAGGGGGGCGGCGCTGGCGGTCGCGCCATCCGCTTCGGATTCGTCGAGGAAAATGAAGCGGAGTCTTCAGCGGTTTCGCGTGACACAGCCGTTCCCGCCTTGCCCGCCCCTGCTGCTCCGCTGGCTGAAGTCGCTTCCTTGAAGCCGGAAGCCGATGGGGCGCTGCTGGACCGGGCCACGCTGCCCACCATGTCGCGCCTGGCCGGGCTTCCCCTCGAAACGCTGGCCGGGGTGCTGGAGCGATTCCGGGTCGACAACGCCCCCGGCCTCGCCCCCGCATCTCACCTGAACGCCTGGGTCGAAGCACAGTTCTCAAGCCGTTCGACGGGGAACCGGTCACTACCGCTGTCCGAGGTAGCGGGACGCACCGGTGGTTTGGTGACAGGACGGGAGATCGCCGAAATCCTGGCCAGGAAGGTGGTCGACGCGCACGGAAGCCTTACTCCCGCCGCGGTACGCCTCCAGCTGAATACCGAAGGCATCCGGCACCCGGAACTGAACACAGCGATCACCGAGGCGCTGGCGCGGGCCGAAGCCGAAGGTTCCGCGTGGCGCCCGGCCTATCGAGGAGACCGGCGGCCGGGGGTGTTCGCCCCGGACGAACCGGGCCCGGCCACTCTTCTACTCTGGCGGCTGGCCGTCGACCACCCGCGGGACACCGCCGCCGGTTTGGCGCATCGCGCCGAGCAGGCGGGCCTCCTCGGCGGAGAAGACCTCGTGCGCAACGCCGAACTGGCTGTCGACTCCGCCGTGCACGACCAGCGGAGGGTCCTCTCGGCGGCCAGGCCGAGCGACCATCCGCGTATCCACTCCTTGATCGACGCGCTGCTGGTCAGCGAACCCGGGCTCGACACTCCCGCTCTAGTGGACCGTCTGCGGGGGCACAGCGTCCAAGAAGGACTCCGTGGCCTGCATCAGCTGGTGGAGGCCCGCCTGGGGCTCCCCGCCATGGACCCCGAGGCCGCCCGGGCGCTGCTGGCTCCCCGGCCGGCCGGGGCGATCCTGGGCCGCGTTCTCGACTCGGCCGATGCCGGGAACCGCGAGATCATCGGGCATCTCGCCTACGCCACCGCCTGGACCCACAAGACCGACACCGTCGAGCAGCTGGCCACGCGACTGCGCCGGGACGGGGTCACCGGGCCGGAGCCGGACCTGCTCCGCGTGATCACCGAGGCGGTGGCCGAAGCCGACCTCCACGGTGACCGGCTCGAATCCCTGCCCGCCGATCGCCCCGCGTATCACCACCTCCTGAGGCTTCGCGTCGAACAGATCCTCGCCGACAAGCCTTCCCTGCGCGATTCCCGCAACCCGGAGCGGCTCACGCAGCTGGTCCGCCAGATGCGCCTCCACAAGGTCACCGGCCCCCAGTACCTGCTGACCGCCCACGCACACAGCGCGCTCACCCGCCCCGCAACGACACCGCTCGGCTCGGGTGGGACCACTGTCGGCGCCGGTTTCCCCGCTCCCACGCCGACACCGCGAGCCACCCCGACCGCCCGCTACCAGCACCTCATCGACGCCGACGGCACCGTCACCGGAGTCGGCTTCCTACCCGAAACCGAAGCCTCCACCCTCCACGCCGCCGCGGCCCGCCACGACCTCGCCACCCAGCTCGGCCACCCCGGCGCCCGGCTCGTCTTCGCCCACCACGACCACACCGGCTACACCGTCCCCGACCCCACCGACGCTTCCGGTCTCTTCGACGCCCTCGACATCACCCTCGCCGGGCTGGGTGCCACCTGGAAACACCAGGACATCCTCCTAGTCACCTGCCTCCCCGACCCCACCCACACCGAACAGTTCCGCGCCACCGCACGAGCACGCGGCTATCGCGGCGCCATCCACGCCACCACCAGCCCGCACACCGAAATCACCGAACACCACGGCGCACGCCCCCTCCACCCCGGCGACACCCCCCATGAAAACGCCGTCATCCTCAACCCCACAAGCCAGACGGTCACTTTCGCCAAAGGGGTCCGTGACCTGATGGCGGGAGACTGGTTCAACGCCGATCATCCGGCCCAGCGGGTCATCCAGCTGGGAGAATCCCTCTACGACGGCCTGCTCAACGCCTACGAGTCCAGGGGCGAGCTTCCCGAGATCGAGGTCCACGGCTACGGCAACTCCCGGCGTCCGGGGCGGGCCATGGCCACGAGTGTCGCCCGCGCGGATTCGGTGGTCGTCGCGCTGCTGTTCGGCCTGAACGTCGCCCACCAGAACCGGCCCGCCGCCGACAGGCTTCCCGACTTCGATCTGGTGCCCCAGGCGATGACGAAGATCACTCACGGCCGAGCGGGATCCCCGTTGAGCAGCGGCCGCGATCTCGAGGAACGACGCCGCGGCGTGTTCGTGCGCATACCGGCGTTCCCACTGCCCGCCGGACGGGTTCCCACGTTCACGTACCGGAATCCGTCCGGTATGGACATCTCCTGGATGGAGCCTCTTCGATTCGGCAGCCGGTTCGATCCGATCAGGGTTCCCCGGGACTTTCTCGTCCCCCCGGGCCCCGCCCTGGCCTTGGAGAGCCCGACCGGTGCGATGATCTTCCCTAACTGCCTGGTCGCGATGAGATCGGAATGGAGCCGGATTCGCCGGTATCAGGGTGTGATCTCACTGTGGCTCCGGGTGAATCACCATACCGGCGAGGTGCTACTCCGGGGCGGACTCACCATGCCCTACCGCGACTTCGCGACCTGGGTCCACGAGATGCTGAACGGAGCACCGGACGCCCAGAGGCTGTTGCTGCTGACCAGCCATGGCGGCGAACAACCGCGGCGCACCGAAAGCCAGCCCGGCGTGCCCGGAGCCTCGCTCGGCGGAATTCTGTCCTCGATCACACACGGCCGCGTCCTCACCACGCTCACCGGCACGACCTGGACGTACGGAGGCGAACTGCACGCCAACCGCTGGGGCCTCTTCCACGACGGCGCCCTGCTCGAGGTCTACGACAGGCCCAGAACTGGGAACTACGAGGGCTCCGCGGTTCATTACGCGGTCGCCGCCGCCCGCCTGGAATACCCGCGGCATGCTGAGACCGCACAATCCGTGGACCGGTTGACGGCTGCGGCGGCCGCGGACGCCTACATCAATCCACCGCCTCCACCGCCTCCGCTGCCCAGCGCTTCCAAGCCGGTGAAACTTCCCGCGCGAACCAGGATCAAATTCTCACCGGATTCGCCCAGAATCGAACTTCGCTACCGCAACGAACTCGAACGACTCTTTCGCCAGGTATACCTTCACGCCCAAGAGGCCTATGACGAGGCGGAAACCTTTCCCCAGGTGGTCATCACCGGTCTCGAAGAAGACACGCCAAGGTCGAAACAGCTGGGAAAGACTCGCGCACGGACCGTCAAAGACCTGGCAGTGCAGTGGATGGCCAAGGAACTCGACGAGCGAGCCGCACGCCGTGAATCAACATTCGACGCGGGATCCCCGGAAGAGAGCAAAGCTTTTCTGGAGTCCTTCATCCGCCTCGGCTCCCGCCCTTACGACGGCGACACGACCCACGAGGTCGTCATCGAACTGTTCAATCTCCGGGAAACAGCGGAAGAAGCGGCGGGCGCCTCGTCCGCGAGCCGGCCGAGCACACCGCACGCCGCCCCGAGCGCCCTCTACCAACACCTCGTCGACGCCGACGGCACCATCACCGGAGTCGGCTTCCTACCCGAGCACGAAGCCCCCGCCCTGCGCGTCGCAGCGGCCCGCTACGACCTCGCCACCCAACTCGGCCACCCCGGCGCCCGGCTCGTGTTCGCCCACCACGACCACACCGGCTACACCATCCCCTATCCCGCCGGCCCAGCCACTTTCTTCACCACCCTCGACACCACCCTCGCTTACCTCGGCACCACCTGGAAACACCACGACATCCTCCTCGTCACCTGCCTCCCCGACCCCACCCACACCGAACAAATCCGCACCACCGCACAAGAACTCGGCTACCAAGGCACCATTCACACCACCACCAGCCCCCACACCGAAATCACCGAACACCACGGCGCACGCCCCCTCCACCCCGGCGACACCCCCCACCCCGAAGCCGTCATCCTCAACCCCACAAACCAAACCATCAGATTTCCTCAAGGCGCACGCTCGGTTGTGGACCACGACGCCGTGGACCGACTCCACGCTTTAGGGACAGCTCTCTACTCTCCCCTGGTGAACGCCCAGCGGGCCGGAGGACCCTTTCCCAGGATCGAGATCACCGGGTATGGAAACTCCCGGATTACCGCGCAGGCCACCGCGACCGGTCAGGAACGCGCGGATTCGGTGCGCTTGCGGATCCTGAACGGCATGAGGGAGGAGCACGAAAGCCGGGAGTCCGGCACAGCCAGCACCGATCCCGCGCAGCTGGCACAGGCGATCGTGGCCACTTCAGGCGGCCGTGCCCCATCCCCCAAGAGCCTCGGCGGCACCTTGACGGAACGACGTCGCAGCGCCTTCGTCGAGATTCCGCCCTTCCCCCAGGCTCCGGCGCGGGTGCCCACATTCACCTATCGGGATCCTCACGGAGTCGACTCGTCGATGCTCGGGCCACTCCGTTTTTCCCCCTCCTTCGGCCCAGAGCGCCTGGCCGAGCTCGGATTCCTCGTAGCGGAAGGCCCGGCTTTGGCCATGGAGGCGCCCGGCGGGGCGATGATCTTCCCGTCGCGGACGGATCTCATGGGGTTGGACTGGGGAGCGTTGCGTCCGTTCCACGGTGTCCTGACGATCTGGGCCCAGCCGAATCCCCGAGGTGAGGTGCTTCTGAGGGACAGCACCCGGGTTTCTTATCGCGACTTCGCGACCTGGGTGCGCGATATGGCGCCCGGCTCGCACAGGGTGCTGCTGCTTTCCGACCGAGCCGGTGAACAGCCGGGGCAGCGTCCCGACCATCCGGTCCGGCCCGATTTGTCGCTCGCCGCCATCCTCTCCGAAACCCTGGGCGGCTCGGTCCTCGCACCGATCGACCAGCTTTTGTCCGACGGCCGGACCTCTTTCGCTCTACGTTGGGGTTTGTTCAGAAACGGTGAGCTCGTCGCCGTCCACTCGCGGGAGCCCATCGGCTGGCGGCACGAGCTCGGCCACACGGAGGCGGTCCGGGACTCGGGCCTCGCCGCGCCGTCGGTGCCGTGGCACCCGTTGACCGCGACCGAGAACGCCGAGCGAGCGGCCATGGCTGAGCAGCGGGCCACCATGGCCGCCGAAGCCGCCGAGGCCTACCTGGCGCCACCGGCGGTGGGGCCCGCGACGCCGGCCGCACCCGCCCCGTCCGTCCTCGACGCCCATGTCGCTCCACCCGGCGCCGCCTACGCCAGGCCACCGGTCCCCGGCGCGGAGCCGATCACGCTCCCCCGGCAGGTCGAGGTCAGGTTCCCGCCAGGTCCGGCTGTCGTCCGCGACGGCAACCGGCATCTGGAGAACCTCTTCCGTCACGTCTACGTGCGCGCGCTTCGGGTTGCGGCGAACGCCGGATACGACTACCCGCATGTCTTCATCACCGGCCTCTTCGACTCCCCCGCCACCGGCACCGCGCAGGCCTCGGCGCGAGCCAAGGCGCGCGCGTCCGAGCTCAAAGCACGTGCGGCTGAATGGTTCACTCGTGAAGAAGCGGCGAGGAGAGCCCGCCGGCAAGAACGGTTCGGCCCCGACTCGGAGATTTCGGCCGTCGCGGAGCACCTTTTCCGGGTCGGCGAGTCGCGCGCTCGCACCGGCGGCCAGTCGCACGATGTGGTGATCGAGATCATGAACACGTCGGGCGACGACGAGGCTCCGCTCCCCTGACCGGCTCGCACGGGTCGTGAGTGGCGTTTCGGGTTCTATTTGAGGGGTAAGGCAAATGTGGCGTGTTGTGTCGCTCGTCCGCACGTCGGCCTCGGGTGTCGCGAAAGCCACTTTCGGGACATCAGGCGTCCTGAAAGTGGCTTTCGTGACACCTCCGGGCCTCCGTCACCCACGACGACCGCAAGACCCGAGGTGAAGGGGACTTTCCGCTCATGCGATGAGGGGAAAGTCCCCTTCGCCTCGGTCGTCACCGTCGAGCGCAGGTCACGGACTCGACACCCGACAGGACACCTTTGCCTACCCCTCAATAGAACACTCATTGCCACTCACGACCACCTGGACCGACCTGGCGAAGGAGTTGTGGGCATGTCGCGACGCGTGATGCCATCGGGACCGCTGGGTCGGGTCCGTTGAGGCGGGGTGGTCGTGATGCGAAAGCCACGTTCACAACCTTCACCGTTGCGAAAGTGGCTTTCGCGACACCTCCGAGCCTCCGCCGCTCACGACCCCCTACCACAGCAACCCTCAAAAAGTCGTCATGGAGCTGCCAGGCAGCAGGAGGGCCGTCCCGCGGGTCCGCCGCGTGGAACGCCCGTTTTGGTCCAGCCACGCCCTGTTCCAGAATCCGGAGATGACACAGCACGTTCCGGGGCCACACGGACGACGATCGGGCTCGGAACGCCCAGCGTCCGCGAGAGAGGTGTCGATGCGTACCGAATCCGGAGCTGCCGAGGCTGAGACCGAGGCGGGTTACGCGGTACTGAGCCCGGAACTACACGATGGGGACAGGATCCTCCGCTGCCCGGCGAGCGGTCTGCTCCGTGGATCACTCCGTCGCGCCGGTGTCCCGATCCAGGAACGTTCGCGGCTCGACACAGCGGACCAGACCCTGCACATCGTCAGCAAACCTCTCGATGACTACGAGGATCTCGCGGTCTTCGCCGGTGCTTCCACCGCCCACCACGACACCGTCAGCCGGGTCGTGGCCACCTGGAGCGCGGTCACCGCGCCCCGACGGGTGTTGCTGGCTTCCCCGCGGTCTTTCTGCGCGGGGGTGGAAAGGGCGATCGAGATAGTCGAAAGAGTCCTCGAGGATCGGCGAACCCCTGTCTACGTCAGGAAACAGATCGTCCACAACGCACACGTCGTCGACGACCTGGCGAGCCGGGGCGCGAAGTTCGTCGACGAGCTCGACGAGGTGCCCGACGGGGCCACCGTGGTCTTCTCCGCACACGGCGTCTCCCCCGCAGTACGGAAGGAAGCCGACCGACGTGGTCTCGAAGTGATCGACGGCAGCTGCCCGCTGGTGACGAAGGTGCACTCCGAAGCCAAGAGGTTCGCGGCACGCGGTGACACGATCGTCCTGATCGGTCACGCGGGACACGAAGAGGTCGAGGGCACGATGGGTGAGGCACCGGACGCGACAGTGCTCGTCGAAACCGCGGCCGACGTCGCAGATCTCGACCTGCCCGATCCGGAGCGGATCTCCTACCTCACGCAGACGACGCTCGGCGTCGACGAGACAGCGGACGTCGTCAAGGCCCTGCGCGCGAAGTTCCCCGCGCTGCGCGAACCGCCGACCGAAGACATCTGCTATGCCACCACGAACCGGCAGAACGCGGTGAAGGCGATCATGGCCGAGGCCGACCTGGTCCTGGTCGTCGGATCCCCGAACTCGTCGAACTCCGTGCGACTGGCCGAAATCCCCGGCCGCGCGGGCAAGTCCGCGCACCTCATCGGTGACACCGCCGACATCCGGCCCGAATGGCTGGCGGGGGCGGACACGGTCGGAGTGACCTCCGGCGCCTCCACTCCGCCGGGACTGGTCGACCAGGTCGTGGCCGCCCTGGGCGGCCTCGGCGAGGTCACCGTCGAAGAACGCGCCGTCACCCGCGAGACGATCCACTTCGGACTGCCCGCGGCCGTACGACGGCAGACCGGCTGACTATTCATGGGAAGAGGTGAACTCACGTGACCCGATCCTTTCCGGGCCTCTCGGAGCTCAAGGAGCTCGGCCACGATCGACTGTCCAAGCTGGCCGAGGAGATCAGGACGTTCCTGGTCCGGGAGGTGAGCCGCACAGGCGGTCACCTCGGCCCGAACCTCGGGGTCGTCGAGCTCACGCTGGCGGTGCACCGCGTGTTCGACTCGCCGAAGGACAAGATCGTCTTCGACACCGGCCATCAGTCCTACGTGCACAAGATCCTCACCGGACGCGCGGTCGACTTCGGCACCCTGCGCAAGGCCGGTGGGATCGCCGGGTATCCGCAGAACTACGAATCCGTCCACGACCTGGTCGAGAACTCGCACGCCTCGACCGCCCTGTCCTATGTGGATGGCCTGGCCAAGTCGTTCCGGTTGCGGGGCGAGAACGACCGGACAGCGGTCGCCGTGGTCGGTGACGGAGCCTTGACCGGTGGTCTCGCTTGGGAGGCACTGAACAATCTCGGCGCCGGCGGCTCCCCCGTCGTTGTGGTGCTGAACGACAACGGCCGCTCCTACGCGCCCACGGCCGGCGGCCTCGCCGACCACCTCGCCGCCCTCCGCTCGGGTGAAGGCACCGGAACCACTCTCTTCGAACTCCTCGGTCTCGGTTACCTCGGCCCGGTCGACGGGCACGACACGGCGGCGGTGGAAGAGGCGCTCCGCGAGGCCGCGTCTCGGCGCGAGCCGACCGTCGTGCACTGTGTGACGGAGAAGGGACACGGGTACGTCCACGCCGAAAACGACGAAGCGGACCGGATGCACGCCGTCGGCGCGATGGATCCGGAGACCGGCGAACAGAAGCCCGGGTCGGGCCGGAGCTGGACCAGCCTGTTCGGGGACGTCATCGCCGAGATCGGCGCCGAGCACGAAGACGTGGTCGCGATGACCGCCGCCATGCTGTTGCCCGTCGGGCTCGGCCGGTTCGCCCGGGAATTCCCGGAGCGGGTCATCGACGTCGGTATCTCCGAGCAGCACGCGGTGACCTCGGCCGCCGGTCTCGCGATGGGCGGGAGCCATCCGGTGGTCTGCGTGTACGCGACCTTCTTCAACCGCGCGTTCGACCAGGCTTTGATGGACGTCGCCCTGCACGGACTGCCGGTGACGTTCGTCCTGGACCGCGCGGGGGTCACCGGGCCCGACGGCCCCAGCCACCACGGGATGTGGGATCTGGCCCTGCTCGGCCGCATACCCGGCATGCGTGTCGCGGCCCCGCGGGACGCTGACCAGCTCTCGCTGTTGCTTCGCGAAGCGGTCGCGGTGTCCACCGGCCCGACGGCGGTGCGTTTTCCCAAGGCGACCGCGGGACCCGCGATCCCCGCCATGCAACGGATGGACGGTGTCGACCTGCTGCGCCGCAGCCCCGGCATGCCGTTGGACGTCCTGATCGTCGCCGCCGGGGTCACCGCCACCGCCGCGCTGGAAGCCGCTGAACTCCTGGAGAGCGAAGGCCTCGGCGTGACCGTGGTGGACCCCCGCTGGATCCTGCCGGTCAATCCGGTGCTCGTACACTTCGCGGCGCGGCACCGGCTCGTGGTGACGGTCGAGGACGGTGTCCGCGCTGGAGGGATGGGTTCCGCCCTGCGCGAGGCCGTTTCGGACACCCGGGTCACGACTCCGGTGGTGACTCTGGGGTTGCCCAAGTCGTTCCTCGCCCACGGCGATCGTGCCACCATCCTTCGCGCGTGCGGACTCGACGGCCCCTCGATCGCGCGGGTGGCGTCGGCGTCCATACCGGCTCTTCCCGAGGGCGCTCCCACCTCGGCGGAGGCCACTCGATGACCGTCGCGCTTGGTATGCCAGCGCTTCCTCCTCCCGTCCTCTCCGAGCGTCGCAAGACCCGACAGCTGCAGGTCGGGCCGGTCGGCGTCGGCAGCGAGCACCCGATCTCGGTGCAGTCGATGACCACCACGCTCACCTCGGACGTCAACGCGACCCTGCAGCAGATCGCCG
>NZ_NMQT01000076.1 GCF_002234405.1 Amycolatopsis thailandensis | reverse complement strand
AGCGGCTCGCTCGACGACGATGACTGATGACCGGACAAGGTGACAGGGCCCGCCGCGCGCGGTGGTGGCCTCCGGGCGTGATGGGCGCACTCGGCGTCCTTCTCACACTGTGGCTGATGTTCTCTTTGCAGTGGGTGGTCGGTTTCGAGCCGTGGGGAACGCTCGTCAGGACCGGTACCGCGCAGGTCGGGCAGTGCGGGAGGAGCGCGGTCCACACCTGGATGACGTACTCGTGCGAGGCGGAAGTCCGGTGGGACAACGTTTCCCCTGGTGAAGAACAGGTCTCCAGCACGATCGTCACCTCGGTCTCCGCTCTGAGCGGCAGCGTGGCTGTCGAAGAGTTCAAGTACCGGAAGAAGAACAGTTCGCAGGGCGGATCTTCCGTGGTTCCGGTCGACCGGCCCTCGTGGCCGGTCGCCGACGGCTGGTGGATCCTTCTCGTCTTCGTGAGCGTGATCCCTGGTTGGCTCGCCGGGTTCTGGGTGGGTGGTCGTCTCGACCGGCTCCTGCCGGAACCGAAGGAGAAGCCCAAGGACTGGCGCGGCGTCAGCCGTCGCGCCACGTCCGGGATGAACGGACGCCGCAAGCGCGAGCGCTGAGGTGTCCGATTAGGACGGCCGGGGATTCCTGGGATGAACCGACGACGCCGGGCTCGTGAGTGAAGAGGACGGTCAGAACCGCCATTACCACTCACGAGGCTCGCTGGGAAGTCCCTTCTGGTACGGAATCCGTCGCGGGCGACGCTCCACAATGCCCCCACCGCTCCCCACCGGATTCCCCACTTTCACCCCCACTCCGCCCCCTGGCAGGGTTCCGGCTGCCGATATCCGGACGCATCAGGCATGGGTGAGGTTGCTTCGATACCCGCAGAGGGGGATCTTGGCCACCGTCCCCCACCACACCCCCACCTGGCCCCACTTGGCTGACCAGCGGAAACGTCTGACACGACGGAGTGGTGGCGGCTTTTGCCGCGTTGACTGTGGTGAAAAGTGGGGTACGGTGGTGCGCAGTGGGGCAGAAGGGAGCCCCGTGGCCGACCTTGGTTGTTCGCAGCCAGGATCGGTAGGGAGGTGGAGCCGGTGTTCCTCGGCACCCACACCCCGAAACTGGATGACAAGGGGCGGCTCACGCTGCCCGCGAAGTTCCGCGACGCGCTCGCCGGTGGGCTGATGGTCACCAAGGGACAGGATCACTGTCTCTTCGTCTTTCCCCGGGCCGAGTTCGAGCAGATGGCGAGGAAGGTCGCCGACGCCCCGTTCACGAACGAGGCGGTCCGGGCCTATCAGCGTTATCTCTTCGCCGGGACGGACGAACAACGCCCGGACGGGCAAGGACGTATCGCGATCGCGTCCGAGCTCCGACGCTATGCCGGGTTGAACAAGGAGTGCGTGGTGATCGGGGCGATCACCAGGCTGGAGATCTGGGACGCCCAAGCGTGGCAGGGCTACCTGGACGAACACGAGGACAGCTACGCGAAGGCTCGAGAGGAAGTTCTGCCGGGCGTCTTCTAGACGTGGCCGAGGAAGCACCCACGCCGTCGGGGGGCGCGGGTTCACGCTTCGGGCACGCCGGGAACCGCCCACACGGATGCCGTGAGGCCTCTGTCCGCTCAGTGGCCCTGGTACACCTTCCCCGGTACCAGGTCAGCAGGCGGGCGGACAGGGACCTGACGGCATCCGGCATCTTCCCCGGCACTACAGGAAAGGGGGGAAGACATGGCAGACGAACACGAGCACGTCCCGGTGCTGCTCGACCGCATCGTCGAGCTGTTCTCGCCGGTCTTCTCCGACCGCGAGGCCGTGCTGGTCGACGCGACCGTCGGACTCGGCGGTCATTCCGACGCGCTGCTCACCGCGTTCCCCTCGTTGCGCCTGGTCGCGCTCGACCGTGACCCCAACGCGCTGGAACTCTCCGCGAAACGCCTTGCGCCGCACGGTGATCGCGTCGACTTCGTGCACGCCGTCTACGACGAGATGCCGTCCGCGCTCCAGGGCCTTGGACTGTCCAGAGTGGACGGGATCCTGTTCGACCTCGGTGTCTCCTCGATGCAGCTGGACCGCGCCGAGCGTGGTTTCGCCTACTCCAAGGATTCCCCGCTCGACATGCGGATGGACCCGACCACCGGGATCACCGCCGCCGACGTGCTCAACACCTACACGCCGGGCGAGCTGATCCGGATCCTGCGTGACTACGGCGAGGAACGATTCGCCCAGCGGATCGTCAAAGCCGTTGTGGCGGAACGAGAGAAGGAACCCTTCACACGCAGCGGGCGGCTGGTGGAACTGCTGTACGACGCGGTCCCCGCGGCCAGCAGGCGCACCGGCGGGCATCCGGCGAAACGCACCTTCCAGGCGCTGCGGATCGAGGTCAACGGCGAACTGGAGGTGCTGCGGCGGGCGATGCCGCGGGCGCTGTCCTCGCTCGCCGTCGGCGGCCGCATCGTCGTCGAGTCCTATCAGTCCCTCGAGGACAGGCTGGTCAAGCAGGCCTTCGCGGAACTGGCGAAATCCCGGACCCCGGAAGGGCTTCCGGTCGAACTGCCGGGTCACGGCCCGGAACTGAAACTGCTCACCAGAGGGGCCGAGAAGGCCGGCGAGGCGGAGACCGAACAGAACACACGGGCCGCCTCCGTGCGGCTGCGAGCCGCCGAACGGATCGGAGACCGAGCACGATGACCGCTCCCGCGAAGTCCCGCGGCCGCCGGACACCGGCGCCCGGACGGCGTGCCCGCGCGACCAGCACGGTCGAGGAAACGCCGGACACCACCGAGACCACGAAGTCCACCCGCGCCTCCCGTGGTCGGACGTCGGCGGCGGAACGCGCCTACGCGCGCCGTGCCCAGCGCGCCGACCTGCTGCAGCGAGACCAGCAACGCAACCGTCCCGATGCCGAAGGCGGCACGGGCAAGGAAGAGCCGAAGAAGAAGCTCAAGCTGCGCTGGCCGCGCTCGCGCGCGTCGTTCGTGCTGATGATGATGGGCATGCTGGCCGTCGGCGTGGCGTGCACGCTGTGGCTGACCACGCAGGCCATCGCCGACTCGTACCGGCTCGAACAGCTCCGCACGACCAACGCCGGGCTCGCCGAGTCGAAGGAACGGCTGCAACGCGAGGTCGCGAAGGCCGAGTCGCCCGCCTCCCTGGCGCCCAAGGCCAGGGAGCTCGGCATGGTGCCCGGCGGCGACCCCGCGCACATCGTGGTCGGCCCGGAAGGACAGTCCACTGTGGTCGGTGAGCCGAAGAAGGCCACCGGCGAGGCGCCTCCGACCCAGGCCGCGACGGTGCCGCCCGCCGAAGGCACCCAGCAGGGCGCGCCGATCGAAGGTGACCAGCCCGCGGTCCCGCAGGAGAATTCGCCACCCCCGGCGCAGGGAGGTCAGTGATGTCACCCGGCCGTCCGGCACAGGCCCGGTCCCGGTCGGCGGGCAGCGCTCGGCGGACCTATGCCGCCGGGACCCGTCGCGCCACCGCCCGGCGGGGCAACGGGGGGAACCGGAGCCGGTTCACCGGCGTCCGGATCCTGTTGATCGTCGTGATGGTGCTCGCCGGTCTCAAACTGGTGCAGGTGCAGTGGTTCGAGGCCGGCGCGCTGTCCGAGGCAGCGGAACGGCAGCGGACGTCGGTGATCGAAAGTCCCGCGCAGCGCGGGTCCATCATGGACCGCAACGGGACGAAGATCGCGTTCAGCATCGAGGTGCGGACCCTCGCGGTGAGCCTGAACTGGCTTCACAAGACCAGGGACGACTTCGCCGCGAAGAACCCGACCAAGGGCAATACCTTCGAGGCCGACGTGGCGGCCGCGGCGAAGGTGATCTCGGCCAAGCTGCCCGGTGTGATCACCGAAAAGGAACTGCTGGACAAGTTCCACAAGCCGGACGCGTTCACCTACCTGGTCCACGACATCGAGCCCTCGGTCGCCGAGTCGATCGTCAAGCAATTCCCGTGGATCAGCGTCGAGAAGCGCTCCAAGCGGGAGTACCCCGGCGACTCGGTGGGCGCGAACATCATCGGCTACGCGAACTGGCGTACCGACGACAAGGACCTCTCCAAGCACAACCTGCACGGTGGCTACGGGCTCGAAGCGTCGCGGGACAACGACCTCGCCGGAACGCCGGGCCGCAAGATCGTCAACACCCGGAACGGCAACGACAACCTCGTCATCCCCGGTACCGAACGGGACATCCAGAACGCCGTCCCGGGTTCGGACCTGCAGCTGACGATCGACACCGATCTCCAGTACGAATTGCAGCGGCAGCTGAGCGAGTACGTCGTCAAATCGAAGGCCAAGGGCGGCCAGGCCGTCATCATGGACTCGAAGACCGGCGAGGTCTACGCCCTGGCCAACGACAAGACGGTCAACCTCAACGACCCGGCTTCGCGCAGCGAGACGGAGAACCTCAACAACCGCGCGGTGACCACGCCGTTCGAACCCGGTTCGGTGAACAAGATCGTCACCGCCGCGGGCGCGATCGACGCGGGCATCACCACGCCGGAGTCGTCACAGGCGGTCCCGGGTTCGTTGCAGGTCGCGGACAAGATCGTCAAGGACGCCTGGCACCACGGCACGCAGCAGTTCACCACCACCGGCATCTTCGCGAAGTCGTCGAACGTCGGGACCCTGCTGCTGGCGCAGAAGCTCGGTGAGGACAAGTACGCGGACCTGCTCAAGAAGTTCGGTCTCGGCCAGCGCACCGGGCTCGGCCTCCCCGGCGAGAGCCCGGGCGTCGTACCGCCCCGGAACCAGTGGTACGCCACGACTTTCGGGAACCTGCCGATCGGACAGGGCCTCTCGATGACCGTCGTGCAGATGGCCGGGATGTACCAGGCCATCGCGAACGACGGGCTGCGCGTGGAACCGCGGGTCGTCAAGGCGAAGGTCAACCCGGACGGGACCGTCGTCCCCGAACCGGCGCCGAAGACCGTGCAGGTCATCAGCCCGCAGGCGGCGAAGACCGTCCGCGAGATGATGCGCGCGGTGACGCAGAGCGGCCGCGGGCAGCAGAGCGGCACCGGGCCGAAGGCGGCGCTGGAGGGGTACCAGATCTCGGGCAAGACGGGCACCGGTCAGCAGGTCGACCCGCAGACGAAGAAGTACAGCAACCAGCTGTACAACATCACCTTCGCCGGGATCCTGCCCGCCGACAACCCGCGTTTCGTGGTCGGCATCCGGCTCGACGCGCCGGACACGTCGCTTCCGGGCGGGGGCTCGTCCGCGCCGCTGTTCCACTCGGTGGCCGCCTATCTGGCGCAGCGGTTCCAGATCCCGCTCTCGGACGGACCCACACCTCAGGTACCTCTGGTGCTTTCCTGACGTGACACGCGTGATCGGACACGTGACTCGCGTGCTCGAAGACGGAACTCGCGTGATCAAAGCCGGAACTCGCGTGCTTGAAGGCGGAACTCCCTCATCCGGCCCGAAACACGTGAGATCCGGCTTTAAGCACGCGAGATCCGGCTCCGAACACGCGAGTCCCGGCTTTAAGCACGCGAGATCCGGCTCCGAACACGTGAGATCCGGCTTCAAGCACGCGAGATCCGGCTCCGAACACGCGAGTCCCGGCTTTAAGCACGCGAGATCCGGCTTCGGTCACCCGGGCTGAGCGGCCCGGCCCCGCGTTGCGAAAGCCACTTTCGCAACCTTCAACGTTGCGAAAGTGGCTTTCGCGTCATCCATGTCCGGCACGGCGCCGTAGAGCGGCGTCGTCGCTGTGTGTGAACGGTTCCCCGCGCCACGCAGCGGCGAAAAATCCGGGCCCGCTCGGCCCCGAAGTCCTCAAGCGACAGTCGAAAGCCCTTGCGTGCCAAGGAGAGCTCACGAAACCCATTACCACGGGCATGATCGTCGCGCTCACACCCCGCACCGCTTCAGTCACCCGAATGCCACGCCGGTAACCTCCTTGGCTGTGTCGGTGCCTACTTCAGATCCCCGCAGCGGTCCCGCCGTCGAAAGCGGGTCCGGCGCGACGGCTGCCCAGGTCCCGGACAGCCCGGTCAAGGCCGTCGCCGCGCCCCCTCGTCCGGCCAGGATCGAGCCGATGCCGCTGGGCACGCTGCTCGCCAGGGCGGGCGCCCGCCTCGTGGTCGGTGACGACGACTACACGGCCGCGGCCGAGCTGACGGTCACGGGCAGCACGCTGCGCGCGCAGCATGTCCTCCCCGGTGACCTCTTCGCCGCGCTTCCCGGTGCCCGTGCCCACGGAGCGGACTTCAGCGACCAGGCCATCGCCGCCGGCGCGGCCGCCGTGCTCACCGACGAGGCCGGCGCCGAGCGCCCGGTGCTCCGTGACGCCGGCGTGCCGATCCTGGTCCACCAGGACCCACGGGCCGCTCTCGGCGAGATCGCGGCCTGGATCTACGGCGAGCCGTCGCTGGAGCTGTCCGTCCTGGGGATCACCGGGACGTCCGGCAAGACCACGACCTCGTACCTGGTCGACGCCGGGCTCAAGGCCGCCGGGCTCACCACCGGGCTGATCGGCACGGTCGAGACCCGGATCGCGGGCGAGCGGCTGGCCAGCGGGTTCACCACCCCCGAGGCGCCGGATCTGCAGGCGCTCCTGGCGGTGATGGTGGAACGCGGCGTCACGCACGTCCCGATGGAGGTCTCCAGCCACGCGCTGTCGCTGGGCCGGGTTAACGGCACGCGGTTCGCGGTCGGGGCCTTCACCAACCTGTCCCAGGACCACCTGGACTTCCACAAGGACATGGAGGAGTACTTCGCCGCCAAGTCGCTGCTGTTCGACGGCCGCTCCACCGCCGAGGTGGTCGTCGTCGACAGCGCCTGGGGCCAGGCGCTGCTCACCCCGCACACGGTGACCGTCTCCACCGAGCCGGGCACGGACGCGCTGTGGCGCGCCACCGACCTGACACCGACGCCGGCGGGGGAGCAGACCTTCACCCTCCACGGACCCGACGGGCTCGCCGCGTCGGCGAAGATCCCGCTGCCGGGTGAGTTCAACGTGGCGAACGCCGTGCTCGCGGCCGCGATCCTCAACACCGCCGGTGTCCCGCTCGAAGCCATTGTCGCCGGGCTCGCCTCGGTCGAGGTGCCGGGCCGGATGGAGCGGGTCTACCTCGGCCAGCCGTTCACCGCGGTGGTCGACTACGCGCACAAGCCCGCCGCCGTCGCGCAGGGGCTCGACGCGCTGCGCGCCCGCACCGAGGGCCGGATCATCACCGTCCTCGGCTGCGGCGGGGACCGTGACACCGCCAAGCGCCCGGTGATGGGCGAGGCGGCGGTCCGGCGCAGCGAGGTGCTGATCGTGACCGACGACAACCCGCGGTCGGAGGATCCGGCCGCGATCCGGGCGGCCATGCTGGCCGGTGCCCGCAACGCCGGGCCCGCCCTGGGCGGCGAGATCCTCGAGATCGCCGACCGCCGGGACGCCATCGTCCACGCGGTCGAACTCGCCCAGCCCGGCGACATCGTGCTCATCGCGGGCAAGGGCCACGAGACCGGCCAGGAGATCCAGGGTGTCGTGCACCCGTTCTCCGACCGGGAAGAGCTGGCCGCCGCCATCCGCAGACGTCTGGAGACAGTGTGATCGTGCTCAGCCTGGCCGAGATCGCCGCCATCGTCGGCGGCAGGCTGCATCGGACCGACGGGACCGCCGAGGTCACCGGGAGCGTCGAATTCGACACCCGCGAGATCACGCCCGGCGGCCTGTTCATCGCGCTGCCCGGCGCGAAGGTCGACGGCCACGACTTCGCCGCGCGGGCGGTCGAGTCCGGCGCCGTCGCCGTGCTCGCGGCCCGCGAGGTCGACGCCCCGGCCGTCATCGTGCCGCCGCTCGACGCCGGTGTCGCCCACGACCGGGCGTTCGCGCTGGTCTCGGACAAGGACGGGGCGGGCGCCGCGGTGCTGGCCGCGCTGGCGAAGCTCGCCCGGCACGTGGTCCAGAAGCTTTCCGGAGACCACCTGACCGTCGTCGGGGTCACCGGTTCGGCGGGCAAGACGTCGACCAAGGACATCATCGCCCAGCTGCTGGAGCCGCTCGGCCCGACGGTGGCGCCGCCGGGGTCGTTCAACAATGAGCTTGGCCACCCCTGGACGGCGTTGCGATCCGACTCCTCGACCCGGCAGCTGGTGCTGGAGATGTCCGCCCGCGGGCCCGGTCACATCGCCGAGCTGGCGGCCATCGCGCCGCCGCGGATCGGGGTCGTGCTCAACGTCGGCACCGCGCACGTCGGCGAGTTCGGCTCGCGCGAGGGCATCGCGAAGGGCAAGGGCGAGCTCGTCGAGGCCCTGCCGAGCGCCGAAGACGGCGGTGTCGCGGTCCTGAACCTCGACGATCCGTACGTCGCGGCGATGGCGAGCCGGACCACCGCCCGGGTGGTGTTCGTCGGTGAGAGCGCGTCCGCGCAGGTCCGCGCCGTGGACATCACCCTCGACGGCGAAGCGCGCGCGTCGTTCCGCCTGGTCACCCCGGACGGCGAAGCGCCGGTGAAACTGCCGCTCTACGGCGAGCACCAAGTCGGCAACGCGCTCAGCGCCGCCGCCGTCGCCCTGGAGATGGGTTCGACGGTCGAGGAGGTCGCCGCCCGTCTGTCGAGCCTCGAACGGCGCTCCGAACGCCGCATGGAGGTCACCACCCGCGCCGACGGTGTCACGGTGCTCAACGACTCGTTCAACGCCAGCCCCGAGTCGATGCGGGCCGCTCTCAAGGCGCTCGCGTCGATGAGCGCGACGCGCCGTTCCTGGGCCGTGCTCGGCGTCATGGGCGACCTCGGCGACGACTCGGTCGCCGCGCACGACGGCATCGGCAGGCTCGTCGTCCGGCTCAACATCGACAAGCTCGTGGTCATCGGCCAGGCGGCCGCGGCCACCCACCAGGGCGCGCAGCAAGAGGGTTCCTGGGGTGAGGAGTCGGTACTGGTACCCGACGTCGAGGCCGCCATCGCCCTGCTGCATGATCAGCTCCGCGCGGGAGACGTGGTGCTGGTGAAGGCGTCCAAGGCCGCCGCTCTGTGGCGGGTGGCCGACGCCGTGCTCGCCGCTCCCGCAACCGATGCCGAATCCCCTGTAGTAGCCCCTTCCCCCTCTCAAGAACGCTCGAACGGTGGTGACGCGTGATCAGCATCCTGATCGCGGCCGCGGCGGGCCTGCTGGTCTCCATCCTCCTCACTCCCTATCTGATCCGGGTCTTCTCCCGGCAGGGCTTCGGCCAGGAGATCCGGGAGGAAGGACCGCAGGGACACAAATCCAAACGCGGTACCCCGACGATGGGTGGTGTCGCGATCATCGTCGCGATGGTCGTCGGGTATTTCGTGGCTCATCTGATCAGCGCGCTCAGCGGCGGCAACGGCACCGGCGGCCCGTCCGCTTCGGGCCTGCTGGTCCTGCTCCTGGCCGTGGGCCTCGGCCTCGTCGGGTTCCTCGACGACTTCATCAAGATCCGCAAGCAGCGCAACCTCGGCCTGAACAAGACCGCGAAACTGGTCGGCCAGCTGGTGGTCACGATCGCCTTCGCGATCCTGGCGCTGCAGTTCGCCGACGAGCGCGGGCTGACCCCGGCCTCGGAAAGCCTGTCCTACGTGCGGGATCTCGCGCTGATCACCTTCCCGTCGGTGTTCTTCGTGATCTTCTGCTACATCGTCATCTCGGGCTGGTCGAACGCGGTGAACTTCACCGACGGCCTCGACGGTCTCGCCGGCGGCACCGCGGCGATGGTCCTGGCGACCTACGTCGTCATCGCCTTCTGGCAGACGCGCCTCTCGTGCGCGGTCACCCCGCAGACGGCCTGTTACGACGTCCGTGACCCGCTGGACCTGGCCGTAGTGGCCGCGGCGGCGACCGGGGCCTGCGTCGGGTTCCTCTGGTGGAACGCGGCCCCGGCGAAGATCTTCATGGGTGACACCGGTTCGCTGGCCCTCGGTGGCCTGGTCGCCGGTCTGTCGATGACCACTCGCACCGAACTGCTCGCCATCGTCATCGGCGGTCTGTTCATGGTCGAGATGATCTCGGTGGTCGCGCAGATCGCGGTGTTCCGCACGACCAGGCGGCGGCTGTTCCGGATGGCGCCGTTCCATCACCACTTCGAACTCGCGGGCTGGGCGGAGACGACGGTCATCATCCGGTTCTGGCTGCTCTCGGCCATCTGCTGCATGTTCGGCCTGGGCCTGTTCTACAGCGAACAGCTCAGCTTCGGGGGTTAGCACATGGAGCTCGCCGGGCGTCACGTCCTCGTCGCCGGAGCCGGGGTCACCGGCAAGTCCATCGTCCCCGTCCTGGCAGACCTGGGCGCGCGGATCACCGTCACCGACGGCAACGCCGAACGGCTGGCGGAACTCGAAGGGCTCGGCGCCGACCTGGTGCCGGGCCTGACGGAGCCGCCCGAAGGTGTCGAGCTGGTCGTGACCAGCCCCGGCTGGAAGCCGACGTCGCCGCTGCTGGTGGCGGCGGCCGAAGCGGGCATCGAGGTGATCGGCGACGTCGAGCTGGCGTGGCGGGTCGGGCAGCTGCGCGACAAGCCGCCGGTGTGGCTCGCGATCACCGGCACCAACGGCAAGACCACCACGGTCGGGATGCTGGAGTCGATCCTGCGCACCGCCGGGGTCGACGCCGTGGCCTGCGGGAACGTCGGCTTCGCGGTCCTCGACGCGGTGCGCGCCGGGCACGAGGTGCTCGCGGTGGAGCTGTCGAGCTTCCAGCTGCACTGGTCGTCCACGCTGGCCCCGCTCGCGTCGGTGGTGCTGAACCTCGCCGAGGACCACCTCGACTGGCACGGCTCGATGGAGGAGTACGCGGCCGCGAAGGGCCGGGTCCACACCCACTCCCGGAACGTGGTGCACAACCTGCACGAAGAGTGGTCGATCCGGCTTGCCGACCAGCACGCGCCCGCCGACGCCCGCCGCGTCGCCTTCGGCATGGACACCCCGCGCCCCGGCGAACTCGGGATCGTGGAGGACCTGCTGGTCGACCGCGCCTTCGTCGCCGAACCGGCGACCAGCGCCGACGAACTCGGCACGCTGGCCGACGTCCGTCCCGCCGGTCCGCACAACGTCTCCAACGCGCTCGCCGCGGCCGCGCTGGCCCGCGCGTACGGCGTCAGCGGCGAACACGTCGCCAAGGGCCTGCGCGAGTACCGGCCCGCCCCGCACCGCGCCGAGGAGATCGGCGAGATCGACGGCGTCCGGTACATCAACGACTCCAAGGCGACCAACCCGCACGCGGCGAGCGGTTCGCTGCGCGCCCATCTGAACGTCGTCTGGATCGCCGGTGGCCAGCTCAAGGGCGCTTCCGTGGACGAGCTCGTCGGCTCGATCGCCGGAAGGCTGCGCGGAGTCGTCCTCTTCGGCGTGGATTCACCCGTGATCGCCGCCGCTGTTGCGCGACACGCGCCGGATGTCCCGGTCAACAGCCTCCCTTCGGGTGACGATGACACCATGACTGCGGCGGTGAAGGCGGCCCGCGCCCTGGCGCGACCTGGAGATGTGGTGCTGCTGGCCCCCGCCGCGGCGTCGTTGGACATGTACCGCTCCTACGGCGAGCGCGGCGACGCGTTCGCGAGTGCGGTCCGTGTCCTGCGCGACGGTGCGGGGGAGACCAGTGACGGCGGTTGAGGAAAAGAAGCGCGAGGCCCCTCCTCGCAAACGGCGTGAGCGCAAGGAAAGCCCGTTCGTCGCCTTCCGCACCGCGCTGACGGCTTGGCTTTCGCGGCCGCTCGCCTCGTTCCACCTGGTGCTGGCGCTCACCGGCGTGCTGACCGTGATCGGCATCGTGATGGTGCTGTCCGCCTCGTCGGTCGCTTCGTACAACCCGAAGACCGGCACCGGCGTGTACGCCCAGTTCAGCAAGCACATCATGTTCGTCGCGATCGGCGCGGTGGTGTTCTGGATCGGGCTGCGGGTCCCGCTCGAACGCGTCCGGCGGCTGTCGGCGACGGCGACCGTGGTCTGCCTGGGGCTGCTCGTGCTGGTGCTGACCCCGCTCGGGTCCACGGTCAACGGCTCGCAGGGCTGGTTCCGGCTCGGCGGGTTCGCCTTCCAGCCGGTCGAGGCGGCCAAGGTCGCGCTGGCCTTCTGGGGCGCGCACATCCTGGTGATCAAGTACAACATCATCAACCAGTGGCGGCATCTGCTCGTCCCCGTCGTGCCGATCGCGCTGCTGATGTTCGCGCTGGTCATGATGCAGCCCGACCTCGGCGGCACGGTCACCCTCGCGGTGGTGCTGCTGGCCCTGCTGTGGTTCGCGGGCGCGCCGAAACGGCTGTTCGGCGTCATCCTCGCGGGTGGTCTCGTCGGGGTGCTGGTGCTGGCCATCATCGAGCCGTACCGGCTCGCGCGGGTCTTGTCGTTCGTCTCCGGCGACCCGGACACCAGCGCGGACGGCTTCCAGGCCAACCAGGCGAAACTCGCGCTCGCCGACGGCGGTCTGTTCGGCAAGGGTCTCGGCCAGGGCCAGTCCAACTGGGGCTACCTGCCCAACGTGCAGAACGACTTCATCTTCGCCCTGATCGGCGAAGAACTCGGCTTCATCGGCTGCGCGGTCGTGCTGGGGCTGTTCGCCGGGGTCGCCGTCGTCGGCCTGCGGATCGCCACCCGGAACATCGACCCGTGGATCCGCATCGTGGCCGGCACGCTGACGGTCTTCCTGGTCGCGCAGGCCGGTATCAACATCGGCTACGTCGTCGGCCTGCTGCCGGTCACCGGGGTCACCCTGCCGCTGATCTCCTACGGCGGGACGTCGCTGGTGATCACCATGCTCATCATGGGGATCCTCGCCAACGCCGCCCGGCACGAACCGGAGGCGGTGGCCGCACTGCGCTCGCAGGGGCCAGGTAAATTCGGACGCCTGCTGAGGCTTCCCGCGCCCGAGCCGTACCGCCCGCCCGCCAAGCGGAAGGGCGCCGCGGCCCGAGGCGGCGCCACCAAGGCGGCGAGGCCCGCGCCGAGGACGGCGAGGCCTTCGCCCGCCCAGGAACGGCGCCGGTCGGTACGGGAGCCCGGCAGAAGGACGGCCGCGCGAACCGCGGTGAACCGCGGTACCGCGAAACGGGGTACCGCAAACCGGAGAGGTCATAGGTGAACAACCCCGTCAGAGGTGGCGCCGGAGCCGAAGTCGAAGGCAAGGCGCCGGTGGTCGTGGTCGCCGGCGGCGGTACCGCAGGGCACATCGAACCGGCACTCGCCCTCGCCGACGCGGTGATGCGCCTGCGTCCCGACGCGAAGGTGATCGCGCTGGGGACCCAGCGCGGGCTGGAGAACAAGCTCGTCCCGGCGCGCGGCTACCCGCTCGAGCTGATCCCCCCGGTCCCGATGCCGCGCAAGCCGACGCCCGAACTGCTGAAGATGCCGCTGAAGGTCCGCGACTCGGTCAAGCGCACCCGGGAGATCCTGGAACGCGTCGGCGCGGACGTCGTGGTCGGCTTCGGCGGTTATGTCGCGCTCCCGGCTTATCTCGCCGCGCGCGGGCGCACGCCGATCGTGGTGCACGAGGCCAACGAGAAGCCGGGCCTGGCGAACAAGGTCGGCGCGCGGTTCGCCGCCCGCGTCGCCGTCGCCGTCCCGGGGACGCCGCTGGCGAAGGCCGAGGTCGTCGGGATCCCGCTGCGCCACTCCATCACCGCGCTCGACCGGGCCGCGCTGCGCGCCGAGGCCCGTGAGCACTTCGGGCTCGACCCCGACGCCCCGACGCTGCTGGTCTTCGGTGGCTCGCAGGGCGCGGTGTCGATCAACAACGCGGTGTCCGGCGCGGCCAAGGAGTTCGCGGACGCCGGTGTCGGCGTCCTGCACGCCCACGGGCCGAAGAACACGCTGGTCGTCCAGGAGTTCCCTGGAAAGCCCGCGTACGTCCCGGTGCCGTACCTGGAGCGCATGGACCTGGCCTACGCCGCCGCCGACGCGGTGCTGTGCCGCTCGGGCGCGATGACTGTCGCCGAGGTGTCCGCCGTCGGCCTGCCCGCCGTCTTCGTCCCGCTGCCCTACGGCAACGGCGAACAGGCGGTCAACGCCCGGCCCGCGGTCGACGCGGGTGCCGGGCTGATGGTCGCCGACGCCGACCTCTCCGCCGCCAAGGTCGCGGAACTGGTGATCCCGCTGGTGTCCGACGCCGACCGGATCGCGAAGATGAGCGCGGCCGCGGTCGGCCTCGGCCACCGAGAGGCCGACGAGACCCTTGCCAAGATCGTGCTGGAGGCCGCAGGTGCCTGATCAACTCCCCGACACGCTCACGCGTGCCCACCTGATCGGGATCGGCGGCGCCGGGATGAGCGGGATCGCCCGCATCCTGCTGGCCCGCGGGGCCCAGGTCTCGGGTTCCGACGCCAAGGAGTCGCGCGCGTTCCTTTCGCTGCGTGCCCAGGGCGCCGAGATCGCCGTCGGCCAGAGCGCCGAGAACCTCGACGCGTTCCCCGAAGGCCCGTCCTCGGTGATCGTGTCGACAGCCATCAAGGACGACAACCCGGAACTGGCGGCCGCGCGGGAACGCGGGATCACCGTGCTGCACCGCGCGCAGGCGCTGGCCGGGCTGATGGAGGGCCACCGCGTCGCCTGCATCGCCGGGACGCACGGCAAGACGTCGACGACGTCGATGCTGACCGTCGCGCTGCAGCAGTGCCGTCTCGACCCGTCGTTCGCCATCGGCGGCGACCTCAACGAGTCGGGCGCGAACGCGCACCACGGCGAGGGCGGGCTCTTCGTCGCCGAGGCCGACGAGAGCGACGGGTCGTTCCTGGCCTACTCGCCGTCGGTCGCCGTGGTGACCAACGTCGAACCGGACCACCTGGACCACCACGGCACCGCCGAGGCGTACGTCTCGGTGTTCACCGACTTCCTCGGCCGGATCGAGCCGGGTGGGCTTCTCGTCGTCTGCGGTGACGACGAAGGGGCCGAAAAGCTGGGCGCGCAAGCCTCGGCGCAGGGCATCCGTGTCCGCCGCTACGGGCGCTCGGTCACCGGCGAGGACGACGCCAAGATCCTGGACTTCGTGCCGGCCCCGGACGGTGGCGTGGTCCGGATCTCCTTGCAGGGCGAGGAAATCGTCCTCCGGGTCGCGGTGCCGGGCGAGCACATGGCACTGAACGCGATCGCCGCGCTGCTGGCAGGCATCGAGCTCGGCGCGCCGGTCGAAGGACTGGCCGAGGGGCTCGCCGCGTTCGGCGGGGTGCGGCGGCGATTCGAGTTCAAGGGCCGCTCGGGCGACGTCCGGGTGTACGACGACTACGCGCACCACCCGACCGAGGTCGACGCGCAGCTGCGCGCGGTGCGGACGGCGGCCGGCCAGGGCCGGGTCATCGTGGTCTTCCAGCCGCACCTGTACTCGCGTACGAAGACGTTCTCGAAGGAGTTCGCGGCCGCGCTGTCGCTGGCCGACGAGGTCGTCGTGCTGGACGTCTTCGGGGCCCGTGAGAAACCGGAACCCGGGGTGAGCGGCGCGCTCATCGCCGACCAGATCTCCGGCGTCCCCGTGCACTACCAGCCCGCGTTCGACGTCGCGGCGAAGCTCGCGGCGGATCTGGTCAAGCCCGGCGACCTGTTGGTGACCATGGGCGCCGGTGACGTCACGCAGCTCGGCCCGGAGATCCTGGCCGAGCTGGACCGGCGGGCGGGTTAGGGCATGCCACAGACCGGGGAACGCCGCCGCCCGGCCGAACCCGGTCGGCGTCCGCGCTCTGAACGCTCCGAACGGGTCAAGCGGACTCCGCGGGCCGAACGGACTCAACGGCTGAAGGAGCGGCGCGGCAGGCGGTCCGTGTACGACCGCCGTCGCACCGCCCGGCCGTCGCGCCACAAGGAGATGCGGCGGCGCTGGGTCGCGCTGCTTTCGGTGCTGACCGCGGCCGCGCTGGTCTACCTGCTGTGGTTCAGCTCGATGCTGGGTGTGCAGCAGGTCGACGTCGTCGGAGCGAGCTCCGTTCCCGCGGACCAGATCCGCGGCACGGCCGCGATACCGGACCAGAAGCCGATGCTGCGCCTGGACACCGACGAGATCCGGGACCGGGTGGCGCAGATGCCCGGCATCGCCACCGTCGACGTCTCCCGGTCCTGGCCGAGCACCCTCGAGATCACCGTGACCGAACGCGCCGCGATCGCGTTCTTCGACAGCGGGCCCGGCGGCGACGGCGTGCACCTCGTCGACGGCGCGGGCGTTGTGTTCAAGACGGTCAAGGAACGGCCCGCCGGGCTGCCGGAGCTCAAGCTGCCCTCGGTGTCGGCCGACGACCCGGTGACCCGCGCGGTGACCGGTGTCCTCGGTGTGATCCCGCAGCAGCTGCTCAAACAGGTCACCACCGCGACGGCGAAGACGCCCGGCAGTGTCGAGTTCGTGCTGGCCGATGGGAAGACCGTGCGGTGGGGGACCTCGGCCGACACCGAACGCAAGGCGAAGGTGCTGGCCGCGTTGCTCACCCGCGAGGGCAAGGTCTTCGACGTCTCGGCACCGGATCTGCCCACCGTCTCCTGACGCGTTTCGTCCTCTGGATGCGGTAGTTCGTGTCGCCAACTACCGCAACTAGAGGACGAAACGCGGGTCGACTAGGGCTTCGATGCCGTCCAGCATGCGCTCCAGCCCGAACGTGAAGGTCTCGTCGGCGGCTTCGCAGGTCTCCGCGTCGTAGCCGCCGCTTTCCCACGTCCGCGTCATCGCCGGATGCCGCTCCACGTCGAAGTACTTCTCCCAGAACACCGACCGCTGTCCCCACCAGGCGTCCGTCGTCTGTCCGGTCTGCTGCTCGACCTGCGCGGTCTCGGCGAACAGTGTCGCGTTCGCCTGGACGTAGATCTCGATGCTGTTCGCGGCGGCGGCCGCTTTGCGGGGCGCCAGCCCGATGTCCGAAACGGCCGCGATCAGGTATTCCTGGCCCGCCATCAGCCCGGGGCCGAGGACCGGCCGGACCATCGACGTCGAGCGCAGCCACGGATGCGCCCGGAACGCGGCGAGGGTGCGTTCGGCGTAGAGCCGCACCTGATCGCGCCAGCCGTCCGGCCGGGGATCGCCCGGGCCGGGGAGGTCCCGCTCGGCGAGCACCGCGTCCACCATGAGGTCGAGCAGCTCCGTCTTGCCGGGGACGTAGGTGTACAGCGTCATCGTGCCGACCCCGAGCTCCTCCGCGATCCGGCTCATCGACACGGTCGCCTCGCCCGCGCCGTCGGCGAGCGTGACGGCGGTGGCGATCACCTGGTCGAGGGTCAGTTTCGGCTTCCGTCCCCTGGTCGACTGACGGGCCTCGCCCCGGTCACGCCACAACAGTTCGAGGCTGCGCTCGACGTCCATCCACACTCCACTCGGCCGTGAAACTGGATTCTACATTCCCGTATCGGGTACGGTTAAGTCATTCCCGTAGGACGTACGAAAAGGAGTGGGGAATCGTGACGATCCTGGTGACCGGTGCGACCGGAAGCGTCGGCAGGCTGCTCGTCGACGAACTGGTGAAGGCCGGAGCGCCGGTGCGGGCGCTGACCGTAAACCCGGCGAAGGCGGCGTTGCCCGGGCAAGTGGAGGTCGCCAAGGGCTACCTGGGCAAGCCGGAGACGCTGCCGGAAGCCCTCAAAGGCATCGAGACCGTGTACCTGGCGCCGCTCGCGGCCAAGGTCGACGACTTCGTGAAGCTGGCCAAGGAGGCGGGAGTGCGCCGGGTGGTGGCGCTGTCGGGCAGCAACGCCGACGACCCGGTGGAGAACTCGAGCGGCGTGGACTACGCGATCATCGAGAAGGCGGTCCGGGAGGCGGACTTCGACTGGACGTTCCTGCGGCCGGGCGCGTTCATGAACAACACCCTCGGCTGGGCGGAGTCGATCAAAGCCGAGCGGGTTGTCCGCGAGGCTTACGCCGAAGCCCGGACGACGCCGATCGACCTCGGGGACATCGCCGCCGTCGCGGCGCACGTCATCCTGACCGAAGGGCACGTCGGCAAGAAGCACACGTTGAGCGGGCCGACGGCGATCAGCCAGCGCGAACAGGTCGCCGCCATCTCGGCCGCGCTCGGCGAGGAGGTGACCTTCCGGGAACTCACCCGGGAGGAGGCGAACAAGCAGTGGGCCGGCGCCGGTGTCCCGGTGGAGATCGCGGAATGGCTGCTCGACGGCTTCGCGTACTTCACCGAAAACCCCGACAAGCCGACGGGCGTCGTCCAGGAACTCACCGGGCGGCCCGGGGTCACGTACGCGGAGTGGGCCGCGGCGAACGTCGAAGCGTTCCGCTGATCGGCCTTCACCGACTTCCGCTCCGGGATCCGTGACTCACGTGCTTGAAGCCGGAACTCGCGTGCTTGAGGCCGGAACTCGCGTGCTTGAGGCCGGAACTCATGAGTCACGGCTTCAAGCACGCGAGTT
>NZ_NMQT01000075.1 GCF_002234405.1 Amycolatopsis thailandensis | reverse complement strand
GGCCTTCACGGACTTGGTACCTGACCGGACACCTTGGCCACATCCGGGCATGCCGAGGAGCCCGTCGCCGGTGTGGCCGACAGGCTCCTCGGGTCATGCAGGGAGTTCAGGCGCGGTGGAGGGTGTTGCGCCGGGATCTTCGTAGCGGATCCAAATACTGGGGCGGAATGAACTCCGGTAACCCGTCAGCCGCCATTCGGACTTGCCAGTCACCGTGGTGGATCAGCCGATGATGAAAACCGCACAGCAGCACGAGATTCCGGAGATCAGTCGGGCCACCGTCCGCCCAGTGCTCAATATGGTGGGCGTGACAGTTCTTCGGTTTCCGATGACACCCCGGGAAAGCACAGCCCCGGTCTCGGATGTTGAGGGCGCGGCGTTGGCCTGGGGTGACAAACCGTCTCAGCCGTCCCACGTCCAAGGGTTCCCCGGCGGCGTTGAGCACGACCGAGAGCATGAGGCAGTCGCAAGCGGCCATGCGCGCCTCGCGGGCGGTCATGGTCCCGACAAAATCGAGACAGGCTTTCCCGATCCCGGTCTTCAGCTCTTCCAGGCCGATGGTCACGTGCACCAACGTCCGGTACCCGCTGGTACCGTGCTGATCCGGGCTGGCGATCGCCAGATCGAGGAGCTCGGCCCAGGCATCGCCCTGGCGTTCACACTTCATCCGCAAGTCAGCCTGGCCGAACTCGTCCACCGGCCGAGGCTTCGCATACGCCTCCAGCGCGGCCGCTGTCCGGGCTCCCAGCTCGTCATCCAGCAGGCCGGTGAGTTTCCAGAACCCATCCCGACGGCGTTCAAGGGTGATTTCCCGGCGTGGCTGCTTCGGCTCGGGGTCTTTGGGTTCGTTCCCGTCGGGATCCAGCCAGCCGAGGATGTCCTCGCCAGCCTTCGTCACCTGCCGTGGACCAGCGCCACGGCCCAGGTTCCCGAGGATCTTCTCCGCACTTTCCCGATCCTCGGCCGACGTGTCCGCTGGGATCTTCCCCAAGATCTCCAGGATCTGGTCGATCCGCTCATCCCCGATCATGCCCTCGGCGGCCGCCGCACCTACAGTCGGCGCAAAGGCCGGAACCTCACTGCCATCCAAAGCACGAGTCGGGTTCAACGCGATCGCCCGCTTCACCACCGACTGCGCCTCACCCCGCGACAGCCCCGCCACATCAGCGAACCACGCCGCCGTCGACCCATAGCCATACAAGTCCTTCGAACCCCGAGACTCCACCTCCGCCAAAAACTGCCCCAGAGCAGCGGACGCGACCCGCATCAACTGCAAGAACTGCTGCACGCCATGAGCAAGCTCCAGCTTGCCGGCACGCCACAACTCCTGCGGGAGTTCGGGAAGGAAGGTCTCGGACACAACTCCATAATACACCCAAATTTCGAACACGTGTTCGTAATTTTAGGTCACCATCAACTGGCACATTTCCCACTGACGAGTGAATTAAAGGCCTTGTCATGCTGAGACCTTTACGTCCGTCGTGGCGCATCTCCCGGCGGATGCAGAGACAGCGAAACCAGCCCAGTGCCGATCACCAAGACACAGCAATCAAACCGCAGAAAATCCTTAAACCGAAGCCGCCGCCCGCACCCGCGCAGGAAGCCGGAACGCGGCGACAACACCACCGACCGCAACAAGAAGAATGAACCCGAAAACGACACCGAAAGCCAAGACCGGCCTTGCCGCGAGCGCCGCCAGGATCGCGCCGGTCACCGCCACTCCCGCCACCGCGCCCACCTGCCTGACCGTATTGAACAGACCCGAAGCGCCACCTGCCGCGTCCGGATCCACGGAAGCCATCGCGATGGCGGAAAGCGGCGACCAAGCCATGGCGTTGGCGGCTCCCAGAAGCGCGGCTCCCACCGTTATCCACCAAGGATTCAGGCCCGACACGACGACAAGACCCATGAGCAGCAAGCTCACCGCGAGCAGGCTCATGCCGAGTGTCGCCGGTCGGCGCCCGCCCACCCGATCGACCCAGCGGCCGGCCGGGGGCGACAGCAGGATCGCGACGACGGCGTCCGGAGCGAGGGCCACGGCGGCTTCGAAAGGTCCGAAACCGCGTTCTTCTTGGAGGTACAGCATGATGGGGAGCGCCATCGCGAGGACAGTCGCACCGAGGGACGCCATCGCGATGCTCGCGTTCAGGTACCCGGACGAGCGATAGAGCCGAAGGGGTGCGAGCGCGTCCGCGCCTTGGCCTCGTTCTCGAATCCAGAAACCGACGAGCAGCGCGACTGCGATCGCCGCGGCAGGCAATGACAGCGCGTCCCAGGACAGCAGGGCCCACACGAGAAGAGTCAGGCCCGCCGTGCTCAGCGCGGCACCGATCAGGTCGAACCGGGCGACACCGCCGGGGCTGCCCGGAATCAGGCGGATTCCCATGACGACCGCGATGGCGCAGAGGGGAACGTTGACCAGGAAGATCCAGCGCCAGTCGAGGCTCGCCGTCAGCAGCCCACCCAGGATCGGTCCGAGCAACGTGGCAGCGGCGGCGACGGAACCCCAGATGCCGAAAGCGCGACCTCGCTCGTCCTCGTTGAACAGCCGCCGGATCAGCGTCAGTGGTTGAGGAGACATCGCGGCCGCCGCCAGGCCTTGCAGGATCCTGAAGGCGATGAGCCACTCGATCGTGGGCGCGAGCCCGCACAGCGCGGAGGACACCGCGAAGGCCGCCATGCCGACCAGGTAGACGCGCTTCGGATCGAAGAGGTCGCCGAGCCGCCCGGCGACCAGCAGCGGGACCGAGAACGCCAGCAGGTAGCCCGCCGTCACCCAGAACAGCGCGGCGACATCCCCGCCGAGGTCGGCCTGGATCCTCGGGCTCGCCACAGCGACGATCGTCGTGTCGAGCAGGAGCACGAAGAATCCCGCGAGCAAGGCTACGAGACCACCCCATTTGGAAGCCGCTCCACCCAGTGCGCGCATACCGATCACGATAGGGCCACGGATGCCATCTGCGGTAACAAGGTCCGGCCACCTCGCGAGTTGTAAGCCGACGGCTTCCGCACGCGAAGGAGACGATCGTGAACCGGGCGGGTTCTGTATGGTTCTGGTCCTTGCTCGGCGCTTTCATCGCCGCCGCACTCGGCACCGCGATCAACTTCGCGACCGACCTCAAGACCAGTTTCCTGGCGTGGGGTCTCGTCGTCGCCTTCACCGTCGCGACCGGGCTGATCAGCGGGATTTCGCAGGTCCTCAGCCGCCGGGACGGCGAGAGCGGCGACGCGAAATCCGGCGGCACGACGAACGTCTACAACGTCCACCAATCGCAGGTCAACGTCTGGCTGGTGTTCCTGATCCTGGGCGTGTCGGGTTCTTTGCTGGCGGCCATTTTCGTGGGCGTGCACTTCGCGGGCTCCATCCAGACCGCCGGCACCCCGCTTCCCGCCGTGATCGAGCCGCGCCCGACCCCGCCACCGTCGTCGACGACCACCACGCTCCCGGTCCCCACCACGACGTCCACCGTGCCAAGGGCGGCCGCGAACGAGGACATCGCCATGTTCGTCACCGGCTACTACCGGCTGATGCCGGATACCAAGGCGGGCTGGCCGCTCATCGGGCCGAACCTCCAGCGCCGCGGCCTGAGCGATTACGAAGCCCATTGGGGCCGGATCAGCGCGGTGGACGTCCACAGCGCGTCGGCCACCTCCGCGAAGACCGTCCGGGTCCGCATCACGCTGCACTACCGCGACGGCCGCCCCTCCCCCACGGAAACCCACGAGCTGACGGTCGTTTCCCAAGACGGCCATCTCTGCATCGACGCCGACACCCTGCTCAGCGCCAAATAGCGATCGCGATCAGGCCGAAAGCCCCTTAAAGTCCCGATTCATGACCGCTCTTCCGCGCGGCGGCCGTCCCGCCGAGGCCTTGCTGACCGTCGAAGCGACCATCGACGATCGCTGGCGGCTGTTCCTCGCGGAATACGGCGTCACCACCGGCGGCAAGGAAGAATCCGACCTCGCCGAAATGGTCCTCGCCGACACCTCCGCGTTCGAATGGCGAGTGGTCGACGCCGCTCTCGACAGGCTGCGCTGCGCCAGCTGCGGCGACGGACTCGGTTCGGGTCCCACCGGCTGCGGACAGTGCGATCAGGCCAACGGGTTCCGGTTCGCGGCGATCGAGACCGACAGGCCGGCGACGCCGCCGGGGACCGAGCACGGGCTTCGTGTCGCCACCGCCGTCGCCCGCACCCGGCACCGCTACGGTGCGCGGGCCAGGTGCGGCTTCGAACTCGGGCTTCCGGGGCTCCTCGCCGGTGAACTGCCCAGTACGACCCAAGCGCAGGCGTACCGGGCAGCGATCAACAAGCTCACCGAAGAGGAATGCGAACGCGTGACCTCCTTCGAAGAGGTCGCCGAGGTCAGTAGTCGTCGCGTCCGGTGAACTGCTGTTCCAACAGCTCCGCCGAACCGGCGACGAGTTCGAGCGGGTCGGTGAACTCGTTGATGTCGAGGTTCACCAGCGGCAGGGAATGGCGCAGCACCAGATGGTCTCCCATGACCACCAGTCCCCCGACGACGATCGTGTTGCCGATCTCGGTCAGCACGGTCGCCAGGTCGACCTCGTCGACCCGCGCGAACGGCGTCGCGATCTGCACCCAGTCCTCGCGGCGGTCGAAGATCTCCCGAGCGATGACCACGGTCTGGGCCCGCTCCTCGAAATCGTCGTCGCCGTAGGACAACCGGATGCGAATTTCGTCCGGTTCGTCCTTAACCACCCGATATTCGTGCCGTACGAACGCGACCAGATCGGCCCATTCCGCCATGAATTCAGTCTCCCTCGCAGTCGAAGATCAAGACTAGCGACTACAAGGGTCGAGACACCGGGCGCGGCCCGACATCACCCGGACAGCGGCGGCCCGTACGTGTTCCGACACCGAAACTTTAGCCCTGTGGAGTGAATCGAGCGCGCGATGACCAAATCACCAGAGGTTTCAATGTCGCTCACGAACGGCCACCCGCGTCTCTCTTCGATCTTGTTGTAATCTCCTCCGGCATATTTTCGACAGGGGAGACAATGTGACGAACAACGACCATGTCAAGTCCAAAACCGACCGGGCCGGAAAGACCTCGGATCCAGCCGTGACCGCGGCGCTTGTCAGTCGGCGCGGAGCGATTATGGCGGCCGCGATAACCGCGGTGTTGGGCCTGGTCGGCGCGATAGTCGTGGCACTCATCAACACCGGTTCGCAACCGGCGAAAGGCGCCGAGGCCCAAGGTTCGCCGTCCACGTCCGGGTCGTCGTCGCAAGCCGCCTCCGGCACACAACCGCAGGAGGACAAGCCTGCCGAAGGCGTCCCCGAGCAGGTCAAGATCGATGCGGGCACGGGGGCCGACCTCGACGGATCCCGCGTCGCCCCGGTCTCCGCCACGGGGCCCAATGGCGATATCGACCTCTTCTACGACGGGGGCAATCTGACGTCCAATCGTTCGGGCTTGTTCTACTACTACGGAACCGAGCAGGAAGCCAAAGTGGCATGCCCGAAGATCGTTTCCGAGGGAAAGGACGTGGTCCCGGGGCCGGAGGTGATTTCGACCGGCGGGAAACATTGCTTGAGGACGTCCAAGGGGACGGTCGGCTGGATCGGCGTCAATGACGTCAAGATCGACGACAATTCCGGCTACATCGTGCTCAATTACAAGCTTTTCCGCTAGTCGGATGATTTCTCGCGAACGAGAGTCGCGAGAGCCACGTTCGGGACACCTGACGTCCCGAACGTGGCTTTCGCGACACCACCCGACCGCCGGAGATCAGCCGCCGGCAGGCAGCCCCGCCCGCGCTTCCTGCGACGTCAGTGGCCGCAGCGACAGCGTGTACTCGTAGGTGCGGTCCTGCCGCACCTGACTGCGTTCCCGCACCGGGTTGGGCGTGTCCCCGACCCCGGTCACCGCGTGGCTCGCGTGCAGGGTGAACCAGCCCTTGTTGCGTTGCAACTGGAACGGATACGCCGCCCGGTCGAGGTCGTCGAACGGCGTCACGCTGACGTCGTTCGCTCCCCCGACCAGCAGGCCGCCGGTCCGGCCGTCGGTGAGCAGCGCCCACCGGCTGTCGGTGTGATTGCCGTGATCCTGCGGCCGGTGGTACTCGACGTATTGCTGATCCACCGTGCTCGACTGCACTCCGATCGGCGTGCCGTCCTTGCGGTCGACATAGCTCTCGGCCTTCCGCCCGTACCAGGCGAAGCGGTCGTAGCGGTCCGGCACCGCCAGCGAGACACCGATCCGGGGCAGGTACGGCAGAGTGCGCACGCTCCCCTGCGGCACTACGCGATTCCCGAGACTCAAGGTCCCGGTCCGGTCGACGGTGTAGGTCATCGTCTGGTCGAACCACGCCCCGGTGACGTCCGGCGCCGCGACCCGGCTGTCCACGATCACCCGCACGCTTCGCGAGCCGTCCTTCTCGACCCGGACCCCCGTGACGGTGGTCTTCAACCGGTCCAGCCCGGCCTTGCGCCAGTCCTCACCCTCGGCCCGGCCCCAGGCGAAGGTCTCGTTGCTGATGGGTGCCCGCCACGCGTCGAGCTTCGGCCCGCCGGTGAGCAGTTCCTTGCCCTGATGCCGGATGGACGTCAGCGCGCCGGTGGCTTTGTCCACTTCGTACACGACCCCGGCCGCCGAAGCTGTCACCGAAGCCGCGTCTTCGACGACGTCGACGGACTTCCCCTCGAGCGGCGTGCGGTCCAGGCCCGGGACTCGCTTCCCACCCAGGGAGAACTGGTCGTGCGCCAGGACATGACCTCGCGCGAGCATGGGCTCGCCCTGGGTCGTCACGGCCTCGACGGTGAGGAACCGCTCGCGGTCCGCGGGATTCGGCGGCACCGGCAGGGAGATCTGTCCGGTCGAACCGGCACCGACCCGCAACGGCTGCTCGCCGCGCGTCACGGTTCGAGAGCCTTCGGAGATCCGCCACCGCAGGTTCAGCTCGTCGGTGCCCTTGAACTGCCGTTCACTGGTCACCGACAACGCGCCGCCGGAGTAGGCGAACCGGAGCGGCTGGTGCGCCCACGCCATCTGCGCGGTCTCCGGTTGCGCCGAACGGTCCGAGCCGATCAGACCGTCCACACCGGACAGACTGGAGCCGTAGGACAGATGAGTCCCCTGGTCCGCCACGCTGTCGAAGTCCAGCGCCAAAACAGCGCCACCCACCGGATTGGCACCGGACAACTCCGCGGCGGACAGTGGCTTGTCGTAGATGCGGACGTCGTCGACGGCGCCTCGTCCCATCCAGCCGATGTTCGACGGGTCGTTCCACGACGTCTCGAAGTCACGGCCGACGTTGACCTCGGCCGAAGAAGAGTCGATCGCGCCGGTGAACGGCTTGCTCCCGATCTCCTTGCCGTCGAGGTAGAGCCGCAGGGCCGTGCCGTCATACGTACCACTAACCCGGTGCCAGTCACCGTAGAAGTCGGCGGGCACCTTGGCCTGGACCGCCTGCCAAGTTCCACTGTGGATGAAGAACTCCAGGGTGTCCTTCGTCTTCATCTTCAGCGCGTACTGGTGGTCGCCCTTGCCGAGGATGCGGAAGTCACCGGTCCACTTCCCCGGCTTCACCCAGGCGTCGAGGGTCAGTGCCTTACCGGTGATGTCGAGTTTCCGGTCGCGGTAGACCTCGACGAAATCGTCGAATCCGGACAGGGCCAGCGCCTTGCCTCGATGACCGTCGACGAGATCCGGCTTGCCGGTCACGTGCGCCGAGATGCCGTTGCCGGACGAATCCGGCGTGGTCCGAATCCGCTGCCGGATGTTCTGCTCCGCCCAATCCCAAATGAACCCGCCCTGGGTCTGCGGATTCGCCCGGATCGTGTCCCAGAACTCCCGGAAGTTCCCCAGGCTGTTGCCCATCGCGTGGGCGTACTCGCCGAAGATCAGCGGTTTCGTCGTGCTCTTCGCCTGTTCGGCGAACTTCTCCGGGGACGGGTACCTCGGCCCCCAGACGTCGGCGAAGGGCGCGTCGCCGTCGGGGCTGTTGGACTGGTGGTAGATCGGCCGGGTCGGCTCGTTCGCCTTCAGCCAGTCCGCCAGCGCGAAGTGATGCGCGCCGAGACCGGCCTCGTTGCCGGTGTCCCAGAGGAAGACGCTCGGATGGTTCTTGTCCCGCTCGACCATGCCGATCATGCGGTCGAAGAACGCGTCACGCCAGGCCGGGTCGTTCGCCTGGCAGTAGCTCGCGCAGTTCTCGTGGTTGTGGGTCTCGATGTCGATCTCGTCGTCGATCCAGAGCCCGTTCCGGTCGGCCAGTTCGTAGAAGTAGGGGTCGGACGGGTAATGCGAGGTACGGACGGCGTTGACGTTGAGCTGCTTCATCAGCGCGACGTCGCGCTCCTGCGCGGCACGAGGCACGTACCTGCCGTGATCGGGATCGGTCTCCGCGCGGTTGACGCCCTTGAACAGCACGCGCTTCCCGTTGACCAGCAGCTGTTTGTCGCGGATCTCGATCTCGCGGAACCCGACCGTCTCGCTGGTGATGTGCGTGACCCGGCCGTCGGGCGCGGTCAGCGTGAGGACGGCCGTGTAGAGGTTCGGTGTCTCGTCGGTCCATTTCGCGGGGTCGCGGACGGGCAGGCTCAGCGACGTCTTGCCGCCTGCCTCGACTTCGCCGCTCGTGACCCCGACTTCCTTGCCCGCCGTGTCGCGCAGGCTCAGTCCGACGCGGTGCTTGCCCGTCGTCCCGCCGGGTTTGGTGGCGACCTCGACGGCGGCCTTGAGGGTGGCGTCGGTGTAGGTCGCGTCGAGGTCGGTCGTCAGCCCGACGTCCTGGATGAACGTCCCCGGTGCGGAATGCAGGGTCACCGAGCGGAAGATGCCCGAGTACCGCCACTGGTCGACGTCCTCCAGGTAGGCGCCCGCGCTCCAGCGGTGCACCTGCACGGCGATCCGGTTCGGCCCCGGCCTCAACGCGGACGAGATGTCGAACTCCGCCGGCGTGTAGCCGCCCTGGTCGTAGCCGATGTACTTCCCGTTGACCCAGACGAAGTACGCCGACGTCACCCCGTCGAACCGAAGGAACGTCTCGCGTTTCGTCCAGTCCGCGGGCAGGTCGAAGTCGCGGACGTAGGCGCCGGTCGGGTTGACGTCGCGCGGGACGCGCGGCGGGTCGTCGGGCTGGATCTCGGTGGCGATGTTGCGGAAGATCGGATGGTCGAGGCCGTCCGTCTGCCACGTGTGCGGCACGGACACCTCGCGCCAGCTCGACACGTCGTAACCGTCGTCGTGGAATCCCGCCGGGACCTGTGCCGGGTTGTCCGCCATCGCGATCCGCCATTTGCCGTCGAGAGAGCGGCTGTACGGGCTCCGCTCGTCTCCGCGAGCGGCGGCGGACACGTCGGCGTACGGGCGCAGGAAGGCATGCGCCGGCTCCTGTCCTTCCGCCACTTTCCGTGGATCGTCGAGGTAGGACTGGACGTCTCCTGGTGGTCCGTCGGCGGCGGCGGGCGATCCGGCGCCTGCCAGGGACCCGGCGGCGACCATCAGGCTCAAGACGACGAGGCGTATGCGCGGCACTGCGTTACCTCCCGATGAGGGACCGTCGGCTGATGACCGACTCCTCGACGATCTCGTAAATCGTCACCAGGAGGAAGACCGAGATCGAATTCAGCTGGAGGCGCGACGCGTGAGCGAGACCGGCAAGATCCGCTGGCGGGGCTTGAGATCACGGTCGTCCATCACCGCGAGCAGCGTCTCGACCATCGCGTGGACCTGCTCCCGCGGATCCTGGTGGACCGACGTCAGCGGCGGGTCCATCTCCGGTGCCAGCGTCGCGTTGTCGTCGAAGCTGACGACCGCGACGTCCGACGGGATCCGCCGTCCGGCGGAATGCAGGGTGCGGAGCGCGCCGAGGGCCATCATGTCGCTCGCCACGAAGACGGCGTCGAGGTCGGGACGCCGCGCGAGCAGGTTCGACATCCCCTTCGCCCCGCCTGTCAGCGTGAAGTCGCCTTCTTCGACCAGGCCCGTCGGGTCGAGTCCCGCGTCGAGCAGGGTCTTGCGCCAGCCGGAAAGCCGGTCGATCGCCGCGCTCTGGTCTTGCGGGCCGGCGATCGTGGCGATCCGGCGATGCCCGGACTCGACCAGATGCGCGACCGCCAGCTTCGCGCCGCCCTCGTTGTCGAAGTCGACGACGTGGACACCACGTTTGAGCCCGGCCGCCTGCCCGCCGTACACCACCGGGATCCTCAACTGCCGCAACGCCTTGGGCAGCGGGTCGGTCCGGTGCGGCGCGAACACCAGCACGCCGTCGACATGCCCGCCGTCCAGGAACCGCACCGTGCGTTCGAGGTCCTCCCGGGTGTCGCTGAAGATCAAGACCATCTGGCAGCCGACGTCGGCGAGTTCTCGATAGCCCGCTCGCATGACCGCGGTGCGGTACGGGTCGTCGAGCAGCCGTGCCTCCGGCTCCGACAGCACGACCGCGACCGCCCCGGTCCGCCTGGTCACCAGGGACCGCGCCGCCTGGTTCGGGGAGTAGCCCAGTTCGCGGGCAGCGGCCTGGACCCTCTCTCGCGAACGCGCGCTGACGTAGCCGTCGTCGTTCAGCGCCCGGGACGCCGTCGACCGGCTGACCCCGGCGGACGCGGCGACGTCTTCCAGCGTCGGCCTGCCGTCTTCCTCTGGTCGAGCCCCCACCCGCGTCACCTTCACCCTTCAGCGCCATCCGGACACCGACAGCTTAGTGTCCGGCGGCCGTCGGCACTGAGAGCGCTCCCGTAGGCGGAAACACTCTCATTACAAGCTCTTGACACGATCTCGCCTCGGGGGACAAACTCTGCGCATCCCTGGGAGCGCTCCCAGTTTCTCCTTCACCCCATCAGCAAGGGACAAAGACGTGAGAAGGATCCGGAACGGCCTGGTGCTGACACTGGGTATCACGATGACGGTCGGCCTGGCGGCGTGCGGTGGTGACGACGGCGGGACACCCGCCGCGTCGGATCCGAACGCGAAGGTCGAGCTGTCGCTGGCGACGTTCACCGAGTTCGGCTACGAGGCGCTCATTCCCGAGTACGAACGGCTGCACCCGAACATCAAGATCACCCACCGGAAAACCGGCCAGGGCGGGCCGTATCACCAGGATCTGATCACGAAACTGGCAGCGGGTTCCGGCCTCGCCGACGTCACCGCGGTCGAGGAAGGGCATCTGTCCAACGTCCTCGACAAGGGTTCGAAGTTCAACGACCTGCCCGGGATCGGCCCGGCGGACGCCTCCCCCGACCGCTGGCTCGGCTGGAAGTACGACGCGGCGAAGACCAAGGACGGCAAGGTCATCGGCTACGGCACGGACATCGGCCCGCTGGCCATGTGCTACCGCAAGGACATGCTGGAGGCGGCGGGCCTGCCGTCCGACCCCGAAGCCGTCAAACCGCTGTTCGCGACCTGGGACAGCTACTTCGCCGCGGGCGATCAGTACGTCGCGAAGACCGGCGGGAAGGCGTGGTTCGACTCGGCCGCGCAGAACTTCAACGCCATGGTCAACCAGCTCCCCACCGGCTACATCGGACCCGACGACAAGCCGACACTGGATTCGAACCAGGGCATCAAGGACGCCTGGACGAAGGTGACCGGCGCTGTCGCGAAAGGACAGTCGGCCAAGCTGACCGCGTTCAGCAACGAGTGGAACTCCGGGTTCAAGCAGGGCGCGTTCGCCACGAAGGTGTGCCCCGCGTGGATGCTCGGCGTGATCGAGGAGCACTCCGGTCCGGAGAACGCCGGCAAGTGGGCGGTCACCGCGGCCTTCCCCGGTGGCGGCGGGAACTGGGGCGGTTCGTACCTGACCGTGCCCACGCAGTCGAAGCATCCGAAGGAGGCGGCCGAACTCGCCGCCTGGCTGACCGCGCCCGAGCAGCAGATCAAGGCGTTCCAGGCGAAGGGCACCTTCCCCAGTCAGGTCAAGGCGCTGGAGGACCCGGCGCTGCTGAGCGAGACCGACGCCTACTTCGGCGGGGCGAAGATCGGCCGGTTGTTCGCCGAGCAGGCCAAGAAGGTCGCCAAACCGCAGTACAAGGGCCCCGGTGACGGCCAGATCCAGGAGAACGCGTCGAGCCCGGCGCTCCAAGCCGTCGAGCAGGGCAAATCGCCCGACGAGGGCTGGACGCAACTGCTCGACGCCGCGAAGAAGATCACGCGCTGACCGATGACCGTCGTCGACAAGATCAAGCCTGACGAGGCGAAGGCCGGGGCGCGTACGTCGCCCCGGCCCACCCTCCGCCACCGGCTCAGCCGTTGGGACGTCAAAGTCTCGCCGTACCTCTACATCGCCCCGTTCTTCGTGGTCTTCGGGATCGTCGGGCTGTTCCCGCTGCTGTACACGGCATACGTGTCGCTGTTCAGCTGGGAAGCGGGCGACGACGATCCGGATTTCATCGGGCTGGACAACTTCAAGGAACTGTTCGCCGACACGCAGTTCTGGAACGCGCTCGAGAACACCGTCAGCATCTTCCTGCTCTCCAGCGTCCCCCAGCTGATCATCGCGGTGCTCCTGGCGGCGTTGCTCAGCGCCCGGCTGCGCGGGGCGACCGGCTGGCGGGTCGGGGTCCTGCTCCCCTACGCCGCGAGCCTGGTGGCGCTCGGGATCATCTTCGCGAACCTGTTCGGACCGAAGTACGGCCTGGTCAACGGCCTGTTGCAGACGATCGGACTGGACCCGGTCGACTGGCAGGCCGACCGGTTCAGCAGCCATGTCGCGATCGCGATCATGGTGAACTGGCGCTGGACCGGTTACAACGCGCTGATCGTCCTGGCGGCCATGCAGGCCATCCCGAAGGAACTGCACGAGGCCGCCGTCATCGACGGCGCGGGCCCGGCACGCCGGTTCCGCAGTATCACCCTGCCGTTGCTGAAGCCGACGCTGATCTTCGTCACGATCACCTCGACGATCGGCGGCTTGCAGATCTTCACCGAGCCCAAGCTGTTCGACGCCATGCCGGGGTCGAACAACGGCGGTTCGTCCAACCAGTTCCAGACGGTGACGCTGTACCTGTACCAAACGGCCTTCGAGAACTACGAACTCGGCTACGCCTCCGCGATCGCGTGGGTGCTGTTCCTGATCATCGTGCTGATCGCGCTGGTGAACTTCTTCCTCACCGGGAGGCTCGCGGCGGTGAAGAAGAAATGACCACACTCGAACCGAGGGTCTCGGCCCTGGGCAAACCGCGCCGAGCGACCTACGTCGTGCTGACGATCTTCGTGCTGGGCTCGCTCTTCCCGTTCTACTGGTCGTTCCTGGTGGCGAGCCGGGACAGCGGGATGCTCACCGAGCGGGTCCCGCCGTTCCTGCCGGGCGGGAACTTCTTCGCCAACGCGGCGCGCGTGTTCGACACCGTCTCGTTCTGGAAAGCGCTGGGGAACAGCCTGATCGTGTCCGGCACGGTCACGCTCACCACGGTGCTGTTCTCGGCGCTGGCCGGGTTCGCGTTCGCCAAACTGCGGTTCCGCGGCCGGAACGGGTTGTTCGTGTTCATCGTCGTCACGCTCGCCGTGCCGACCCAGCTCGGGGTCATCCCGTTGTTCATGGCGATGTCGGAGTTCGGCTGGGCGGGCGGGCTCCAGTCGGTGATCGTGCCCAACCTGGTGACCGCGTTCGGCGTCTTCTGGATGCGCCAGTACACGGTGGACGCGGTGCCGTACGAACTGATCGAGGCGGCGCGGGTCGACGGGTGCAGCATGATCCGGATCTTCTGGAACGTCTGCCTGCCCGCGGTCCGCCCGGCGGCGGCGATCCTGGCGATGTTCACGTTCATGACCTCGTGGAACGACTTCCTCTGGCCGCTCGTCGTGCTGGACGCCGGAAATCCCACGGTCCAGCTGGCACTGGAGAAGCTCCAGAGCGGCTACTACGTCGACTATTCGCTGGTGCTGGCCGGAACCACCCTGGCCACCATCCCGATCCTCATCGTCTTCCTCCTCCTCGGCCGCCAGATCGTGGCCGGGATCATGCAAGGTGCCGTGAAAGGGTGACCATGTCCGCTCATCCCGACAGTGTCCGGGCGAAGACCGCGCTGCTGTTCCCGCCCGGATTCGTGTGGGGCGCCGCCACCGCGGCCTTCCAGGTCGAAGGCGCCACGGCCGTCGACGGCCGCACCGACTCGATCTGGGACGTCTTCGCCCGCAGGCCGGGGGCCGTGGTCGGCGGCGACACCGGCGAACCGGGGGCCGATCATTACCGGCGCTACGCCGAAGACGTCGACCTGATGCGGCGGCTCGGGCTCGGGGCGTACCGGTTCTCCCTGTCGTGGCCGCGGATCCGGCCCGACGGCGGTGCCCCGAATCCTGAGGGAATCGCGTTCTACGACCGGCTCGTCGACAGGCTTCTCGAAGCGGGCGTCGAGCCCTGGGCGACGCTGTACCACTGGGATCTCCCTCAAACGCTGGAAGACGAGGGCGGCTGGGCCACTCGCGAGACCGCCTTCCGGTTCGCCGAGTACGCCGAAACGATCGTGGCGCGGCTGGGCGACCGGGTGACGCGCTGGTCCACCCTGAACGAGCCGTGGTGTGCCGCGATGCTGGGCTACGCGCGAGGGATCCACGCTCCCGGCAGGAAGGAGCCCCGGGCCGCCGTCGCGGCCGCGCACCATCTCCTGCTGGGGCACGGGCTGGCGATGGACGTCCTGCGGCGGCACGCGCCGGCGGCGTCGTCCGGGGTGACCTTGAACCTGTACCCGGTGTCCGCGACGGACCCTTCGTCCACTGTGGACGCCGAGGCGGCACGCCGGGTCGACGGTCTTCAGAACCGGCTCTTCCTCGACCCCGTGCTTCGCGGCTCCTACCCCGCGGACCTGCTCGCCGACCTCGCTCCGCTGGGGATCGGCGAGCTCGTGCGAGACGGCGATCTCGCGACCATCGCCGCCCCGGTCGATTGGCTGGGCATCAACTACTACCGCGGCTATCAGGTCGCGGGCACTCCCCTGCCCGGCAGCGAACCGGCGGGCGACGACTGGCTCGGTGCCCCCGATGTCCATTTCGTGCCCGACGAGGCGGCGTCGCGCACCGACTCGGGCTGGGAGGTTCAGCCTTCGCGGCTCACCGATTGCCTCCTGCGGGTCCATCGCGAGTATCGGCCGGTCCCGTTGTACATCACCGAAAACGGCGCGTCCTATCCGGACGTCGTCGTCGGCGGGGAGATCGCGGACACCGACCGGATCGCCTTCCTCGACTCGCATCTGCGTGCCGCGTACGAGGCGATCGAGGCGGGTGTCGACCTGCGCGGGTACTTCTACTGGTCGTTGCTCGACAATTTCGAGTGGGCCGAGGGGTACGCCAAACGGTTCGGCCTCGTGCACGTCGACTACGCCACCCAGCGGCGGACGCCGAAGCAGAGCGCGCTCTGGTACGCCAGGGCGATCAGGCTGAACGGGCTGGGCTGAGACGGCGTCATGCAGGGTCTCTTCCGCTCGGAAGGGACCCTGCATGACGACTCAGGTCACCTGACGGCGACCGCTGCCCGTTCCGCCTCGGCGAGTTCGGCCATCCTGCGGTCCTGAGCGCCGGTTTCGACGGCGCGGTGCGCACGGAAGGCGTTCACGCAACCAGGTACGTCCGCGACGGAAGCGCAGTTGTCCGGCCGATTGCCGCTCACCTCGGCCCCGTTGACCAGCGCGACACGTGCGCTGATCGTGTAGATGCCTCCACCGGCAGCGGGAGACGGGTAGCGGCCCGTTCCGGGTTCACCCGCGACGTTGTCGCCGACCGTGGCCCCGTCGAGGGTGAGATCGTCGTTGAAGACGCCGAACCCGCCACCTTGGCCGCCGTAGCCGGAGATTCCGGAGTAGCCGCCGGGTCCCTCGACACCGGCGTCGCCGCCGCGACCCGCTTGGTTCCCGGCGATCTTGGTGCCGGTGATGACCGGATTCAGCGGTGCGCCTTGGCGTGTTGACATCAGCAGGCCACCGGCCACTCCACCACTGCCTCCGTTGCCGCCTACGCCGCCATCGGGGCCACCCGCACCACCGTGACCACCGCTCCCGGAGATGTTGTCGGTGACAGCACCGCCGGTGATCCGCAGGACGGTGCCCGTGGACACGTTGGCGCCGCCCCCGTATCCGCCCGAACCGCCCGAGCCACCCCGTTTGGCGGCCATGCCTTTGCCACCCCGGCCACCGGAACCGGAAGAGTTGCCGAGAATGGAACTGTTCGTGATCGTCAAAGGCTCCTGGGAAGAGCCGTAGGAGGCGATCCCACCTCCGAAACCTCCGCTCCCGCCACTGCCGGCCTCGGTGGTGGCCGTGGCGTCACCACCGGGAGCACCCGAGCCGGCGATGTTGCCGGAGATGACGCTGTCGGTGATGGTCAGCGGCCCCCAGTTGCGGATTCCGCCACCGGAACTTCCGGATTTCGCGTACCCGTAGGAGTCGACTCCGATGCCGTCAGGGGCGTGACCACCGGTGATCGTGACCTTGTCGAGTGTCAGGTCACCCCGGTTGGAAAGGATCCGGAACTGGGGTGCGTCCTTGGCGCGGGCGATAGTGGCGTGGTTGCCGTTGATGGTGAGCTTTTCCCTGATGGCGGGCAGTCCGGCTTCGTGAGCGGCGTCCGCGACCGCGGTGAGGGTGTAGACGCAATTCGCCGCCAAGGACAAAGTGTCCGGCGTCGTGGTGGAGTTGGCCTCGGCGATCGCCTGGATCAGTGCCCCCGTGTCACACGGCACAGCGATTTCGGCGGCCTGCACCGGTGGGGCGACCAGGGCGAACGTCCCCATCGCGGTCACCGCGGTCGCGATCAGTCTTCGGGATCTCGGCGTCATCGAAGAACCTTCCAGGTCAAAGAAATGGGCGGTGACGGAGCGCGTAATCCCCAGTACGGAAACCGTCACCTGACGAACATTAGAAGTGACCTCTGCGTCCCTCAATGAATATGATCCGCATCACAAGTACCGATCATCGGGAATCGCTGTGAACAAAAGAAAATAAATCGGAAGTCGTATCGACGACCCCTCGTTCACGCTCTTACCGGAGCCGGCGGCGGGGATTCCGGTGGCCGCGCTCCGGCAGGTCTTGTTATGGTGGAGGCGCAGCTGATCAACGAGCATGGAGACCAGACGTGGCAGGTGAAGACGACATCTCCGGGTGAGCCGGAGTTGCCAGGCCACCGGCGCTGACGCCGAGGTGGCCTCTTTGTCGTCCCCTCAAAGCCACGTCCACCGCGGTGCTGCTTCAGAGCGCCCGCTGTCTTTCACGAGGTCATTTCCATGTCAGACGCCTTCGTCGTCGTGTCCGCCCTGTCCTTCGCCTGGCCGGATGACACCCCGGTCTTCGACGACCTGTCCTTCACCGTGCCCGGTGGCCGCACCGGTCTGGTCGCTCCCAACGGGGCGGGCAAGAGCACGCTCCTCAAGCTGATCGCCGGCGAGCTGCGGCCGACCTCCGGGACCGTGTCCACTCAGGGCGTCCTCGGCTACCTGCCGCAGTCCCTTCCGCTCACCGCCGAGCTGGACGTGGCCGAGGTCCTGGGCATCGCGCCGCAGCTCGCGGCCTTGAGCGCGATCGAGTCCGGCGACGCGAGCGACGAGCACTTCACCACCATCGGCAACGATTGGGACATCGAGGAACGCACTCGCGCCCAGCTCGACCGGCTCGGCCTCGACGGCATCTCGCTCGACCGGAACCTGCGCACGTTGAGCGGCGGGCAGATCATCTCGCTCGGCCTGGCCGCGCAGCTGCTGAAACGGCCCGACATCCTGCTGCTGGACGAACCGACCAACAACCTCGACCTCGAAGCCCGCCGCAAGCTCTACGGCGTGCTCGAAGACTGGTCGGGCTGCCTGCTGCTGGTGAGCCACGACCGGGAGCTGCTCGACCGGATGGACCGGATCGCCGAACTCGACCGCGGCGATCTTCGGTACCACGGCGGGAACTTCACCCAGTACGAAGCCGCGGTCAAAGCCGAGCGGGAAGTCGCCGAGCGCAACGTCCGCAGCGCGGAACAAGAGGTCAAACGCGAGAAACGGGAGATGCAGCAAGCCCGCGAGCGGGCCGCGCGACGAGCGGGGATCGCGGCCCGCAACCTCGGCAACGCGGGTCTGCCGAAGATTTTCGCCGGCACCATGAAACGCAACGCCCAGGAATCCGCGGGAAAGGCGAACGAGACGCACGCCGCGCGGGTGAGCGACGCGAAGAATCGCCTCGACGAGGCCGAACGCTCTCTTCGCGACGATCAGAAGATCGCGTTGATCCTGCCGGGCACCAACGTCCCCGCCGGGCGCACGGTGTTCCACGGCGAGCACATCCAGGTGCGCTACGGCGACCGGAACGTCTTCGCGGGCGACGGCGTCGACCTCACGATCCGCGGCCCCGAGCGGATCGCGCTGACCGGCGGTAACGGCTCCGGCAAGTCGACACTCCTGCGGGTGCTCAACGGAGACCTCGCCCCTGCCGGCGGCGTCATCAAACGCGCCGAAGGCCGGATCGCGTATCTCTCGCAGCGCCTGGACCTGCTGGACCTCGACCGGACCATCGCCGAGAACTTCGCGGCGTTCGCCCCGAGCCTTCCCGAGTCGCAGCGGATGACGCTGCTCGCCCGCTTCCTGTTCCGAGGCGCGCGAAGCCAGCTTCCCGTCGGCGTCCTCTCCGGCGGCGAACGCCTGCGCGCGACCCTCGCCTGCATGCTGTTCGCCGAACCCGCGCCGCAGTTGCTGCTGCTGGACGAGCCGACGAACAACCTCGACCTGGTCAGCGTCGGGCAACTCGAAAGCGCTTTGGGGGCCTATCAAGGGGCCTTCGTGGTCGTGAGTCACGACGAACGGTTCCTGACCGAGATCAAGGTGGACCGGCGTATTCGACTGGCCGATGGGGCTCTTTTGGAGTCCTGATCCGCCATTGGTCCTCTGGTTGCGGTGGTTCGGTTGCGAACTATCGCAACCAGAGGACTGAATGCGGAGAGAGGCGCCCTATTTCGCCGGATCGCTCTTGAGGTGACGACAAGAGTTGGCACCGCGATTTCGTCTGACGTGGCAGTTCTCGTTCGGGCATAGATCGTGCTTCGGCGGTCGATCATCACGACGCCTCAGCAGCGACGGACTCGACACGCTGACCGAGGAGGACAACGTCCGGTCCGTGGCACCGGCCAGAACCCTGGAGATCTACACCGTCAAAGCCGACTCGCGGACCATCGGCATCGACAGCAGCGTTCTCACAGCCTTGGCCACCTCGACTACCGCCATGCCAAATAGCTCCGGTAAATGCCAACGAGCATCTGTCGTCACACTTAAGTGGCAAATGCATAGGTTCGCCAGTCACACAACATTACGAACACGTGTTCGAGGAATAGGTGTATTATGGAGGTGTGTCCGAGACCTTCCTTCCCGAGTTGCCGCAGGAGTTGTGGCGTGCCGGCAAGCTGGAGCTTGCTCATGGTGTGCAGCAGTTCTTGCAGTTGATGCGGGTGGCGTCCGCCGCTCTGGGGCAGTTTTTGGCGGAGGTGGAGTCTCGGGGTTCGAAGGACTTGTATGGCTATGGGTCGACGGCGGCGTGGTTTGCTGATGTGGCGGGGTTGTCGCGGGGTGAGGCGCAGTCGGTGGTGAAGCGGGCGATCGCGTTGAACCCGACTCGTGCTTTGGACGGCACCGAGGTTCCGGCCTTCGCGCCCACTGTGGGTGCGGCGGCCGCTGAGGGCATGATCGGGGACGAGCGGATCGACCAGATCCTGGAGATCTTGGCCAAGATCCCTGCGGACACGTCGGTGGAGGATCGGGAGAGCGCGGAGAAGATCCTCGGCAACCTGGGCCGTGGCGCTGGTCCCCGGCAGGTGACGAAGGCCGCCGAGGACATCCTCGGCTGGCTGGATCCCGACGGGAACGAACCCAAAGAGCCCGAGCCGAAGCAGCCGCGCCGGGAAGTGACCTTGGAGCGCCGTCGGGATGGGTTCTGGAAACTCACCGGCCTGCTGGATGACGAGCTGGGGGCTCGGACGGCGGCCGCGCTGGAGGCGTATGCGAAGCCTCGGCCGGTGGACGAGTTCGGGCAAGCTGACTTGCGCATGAAGTGCGAACGCCAGGGCGATGCGTGGGCGGAACTTCTCGACTTGGCGATCGCGTGCCCGGACCAGCCTGGCACGAGCGGGTACCGGACGTTGGTGCACGTGACCATCGGTCTGGAGGAGCTGAAGTCCGGGATCGGGAAAGCGTGTCTCGATTTTGTCGGGACCATGACCGCCCGAGAGGCACGCATGGCCGCGTGCGACTGCCTGATGCTGCCCGTGGTGATGAACGCGGCCGGTGAGCCCCTTGATGTAGGACGGCTGAGACGGTTCGTGACACCAGGTCAGAGACGGGCGCTCAACATCCGGGACCGGGGCTGCGCGTTCCCGGGGTGTCATCGAAAACCCAAGAACTGCCACGCCCACCATATTGAGCACTGGGCAGACGGCGGCCCCACCGATCTCCGGAACCTCGTGCTGCTGTGCGGTTTTCACCACCGCCTGATCCACTACGGCGACTGGCAAGTCCGCATGGCGGCCGACGGACTCCCGGAGTTCATTCCGCCCCAGTACTTGGACCCGCTACAAGGAATCCGGCGCAACACCCTCCACCGCGCCTGAACTCCCCGCATGACCCGAGGAGCCCGCCAGCCAACCCGGCGACGGGCCCCTCGGCATGCCCAACGACCGCACCAAGACTGTCCTGTCAGATACCAAGTCCGTGAAGGCCTCGTTGAGGGAGGTGTCTTTATGTACCCGCCGGTGCAGGTGGAGCGGGCGTGAAGGGTTTGGGACGATGAACACCCTCGTCAACAAAACCTGGCTTCGTTGAAGCGCCAGGATGGTGCCGGCTGCCGGGCGCGGGATTTCGGGTGTCTCGGCCCGAGACCACAGCGGCTCGCACGACGGTGGAGGATCTGGGACGTTGGACGTCCCGAATCCTCCACCGTCGATCCCGCATCAGAGCGAACCGCCACCTACACGCAGATCAGACGCAGGTACACAAATACCAGGCCTCCTTGAGGGACCCAGGGTCCTTCAAGGAGGCCTTCACGGACCGGTGCTCGGCGGCGGCGACTGGCAGGGCGAAGGGGACTTTCCCCTCATCACACGAGCGGAAAGTCCCCTTCACCCCAGGGCAGGCAGTCTCCGGAGTGGCGGAGGCTCGGAAGCGTCGCGAAAGCCACTTTCGGGACGTCTGATGTACCGAAAGTGGCTTTCGCGACACCGAGGCCGGCCGTGTGGGCAAGCGAGGCAACACGCCACCTTTGCCTTACCCCGCAACAGAACACAAATCGCCACTCGCCACCATGCCGAGCCCGCTCGCCCAACGAGGGCGAACCTTCCGCCGCCAAGCGTGCCCACCAAAAGAAAAGGTCCCGCTTCCGCTCAGCGAAGGCTGGGGGTTCCTGCGAGCAGGAAGCGGGAGTTTAAGGCCGGTACGGGGGCCGCCTCTCGGCGAAAGGCTCAACACGGCTCCGGCCAAACCGGTATTCCGTGAAGGCGAGGGTTGAGGCCCGGGGGCACCATCCGTACCGACACTCTCTACAACGCACCATCGCGGGAAATGTTCCCCGGCACCAAGCCTGAATCGCTGTGACCCGCGTCTACACACGAATGGGCCAAAAAGACCCGTCCCCGCTCTGCGAAGGTCTGGGGGTTACCTGCGAGCGGGGACGGGAGCCAACACTTTTCATAACGCGTCGGTACCCGTAATTGTTCCCGGTGAAGAGCTTACGAAACAGTGACATGCGTCAAGCACGAACAAAAAGACCCGCTCCCGCTCAGCGAAGGCCTGGGGGTTACCTGCGAGCGGAAGCGGGAGCCGAGGTCGATACGGTGGGCCGCCTCTCGGCGAAAGGCACTACATGGCTCCGGCCGGACCGGTATTCCATGAAGGCGAAGGTTGAGGCCCGGGGGCACCATCCGTACCGACACCCTCTACAACGCATCACCGCGGAAAATGTTCCGCGCCAAAACAGTGACGCACGTCAACTGATCGAAGCGGTAACGCTCAACAGGGCGGCGGGACCTGCTCGACCAGTTCCTCCGGCGCCGAAAGTCGCCACGCCTCGTAGACCAATTCGGTCAGCTCGTCCGCCTCGACGCCGTCCAGGTGTACGACCACCCAGCCGAATCCCCCGGCGGTGAATTGCACCTCGAACACGTCCGGACGCTCCGACACCAGAGCCTCCTGTTCGGACAGTGTCTGCTTCAGGCCGACGGTCTGGGTCTTCGGCCAGTAATAGCCGAACCGCTTCCCGCGAACGCTGTACGACTCCCACTCCTTCGCGTCGGAGCGTTCGACGTCGGCGAGCGCTTTCAGCATCCGGTGGAACTCGGCACTCGCCACACTCATCGTGAAACCCCCGGAATCGTCCATGAACCGGGGCACAGTCTAGATGTCCGGCGGAATCCGCCGTTCCGGCTCTCGGGGCGTTCCTGTCGAGAGCGACTTGGCTACGATGCGTGAAGAGATCCACTCGACGCTGGGGAGCTGCGCCATGGACCGTCCGGCCACCGCCGAAGAGCTGTTCGACACCATCGGTTCCGCCTACGAGGACGCGTTCGGCCGCCCGCCGGTGGTCGGCAAGGCGGTACGGCAGCTGATCGACGTGCTGCCGCCGTCGTCGCGGGTGCTCGACATCGGCAGCGGCACCGGGCATCCGGTCGCCGAGGACCTTTCCGCCGCTGGCCACCGGGTCACCGGGCTCGACGTCTCGTCGGTGATGGTCGACCTCGCCCGTGCGAGGGTCCCCGCGGCCGAGTTCATCCACGTCGACGTGCGGCGATGGACCTCTCCGCCGGAGTCGTGGGAGGCCGTCTGCGCCTTCTTCCCGTTCCTGCAGATGCCGCGCGCGGACACCGAAAAGGTGCTCGGCGACATCGCGCGGTGGCTGGTGCCGGGCGGCTTCTTCTCGCTGGTGACCGTGCCGTTGGACGCCGAGGACGTACCGGTGGAGTTCTTCGGGCGCACCATCCACGCGACCAGTTTCGCCCCGGACGACCTCGTCCGCCGCGTCGAAGCGGCCGGGCTGGAGGTCACCGGGACGCACTCGGAGATCTTCACCGCGGACGAGCCCGGCACGCCGCCGGAGGAGCATCTGCTGATCACCTCCCGTCGCCCGGGCTGATCCCGTGCCCGTCATCAGTGTGATCACGCCGGTACACCGGCCGAGCATGCCGTTCCTGGCCGAGGCCCACGCCTCACTGGCCGCCCAGGAACTCCCGGCAGGCTGGACGTGGGAATGGCTGGTGCAGGAGGACGGCGAGACCGGCCTGCTCGACGCCGCGCTCCCCCGCGACGAGCGGATCCGGCCGGGGACGGGGCGGCCGGGCGGGCCGGGGGTGGCGCGGATGCTGGCGCTCGCCCGGTCTTCCGGGAGCCTGATCAAGGCGCTCGACGCGGACGATCTGCTGGCGCCGGGTGTCCTCGGCCGAGACATCGCCGCGCTCGAGGATCCCGTGATCGGCTGGACCTCTTCCAGTGTGCTCGACCTCTTGCCGGACGGAACGAAGGTCGGCTTCGACAGCGATCCGGCGGAAGGGCCGATCGAACGGGGCGCGATTCTCCGCTACTGGCGGGAAAACGGCTACCTGTCCTCGGTGGTGGCCGGGACACTGTGCATCCGCCGCGGGCTGCTGCTGGAATTGGGCGGCTGGATGGCGCTGCCCGCGTCGGAGGACACCGGGCTGGTGCTCGCCGCGAACGCGTGCGCCGACGGCTATTTCCTGGCGACCTGCGGGATGTACTACCGGAAGTGGCCGGGTCAGGTGACGAAGTCCGCCGCGCACAACGACGACGGCGAGCGCCTCGCGCGGATGAAGCTGATCGGGGAACGCGCAGAGATCATGCTGGCTCGGCGGGCTTCGGGCACCTCGTGACCCGCTGACCTCGTCAGAGTTCGATGTGGACGTCCGGCGACGCGGCGACGATGTCGAGCAGCGCTTTCGCGCACAGGTCGCGGGTCTGGTCCCGGGTCAGCCGCCGGTACTTGAGCCAGTCGAGACAGACCGCGACGACGAACGCCAGCCAGCCGCGGACGGTCACCCGCAACGTCTCGGGCGGCTCGCCGTCCGGGCACAACACCGCCAGGATCCGGCGGCCCTGCTCGGCGAAGTTCCGGTCGAGGATCCCCTGGACCTCCTCGACCGTGATCGCCGTGCCCGCATGCAGCGCCCGGTAGCCGTCGTCGTTCGCCTCGACGTAGCGCAGGTAGGCGTCGAGGCCCGCCATCAGCTGCTGGGCGACCGGCAGCGCCGGATCCGTCCTGGTCATGTCGAGCAGGCGTTCGCCCTCGGCCTTGATGACCTCGGTGACGAAGTCCTTCTTCGTCGGGAAGTAGTGGTAGAGCAACCCTCGGGACACCTCGGCGATGTCCGCGACCTGCTCGATCCACACGTCGTCGTACGGCCGGTCCGCGAACAGGCGGGCACCGATCCTCAGCAGCTGTTCCCGCCGCTCGGCGGTGCTCAGCCTGCTGCGGGGCTTCCCTGAAGTACTCGGTGCCATCTCGGCATCGTACTTACTTGACACGGGTTCAGTAACGGGCCACGCTCGCTATTGGATGTCGATTCAACAGTGCTCACCCTGGAGGGGCTCGATGGCCACCGCACTCCCTCATCCCCCGCGCCGGATCCCGCTGATCGGCGACGTGCTCGGCGTTTCGCCGAAGACCCCGGTCCAGGACTCGATGCGGCACGCCGCCGAACTGGGGCCCGTCTTCGAGCGCAAGGTGTTCGGCCGTCGCATCGTGTTCGTCAACGGCGCCGAGATGGTCGCCGACCTCTCCGACGAAAAGCGGTTCGCGAAGCACGTCACGCCCGCGATCTCGAACCTGCGCCCGCTCGGCGGCGACGGGCTGTTCACCGCGCACAACGAGGAGCCGAACTGGCGGCGCGCGCACGAGATCCTCGCGCCCGCGTTCAGCCGCAACGCCATGCAGCGCTACCACCCGACGATGCTGGCGATCACCCACGAACTCCTGGACACCTGGGACAAGGGCGGCGAGGTCGACGTCGCGGACGACATGACGAAGCTGACGCTGGAGACCATCGGGCGGACGGGATTCGGCTACAGCTTCTCGTCCTTCGAACGCGCCGAACCGCATCCGTTCGTCGCCGCGATGGTCCGCACCCTGCGGCACGCGCAGCGGAGGGCGATCCAGCCGCCGGTCATCGGCCCCCTGCTCAGCCGGAAGGCCAACCGGCGCAACGAAGCCGATCTCGCTTTCCTTCACTCCGTCGTCGCCGAGGTCATCGAGGCGCGCCGGGACGATCCGAGTACCGAAGACCTGCTCGGGCTCATGCTGAACACCACGCAACCGAGCACCGGTGAAGCGCTGGACGAGGTCAACATCCGGAACCAGATCATCACTTTCCTGGTGGCGGGCCACGAAACCACGTCGGGCGCGCTGTCGTTCGCCTTGTATTACCTCGCCAGGAACCCGGACGTCCTCGCCCGCGCGCAGTCCGAAGTGGACAAGGTCTGGGGCGAGAACCCCGATCCGTCCTACGAAGAGGTCGCGAAGCTCCGCTACGTCCGGCGGGTCCTCGACGAGGCCCTGCGGCTCTGGCCGACGGCGCCCGCGTTCGCGCGCCAGGCCCAGGTGGACACAGTGGTCGGCGGCGAGTACCCGATGAAGAAGGGACAGTGGGCTCTCGTCCTCATCCCGGCGCTGCACCGTGATCCGGTCTGGGGAGACGACCCCGAGGCGTTCGACCCGGACCGCTTCGCCCCGGATCGCAACCGCGCCCGCCCGGCGCACGTCTACAAGCCTTTCGGCACCGGGGAGCGCGCCTGCATCGGCCGACAGTTCGCCCTGCACGAGGCGACCCTGGTGCTCGGCATGCTGCTGAGCCGGTACGACCTGCGCGGTGACCCGTCGTACCGATTGAAGGTGCAGGAACTGCTGACGCTGAAGCCGGAGGGCTTCAAGCTGGACGTCTCGCTCCGCGACCGTGCGACGGTGGGCGTCACCGCCTAAGGCTTGAGCAGCCCGTCGCAGAGGGCGTCCACCAGGGAGCGGGAAACGCTCACCCCCGTCAGGGCGCGGTAGACGATCGGGCCCACGACGGCGTCGATCGTGGCGTCGAGGTCGAGCGCGGACGAGACCTCGCCCGCCTCGATTCCGCGCGCGAGCAGGTCACGCTCCAGCTCTCGACGCGGACCGAGGTAACGGTCGTGGAGGCTCTTGGCCGTTTCGGGGTTGTGCTGTGCTTCGGCGATGAGCGCGAGCAGGACCTTGCCCGCCGGGTCGCGGGTCACGAACCGCGCGTAGCCGCGGAAGTAACCGCGGATGGCGTCCACGGTGGACTTCTCCGACGGGACGGCGAAGCGCTTCTCGCTGTCTTCGATGAGCGTGTCGAGAAGGATCTCGACCTTCGAAGGCCACCACCGGTAGATCGTCTGCTTGGCGACGCCCGCCGTGCGCGCGATCGCCTCGATGGTCAGCTTGGCGAAACCGTGCTCGACGAGCAGATCGTCGGCGGCGTGGAGCACGGCGAGGCGGGCCGCTTCGTCGCGCTGGTTGCCGGAGCGCGCCCTGCGGGGCTGCGAATTCGCGGCGGGCATGCCGACCACAGTACCGCTCAGCGCGGACGCCCCCGGCCGCCAGGTGCCGTGCTACTGTCTAGACGCAACGTCGCGTCTAGACAAAATTCGATCACCAAGGAGTTTTCGTGTCCGACACCTCTGATCGCCACGCCCTCGTCCTCGGCGCCTCCCGTGGCCTGGGGCTGGTCCTCGCCGAGGAGCTCACCCGGCGCGGCCGTCGGGTCATCGCCACGACGCGCCGGAACGGCGGCGAGTTGCAGGCGAAGGCCGACGCCTCGAACGGGCGCCTGCGCGTCGAAACGCTGGAGATGACCAGTGACGATCAGCTGGCGGCCTTGCGCGAGCGTCTCGACGGCACCGAGCTCGACCTGTTGTTCGTCAACGCCGCGATCGATCGCGGGAACCTGCCGCTCACCGAGGTCTCCACCGAGACGTTCGCCGAGGTGATGATCACCAACGCGCTGAGCCCGCTCCGCGCCCTCGAAGCCCTTCGCGACCTGGTCGTGCCTGGTGGCACAGCCGCGATCATGTCCTCCAGGCAGGGAAGCATCGAGCTGAACACCAGGCCCGGCTTCGAGCTGTACAAGGCCAGCAAGGCCGCGCTCAACCAGCTGATGCGCAGTTACGCCACCAGGTACGCCGACGACGGGCAGACCAAGCTCCTCATCCACCCCGGCCACAACCAGACGCCGCTCGGTGGCCCCGGCGCGCCGCTCACCGCCGAAGAGAGCATGCCCGCCGTCGCCGACGTCCTCGAAGCACAGGCGGGCACGCCGGGCCTCCAGTTCCTCGATCTCCACGGGAAGGTGGTGCCTTGGTAAGAGCCGGTCACATCTCCCCTCCGGGATCCGTCAGTGCGGTGGAAGCAAGACGGAAACCCTGAAGGAGAACGAAGGATGAAAACCCGGATCCCGAACCCCGCGATGGCGAACCCCGCCACGCTGAAGGCCCTGATCGCGTTGGCGGAGTCGACCGGAGACACCGGTATCCCGAAAACCACGCACTACCTCATGCACGTCCGCGCGAGCCAGATCAACGGATGCAGCGGCTGCCTGGAGATGCACACCAAGGAACTCCGCAAGGCGGGCGAGCCGGACGAGCGGATCTTCACCGTCGCCGCGTGGCGTGACACGGCGTACTTCACCGACGCCGAACGGGCGGCGCTCGCGCTGGCCGAGGCGCTCACCCGGATCGCGGACCGGGCCGACCCGGTCGACGACGAGGTCTGGGGCGAGGCGGCCCGTCATTACGACGAAAGGCAGCTTTCGAGCCTGGTCCTCTCGATCGCCGCCATCAACACCTGGAACCGGTTGAACGTCGCCACGCGGCAGGTCGCCGGCGCCTAGCGAGCCTGCCTTAGTTCCACACAGCACTCGGCCGCGCCGGGAACGAGGGCCGCTTCCACGTTCCCGGCGCGCACGCCGGCCAGGAAACCGGACAGGAACGCCTGGTTGACCCCGCAGACCAGCTCCGGAGCCTCGGCGGCCAGCGGGTGGAACGGGCAGTTCCGCAGCCGGACGGAGGTCGCGGTGTCCCGGCTCGGCTCGAAGCCATACCGGCGAAGCACCCCTTCCGCCACGGTGAGTGCCCGTTCCACGCCGAGCCTGCCCGGCCGGGTCCGCGCGCGTTCCTCTTCGCCCGCCGCGAACCCGCGTTCCCCCGCGACTCGCCGTACGGCGTCCCGCGCGGTCTCGCCCGTCCCGTCGGCGAGCACGGCCTCGGCGAGGATTCCCGCCAGGACTTCGTGCCTCCGGGCGGGGATCTGCACCTGGATGGCCTCTTCGACCGGTTCGTAGACCTTGGGCCTGCGCCCGACCTTCACCACCTGGCCTGCGGCGAAACCGAATCTGAGCAGCCCGGCCGCGACGAGCTTGTCGAGATGGAACGCGGCGAGCTTGCGGGAGATCCCGACCGCGGCCGCCGCTTCGTCCCGCGTCACCGGGCGCCGCGCTTGCCGGGCGTAGGCGTACATGCCGCGGCGGAGGTCGTCGTCGAGCGCCGCCACCGCGGCGATGGAAGGGCCGTCGAAGCCGTCCGGGCCGGACACTGTCACGTACACCACGATATCGCCCATCTCAACCGGCGGAACATCCTGAACTGCGGATCTACCATGTAGGCTGAACCGGCGGGTGCTAAAAAGCCCAAAAAACTTAGTCGAATAGCTCTGGGGATCGCGGTCAGCCTAGGAGGCCTCATGTCCACTCCCGCCTTGCGTGTCGTGCACGAAACCGGGCCTGGACCGGACCTGGAGGCCGCCGAAGCGGCGGCCGCGAACCTTCTCACCGCGCTGGGCATCTCGCTGGATTCCGAGAGCCTCCGCGGCACCCCCGGCCGGATGGCGCGCGCGTACGCCGAGCTTTTCACCCCGCGATCGTTCGACCTCACGACCTTCCCCAACGACGAGGGCTACGACGAACTCGTCCTCGCCAGGGGCATCCCGGTCCGGTCCGTCTGCGAGCACCACCTGCTGCCGTTCGTCGGGGTGGCGCACGTCGGTTACCTGCCCGGCGAACGGATCCTCGGCCTGTCCAAGCTGGCCAGGATCGTCGAGCACTTCGCCTGCCGTCCGCAGGTTCAGGAACGGCTCACGAAGCAGGTCGCCGACTGGCTCGACGAGCAGCTCCAGCCGCGCGGGGTCGGCGTCGTGATCGAGGCCGAGCATTCGTGCATGACCCTGCGCGGTGTCCAGGCCGTCGGTTCGAGCACCGTCACCTCCACCCTGCTCGGCACGCTGCGCGAGGACGCCCGTTCACGCCAGGAGTTCTTCGCCCTCACCGGTATCAACGGCTGACAGCGGGTTCCTCCGCGTAGGCCGCGGAAATGACGGCGCGGTCGAATACCCGCCAGGTGACCGCGGAAACGATCATCGCCACCACGAAGCCCACCCAATACGGCGTCGTCAGGCCGAATTCGGACGCCACCACGCCGCCGAGCAGCGCGCCGAAGCAGGTCCCGCCCGCGATGATGAACAGGCTGGTACTGCCGACCCGGCCGAGCATCTCCGGCGGAGTGAGCCGCTGGCGCAGGGAGCTGGCGACGATGCCCCACAGCGCGCCGTGCACCCCGAACAGGAACAACACCACCCCGACCACCGTCGCGCTCGTGCTCGTCGCCAGCACCAGGTGCGTCCCGGCCTCGATCAGCAGGCCGATCCGCAACGTCCAGGTCGGTGTGCACCAGGCGATCAGCCGGTCGCCCGCGATCGAGCCGAGCAGGCCACCCACCGCCATGCAGGTGAAAAGCAAGCCGTAGCCGACGGCCCCCAGGTCGAGCCGTTCCTTCGCCAGCAGGACCAGCACCGAGGTGGCCGCGACGAGTGTCAGGTTCAGCAGGCCGATCAGCCCGACCATGGTCCGCAGCAGCCGCTGGCCCGCGAGCCAGCGGAACCCTTCGGCCGCCTCCGACCGGATCGAGCGCCGCTGCACCGGCTCGCCGTCGGGCCGGGACCGGTAGGCACCTCCGATCAGGCCAAGCAGCAGGGCGCTGACGGCGTACGTGCCGGCGTTGACGAAGAACGGGATGCTCGCCGCGACGCCGAACAGAAGACCGCTCAACGGCCCGGAAAGCATGCCGTGGGACAGCGTCGTCCCGGCGTACAACCGGCCGTTCGCCCGCTCCAGCAACGTCTTCGGGACGATAGAGGGCAGCATCGCGCCGCTCGCCGTCCGGAACACGACCTCGCCCGCATTGATCACGAAGAGGACGGCGTACAGCAAGGCGACGCTGACGTTGCCCGTCGTGATCGCGACGGCCAGCAGCGCGACCGCGGGTACGCGGATCCAGTCGAGGGCGATCATCAGTTTCCGCCGGTCCACCCTGTCGACCAGCACTCCGCCCGGCAAGGCGAAAAGCAGCCAGGGCAGCCACGCCACCGCGAACCCGCCGGACACGACGAGCGGGTCTTCGGTGCGGGAGGCGATCAGCAGCGGTGCCGCCACCGTCGCGAGCCTACTGCCCAACGCGGAGGTCGTGCTCGCCGCCCAGATCTTCGCGTACCTGCTGTCGAGCTTCTCCCCAGCCATGAGATCCAACGTAGCGATCGGTGACCGAGCGGATGCGGAGTTTCACCCAGAGCTGAGAGGGGGCCCTCTAGACTGCCCTTCCGTTCGGCCTTGGGAGGGGAGCACGGATGGTGCTGGTGCGCGACGTCGATCCGTCGATTCTGCTGGTGGGCAAGAAACCAGGGGAAAACCCGGGCCCCTACCTTCCCCGGGACATCGACCGGCCGCTCGCCGAGGCGCTCCAGACCGTGCAGTTCACCCTCATCGTCTACGAGGTCTATTCAGGTGCCAGGCGGTCAGCCTGGGAAGCCTTGAGCGCCACGCATAGCCGAACGGAACTGGTCATCGAGCCGGAGATCGACGATCTCACGACGGACCAAAGCGACGGCCCGGCGGTGCTCTGGCTCGACAGGAAGCTGCCTCAAACACTCGGACGCGACCCCGCCGCAGTGGCCAAATGGCTGGCCAGGGATCCTGCGCGCCGAGTTCTGGGCCTCGTCGGCGACAGCCAGTACGAGCACCCAGGCCTGCGTGCGGCGATTGACGAACTTCGGCCGTTTGTTCTCCGGGTGAACCCGAAACTCTCGGATCGGGAGCGCGAGTTAGCCGACGCGATGTTCCCCGGCCTGAAGCCTGTCCACGCGATCGACGAAATCGCCGTCGTCCTGAACAGTACCGTCTACCATAGTGTCCGGACTCCAGACCCGTTCGCCTCGCACGTCGCCGATTACCGGCCCGACACCGACGACGGCGTCGACCGTCTCGGCATCGGCACCGACGTCCGCATGCTCGCCGACCTGGTGGTCTCGCGGATGATCACCCCTCCCCTGTCGATCGGCCTGTTCGGCAGCTGGGGTTCCGGCAAGAGCTTCTTCATGCGCCAGATGCAACTGCGCGTCCGCGACCTCGCGGATTCCGCGCACGAGGCCGAGATCGCGGCCGACGAGCACGGGAAGTCCGTGTCGTCCTACTGTTCCAGCGTCCGCCAGATCAGCTTCAACGCCTGGCACTACAGCGAAGCGAACCTTCTCGCCAGCCTCGCCACCCACATCTTCGACAACCTCGCCGCGAGCGGTGCCGAGAACGACCTTCAGCGCCAGGCCGACGCGCTCGCGGAACGCCGCAAGACCGAGAAGACCCTCCTCGGCAGGCTCAGCGCGGTCCGCCTCGAACGCAGAACCCTGACAGCGCAACAGAAACAAGCGAACCGCAGGAGGCGTAAACCGCGTGAGTACGTCCGCGCGGTCTTCGACAGCCTCACCGAAACGGACAAGGCGTGGATCGCGTCCAGGCTCGGTGTCGACCGGCCGACGGCCGAAGATCTCGAACGACTGGCGCAGGAGACCGGTGGATTGCGTTCGGACGTCGCCGAATTCTGGCGGCGGCTGCGCCAGGATCCGGTGCCCCTGCTGGTCCTGATCGGCGGGCTGGTGACGGTCCTGGTCGTCACGCTGCTCGTCGGCCGGTCGCAGGTCTCCGGCGTGCTCGGCGGGCTCACCCTGGTGAGTTCCGCGCTCACCGTGGTCCTGCGGATGCGCGCCAGCGCGGGCCGGATCCACGAGGCGCTCGACAAACTCGGCGGCCCGTCCGACGAAGACGAGGAGACCGAGCGGCGTCTGGCCGAACTGGACGCCGAATCCGAACGGCTCGAAAAGGCCGTCACCGAGCTCGCGCCGGGGCTGGACCTCGTGTCGTTCGCCGAGTCCCGGGTTTCGGACTACGTCGAACATCTGGGCGTGGTCTCGTTGCTGCGCAAGGATCTTGAAACGTTCGCGACCATGCTCGCCGAGGTGCCGCACGGTTCCGGGAAGATCGAACGGACCGTCCTCTACATCGACGACCTCGACCGCTGCCCGCCCAAGGTCGTCGTCCAGGTCCTGGAAGCCATCCATCTCCTGCTGGCGCTGCCGGTGTTCGTCGTCGTGGTGGGCGTCGACCCGCGGTGGCTCAAGAAGGCCGTCGAGCAGCACTACGAGCAGATGCTCGGCGACGACCCGGAAACCTTCGCCGAGAACTACCTCGAGAAGATCTTCCAGGTGCCGTTCACGTTGTCCCCCATGGACGATCCAGGGTTCGCGGGGCTCGTGCGCGGGCTCGCCGCCAGTGAGGTTCAGGACGCCGCACCGGAGCCCGCGCCCGCCCGGACGGATCAGGCCACCGGCGACCGCGCTCCGGTCGCGGTGGAGCCTCCTCGTCGCGAGGAAGCACCGCCACCGTCGTCCGGACAGTCCACAATAGACCTTCGACCTCCTAGGCTGGTGGTCTCGCCGGCGGAACTGGATTTCCTGCCGACGCTGGCCCCGCTCATCCGTTCCCCGCGGGCCGCGAAAAGGCTCCTGAACCTGTATCGCCTCCTGCGGGCTCGCCTCGCCGGAGAGGATCTGGCCGAATTCCTCGCCGACGGCAGCCGCGAGGCGCCGTTCCGCGCGGTGATGGTGCTGCTGTCCGTACTGGTCGGGTATCCGGAGGCGGTCTCCTGGTTCTTCGCCGTCCTCGAAGGGGCAGACCCCGACGACAACGCGCTCGACGTCGTGTCGGGACTGAACGACCACGAACTGCGGCCGAAGCTCGAACGCGGCCTGTCCGGCGGATCGTGGCCGGAGCGGGCCGCGTCCTATCAGCGCTGGCTGCCGCTGGTGAACCGGTTCTCGTTCGCCCGCGACGACTGATTCCGCGACCGCTCGATGTCGGGCCCCCGGTAGAGCCGCTCCGGGATCTTCGCCAGCGTCGACGGGTGGACCTGCGGGCCGAGGCCGTAGAGCTTCTGGAAGCTCATGATCAGCGGCCGCCAGCGATCCGGGTCGATCCGGTCGTCGGTGCCCGGCATCCGCACGTCGTCGTGGACGTGAACGCGCTGCACGCGGACCTCGAACACGAGGATCCCGCCGCGTTGCGCCGCGTCGTCCTCGGCGAGAGGGTGCACGGCCTCGACGACGGCCTCCATCGTCACCGGACATTCCGCGACCCGCGGCGGCGCGACCGTTTCCGACGCGACGGGAGTGAGCCCGGCTTTGCCGAACTTGTCCGCTTCGTACCGATAACCCCGCTCGTACTTGCGGTCCGGGACGGGATCCGAGCCGGTGGTCAGCGCCAGCCTGTCGACGGCGGCCGCCATGGCGTCGGAAGGGAGATTCAGAACACATTCACGGTTGCGCATGAGATTCTGCGCGGTCTTGGATTTCGCGCCCAGTCCGAGCATGCCGCGCCACCCGAGCCAAAACGCCGATGACATCGGAGCGAGGTTCGGGGTACCCGCCTGGTCGACCGTCGAGAGGAGCACCACAGGGGTGCCGAAATAGAGAATTCCGGGCTCGATACGGGTGTGCGCGGCCTCGGCCGCCGAGGTGGTAACTGTCACGTTCGCCAGCTTCGCCGGGTCTCGCCCGAGAGGCTGGCGTGAATCGGACGTCGCGATCAACGCTTTCGCCAGACGGCTTCCCGCCGCCCGAGCGCTTACCCTTTCCGAAGTGGTTCCCTTGGGCGAGCGCGAACCCGCGATCGTTCGGAGTATTGCGTTCGGCCGATTGCTGGTAAGTTCGCCGAACTCGAACGACGAAGGAGGCGCCGGCAGCTGCCCGGTCAACACCCGAACGCGCGTGGTGAGGCGAATCGCATGCGAGACGATGTGGTCCAGGCGAGCTCGATTCTCGGGCATGCTCCCGGCCAGGTTTGGGAAGTCATCGGCGATCCCGAGTCCTACTCGAGGTTCGTCGCGGAGGTCAGCTGGTGCGAGATTCAGCAGCCCGCCGAACGCGGACGCGGTCCGAAGTGCCTTGTCCGGCTGGAACCGCGGCCGGGCACGCTGGTCGTCGGCGACATCGAGGCCCGGGTCTGGCGGCCGGGTGAGCACGTCGTCTGGTGCGGCGTCGAGGACGACGGGAACTGGGTCTCGATCGAGCTGCGGCAGACCGCCGAGGGCGGTACGGAACTCCTCGCGCAGCTGATGCTCCCGGCGAAGCATTCGCATCTGGTGTCCGCCTCGTCGTTCAAACGCGGCGTCCGCGCGATGGCCAGGCGGATCGATCTGCACCTTTCGGGGCGGGCGGCGTCACCCCAGGAGGAACCGGCGCCCACCAAGGCGACCACGCTGCACACGGCGAGCACGCTGATCAAGGCCGGGGTGATCGCGGCCGCGCGGCCGGACAAGATCGCCCGTCAGCTGACCTCGCTGTCGCAATGGGGTGCCACCGTCGCGGGCGGCTACGGCGCCAACGCCGCCCGGGTGCCCGACGACGTCGCGCTGCACGACGAACGCAACGTCCGGACGTTCAAGCAGACGGCGGATCGCAGCAACCAGCTCGCGAACGCGCTCGCGGCGCGCGGGGTCCGCTCCCGCGACCGGATCGCCCTGTTGTGCCGCAACCACGCCACGATGGTCGAGGCGCTCATCGCGTGCAGCAAGCTCGGCGTGGACGCGATCCTGCTCAACACCGGGCTTTCCGCCGGCGCCGTCGCGGACGTCGTCGGCCTGCACAAACCGGTCGCGGTGCTCGCCGACGACGAGTTCTCACAGGTCATCGCGGGGATCCCCGGCGACTTCCTGAGGCTGTCCACGTGGCCGGAAACCGAGAACGGCTACCCGACGGTCGACCAGCTGATCGCCGGGGTGCCCGCCACCAAACTCAAACCGGCGGACCGGATCGGCAGGCTCGTCGTCCTCACCTCGGGTACCACGGGCACCCCCAAGGGCGCACGTCGTCCGACGCCGAAGGGCCTCGCGACGTCGGCCGCCATGCTGGACCGCATCCCGCTCCACAGCGGAGACCGTTTCGTGGTGGCCGCGCCCCTGTTCCACAGCTGGGGGCTGGCCGGGATGCAGATCGGGATGGCCGTCCGCGCGTCGTTGTCGCTGATCCGCCGCTTCGACGCCGAAGAGATCCTGAGGACCATCGCCGAACACCGCTGCGGCGTGCTGTTCGCCGTCCCCATCATGTTGCAGCGCATCCTCGATCTGCCCGAACGGATCCGCACCCGGTACGACCTGTCGTCGCTGCGGATCGTCGCCAGCAGCGGATCCGCGTTGCCGGGGACGATCGTCACCGAGTTCATGGACACTTTCGGCGATGTGCTCTACAACTTCTACGGCTCGACAGAGGTTTCCTGGGCCAGCATCGCCACCCCCGAGGACCTCCGCGCCGCGCCGACCACCGCCGGCCGCTGCCCGCCCGGCACCCGCGTCGCCATCCTCGACGACGACCACAACCGGGTCCCGCCGGGCTGGGAAGGACAGATCTTCGTCGGCAACGACATGCTGTTCGAGGGCTACACCGACGGCGCCAGCGTGCCGCGCGCGGAAGAGCTGATGGCGACCGGCGACGTCGGCTACCAGGACGCCTCGGGGCGCCTCTTCGTCACCGGCCGGGCGGACGAGATGATCGTGTCCGGCGGGGAGAACGTGTCCCCTCGCCCGGTCGAGGAAGCCATCGTCGCGCTGCCCGGCGTCCACGAAGCTGCCGTGATCGGTGTGCCGGATCGCGAGTTCGGGCAACGGTTCGCGGCGTACATCGTCCCGAAACGGGGTGCCCGGATGAGCGCGGAGGACGTCCGCGCGTACATCCACCGGCGGCTGGCCCGCTTCGCGGTGCCGCGGGACGTGTACTTCGTGGAGGAACTGCCGCGCAACGCGACCGGGAAGGTGCTCAAACGGTTGCTGAAGGACGAGACCTGGCCGATCGACCAGTAGCGTCCTTTGTGGACTCAGCCCGCGGGAACCGGCGAAACCGAGGAGATGCAGTACTTGTCGCCCGCCTCCCGCCGGACCTCCATCGTCCCGGTGAACTCCGACTCGTAGTTCAGCGTTCCGGACATCGTCACCACGATCAGGTCCGGACTCGCCTCACGCGGGTCTTTCGCGGTGAGCGACGCGTTGCGATCGCCGTACTCCTTCGCCGCCTGACGGACCTTGTCCTTGGCGTCCGCGCAAGCCGACTCGGCGGCCTTGTCGGGCTCGTCGCCGAACACCGCGAGCATGAACTTGCCCGCCAGCACCGGCCCCCAGTCGAGGCTCAGCGGGGTCTGCGTCGCGCTCGCGGTCTTCGAGGACTTGCTGTCGCTCAACAGGAAACCGGGTGCCACGAACGCGAGGATCACGAAGACGACCACCACGAGCGCGGCACCGCCGCCGATCAGCCCGATCAACAGGCCGTTGCCCTTCTTCGGCGGCTGCTGACCGGGGAACTGCGGCGCGCCGTAGCCCGGTGGCGGGTAACCCTGCTGGGGGTACTGCTGCTGCGGGTACTGCTGGGGTGGCGGTTGCTGGGGGTAGCCCTGCTGCGGTTGACCCTGGCCCCACTGCGGTCCTTGCGGTCCCTGTGGATACGACATCGATGATTCCTTCCCCGAGCAACCTGTGCGCCGGAAATCTACCGTCCCCTTCGGACAGTCGAAAACCAGCTCCAGACACGGAGGTGCGAAGGGCGAGTTTCCTCGGCTAAGCCGAGGGAAGGGGGCCTTCACGCGCAGCCCTTGTGACTACTGGTGCGGCTGGGGCGTTCGCGGCGATCGCGAGGGCAGTGAAGGCCTCCTTCACTACCCTCAGGGTAGGCAAGGAGACCTTCACGGACCCGGACCCACGCTCGGCCGCGACGACCACCCGCACCGAAAGCCACCTCGCCTATCCCTCGAAAAGCGTCATGTCCACTCTCGACGGTCTTTAGAATCGGGCCATGAGACGGCTGGCGGTGGTGGTCTTCAACGGGGCGTCGCTCGGCGCGATGTCCTTCGCGTTCGGGGTGTTCGAAATGGCCTCGGCCTTCGGGGAGCTGCCCGACCTCGAACTCAAGGTCGTCGGCGGCGAACCGGACGCCGCGCTGCGGGGTGGCGGCCTGACCGTCCCGGTCCCCGAAGACCTCGACGCCGTCCGGGACGCGGACCTGGTGCTGGTCCCGAACTGGCGGTCGCCGATGGAGGATCCGCCGGAAGCGGCGTTGGAGGCGCTCCGCGCGGCCCATGACCGGGGTGCCCGGGTGGCCGGACTGTGCAGCGGCGCCTTCGTGCTCGCCGCCGCCGGGCTGCTCGACGGGCGCCCCGCGACCACGCACTGGGCGATGGCGCCGCTGCTCGCCGCCCGGTTCCCCGCCGTCCGGCTCGACGAATCGGTGCTCTACATCGACGACGGCGACATCCTGACCGCGGGCGGTGGCGCCGCCGGGATGGACCTCGGCCTGCACCTCATCCGCTCGTGGTGCGGCGCTGAGGTGGCGAACCGGCTGGCGAAGGGCATGGTCGTGCCGCCGCACCGGCCCGGCGGGCAGGCCCAGTACATCGAATCGCCGATGCCGGAACTCGACGAGGGCGACCCGGTGTCGGAGACGATGGCCTGGGCGCTCACCCGGCTCGACGCCGCGCTCCCGGTCGAGGAGCTCGCCAGGCGGGCGCATATGAGCAGGCGCAACTACGACCGCCGGTTCCGCGAGATCACCGGCGCCGCGCCCGGTACGTGGCTCACTCACCAGCGGGTCATCCGCGCACAGCAGCTGCTCGAATCCACCGACCTGCCGGTCGACGAGATCGCCAGGTACTGCGGGTTCTCCTCCTCCGCCGCGCTCCGGCCGCACTTCCGGCGGCAGGTCGGGGTGACCCCGGTGGCCTACCGGGAGACGTTCGGGACCAGGCTGGGGGTCCTCGAACCGATGCTGTCCTGAACGGACTGTCTCAAAACCGACCCCCGTTGGCGAAAACACCGCTCACGGCCGGGCACCGCGGCGGGCCACGATCAACGGCATGACCGAAAACAGCCGTTCCTTCCTCAACCGCCGGTCCATGCTCACCCTCGGCGCGGGTGCCGCGGCCGCGCTGGTCGCCTCGGGCGGCATCGCCGAGGCAGCCCAGGCGGGTCAGCCCGGCACTCCCGGCGACGCGGAACTCGCCCGGTCCCTGCCCGGCGGGTTCCGCAGCGAGTACGCCCAGGTCAACGGCGTCCGGCTGCACTACGTCGCCGGCGGCCGGGGCGAACCGCTGATCCTGGTGCCGGGCTGGCCGGAGACCTGGTGGCAGTACCGCAGGATCATGCCGACGCTGGCGAAGCGGTACCGCGTGATCGCCGTCGACCTGCGGGGCATGGGCGGATCGGGCAAGCCGCAAGGCGGCTACGACAAGAAGACGATGGCTCGCGACATCTTCGAGCTCGTCCGGTCGCTGGGCTACCGCAAGGCGCACATCGCCGGGCACGACATCGGCGCCATGGTCGCGTTCAGCTTCGCCGCCAACCACCCCGACGCGACCAAGACCGTCACGCTCATGGACGTCTCGCATCCCGACGAAAGCCTGTACCAGATCCCGATGCTGGCCCCGCCCGGACAGCCGGTGAACGTCTGGTGGTTCGCCTTCAACCAGGTCGCCACGCTGCCCGAACAGCTGCTGGCCGGCCGCTCGCGCTTCCTCATCGACTGGATGCTCGATCACCTGACGGCCGATCCGGCCTCGGTCGGCGACCGGGACCGGGCGATCTACGCCGCCGCGTACGACCGTCCGGATGCGATCCGCGCCGGGAACGGCTACTACCAAGCGTTCGGCAAGGACATCGAGGACCAGAAGGCCTACGGGAAGATCACCGCGCCGATGCTGGGGTTGGGTTCGGAGTTCAACTACGACTACCTCGCCGCGGTCCTGCCGTCCAAGGCCACCGACGTGCGGGTGCGGAAGATCTCCGGTTCCGGCCACTTCGTCGCCGAAGAGCAGCCGAAGACGGTCATCGACGAACTGCAAACCTTCCTCGGATGAGGCCTATACCCCGAACGGGTCAACGGCGCGCTCCGAACGGCTCAATTCACTCGGTCAGGTGAAAGACGCGGCCAGGCGTCATTCTCGCGACGGGACCCCCTCTTCTCTGGTGTGTCGGTACCGGCCGGGCAGCCCCCCGAACGGCCGGTACCGACATGGAAGTACCGATCAGGAAGTACCGCTCAACCGATCCACCAGCGGGCCTTGTAGATCCACGCGCCGTGCAGCGCCAGCTCGGCGCGTGGAAAGGCCAGCCGGACGGTGTCCGTGCACCAGGTGCACAGGTGCCCGTCCTGGATCGAAGCCGTCAGGATCTGTCCGGTCCGCGGGTTCGTCGAGACACTCTTCACGTGCGGCCGGTCGATCTCCCGTGCGCCCGCGAAGCGCTGGGTGAACCCGCCGCTCGTCTTCGAGAACTGGTAGACGCCCGCTTCCGTGGTCACCCACAGCAGGTCCGGCCGGTGCGGGACCAGCTGGAGGTCGTGCCCGCCCTTGCTCGGCACCGGTACGCGCCGCTGCTCGGTGATCACCGGCGCGGCGGGGGTGCCGCCGACGCTCACCGCGACCAGGGCGTCGGTGCCCAGCGCCCACAACACGTTCCGGCCCGCGTCCCATACGACGCCGTGCGCCCCCACCAGCGGGTACTCGGCGTAAGTCGTCGAGCGCTGTCCCTGCGAAGCGGTGTAGATCCGCACCCAGCCACCGGTGCTGGCCGCCACCGCGACGTTGCCGTCCGGCAGCAGCTCGATGCTGTGAGGGTTGGCGGACCCTCCTACGTTGGCGGCCCAGTACGCCCGGTCCCCCGCCGGGTAGGGCACGACGGCCGCGAAGCCGCCCGAAGCCGAGGTGAGCAGGTACTTCTCGCCCTGTCGTTCGGCGAGCTTCGCGTCGCTCGGGTTGCTCCACGATCCGGCGAGGTCCGCGAGCCCGTTGGCGGCGTTCGGCGCCCACGACCAGCTCACCTTCCGGTCCTGCCAGGAGGCCCGGTCGGCGGGCAGGACCAGGATCCGCTTCGACGCCTGCTCGGTGATGACGATCGAACCGCGATCGCGTGCGGCCGCGTCCGCCACCGCCGGCGCGGACGCCGCGACCGAAAGGCCCACGACGGCCAGCGCCGTCAAGGAATTCCTCATGATCTTCATACGGAGACTGAATCCGGCCGGTCTTGCGGGCGATGCGTGCCCCCAATGTGGCATTGGGGGCGCTCAACGTCCCCAATGCCACATTGGGGACGGGAGAGCCGACCACTCGCGAGGGGGAGGTGGAAGGGCCAGTCAGAGGATCGCCTCGGACCTCCTCAACAGGACGTCGCCGACCTGACGTCGGGCCGTCATCGGCATCGGGCGGCCGTATCCGAGGCGCACCACCGCGTGGGGACGGCCGAGGTCGGCGAAGATCCGGTCCATCGCGATCCGCGTCTCCGGGGTTTCGAACGGCCTGCCGACGAACGACGTCGCCAGGCCTGCCGCCGTCGCGGTCAGCAGGACCCGTTGCAGCACCATCCCGGCCCGAAGGTCGGCGGTGGGGCCGTCGTCCGCGGTCAGGATCGCGCCGAGCACCGGCTCACCGCCTTCCGTGGCGGCCGAGAAGAAGGACTCCTGCGCGGGGATCCCGTGTGGTGACGGCGGTTTCGTCGGCGCCGGGACGCCGTCCGGGGCGTTGGCCACGCGCCGGGTCCACAGCGCGACCTCGGCCTGGAACGCGCCGTTGCGCGCCTGCGCGGCTTCGGCCCGGTGCAGCACGCGCGCGACAGCGTTCGCCCGATCGCCTCGGCCGAACAGCTCCAGCAGCCCGCCTTCCACCAGTGCGGCCGCCCGCAACGTCGTCCGTGCCCACGCGGGCACCGGCCGGTCGAGGAACGGGCGGCGGTTCGTGTGACGACGGAAGACGGCTTCGGCCAGTTTCCGCTCCTCGGGTGAGGAGAACCGATCGCCGTCGACCAGGAGTTCGGCGAGCAGGCCGGGCTCGTCCGGCGACGGCAGCGTCCGGAGCGAGAGCGTCTTCCCGTTGGAGCGCAAGGAGACGACCAGGTTGAAGATCGCGGCACCGCAGGAAAGACGCGCCTCTCGGGCCTCCGGGTCCGCGAGCCGGAGCACCCGCGCGCGGTCGAGCCACACCTCGATCCGGTCCCGGTCGGCGACGAATCGCCAAGGCTGGGTGTTGAGCGGGGACGGCGCGCGGACGGCGGCCGCGACCGCCTGGTCGACATGGTTCGGCAACGGGATCTTCATCGTGGGCTCCGATGGAAGGGGATTGATCCACCTTCGGCCGGGGTATCCGGCGACCGCAGCGGCCGCCGGTCACGAATCCCGGGGACTTTCGCCCCCGATTCCGGGGAGCGAGGACTTAGGACCCTGTGCCCTGAACGGCCGCGATGGGAGTCTCGATGACCGGAACGGAGCCGACGATGACGGACAAATGGACCATTGACGTTTCCCTGCGCCACGAGCAGTACCGGGTACGCGCGGAGGCGTTGCTCCGTCTGGAAGACGGTGGTGAGTTCGTCGGTGTCGGACTGGCGGAAGCCGGGCTGAGAGAAAGTTCGAACTCCCAGATCGGCGCCTATCTCGCGGTGACGCGGGCGCTTTCGGATCTCACCGCGGAGCTGCTGGAGACCGTCGCCTCCGACGTCGCCCGCTCGATCGAGGCCGGCGGGCTCCTCGCCGGGCAGTCGGCGAACTGACCGCGGTCACCGCAAGGGGGCGGACCACTCGATCCTGGTGCCGCCCTCTTCCCGTGTCTCCACCAGGAACGTCCCGCCCGCCTTTTCCGCGCGGTCACGGAGATTCCGCAACCCGCCGACCGTGCCGGGCGCGCCGACGATCCCGCCGCCGTCGTCGGTGACCACGATCCGCAGGACGTCGTCCTTCACGGCGACGCTCACCGAAACACCGCTCGCACCCGCGTGCCGGACGACGTTGCCGACCGTCTCCCGCACCACGGCTTCGGCGTTTTCGGCGAACAGGAAGGGAATCGAGTCGAGCGGTCCGGATAGGCTGACCGTCGGGTGGATCGAGGTCTCGTCGGTGAGTTCGGTGATCGAGTCGTAGAGGCGATGCCGCAGCCGCACCCCTTGCTGGCCTGCCTCGCCGCCGTGGAGGTCGAAGATCGCCGTGCGGATCTCGTGCACGATCTCGTGCATCTGGTCGATGCTGTCGCCGATCCTCCGCTGCAGTTCCGGCGAGTGCGTACGGCGGTGCGTGCTCTGCATGGCGAGACCGACCGCGAACAACCGCTGGATCACGTGGTCGTGCAGATCCCGCGCGATCCGGTCCCGGTCGGCGAGCACGTCGAGTTCCCTTGCCGTGCGCTGCTGCGCGGCCAGCTGGAGCGCGAGCGCGGCCTGGTCGGCGAACGAGGCCACCACCGGCAGCTGGGCGAGCTCGAACGGGACCGCGTCCGGGTTCCGCACCGCCATCAGCACGCCGGACGTGCGTTCCCGTGCCCGGAGCGGCACGACGAGCGTCGGGCCGAAGCTCAGTTCTCCCTCGGGACCGAGCACCAGTTCCGGCACACTGCGCGGGGTCCGGTCGCGATAGACCGCCCCCGGCAACGAAGCGGCGACGCTGATCCTCACCCCGGTCAGTTCCGCCGCCCGCGCGCCCGCGCAGACGGCGATGGTGAGTTCGTCGGCCTCCTCCTCACCGTCCGGGCTGACGTCTAGCCTGCCGGAACCGGGCAGTGCCAGCAAAGTGAGGTCGGAGCAGGTCAGTTCCAGTGCCCGGCTGGCGATCAGGTTGAGCGCCTCGACGGGGTCGGTGCCGCCCAGCAGTTCCGTGGTCACCTCACTGGTGGCGGCCTGCCACTGCTGGCGGATCCGCGCCTGCTCGTAGAGATGGGCGTTCTCGATCGCGATTCCGGCCGCGGCGGCGAGCGCCTGGACGACCACTTCGTCGTCGTCGGTGAAACTCTCACCACGTTTTTCGGTCAGGTAGAGATTTCCGAACACCTCGTCGCCTACCCGGACCGGCACTCCGAGGAAGGACCGCATCGGCGGATGGCACGGCGGGAATCCGACCGACGCGGGATGCCGCGAGATGTCGGCCAGCCGCACCGGTTTCGCCTCGTCGATGACGAAACCCAGCAGTCCGTGGCCTTTCGGGAGATGCCCGATCTGTTGCTTCGTGTCGCCATCGATACCGAGATAGACGAATTCGGCGAGCGAACCGTCGTCCGCGATCACGCCGAGCGCGCCGTAGGTGGCCTCGCCGAGGTCGATCGCGGCCTGCACGATCCGGTGCAGCGTCGCGTCCAGTTCCAGGCCCGACGCGACGGCCAGCACCGCTTCGAGCAGGCCGTCCATCTTGTCGCGGGTGCCGATGAGCCGTTCGATGCGGTCCTGGAGATCCCGCAGCACCTCGCGAACGCGCAGCTGGGAAAGCGCGCCGGTGACCCGGTCGTCACTTCCGCCGAGCCGGTCCTGACCCGACATCCTGCTGCGCCTCCGAAGATCGGGACAACCACGGCCGTGGTGACTTTCTCCTCTTACGTCCTCGCACCGCGGGCGGGGACCGTCTCATCGAGACAACCGTATGCCCGTGGCGCAGCGACGGGGGAAACCATGACCATACAAGTCACCGGGGTCGGGCGTTTGAACTCCGAACAGGTGAATTCCGTGCTCCGGTCGGCCACACTCGCACCGTCGACGCACAACACCCAGCCATGGCTCTTCCGGTGCGCCGGCACCGGAATCGAACTCCACGCCGATCCGCGCCGTATCCTCCCCGCCACGGATCCGGACGGGCGTGAACTCGTCCTTTCGTGCGGCGCCGCCCTTTTCACCCTCCGGACCGCGATTCACGCACTGGGCTTCCATCCCGCGACGACGCTCATGCCGAGCCGCGCCGACCCCGATCTGCTCGCGGTCGTCCGCCCGGTCGCGGAACGCACGCCCGATCCGAAGGTCTCCCGGCTCGCCCGCGCGATCACCCGCCGCCGGACCAACCGGCGGCCGTTCCTGCCCAGCGCGGTCCCGCGGTCCACGCTCGCCACCCTCCGCCACGCCACCGAACTGGAGCACGCGTGGATGCCGAGCCTCGACGCCGAACAGTGCGGTCATCTCCGTGATCTCACCTCTCGCGCCCGCCGGGTCCAGCTCGCCGATCCCGATTTCGTCGCCGAACTCGCCCGCTGGACCGGATTGGGCGCGGGGGCTCGCGACGGGGTCCCCTCCTACGCGACCGACGGCTCCCCCGCCGACGAAAGCTGGCTACTGGACGGATTCGGCGGCGCCGGCAACGGTTCGCGACCGGATCCACTGGTGGTGGTGATCGGGTCGCTGACCGACGAACGGCTCGACCGGCTCCAGGCAGGCCAGGCACTGCAACGCGTGCTACTCACCGCGACGGGCGCGGGCCTCGACGCGTCGTACATCTCGCCGCCGGTCATGGTCCGCGCCGCCCGCGACGAACTCCGGAGGCTGCTCGGTTGCGGGGTGTGGCCACAGGTGCTGCTGCGCGTCGGCTACGGCCTGCCGCTGCCGTGGACCCCGCGCCGCCCGCTGGACGACGTCCTGCTCGAAACGCTCGTTTCCGCCTGAGCCGGCGGAACTCTCACTGCCGTCGCAGTTCCGTGGCGAGCACGGCCGCCTGGGTGCGCCGCTGCATGCCGAGTTTCGTCAACAGCCGGGAGACGTAGTTCTTCACGGTCTTCTCGGCGAGGAACATCCGTTCCGCGATCTGCCGGTTGGTCAGCCCCTCGCCGATCAGCTCCAGCAACGTGCGTTCCTGTTCGGAAAGCCCTGCCAGCGGTCCCTTCTTGGCGGCGTCGTCGCGGAACTTCGCCATGAGCGTCGCGGCGGCCCGCGTGTCCAGCAGGGACCGGCCGAGACCGACCTCCTTGACCGCGGCCACCAGGTCCATCCCCCGGATGTCCTTGATCACGTACCCGCTCGCGCCGGCCATGATCGCGTCCAGCATCGCCTGTTCGTCGGTGTAGGACGTGAGCATCAGGCATTTCAGCTCGGGGATCTTGGATCGTAGTTCCCTGGCGAGTTCCACGCCGTTGCCGTCCGGCAGCCGCACGTCGAGCACCGCGACGTCCGGTCGCAGCGCCGGGATCCTCGCCAGCGCCTGGGAAAAAGTGGCGGCCTGGCCGACAACGCACAGTCCAGCGTCCTCCTCCAGCATGTCCGCGACCCCTCGACGGACCACCTCGTGGTCGTCGACCAGAAACACCCGGAGCATTCCGACCTCCACGGTTTCCCTCCTCGAAGGAAGAGCGTACGGCGCACGGCCGGTCACTGCGACAGGCCAAAGGGCCCTGTTAGGCACCCGTTCGAGTGGCTGCCGCCGACCGGACCAGGTTCATTTGCATCATTCGAGTCAGGACGTTCTGTTCTTCCCGGAGCAGTTCCGCCGCTGCGACGATCACGTCATGTCCGAGACCACGCTTTCGCCGGCCGCTTCGTCCGGCTCTCCCGACCCGACCGACGACGTCGCGGCCATGCGCAACCGTCTCCGCTTCTACCGGACCCGGGCCGAACAACTGCAGTACGCGCTGGACCACCGCCTGCCCATCGAACAGGCCAAGGGAATCCTCGCCGAGCGTTACCAAATCGACATCGACGCGGCGTTCGAGCTGCTGCGTTCGTTCTGCCGCAACAACAACATGAAGATCCACGACGTCGCCAGGACGCTCGTCGAGCAGCCGAGCGAGGGAGACCGACGAATCTCTTGCTGAGCCACGCCATGCTCGGAGGGGGGCCCGCGACCGCCACCGGCGCCACCGACAGCGCGGGCACGGATTGGGTGATGAACCGAACGCCGCCCCCCAGACTCCGGGTGCTCGTCGCGGACGACAACCCGGTCATCGGCGATGCTTTGCGCGCTCTTCTGGAAACCGAGCCGGACATCGACGTGGTCGCCGTCGCGCTGAACGCGGGAGAAGCGGTCGCGCTCGCGGAACTGCTGGTCCCCGAGGTCGCCGTGCTGGACGTGCGGATCCCCGGTGGGGGCGGCGCGTGGATGGCGAGGGAGCTCAGGCGCCGGGTGCCCCAGACTCGGTTGTTGGCGTTCTCCGCGCACAGTGATACCCGGTCCATCGCCCAGATGGCGTCCGCCGGCGTCACCGAGTACCTCGTGAAGGGCAGCCCGAACACCGAGATCGTCGCGGCCATCCGCCGCCTCTGCGCGAACAGCGCCAACGGGACGGAGTAGCCCGGACGTCAGCCGCGAGCCAGCGTTCCATACAAGCCAGCAGTTCCTCCGCGTTCACGGGTTTGGTGACGTAGTCGCTCGCCCCGGCGGCGAGGCTCTTCTCGCGGTCCCCTTCCATCGCCTTCGCGGTCACGGTGATGATCGGCAGGCTGGCGAACTTCGGCATCTCGCGGATCGCCGCCGTCGTCGCGTGGCCGTCCATCTCCGGCATCATCACGTCCATCAGGATCAGGTCGATGTCGTCGTCGGACAGCAGTTGCTCGATTCCCTTGCGGCCGTTGGGCGCGTGCACGACCGACAGGCCGTGCAGTTCGAGCATGCCCGAGATCGCGAACACGTTGCGGGCGTCGTCGTCGACCAGCAGGACCTTGCGTCCTTGCAGACGCGGCGGTCCGGCAGGCGGATCGGCGGCGTTCGCCGTCTCCTCCAGGGTCGCCGGAGGCCCTTCGGGTTGATGCATCAGCGGGAGGATGCCTTCGAGCTCGCTGGCCGAGATGTGCAGCATGATGCGCTCCCGCAGCGTGTCCAGTGACGGCAGCAGTTCGACGGGATGGACCCGCGCGTGGCTGTGCAGCAGCCGGTCCTGCGCGGCGCTGAGCTTGCGCGTCGCGTACGCCAGCACCGGAACCTCGACAGGATCCGGCCCTTCGGCGAGCCGTTTGAGGAAGGTCAACGCACTCGTTCCGGGGATGCTGGTGTCCAGCACGACGCAGCGATAGCTGTCGCGCTTCAATTCCTCGAACGCTTCCGCCGGACTGGCCACCGCCCGGACCTGGACGGACCCGTGACTGTCCGCGACATCGGCCGCGACCCCGCGGGCGAGCAGGGTCAGCAGGCTGTTCTGCTCGCTTTCCACCACCAGGACCCGCCGCTCCGCCTCGGCGTTGTCCGCACTGGGCTCGCCGCCAGGGCCCGGGTGCGCGGTGAACCGGGCCACCGGTAGGTAGAGGGTGAACGTACTGCCCGTCCCCAGCACGCTGTCCGCCCGGATCTCGCCGCCGAGCAGGTACGCGACCTCGCGGCTGATCGACAGGCCGAGCCCGGTCCCGCCGTACTTGCGGCTGGTGGTGCCGTCGGCCTGCTGGAAGGCGCCGAAGATCGAATCGAGGTTCTCTTCGGCGATCCCGATCCCGGTGTCGATCACACTGAAGGCCACCAGTGACTCGTGCGGCGACCCGCTCGCCGACCAGACGATGGTGTCGACCAGCTTGACCCGCAGCTCGACGCTGCCGTCTTCGGTGAACTTGACCGCGTTCGACAGCAGGTTCCGCAGCACCTGCCGGAGTCGCTGCTCGTCGGTGAACAGCAGTTCCGGCACGTCGGGCTCCACCGTGACCTGGAAGTCCAGCCCTTTCTCCGCGGTCAGCGGGCGGAACGTCGTGCCGACGTAGTCGAGCAGCTGGCGCAGCGGGAACGGCTCGTGGTGGATGTCCATCTTGCCCGCCTCGACCTTCGACAGGTCGAGGATGTCGTTGATCAGTTGCAACAGGTCGGTGCCCGCGGACTGGATCACCTTGGCGAACTCGACCTGTTTGGGAGTCAGGTTCTGGGTCGAGTTCTGCGACAGGACGCCGGCGAGGATCAGCAGACTGGTCAACGGCGTCCGGAGTTCGTGCGACATGTTGGCCAGGAACTCCGACTTGTACTTCGACGCCAGCGCGAGCTGCTGCGCGCGTTCTTCGATTTCCTGTCGCGCCTGCTCGATTTCGAAGTTCTTCACCTCGATGTCTCGGTTCTGCTGCGCGAGCAGTTCGGCCTTCTCCTCCAGCTCCGCGTTGGACACCTGGAGTTTCGCCTGCTGCGCCTGGAGTTCCTCCGATCGCGCTTGCAGTTCCTGTGCCAGCCGCTGGGACTCCTCCAGCAGCGAGTCTGTCCGCGCGTTGGCGATGATGGTGTTGACGTTGACGCCGATGGTCTCCATCAGTTGTTCGAGGAAATCCTTGCGGACGGCGGTGAACTCCCCGAACGACGCCAGTTCGATGACGCCGAGCACCTGGTCCTCGAAGACGATCGGCAGCACGATCAAGGTGACCGGCGGGGCGGAGCCGAGGCTGGACGAGATCTTCACGAAGTCCGGTGGCGTCCGGTCCACCACGATCGGTTTCTTGGTCTGCGCGGCCTGCCCGATCAGCGACTGCCCCATCGCGAAGTCCGACGGTGAGCCCGGGTCCTCGCTGTGCCCGTAGCTGGTGATCAGCCGCAGCCGCATGCCGTTCTCGCCGGACTCGGTGAGGAAGAACGTCCCGTGTTGCGCGCCGACCAGCGGGGTCAGCTCGTTCATGATCAACGTCGCCACCACCCGCAGGTCCCGATGCCCCTGCATCAGGCCCGAGATCCGCGCGAGATTGGTGTTGAGCCAGTCCTGTTCCTCGTTCGCCCGCGTGGTCTCGCGCAGCGACTGCACCATCGCGTTGATGTTGTCCTTCAGTTCCGCGACCTCACCCTGTGCCTCGACGGAGATCGACCGCGTCAGGTCACCGGTGGCCACCGCGCTGGTGACCTCGGCGATCGCGCGGACCTGACGTGTCAGGTTCCCGGCCAGCTCGTTGACGTTCTCGGTCAGCCGCTTCCAGGTGCCCGAAACACCTTCGACCTCGGCCTGCCCGCCGAGCCGTCCCTCGCTGCCGACCTCACGGGCGACCCGCGTGACCTCCGCGGCGAACGCGGAGAGCTGGTCGACCATCGTGTTGATGGTGGTCTTGAGCTCCAGGATCTCGCCCCGCGCGTCGACGTCGATCTTGCGGGAAAGGTCGCCCTGGGCGACCGCGGTGGTCACCTGGGCGATGTTGCGGACCTGGCCGGTGAGGTTGTTCGCCATCGAGTTGACGTTGTCGGTGAGGTCCTTCCAGGTACCGGCGACGTTCGGCACCCGCGCCTGCCCGCCGAGGATGCCTTCGGTACCGACCTCGCGCGCCACCCGGGTGACCTCGTCGGCGAACGCCGACAGGGTGTCGACCATCGTGTTGATCGTCTGCGCGAGTGCCGCGACCTCGCCCTTGGCCTCGACGGTGATCTTCTGGGACAGATCCCCTCTCGCGACCGCGGTGGCGACCTGGGCGATCGAACGCACCTGGTCGGTCAGGTTGTCCGCCATGACATTGACGGACATGGTCAGGCCCTTCCACGTGCCCGACACACCCTTGACGTCCGCCTGACCACCCAGCCGTCCGTCCGTCCCCACCTCACGCGCCACCCGCGTCACCTCGTCCGCGAACGACGACAACTGGCCGACCATCGTGTTGATCGTGTCCTTGAGTTCCAGGATCTCGCCGCGCGCGTCGACGCGGATCTTCTGGGACAGGTCGCCCTTCGCCACCGCCGTGGTGACTTCGGCGATGGAGCGGACCTGGTCGGTCAGGTTGTCCGCCATGACGTTCACGGACTCGGTCAGGCCCTTCCACGTCCCCGACACACCCTTGACGTCCGCCTGACCACCCAGCCGCCCCTCCGTCCCCACCTCACGCGCCACCCGCGTCACCTCGTCCGCGAACGACGACAACTGGTCCACCATCGTGTTGATCGTGTTCTTCAGCTCCAGGATCTCGCCCCGCGCGTCCACCGTGATCTTCTGTGACAGATCACCCTCTGCCACCGCCGTGGCCACCTGGGCGATGGACCGCACCTGCGCGGTGAGGTTGCCGGCCATGAAGTTCACCGACGTCGTCAAATCCCGCCAGGTCCCCGCCACCCCCGGTACCTGGGCCTGTCCGCCGAGCGCGCCCTCGGTCCCGACTTCCCTGGCGACCCGGGTGACCTCGTCGGCGAACGACGACAGCTGATCCACCATCGTGTTGATCGTGTTCTTCAGCTCCAGGATCTCGCCCCGCGCGTCCACCGTGATCTTCTGCGAGAGATCACCCTTCGCCACCGCCGTGGTGACCTCGGCGATCGACCGCACCTGGTCGGTCAGGTTGCCCGCCATGAAGTTCACCGACGTCGTCAAGTCACGCCAGGTCCCCGCCACGCCGGGCACTTCCGCCTGGCCGCCCAGCCGGCCTTCGCTGCCCACTTCGCGGGCCACCCGGGTGACCTCGTCCGCGAACGACGACAACTGATCCACCATCGTGTTGATCGTGTTCTTCAGCTCCAGCATCTCGCCTTTGACGTCGACGGTGATCTTCTGCGACAGATCACCCTTCGCCACCGCGGTCGCGACCTCGGCGATGTCGCGGACCTGGCCGGTGAGGTTGCCCGCCATCGCGTTCACCGAATCGGTGAGGTCCTTCCAGGTTCCCGAAACCGAGGGCACCGCCGCCTGGCCGCCGAGCTTTCCTTCGGTCCCCACCTCGCGCGCCACCCGGGTGACCTCGGAAGTGAACAGCGCCAACTGGTCGACCATCCCGTTGAAGACGACCGCCATCTCATCCATCAGGACGTCGTCCACCTGGGGCAACCGGGTGCTGAAATCGCCGTCGCGAACGGCTTTCAGCCCCTTCAACAACCGCTGCAAGCCTTCGTCGTCGATCGCTCCGCGCTTGTTTCCTGGCTCCGGCATCGAGGTGCCTCCTTTGTTCTGGTTCCCCCGCGGGTCCAGAGGGATACCGTCAATTCCGCGCGGACCAGGGAGGCCCCAGCGGAATCCAGAAGGCCACGGACGTACCTTCGCCGGGTCCGCTGGAAATCCGGAACCATCCTTGCGCCGCTTCCGCGCGCTCACGCATCGACGCCATTCCGATGTGTTCGCCCGAGACCACTTCGCGAGAACCCTCGACGTCCGCCTTCATCCCCTCGCCGTTGTCGGCCACCTTCACCAGAAGGCCGCCGTCCTGCCCTGTCAGTGAGACCTCGACCGCGGTGGCGTTCGCGTGCTTTCGCACGTTGACCAGCGCCTCCTGCAGGATCCGGAAGGCCGTGACGACGATGTCGGGCGGTGGTTTGGCGGTGAAATCGTTTCGCAGCGTGCACTCCAGGCCCCAGCCGGTGACGACGTCGTCGAGGTACTCGCGGACCGAGGCGACCAGATCGTCGTCGTTCAGCGCGGGCGGCCGCAATTGGGCGACCAGGATCCGCAAGCGCCGGATCGCCCCTTGAATCGCCTCGTCGAGTTGTGCCAGCGCGGAATCCCGCCGTTGCGCGGCGAGCATCTGCAACCGCATGCTCACCGCGATCATCGACTGGATGGAATCGTCGTGAACATCCCACGCGATACGGCGACGTTCGGTTTCCTGTGCCCGGACGAAATGCGCGAAAGCCCGTCGCCGCCCGGTCGTTTCCTCCTGCGATTTCCGGTGTTCGGTGAGATCACGGGTGACTTCGCCGAAACCGACGAGAGCGCCTTCCCGGTCCCGCAAAGCGGTGATCACGGTGTTGGCCCAGAACTTCTCACCGCCACGGCGGAGCCGCCAGCCCTCGTCCTCGTGGCTCCCCATCTCGGCCGCGATCAGCAGTTCCTCGGCCGGTTTTCCGTCGGCGATGTCCCTCTCGGTGTAGAAAACAGAGAAATGACGGCCGAGGATCTCCGCTTCGGAATACCCCTTGATCCGCTCCGCCCCCGTGTTCCAGCTGATCACGCGGCCGTCCACGTCCAGCATGTAAATGGCGTAGTCGACGACGCTGTGCACGAACAACTCGAAGAGCACAGCGTTTCGGTGATCAGGCGCCTGTTCCGATGGCAGCATGGCCATAGTGCAGCTTGGCACTCGGATACCTGTCACCGCTACGGCCGTTCGAGGAGGCCATTCTTCCGCGCGTGCGCGACGGCTTCGAGTTTCGAATGAGTGCCGGTCTTCACCAGGATCCGCTGCACGTGATTTCGCACGGTATTCCGCGCGAGCCGCAACTCCTCGGCGATCCGGTCGGTTCCCGCGCCGTCGGCGATCAGCCCGAGCACCTGCCGTTCCCGCAGGGTCAGCACCGGGCCGAGCCTGCCAGTGTTCCCGGCCAGCATGGCGAGGGCACCGCTGAGCAGTTCCGGCTCGATGACCACGTCGCCCGCCGCGACAGTCCGGATCGCCGTGACCAGCTCGTCGAGGAGACCCGATTTCAGCAGCAGACCGGCCCCGCCGACCTCCAGGATCCTGGCGGCGATGGCGCTGTTCGCGTCGCCGGTCAGCACGAGCACCCGGCTCGACGGCGAGATCGCCCGGAACCCTGCGATCGCCTCGATCCCGTCGCCGTCCGGGAGCCGCCGGTCGAGCAGGACGATGTCCGGCAGGTGCTCCCGCGCCGCGATCATCCCGTGGGAGAGGGACTCCACCGAGGCCACCAGATGGATTTCCGGGAATTCCTCGAACGCCGCGCCGAGCGCCTCGGCCACCATCTTGTGGTCTTCGACGAGCAGCACCCGGATCGGGGCCGCGGCCGGGGGCATGGGCCGCGGAAAGGTCGGGTTCGACATGCACCTTCTCCGTGTTCGTGGTCTCGCCGGGACCATTGTCCGGCAGATTCCCGGAAATCAATCCTGCCCACGGCCGCATTCACCCGGGTGCGGTTCCACCGACCAGCGCGACCGGGCACCGCGCGCGGCCCAACAGCCCCTGCGCCGTGCTTCCGAGCCCGCCGCCGGCCGAGCCGATGACGATCAGCCCCGCGTGCGGGACCGCCCGGATGAGGGCACGGGCCACGTTGCGGTCGCGGACGACCACCAGCCGGAAGACGACTCCGGGATACTTCTCGCGCCAAGCCGCCACCCGGTCCGCCAGCGCGCGTTCCTCAGCCGCTTCGACACTCGCCAGTTCGGCTCCGGCATCGAGGACGCTGTCGTGCCAGGCGTGCACGACGACCAGGGCGGCATTCCGCGCGGAAGCGCTCTCGAGCGCGAAACCCAGGGCACGTTCGCTGTCGCCGGACGGATCGACGCCGACGACCACCTCGCCCCGATGGGGAGCGGTGAGGCCGCGGACGACGACCACCGGGCATCTCGCGTGTCCGGCCACCTCCGTGGCGACCGCGCCGATCGGCGCTCCGCGCAGGGCCCCGAACCCGTGGGTTCCCAGCACCAGCAGCGACGCCGACCTCGACGCCGCGACCAGTTCGTCGATGATGCCGCCGGGTTTCACCTCGTGTTCGGTGGCCACCGCCGGTTCGGCTTCCCTCGCGACACTCGCGGCGGCGAGGTTGTCCTGCGCGGCGCCACCTTCCCAGCGGCGGCCGTCGATGTGGAGGAGCTTCAGCGTGCTGTCCCGTCTCGCCGCTTCACCCGCCGCCCAGCGCACCGCCGCCCGGGACGACTGCGAGGCGTCCACGCCGACGACCACGGCGGTGCGCCGCTGGATCCCGGTCATCACCGGCCTCCCGTCCCGCCGCCGGAACCGGCGGACGTCCGCCGACAGCCTGCCCTCCGGCGCGGCGCCGGCACAGGGCATGAAGTCCTTTTCCCAGAACGAGGACGGAAGTTCCGGCGGGCATTGTCCCACCGCCCCCGCCGGTCCTGCCGGTTCGACGCCAACCCGTGACCCGGGGTACCCGTCCGGCGACCGAGAGGGGTCTTTGTGCCCTCGATGGCACAACCTTCGGCGCTGACCGCGACGGCTCGCGATACCGCATCGTCGAAGGTGACGAACAGTCGGAATCCTCGCGCGGAAAGGGTGATCGGGACGTGACCACGAGAATCGCCGAGACCCGCCGCCGTCCCGGCACGCACGCCGGCACCACTTGGCCGCTGGTCTCCGCCGAACTCGAAAAGCTGCCGCGAGTGGTGGCTCGACCCGAGACCCACGTTCCGCCACTCGACGAGGTAATCGCCGCTGTCCGGCGTCTCGAGGACACGGCGCCCGCCACCCGGCGCCGATACCACGTCCTGCGATGGACCACGCGGGACCGGCGCGTCCAGCGGCTACGCGGCTGGCTCAGCGGCGTAGCCGGCTGACCGGGCGGGCGTCCGTCACACCGGACGCCACCGGCCGATGTCGGACTCCATCGGCACGATCCGGATCAGCGACGAGCGGATCTTCAGTTCGATCGCGCGATCCCGGCCGCGGGTGCCGCGTGGGGCATAGGGGTAGAAGGTGCCGCGTTCCCGTCGGTAGACCATGGTCAGCCTCGGGTGACGCATGTCCCGCAACTCGGCGAAGTCGACCGTCGTGTGCAGCAACCAGGACGCGAACCCGGCCTGAGCCAGCCTCTCGTTGACGTCGACGAGATCGTCGAGGAGCCAGCCCAGATCCCCGTTCTCCCGCCAGCAGCGCACGATCGTCCGCCCGTGCGCGTCGTGGGTGACCAGGTTGCGGCGGGCCGAGTCCCCGGCGAGTCCGGCGACGATCTCCGCCTCCGTCCCCTCGCCCGGCCGGCCTTCGGCGACGAAACAGACCGTCCCCGACCCGGTCGGCGCCAGCCCGTACCCGGACCGCAGCGTCAGCACCGCCGACCTCAAATCCAGCAACGGAAGCAGGCTCGGCCGCACCGAACGACTCTTCCCGAGTAGGCTTGCCAGCAGCGCCATGACCTCACGCATCCTTTCCTCTGCGTGAAGCTTTTCCGATCGGGCCCTCGCGCCCTAGGGCCGCACGGTCGCGCGTTCACCGGGACAAGTCCCCGGTTCCGGTGACCAACGGCCCTACCAGCGATTGCCGGGGTATTTCCCGGCAATTGTCACCGGTTCCGGCGCCGAAGAAGTTTCTCGCTGTCCAGCGTACCCGCCACGAACTCGCGCGCCACCTCGGAAACCTTCCTGTTCGAACTCCGGGCGAAGGCTCGCAGGCGTTGAAAGGCGGCTCCGAGGTCGACACCGGCGCGCTCGGCGAGCATTCCTTTCGCCTGCTCGATGATCACCCGGCTGTCGAGCGCGTTCTGCAACTGCCCCGAAAGGGTCCGGTAGTGGTGCAATTCCCGCTGTTGCAGGAGACACAGGGCGGCGACGTCGGCGAGCGCCTGGCCGAGCCGGCGGTCTTCGGCGCTCAGAACCGCGGTTTCGGCACTGAGCAACGCTATCGAACCGATGGTTTCCTCCATCGCGCGCATCGGGATCGCGGAAACCGCGGTATAGCCCTGTTCCACCACTCTCGCCACGTAGCCGGGCCAGCGCCGGATCTCGGCGGGAAGGTTCTCGACGGCGACCTCACTCCCGGTCTCGAAGGACTCGAGCGCGGGCCCCTCCTCGACGACCGGGGGACAGCGTTCCAGTTTCAGCCCCGGCAAGAAGACTTCCATCGAATCGATCGGCAGCAGCCGCACGCATTCGCTGGACAGCGTGTCCACGACCCGATCCGGCCCCAGATCCTCCGTGACACTCACGGTCAAACTCGCGAATGCCGCGCAGACCGCGGATTCCCTGTCCACCCCAGAGGCGATCTGCTCGCGCCAGCTGTTCACCAATGCGATTCTGGCCCGCACCAGGAGACCCGGCAACGACCAGATGGCCGATCCTGTCAGGCGACCACGAAGGTTATCTCGGATGGGTAACGATCACGGAATTCACCGGTTGCGCCGCAACGAAATCGGCGGCACGGTGTTCGCCCTCAGCGCGTCTTCGTCCATAGTGGACTCTCCGATTCCGGCCTTGCCGATCCTCTCCGCGACCAGGGCGCCGGGATCGTCGAGCGCGTCGGCCCTGCCGCTCAGGAAAGCCCACTCGTGCTCGTCCGAGCCGTAGTAGAGAACGGTCCCGAACGACTCGGTGAACCGGCGCCACGACGCGACGAGCGTCTGGTTGCGCCACAGCGTCGGGCAGCCGCCCTGGCAGCCGACCACTCCCCCTTCGGCGAGCAGCTCCGCGCACCTGGTCAGGAAGTCGGTTCCGTACAACCGGTTGTGCTGCGCCGCCGGATCGTCGTTCTCGTCCGGCAGGTCGATCACCACCACGTCGTAGGTGTCGCCGCGTTCGCGCGCCTCGGCGAGGAACTCCCAGCCGTCGCGGTAGTGGACGCGGATCTCGCCCTCGCCTCGCTCGGCACGGGCCAGATCGTCGAGCGTGTAGCCGTAGGGAAGATGCTCGGCGCAAGCACGCACCGCCTCGGCGTCGATGTCGACGTGGTCGACGACCTCGGCCCCCGCTGCGACCGCGAGCTCGGAGGCGACCCCTTCGCTGGAGCCGATGATCAGCACCCGCTCGACGCGTTCGGCGAGCAGCAGCGACGGGACCATCAGCGCCTCGTGGTAGACGAGCTGGCTCAGCTCGGTGCTCTGCCGTTCGTCGTCGCAGAACAGGGATATCCCCTGCGAGGTCCGTCCGATGAGGACGTTCTGGAACGCGGTCCTGCCCTCGAACAGGACCTCCTCGACGTCCCAGTTCCGGGTGAGCCCCGCGCCCATCGGCTCGACGATCACTCGTGGCGCCATCAGTTCTCTCCTCGTTCCACAGTGGACATCCGGACGGTGCCGGCGCCCAGCATCTTCGCCAGCAGCGTGACCGCCCGCTCCGGATCCGCCCGGTCCCCGCAGGTGAACACGTCCACGAACACCGACCCGATCTCCGGATAGGTGTGCACGGACGCGTGCGACTCGGCCAGCAGCGCGAGCGCGGTGACCCCTTGCGGGGCGAAGGAATGCGACACGACCTCGCAGACCGTCGCCCCCGCCTCGGTGACCGCGTCGGCGAGGGTCTTCTTCAAGAGTTCGGCGTCGTCGAGCAACGACGGCTCGACCCCCTCGAACTCCGCGAGTACGTGGCGGCCGGCGAACCGGCCGACGAGCGGCTCTTCACCCGGCATCGGCGAACCTCCCCACACAATAGGTGCGCAACGGCTCGATTCCGTTGAAAGCGACGGAAGAATAGCTGGCGGTGTACGCCCCGGTCCCCGGGATGTCCAGCCGGTCTCCCGCCTTCAGCGACATCGGCAGCGCGCACGGCGTCCGCTGGTACAGCACGTCGTCACCATCGCAGGTCGGCCCCGCGAGGACCACCGGCCCTTCCGGACCTTTGACGCCGACGGGCTCCAGTCGATACGCGACAGCTTCGTTCTCGCACTCCGCCATTCCGTTGTACCTGCCGACGTCGAGATAGACCCAACGGCGTTCGTCGGCGGCGGCGCGAGTGGTCACCAGGACGACCTCTGTCCGGATGAGTCCCGCGTCGGCGACGATCACCCGGCCCGGCTCCAGCAGCAGTTCCGGTCCCGGCAGGTGCCTTTGGAGGGCGGCGTGGACCACCGCCGCGTAATCGGTGAGCGACGGCACGGACTCGCGGTGCTCGGTGGCGAACCCGCCGCCGATGTTGAGCCGCTCCAAGCCGACGCCTGCTTCGGCGGCGACCTTGGCCGCGGTCGCGATCCCGATCTCCCACGCCGCCGGATCCGGCTGCTGCGAACCGACGTGGAACGCGATTCCGGGTCGCAGCCCGGCTTCCACGGCCTGCCGGAGCAGCGTGGCGGCCACCGCCGGTTCGCAGCCGAACTTGTGGCCGAACGGCGTCACCGAGTCCGGGCCGCCGGTCAGCAGGCGGACCGACACGAGTGAACTGGGCGCGTGCTCGGCCAGATTCGCCAGATCGCCCGCGGAATCCGTGGTGAATTCACGGACGCCGCGCGCGTACGCGGCCGCGATGTCCGCGGGTTTCTTGATCGTGTTGCCGTAGGCCAGTTCCGCCGCTCGCGCGCCGCGGGACAGGCACAGCGCGATCTCCGCCGTGCCCGCCACGTCGAACCCGGCTCCCGCCGACAGCACCGCGTCGAGCACTTCGGGAGTGGGATTCGCCTTGACCGCGTACCGGATCAGCGCGTCCGGGAACGCCGCCGAGACCGCGGCCGCCCGGTCCGCCACCAGGTCGGTGTCCACGACCAGGCACGGTGTCGGCGGTTCACGGTCCGCCAGGAAGGCGCGGATCCGGTTCAGGCTTTCGGTCACACGCCCCAGGGTGTCAAAGGCCGATCACCGGCACGGAACCCGGGGTCACGCCCGGGCGTCGTCCGAGGCCTGCTCCGGCAGGTCCACGCCGTGCTCGGCGGCCAGCCGCTCCAGGTTCGCCAGATCGGCGCCGACGGCCGAGGCACGATCGTCGTCCGAGTCCCGCCTGGCGATCCGGACGTCTTCCCTCGCCTGCCGTACCCGGTCCCGCAGATTCACCGCGAACTCGCTCATCGTGCACCCCCGATCTTTCGCACCTTGTCTGCTTTCACCCTAAGACCCTCCGAATCGGTCACCGACGTGATCTGTGTCATCACGGGTTCGTTCGTGTCGGAGTGAAGCAGTATGACGGCACGACCCGGGTTTCGCAGATCAGCGGAGCCCGGCTTTTTCAACGGGTTCGGCCACCCCTGCCCGGCGGCCGATCACCGCGAGCGGGGCGAGGGCGCACAGGCCACCCGCGACGGCGACCAAGACGTATCCGCCGAGGCCGAACAACTGCCCGGCGAGCAGGCTCGCCGCCGCGGAGGTCCCCCAGACGAAGGCGTCGACAGTGCCCTGCGCCCTCGCTCGCGGAGCGGGCGGGAGATCGCGGCTGAGCATGCCGCTACCGCCGACGAACACCAGGTTCCAGCCGTAGCCCAGCAGGAACATCGCGACCGGGATTCCCACGTGATGCGAATCGGGCGCGCCGATCGCGGTGACCGCCGCGACGGTGAGGGTGCCGATGCCGCCGAAGATGGTCGCGCGGCCGCCCCAGCGGTCGGTGATCCAGCCGGACAACGGCGCCAGCGCGAACATCCCGATCAGATGGGCGCTCAGCACCCAGCCGACGACGTCGAGCCCCTGGCCGTGCTCGTGCAGCTGTACCGGGGTCATCGTCATCACCGCCACCATGGCCAGTTGCGCGCCGACCATCGCCACGAGCGGCCCGAGGATCACCGGGTTCCGCACGGACATCCGTTCCCGCCTCGGCGCCCGCTCCGCCGGGGCGGCGAGATTTCGCGGCAGAGTGACGACGGCGACCACGGCGATGGCCACGACGACCGCGCCCGCCGCGATCGGGCCGGACAGGGCGGGTAACTCGGCGGCTTCCGCCCGGGCCGCGGCGGGCGCGATCAGGGCGGGCCCGGCGACCGCGCCGACGGTCCCCGCCCAGACCATTGTGGACAGTGCGAAACCCTTGCGGTGCTCGGGCGCCAGGTCGGCGGCCGTGTATCGCGACAGCTGCGCCCCGCTGTTGCCGAAACCGATCAGCGGCATCCCCGCCACCAACGCGAGCACGGATCCGCCGAGCACGCCCGCGAACGAGATCAGCGCGCCCGCCACCGCCGCCCCGTACATCAGCGCCAGGACGAGCCGCCTGCCGTAGCGGGCGGCCAGCGCGCCCGACGACAGCGAACCCACTGCGGAACCGAGTACCAGCACGGCGTTCGGCAGCCCGCTCCACGCGGCACCGGCGTGCTCGACCACGATCAGCGCCGCCGTGGTGGACAGGCCGACGACCGCGGTGCTGAGACAGGCGACGCCCATGAAGAGCGCGAACATCGGTTTCATGATTCAAACCTAGGGATTCCGGCCGCTCCGGCGAATAGGCTGGCGAAGGCCTCGCGGGGGTGCGAGGCCCATTATGAAAGGAATCCGGGCTCGATGACCTTACGATCGGAAAGAGCGCTGGACGACCTCGACTGGCGGCTCCTCGAAACGCTCCAGAGCGACGGGCGGCTCTCCTTCAAGGAGCTGAGCCGCCGCGTGAACCTCTCCGCGCCGGCGGTCGCCGAACGGGTCCGGCGGCTGGAGGAGGCGGGCGTCATCACCGGGTATCGCGCCCAGGTCGACGCGCGCCGGGCCGGGTACGACCTGCAGGCGTTCGTCGAGATGCGCTGCTCGCTCGGCAGCTGCCTGCTGCGCACCAGCAAGTCGGAGGATTATCCGGAGGTGGTCGAGCTGCACCGGCTCAGCGGAGACCGCTGCACCATGCTGAAGGTGCGGGCGGTGTCGCTCGAACACCTCGAAGGCCTCTTCGAACGGCTGGGCAAACACGGCGAGATCAGGTCGTCGGTGGTGCTGTCGACCCAGTACGAGGGCAGGCCGGTCGGGCCGCCGGTCGAGGACTACCTGAAGGCGACCAAGAGCGAGGGCTGGAGCGTCTGAATACTGGTCACCATGACTTTGCTCTTCGTCGACGGGTGGTTCGGTCCCGAGCCCGGGGACTGGCAGTCCGTGTGGTGCGACCGGTACCCGGGTTCCAAGCGCTTCGCACAGGACGACTGGGACGAGCCCGTCCGCGAAGACTGGGTCGCCAACCTGGACGAGGCGCTCGTGGAGACCACCGCGCCACCCGTTCTCGTCGCGCACAGCCTCGGCTGCCTGACCGTGCTGCACTGGCTCGCGGGCGGTGGGGACCGGCCCGTGCGCGGCGCGTTGTTCGTGACACCCGCCGACGTCGAAGAGAACCCGGAGCCCGCGTTGGCCGGATTCGCCCCGATCCCCCGCCTCACCCTCCCTTTCCCCGCCGTCGTGGCCGCCAGCGCGAACGACCGCTGGATGACCCCGGCCCGCGCGCGGTCCTTCGCCGGGATCTGGGGCGCCGAGTTCGCCGACATCGGCCCCGTCGGGCAACCTCACCGGTACCCACGGTCCGTGGCCCGAAGGCGAGAAGCTGCTCGCCACCCTGCTTTAGGCGCTGTCCGGTCAGGAATCGAGAAGCGACGGCGGCCCGGCTTCGCTTAGCGTGATCACCATCGCGGGCGCACCACGCGAACGACGAGGAAAAACGGCTCGAAGCTGGTTAGATCGAGCCCGGAAAGGCTGACGGACCGTACACGCGGCCGGATCAGGATGGAGACACGATGCGCAAGACCACCAGGCCGCAGCCACCCGAGGAACACCCCGCGGACAGCCACGATCTGATCCGCGTACTGGGCGCGAACGAGAACAACCTCCAGAACGTCGCCGTCGAACTGCCGAAGCGCCGGCTGACGGTGTTCACCGGTGTCTCCGGGTCGGGCAAGAGCTCGCTGGTCTTCGACACGATCGCGGCCGAGTCGCAGCGGCTGATCAACGAGACCTACAGCACCTTCGTGCAGGGTTTCATGCCGACGCTGGCCCGGCCCGAGGTCGACGTCCTCGACGGCCTGACCACCGCGATCATCGTCGACCAGCAGCGGATGGGGTCCGACCCCCGCTCCACGGTCGGCACCGCCACCGACGCCCACGCGATGCTGCGCATCCTCTTCAGCCGGATCGGCAAGCCGCACATCGGCTCCCCGCAGGCCTTCTCCTTCAACGTCGCCTCGATCTCCGGAGCGGGCGCCGTGACCCTCGAAAAGGGCGGACGGACCACGAAGGAACGCCGCGAGTTCAGCATCACCGGCGGTATGTGCGCCCGGTGCGAAGGCCGGGGCAAGGTCAACGACATCGACCTCACCGCCCTGTTCGACGAGACCAAATCCCTCAACGAGGGCGCGCTGACGATCCCCGGTTTCTCCATGGAGGGCTGGTACGGCCGCATCCTGCGCGGCTGCGGTTTCTTCGACCCCGACAAGCCGATCAAGAAGTACACGAAGCGGCAGTTCGACGACCTGGTCTACAAGGAGCCGGTCAAACTCAAGATCGAAGGCATCAACCTGACCTACTCGGGTCTGATCCCCACGATCCAGAAGTCGTTCCTGTCCAAGGACCGGGAGGCGATGCAGCCGCACATCCGCGCGTTCGTGGACCGGGCGGTCACCTTCACCACCTGTCCCGAATGCGACGGCTCCAGGCTGAGCGAGCTCGCGCGCTCGTCGAAGATCAAGCGGATCAACATCGCCGACGCCTGTTCGATGCAGATCAGCGACCTCGCCGACTGGGTCCGCGGGCTCAAGGAGCCGTCGGTCGCGCCGCTGCTGGAGAAGCTCCAGCACACACTCGACTCCTTCGTGGACATCGGACTCGGCTATCTCTCCCTCGACCGGCCGTCCGGCACGCTCTCGGGTGGCGAGGCCCAGCGCACGAAGATGATCCGGCACCTCGGTTCTTCGCTCACCGACGTCACCTACGTCTTCGACGAACCCACCATCGGCCTGCACCCGCACGACATCCAGCGGATGAACAACCTGCTCGAGCAGCTGCGCGACAAGGGCAACACAGTGCTGGTCGTCGAGCACAAGCCGGAGACGATCGCGATCGCCGACCACGTCGTCGACCTCGGCCCCGGTGCGGGCACCGCGGGCGGGACGATCTGCTTCGAGGGCACCGTCGACGGCCTGCGCGCCAGCGACACCATCACCGGCAGGCACCTCGACGACCGGGCGTCGCTCAAGGACAGCGTCCGCGAGCCCACCGGCAAACTGGAGATCCGCGGCGCGGACCGGCACAACCTGCGGAACGTGAACGTCGACGTCCCGCTCGGCGTCCTCTGCGTCGTCACCGGTGTCGCGGGCTCCGGCAAGAGCTCGCTGATCCACGGATCGATCCCGTCCGCCGAGGGCGTGGTTTCGGTCGACCAGACGCCGATCCGCGGCTCGCGGCGGAGCAACCCGGCCACCTACACCGGCCTGCTCGAACCGATCCGCAAGGCGTTCGCCAAGGCCAACGGTGTGAAGCCCGCGCTGTTCAGCGCCAACTCCGAGGGCGCCTGCCCGAACTGCAACGGCGCGGGCGTCATCTACACCGACCTCGGCATCATGGCGGGCACCGCGACCACCTGCGAGGAGTGCGACGGCAAGCGGTTCCAGGCCTCGGTGCTGGAGTACACCTTCGGCGGCAAGAACATCAGCGAGGCACTCGCGATGCCGGTGTCCGAAGCCGTGGAGTTCTTCTCCGAGGGCGAGGGACGCGTCCCCGCCGCGGCCGCGATCCTCGCCAGGCTCAACGACGTCGGGCTCGGCTACCTCAGCCTCGGCCAGCCGCTCACCACGCTGTCCGGCGGTGAACGGCAGCGGCTGAAGCTGGCGACGCACATGGGCGACAAGGGCGGTGTCTACGTCCTGGACGAGCCGACCACCGGTCTGCACCTCGCCGACGTCGAGAACCTGCTCGGCCTGCTGGACCGGCTCGTGGACGCGGGCAAGTCCGTGATCGTGATCGAGCACCACCAGGCGGTCATGGCACACGCGGACTGGATCATCGACCTCGGTCCGGGCGCCGGTCACGACGGCGGCAAGGTCGTCTTCGAGGGCACGCCGTCCGACCTCGTCGCGGCGGGTTCGACGCTGACCGGTGAGCACCTGGCGGCCTACGTCGGCAAGTGACCCCCGGCAAGCCCCGCGTTTAGTCCTCTGGATGCGGGAGGCGGGGCGGTCTTGGGTCGGGCTGGTCGTGAGTGGCGATTCGGGTTATTGAGGGTAAGGCAAATGTGGCGTGTTGTGTCGCTCGTCCGTACGTCGGCCTCGGGTGTCGCGAAAGCCGCTTTCGGGACATCAGGTGTCCTGAAAGTGGCCCTCGCGACACCTCCGGGCCTCCGTCGCCCATTACGACCGCACGCCCCGAGGCGAAGGGGACTTTCCGCTCATGCGATGCGAGGAAAGTCCCCTTCGCCTCGGTCGTCACCGTCGGGCGTCAGGTCCGTGAAGGCCTCCTTGAGGGACCCTGGGTCCCTCAAGGAGGCCTTCACGGACTTGGCACCCGACGGGACACCTTTGCCTTACCCCTCAATAACCCTATTTGCCGCTCACGACCACCTGTACCGACGCTTTCCGGCACCCCACAGCGTTGCGAAAGCCACTTTCGCAACCTTCAACGTTGCGAAAGTGGCTTTCGCAACGTCCCCTTCGCCTAGCGCTTCCCTGCACGTCCCCTGCGATTAGTCACCTGATTGCGGTCCGGGTGGCGGGCCGGCCGGCCGTGAATCACAAGTGCCCCAGGAACCTCAGCCGTCACCACCGGACCGCGAAAGTACATGATGGCCTCCTTCCTTGCGCTAGACGCAAGGAAGGAGGCCATCATGTACTGCGGGTCTGCGCGAGGCTGAGCACCACTCCCGCAATTAGTCCTCTGAATGCGAAGGGGGACGTCACTCGCCTTCGGTTTCGAGGCCGTCCCGGTCGGCCCATTCCAGCAAGGTGTCGAGCGAGTAGGCCGTGTCGTCGATGCCCGCGTGCAGGTCGCCGAGTTCGGCGAAGCGCGCGGGCACGGTGGCGATGGTGAACTCACGCGGTTCGACGTCGTCGATCTCGTCCCACCTGATCGGCGTCGAGACGACGGCTTCGGGCACGCCGCGCACCGAGTACGCACTCGCGATCGTGTGGTCGCGAGCGTTCTGGTTGTAGTCGACGAAAAGTTTCGACGGGTCACGATCCTTGCGCCACCAGGTGGTGGTGACCTCGTCGGGCAGCCGGCGTTCGACCTCGCGCGCGAAGGCGAGCGCCGCCCGGCGGACCTCCTGGAAACCCCACCGCGGCTCGATCCGGACGTAGACGTGCAGGCCGTGCCCGCCGGAGGTCTTCGGCCAGCCGGTGATGCCGAGTTCGTCCAGGATCTCGCGGACGGTGTGGGCGACCTTCCGCACGGTCGAGAACGGGCAGTCCGGCATCGGGTCGAGGTCGATCCGCCACTCGTCGGGGCGTTCGGTGTCCGCGCGACGGGAGTTCCAAGGGTGGAACTCGACGGTCGACATCTGCACCGCCCAGATCACGTCGGCGGGATGCGTGACGCACAGCTCGTAGGCGTGCCTGCCGGAGGGGAAGTCGACGCGGACGGTCTGGAGCCAGTCCGGGGCCCCGTTCGGGACCCGTTTCTGGTGGACCTTGTCCCCCGACACCCCGGACGGGAACCGGTGCAGCATGCACGGCCGCTCCCGCAGCGCCCGCACGATCCCGTCGCCGACCGCGAGGTAGTACCGGACGAGATCGAGCTTGGTCTCACCCCGCGCCGGGAAGTAGACGCGATCCGGGCTCGAGAGGCGCACCGTCCGGTCGCCGACCTCGATCTCCACCGCCGAGCTTTTCGCCATACAGGCAAGCTATCCCGAAAGCGGCCGATCCGCGTCCGCTCGCTCCTGCCAGGATGACGGCATGGCACAACGGACCCGCGCGGACGCGCTCTCCCGCGAGCGCATCGTCGAGGCCGCCGTCGAACTGCTCGACGCGGACGGCGAGCGCGGGCTGACCTTCCGGACGCTGACCGAACGCCTCGCCACCGGCCCCGGGGCGATCTACTGGCACGTGCCGAACAAGGGCGAACTGCTCGCCGCCGCGACGGCGTCCGTCATCGGTGACGCTTTGACCGTCGCGACCACGGGCTCACCCTGGGAAGAGATCCGCGCCCTCGGAATCGGCCTGTTCGAAGCGATCGACCGGCATCCGTGGCTTTCCGCTCAGCTCGCCGTCCAGCTTTCCCGCAGCCCCTGGAGCTCGGTGACGCCGCGGATCTTCGACAGCATCGGACGCCGGGTCAGCGCGCTGGGCGTCCCCGAAGCCACCTGGTTCACCGCGACCTCGGCGCTCGCGCACTACATCTTCGGCGCCGCGGGCCAGAACGCCGCGAACGCCCGGGTGCTCCGGAGCGGCGGCACGGACCGCGCCGAATACCTTCGCGCCGCGGCGAGCGCATGGGAGGAACTCGATCCCGCCGAGTTCCCGTTCTTGAAGTCCATCGCCGATCAGGTGCGCGAGCACGACGACCGGGAGCAGTTCCTCACCGGGATCGATCTCATCCTGACCGGGATCACCGCTCAGGGACGAACCTGAGCTCGACGCCTGGCCTTGTGGATCGTCGCGACCATGATGGCGAAGACCAGGCCGAGGAAGGTCCGGTCCGTCGCGGGCACCCAGCGCACCTCGCCGCCCTTGAGGACGTACGCGCCGACAGGCCGCGCGGCGAGCATGAACCCGCCGCCCTCGCCTTCTTTGCCTTGTTCGGTGCCGTGCCCGCCGCCTCCGCCGCCGATGATGCTCGCGGCCGGGATCAGCACCACGCCGTCCTTCTCGACGGGCTCGCCGTAGACCCGCCGGACGGTCAGGTTGTCCCGCATCGTGCCGACGATCTTTTCGAGCCCCATTCAGTCCCCCACTCTGTCCAGTTCCAGCGCGATCGCGCCCCGCAGCAGGTCCCGCGCCCGGTCCAGGTCCATCGAACCAGAAAGCCACCGCTCACTGAGTCCTTCGACCAGGCTGGTGAGCCGTTCGGCGGCGTCCTCCGCCTTGACGCCGTCGCCGCCGACGCGCCGGATCGTGTCGGCGACCTCGTCCACCCAGACCCGTGTCGACTCCGCCAGCGGTTCGCGCAGTTCGGGGGCGAAGACGGCACTGGCCCGTAGCTCGCCCCAGGCCGTGCTGTTCTCCCGCACCGCCTGGGAGTCCTGAAGCTCCCCGAACAACATGAGCTCCAGTTCGGCGCGGGGATCCGCCGCCTCGGCCGCGGCCTCTTCGGTGTAGGCGGCGGCGCGATCGCTGACGAACTCCAGCGTCTTGCCGAGCAGCCCGGCACGGTTGGTGAAGTGGTAGTAGATCAGCGACGTCGAGATCCCGGCCTCGGCCGCGATCTTCTCCACCCGCAGGCCCCGCACCCCGCTGCGCGCGATCACCCGCACGGCCGCTTCCAAGATCTTCTGCTGACGTTCGAACACGGGTGTTCACCCTAGCGGTCTCGTCCTGACTGAATTTTCAGTCAGGATGCTATCGTGTCCTCACCGGTCCAGCCAAGGAGTGCACAGTGTTCGATTCGTCCCTGCCCCGCCGCACGGTTCTACGTGCCCTGACCGCGGTCGGCGCCGTCGCCGTCGGAACCGCGGCGTGTTCCGAACCGGAAGGAAGCTCCTCGGCGCCCGCTCCGGAGACCGGTTCACCGGAGCCCGCCGCGGCGGGGGTTCGCAGGCTGGGCGCCGAGTGGGAAAGCCACGCGCGCACCTACCTGTCCTGGCCGGCGTCGAAGTCCATCTGGGCGGAAGACCTGCCCGCCGTCCGCGAGGAGATCGCAGGGCTGGCCAAGGCGATCGCCGCCTTCGAACCGGTGGTGCTCCTCGCCCGGCCCGAGCACGCCGATGCCGCTCAGCAGGCGTGCGGCGACACCGTCGAGGTCGTCTCGATCCCGGTCGACGACCTCTGGGCGCGGGACACCGTGCCGGTGTTCGTCGAGGAGGCGGGCAAGGTCGGGGGTGTCGACTTCAACTTCAACGGCTGGGGCGGCAAACAGAACCCGCACGATAAGGACAACGCCGTCGCGCGCTCCGTGCTGGGCAAGTACGGCCTGGCCCGCACCGAAACCTGGATCACCGCCGAGGGCGGCTCGTTCGAGACCGACGGCGCGGGCACGCTGATGGTCACCGAAAGCTCACTTGTCAACGACAACCGCAACAAGGGCAAGAGCCGCCAGGAGATCGAAGACGAACTGAAGAAGGTCCTCGGCGTCCGGAAGGTCATCTGGTTCGCGGGCGTCCGCGGCGAGGACATCACCGACGCCCACGTCGACTGCCTGGCCCGGTTCACCGCGCCCGGCGTCGTCCTCCTGGACAAGGCGGCACCCGGCACCCCGCCCGACTCATGGTCCCGCGCGGCCGATCAGGCGAGGTCGGTACTCGCGAGCGCCACCGACGCCGATGGCAAGCCCTTCAAGGTGATCGACCTCGTCCAGCCGGATCCGGACAAGGTCGAAGGCTATGGCGAGGACAGCGTGATCTCGTACGCCAACTTCTACGTCGCGAACAAGTCGGTCTTCGTGCCGAAGTTCGGCGACGCGGAGGCGGACGAGCGCGCGCAGCAGGTCCTGCGAGACCAGTTCCCCGGGCGGGAGATCGTGCCGGTGAAGATCTCGACCATCGCCTCGGGCGGCGGCGGGATCCACTGCTCGACGCACGACCAGCCGGGTCAGCCTTCCTGAGGCAGCACCGACATCACTTCGGACACCGGGCGCAGATGCTGCTCCAGCAACCGTGACGCCTCTTTCACGTCATGGTCGTTCAGGGCGGCGACCAAGGCCCGGTGTTCGTCGTTGATCACCGTCAGCCGCTCAGGGCGTGCCTCCAGCGCACGGACCGTGACCCGCTGCTGCCGCGAACGGAGCGTGTCGTACAACTCGGTCAGCACGGTGTTGCCCGCGGCGTTCACGATCGCGCGATGGAATCGGCGGTCCAGCCCCGACACCGCGAACCAGTCGCGTTCGGCGCCGGAGCGCACCATCCCGTCGATCAGTTCCGTCATTTCGGCGGGCGCGCCCGCCTTGTTCGCGCAGAGCGTCGCGATCGCGTGGCCTTCGATCAGCCGCCTGCTCTGGTAGACCTCTTCCAGTTCCCGCGAGGTGACCGTGCGCACCTGCGCGCCCTTGCGTGGCAAGAGACTGATGAACCGTTCGGCGGCCAAGCGGTGGAACGCCTCGCGCACCGGTGTCCGGGAGACACCGACGACGCCGGAGACCCACATTTCGTCGAGGAAGCGGCCGCCTTCCAGTTCGCCCGAGATGATGCCGTCGCGCAGCCACGTGTAGACCCGCTCGCGCGCCGGGCCGCCCCCTTCGGCGGTCACAGTCATCTCGTTCCCCCTCTATGCCGTTACTTTCCGCGGCAGACACTACACCTGGACCAGCCAAGTATCCATCATGTATACAAGAGTTCCACTGATTGGAAGGGGTCCCATGGTGCACGTCGCGGTGGCGCAGTTCGCGCCCGGCAACGACAAAAAGGCCAACCTCGCCCGCGTCGCCGCCCTCGTCGGCGAAGCGGCGGACCGCGGCGCGCGGGTGGTCGCACTGCCCGAGTACTCGTTGTTCACCGTACCGACGATGAGCCGGGAATTCGTGACCTCGGCCGAAGAACTCGACGGACCGTTCGTCACCGAGCTACGAGGTCTCGCGAAGGACCGGCAGATCACCGTCGTCGCGGGTATCAACGAAGCGCTCCCCGGCGGGGAACGGATCTCGAACACGCTCGTCGCGGCCGGTCCCGACGGGGCGATCACCGCGCTGTACCGCAAGCTGCACCTGTACGACGCCTTCGGCTTCCGCGAATCGGAACTGGTCCGGCCCGGCGACATCGAAGCACCGGAGACGTTCGAGGTCGACGGGATCACCTTCGGCCTCCAGACCTGCTACGACCTGCGGTTCCCGGAGGTCACCCGCCGTCTGGTCGACGCGGGCGCGGACGCCGTACTGCTCCCGGCCGAGTGGATGCCCGGCCCGCTCAAGGAGGACCACTGGACCACGCTGGTCCGGGCGCGGGCGATCGAGAACACGATCTACCTCGTCGCGGCGGGACAGGCGGCACCGGCGGGCTCGGGACACAGCATGATCGTCGACCCGATGGGCGTCGTCGTCGCCTCGCTCGGGGAGCGCACCGGGACCGCGACCGGCGAGGTCTCCGCCGAACGGATCTCCGAGGTGCGCGCCAAGAACCCGGCGCTGGAGCTGCGCCGGTTCGCCGTCACTCCCAGGTCCTGAGTATCTTCTGACCCGGAGGTCCGTTCGTGAAGACACGCCCTCGGGCGTGGTGACGCGGCTTCCGTTCGCCTGGGTGCCGGGTGGCCGCCCGGCACCCAGGCTCTTACGTCACGGAACCAGCAGTCCCCAGTGCACGGCCCAAGGCACGAACAGCACGGCTCCGGCCAGCAGCAGCCCGACCCGCACTCCCCCGCTCGTCTCGTTCCGCCGTCGCCACCACGAAACCGCCGTGACCACCCCGGCGGCGACGACACCGACCGCGCCCAACTGCAACGCGAGCCACGGCAACGTCCGTCCGAAAAGGACCGGCCCCGGCGCCATCGCCGCCCCCGTCGTCAGCACGACGTAGTAAGCGAGGAACCCGACAGTGGCGAGCAATCCCGTCGACGCCAGCCAGCGCGCGGGCCGGGCGAGCGGAACGTCCTTGCGGCGGCGGAACAACGCCGTCACCGGATAAGCCGCGAACGCCAGCAGCGCCAGCGCCCATACGCCGATCTGCAGCCACGGCGCCTCGTACCAGGCCAGTGGCGCCAGGGCGACGCTCTGGCTCGCCTGCACCGGTGGCGGATCGGCCGACGGGCCGTTCTTCGGCCCGTTCACCCAGTTCGCGACGAGGTCGAGGTAGCCGGGAGCGAAGCCGTCGAGCTTGTCGAAACCGTCCGTGGTCCGCCGAAGCCCGTGCTGCGCCTGCGGGAACACCTTCAGCGTGTACTGCCGGTTCCCTGTTCGTTCCAGCGTTTCCCGGAAGATCCGGACCGCCTCGCCGGGCGGGGTGAGCCGGTCCTGCTCGCCCCACAGCCCGAGCACCGGCTGCCGTACCTTCTCCAGCACCGGCACCGGGTCGTACCCGGCCTCGGGGAACGCGCCGGCGCCCGCGAGGGTCCGCATGTTCGTCGACGCCACCAGGTCCACCATCGAGCCGGTGACCCCGCCGTGCCGCAGGTAGGTCTCGAAGGCCCACGACTGCTGACGGTCGGGCGACACCCCGTTGGCCCCGACGGTGACCACGAAGGCGACGTCCTTCGACTTCGACGCCGCCAAGGGCGCGACCCAGCCCCCTTCGCTCAAACCCCATACCCCGACGCGGGCCGGATCCACGCCCGGACGCGAACGCAGTGCTTGAACCGCGGCGAGCGCGTCGTCGGCCAGGACCGAGTAGTCCCGCTCGAACAGCGAGTAGCCTTCGGTCCGTTTGTCGTAGATCAGGGTCGCGATCCCCGCCTTGGCGAAGGCTTCGGCCTCGGCCCGGTAGTCGTCCCGGTCGTGTTCGCCCGAGCCGTGCACCATGACGATGCCCGGCGCCGGGCCGCCGCCTTCCGGCGCGACCACGGTTCCGCGCAAGGTCACACCGTGGCTGGTGAACGAGACTTCGCCGTCCGGAGCGGCCGCGGGCACCGGCGACGAACCCGCCACCACCGCCGCCGCGAACAGTGCCCCGATCATCGCCTGCTCACCCGGACCACCTCGAGCGACGGCGACGCGAGGATGTCCTTCTCGCAGTACCGTTCGGTGACCCACCGCTTGCGCGAGTACAGCTCCGTCTGGTCGCTGTGATGCGCGGACTCCGGGTTCGCGGACTGCGAGTAGGTCAGCAGCGTCGTCGTGTCCGGGCAGCCGGTGCCGTTGAACGCGACGACGTGCAGGTACGTCCCGCCGTGCACGATCTCGGTGTAGCCGCGGGCCGGATCCCACGGTCCGCCCAGGGAGTCGTAGACGCCACGCCCGGCGGTCCCGCCTCCGAGCGGGATCTTCTTTCCGCCGCGAACGACATAGTGGTTGTCGCCGTAGGGCGCGTCGAGCGGGATGTTCGCCGCTTTCAGTTCCGCCACGGCGCCGGCGAGCGCCTTGCGAATCGCGGCGTTGCCGGTGTCGAGCGTGTTCGGGGTATCGACCGGATCCTGGACGGCGAAGGGCACCTTCCAGATCCCCGGCCCCATTCGGTCCACTGTGGACCAGAACCGGTCGAACAGCAGCGCGCCCCGGCTCTCGGCGTCGGAACGCCCGTCCCAGTTCGCCAGCGCGGCGCAGGCACCTTCCATCCCCGGCATCGTGCGGCACATCCCGACGACGTCGGCCCGGACGAGCTCGGCGGCGTGGTCCCGGTGCGAGAACATCAGGTCCCGCATCGCCTGCCCGGTGAAGCCGCCCTTCGCCAGCTGGCCGGCGATCTCGGCGAAGCCGCCGCGTGTGCGCATGTTCTGCTCGTACCGGACCGGGCCGACGATCCGAGGGAAGCCGGTCTTCGGCTCGGCGGGATTGAACAGCCAGTAACTGTCGTTCGAGTTCGCCAGGTAATCGTCCCGGCTCAGCGTCGGCAGGCTGGAGGGCCCGAAGACGCCGGGGCGCAGCGCGTCACGGTCGCGGCCCCAGGCACAGGCCGTCCGGGAGCCGTCGAGCACCGCGATCCCGTTGGCGTCGAACAGTTCCTTGCCCAGCGGGGTGTTGCAGCGCGCCGCCTTTTCGTCGGTCACGTGCGGAACCCCGTGAATCTGGCTGGACTCCACCCGGCCGCGGTCGTCGGTGGCGATGATGTTCATCCACGGCAGCCCTTGGGTCCGGCGGACCGCGCCGATCATCTCCCCCGCCGTCCGGCCGCGGGCGATCTCGAACATCGAGTTCGTCATCGAAAGGTTCCCGGCGTTGGCGTCCGCGATCGCGAAGGCACTCGACGCCGTCCACGGAAGCTCTCGTTGCCCGAGCCGGGTCGTCACCGGACCGTATCTGGTCGTCCACTGTGGACGCACGACGCGTTCGAGACCCCCGTCCGCCTTGCGGGACAGGACGCTGACGTCGGTGCGCCGCATCCGCTCGGGCTTGCCATCGACCAGGTAGGTCGTCGGCGAGCCGGGCACGAGCTTCAGTTCGAACAGGGTGTACGTGCGGGTGGTGTCGGTGGCCGTCCCGCTCCAGGCTGCGGTTTCGTTGTGGCCCAGCCACATCAGCGGGATACCGGGGATTCCGGCGCCACTGACGTTCAGCTTGCCCGGCAGGCTCAGCTGCGACTGCCACAGCCTGGTCCCGCTCAGCTGCCACGGCAGGTGCGGGTTGGCCAGGGAGACCCCTCGGCCGTTCGCCGAGGCGGCCTTGCCGACGGCGATCGCGTTGCTGCCGATCCCCGTCCCGCCGGTCATCTGTTCGCGACCGGCACCGGCGGGCGGCGCTCCGGGCAGGGACGCGGTGATCGAGTCCGCGACCCCACCCTGCCCGAAGATCATCCCGACCGCGTGGGCGTGCCGGTAGACGTCGAGTTCGGTGATCGGCTTCAGCCAGCCCGCCCCACGGCAGGCCGGATCGGTGATCTCACCGGTGCGCAGGTACTTGTTCACGCCCTCGACGTAGCCGCGGATCAGTTCGCGGACCTCTCGGTACGGCCCGCGCGGCGCGGGTTCCGCGAGCAGCCGCTCGACCGCGCCACTTTCGTTCAGGCCTTGGAAGTACAGGTCGCTCGCGAGGTTCGTGCTCGCCTGGCTCACCCCGCTCGTCGGCGGCGCGTCCGGACCCAGCCGGCGGGACCGCTCGGCCCGCGTGGTGACCGCGACGTCCACGATCGCGCAGACGTTGTCCTTGGCGGCGGCGTAACCCTGTCCGAAGCCCAGACCCACCCAGTCGTTCGCGACGATGTGCGGGACGCCGTATTCCGTGTAGCGGATGGTGGCGTCCGCGCGGGATGCCCCATCCGGCGGTTGCGCGGCCGTCGCGGTCCCCGCCGCGAGCAGGCTCGTCACGGCACCGACGGCCGCGATTCTCTTCCAGAGCAGCATGCTGCTCCCCCTTTGTGTGAAGTCGTTCGTGAAGACACGCCGTCCGGCGTGGTGACGCGATCCCGGTGATCGAGTGGCCGCTCTCCCACCGGTCTTCTCAGCTCCCTTCCCTCACTCCTCGTCCGGATCCGGGAACGCCGTCCAGCGCACGTACACCTTCCGCACGTCCGGTCCGGGTTCCGGCCGCCAGTAGCGGCGCAGGAGGTCCAGGTACTCCTCCCAGAACTGCTTGAGCTCTTCGAGGTTCACGTGCACGGCGCCGCGCGAGAAGACCAGCGCGTCACCCCATTCGCCCAGTTCGTCGCGACGCCGCAGGAAGCGCGCCATCTGCTCCAGGTCCTCGGCGAACGCGGCACGATGCGCCTCGTCGAACACCGCCCGCATCTCTTCGCTCTGTTCGCTGTGCCGGGGCCAGCGGATGTCACGATGCCTGGCTCGCCACCAGCGTTCCTTGCCGTGCGCGAGTTCCGGCGCCTCCTCGATGAAGTCGTATCTCGCCAGCTCACGCAGGTGGTAGCTGGTCGCGCCCGAGCTCTCCCCCAGCTGCTTGGCCAGCTTCGTCGCTGTCGCGGGCTCGCGGCCCAGCGACTCCATGATCCGGCGGCGCAAGGGATGCGTCATCGCCTTCAGCACGGCGGGATCGGTGACCTCTTCGGGCGTCGGCGGACCGGTCATGACACCAAGGTAGCCGTGCAAAGAAGATTGTGCAAAGACGCCTTTGCACGCAGGCGGGATCATCTCCGCGAAGCGACCGAGGATTCTGCTGACGTTTCGGTGAACTCAGCGTGAAATTGACAACTTCAGTACGAAGGTCTTGTGCCGGGCGGACGAAAACTCGACAGGTTCGCGGCTTTTTCGTTGTGTCCTCCCCAGAATTCGGTTGTATCGGATAGTTTTGCCCGGAGTCGACCTTGCGGGAGAGAACATGCCGAAGCACCGCCCTCGACAGACGGACAAGTTGTCCGCCCGGCACCGGACGGCCTTCGCGCTCGCCGGTGGCGCGCTCGCCGTCCTGCCCGCGGTCACCGCGTCGGCGGGTCCCGACGCCCCGATCGCCGCGCCGAAGCCCGCCGTACCGCAGAACCAGGCCGCCGCCTGGCAGCCGCCGGTGGGCACGGTCCCGGAGATCGCCGTCGACGGCAGTCTTCCCGAGCCGCCCAATCCGGATCCGCTGGTCGTCCCCGGCGGCACCGGCAACACCGGCGGCTCGTTCGCGCCGTCGGGCGCGCTCGGCATCCCCGCGAGCATGATGAAGGCGTACAAGAACGCGGCCGACATCCTCGCGAAGGAACTGCCGGGCTGTCACATCGACTGGGCGCTGATCGCCAGCATCGGCCGGATCGAGTCGAACCACGCGCGCGGCGGTTACGTCGACGCGAAGGGCAACACCCTCGAACCGATCCTCGGCCCGCAGCTCAACGGCGCCGGACCGTTCGCAGCAATCCGGGACACCGACGGCGGCAAATACGACGGCGACACGGTCTGGGATCGCGCGGTGGGCCCGACGCAGTTCATCCCGTCGACGTGGAAGGGCTACGCCTCCGACGGCAACGGCGACGGCGAGTCAAACCCCAACAACATCTACGACGCGACGCTGGGCTCGGGCCGTTACCTCTGCTCCGGCGGCGTCGACCTGACGTCCGAGCAGACGCAGCGCGTGGCCGTCTACCGCTACAACCACTCACTGTCCTATGTGGACACCGTGATCCGCTGGGCGGTCGCCTACCGCGGTGGTGTCGCGACGTTCCCGGACAGCCAGGTCCCGGTCGGCGCACCCGACTCCTCGAACATCGCCGCCGACACGCCCGGCGGCCAGCTCCCGGTCCCGACGCTGCCCGACACTCCCCCGCCCGGCACGACCACGCCGCCGACGACCCCGCCGCCCAGCTCGTCGCTCCCGCCGAGCAGCAGCACGCCGCCGAGCAGCTCTTCGCCCTCGAAGCCGAGCAGCACGCCGCCGTCCTCGACGCCTCCCTCGTCGACTCCGCCGTCGAGCACGCCGCCGTCGTCGACGCCTCCGCCGTCCAGCACGTCTTCGGCGCCGCCGTCTTCGACCCCGGCGGGCGACACCGGCTCGACGAGCCCGACCACCTCCACCTCGACCAAGCCCTGACCACCGCCCGGAGCGCATTCAGAGGACTAAACGCGATGCCCGGAATGTCCTGAACCCGGCCCGCGTTGTCGCTTCTCGTAGATCGTCAACCGAGAGAAGCGAGACACGGATGTCGTCTTTCGTCATGACCGCCGCAGAACGGGAAGCCTTCCTGAGCGAGGTCCACATCGGGGTCTTGGCCGTGGAGCGGGAAGGCCGGGCCCCGCTGGCCGTACCGGTCTGGTACGACTACGAGCCCGGCGGGGACCTCCTGATCTGGATGGACGGCGGTTCGGTCAAGGACAAGGCGATCAAGAAGGCGGGCAGGCTCAGCCTGGTCGCGCAGTCGGAGACCTTGCCGTACAAGTACGTGACGGCCGAGGGACCGGTCGTCGCCAACGACGCTCCGCCGACCCGGGAGCAGGCGCTGAAGATCGCGCACCGCTACCTGCCGGAGGAAGAGGGCACGAAGTACGTCGACGGCGCGCTCAGCGACAACTCCGTACTGGTCCGCGTCCGGCCCGAGAAGTGGCTGAGCAACGACCAGGGCAAGGCCTGACGAACCGACGGTGCCCCGGTCGCCGCAGGGCAGCGGCCGGGGCACCGTTCCTTCAGCTCGCGATCGGCTCGAACTCGACGACGCTGTCGAGCGCCTTGCCCATCGCGGCGTTCCCTTCGCGTTCGATCATGATCTCCACCAGCACCGGCCGCGAAGTACGCTCGGCCTCCTTGCGCGCCCATTCCAGTGACGTCCGGATCTCGCCCGGCTCGGTCACCCGGGTCCCGGAGCAGCCGTAGGCCTCCATGACCTTCACGTTGTCCGTGCCGTTCTTGTCGTAGTGGATGTCGACCTCGAAGTTCATCTCGTAGCCGGTCTCGGCCTGCCGGATGAGCCCGAGGTACTCGTTGTTCAGCATGATCAGCACGAATCCGACGTCGTACTGCGCGGCCACCGCCAGCTCCTCCACCAGGAACTGGAACGAGTAGTCCCCGACGACGCCGACGACCTCCGCCTCCGGTTTCGCCTTCTTCACGCCGATCGCCGCCGGGATCTCCCAGCCGAGCGGGCCCGCCTGGCCGCACACCTGGTAGTGCCGCGGCTTGTGCGCGCGCTGGAACTGCCCGGACCAGATCTGATACAACCCGATCGCGGTGACGAAGTAGGCGTCCTCGCCGTAGAACTCGTTGATCTCCTTGAACACCCGGGGCGCCTTGATCGGCGTGTCCTCGAAGTCCTCCCGGCGCGGCAGGCTCTCCTTCAGCTCGCCGATCCGCCGCGGCCAGGCGCGATCCCGCGCCGGGGAACGCTTCGACGCCGCCTCGATCAGCGCGTCCAGGAACGCGCCGGTGTCCGACACGATCCCGAGATCCGGCCCGAACACCTTCCCCAGCTGCGTCGGCTCGATGTCGACGTGGATGAACTTCCGGGTCCCGCGGTAGACGTCGAGGTCACCGGTGTGCCGGTCACCGAACCGCGCGCCGAGCGCCAGCACCAGATCCGCTTCGAGGAAGGCCGCGTTCGCCCACCGTTGGGAAGTCTGGATGCCGGCCATCCCGGCGAACAGTTCGTGGTCCTCCGGGAAGGTCCCCTTGCCCATCAGCGTCACCCCGACCGGGACGCCGAGCAGCTCGGCCGCGGTCCGCAACCGGTCGCTCGCGCCGCCGAGCACCACGCCGCCGCCCGCGAGGATCAGCGGCCGTTCGGCGGCCAGCAACAGATCCAGCGCCCGCTCGACCCTGGCCGGCGACGGCGCCGCCTTGGTGACCGGCAGCGGCGAGTCGATACTGGAGTCCCATTCGATGTCCTGCCGCTGGACGTCGATCGGCAGGTCGATCAGCACCGGGCCGGGGCGGCCCGACCGCGCGATCCGGAACGCCTCCCGGAACACCCACGGCAACTGGGCCGCTTCCTTGACCTGCACCGCCCACTTCGTCACCGGTTTGGCGATCTCGACGATGTCGACGGCCTGGAAGGCCTCGGTGTGCAGTTTCCGCGAGTCGGCCTGCCCGGTGATGCACAGGATCGGGATCGAATCGGCCTGGGCGGTGTAGAGCCCGGTGATCATGTTCGTCCCGGCGGGCCCCGAGGTGCCGATCGCGACGCCGACGTTGCCGGTGGTCCGCGCCCAGCCGTCGGCCATGTGGGTGGCGCCCTCTTCGTGGCGCACGATCAGATGCTCGATGCCGCTGTCCTGCATCGCGTGGTACAGCGGGAGGATCGCGGCGCCGGGGCAGCCGAACGCGGTGTCGACGCCTTCACTGACCAGGACGTCGACGACGGCCTGCATGGCGGGGATTCTGGGCATTCCTCACTCCTTGCTTTCCGCGCCGGACAGCGCTTCGACGACCTTCAGCAGGGCGGAGTGGTCGAGCGAGCCGTGGCCCATCGCCCGTCCGGCGGCGACGAGCTGGGCGACCAGCCCGGTGAGCGGCAGCGCGACGTCGGCCTGCCTGGCGGCGGCGAGCGCGATGCCCATGTCCTTGTGGTGCAGGTCGATCCGGAAACCCGGGGCGAATTCCCGCGCCACCATGGACTTCCGCTTGAGTTCGAGGATCCGGCTGCCCGCCAGGCCGCCCGCGAGGACGTCCAGCCCGACTCCGGCGTCCACGCCCGAGGCCTCCATCAGCACGATGGCTTCCGCGATCAGGCCGTAGGTCCCACCGACCACGAGCTGGTTCGCGGCCTTGACCACCTGACCGGCGCCGTGCGGCCCGACATGGACGATCGTCTTGCCGACGGCCTCCAGAATCGGGAGCGCGGCGGCGAAGTCCTCGCCGTCGCCACCGGCCATAATGGACAATGAAGCCTGCTCGGCACCGGCCTGACCACCGGAGACGGGCGCGTCGAGCACCCGGATCCCCCGTTCGGCCGCCCGCTCCGCCACCTCGATCGAGGTCTCCGGCCGGATCGTGCTCATGTCGATCAGCAGCGTGCCCGGTTTCGCCGACTCCAGCACCCCGCCCGCCGCCAGCACGACGGCCTCGACCTGCGGATGGTTCGGCAACATGGTGATGACGACCTCGGCGCCGGCCACGGCGTCCGCCACCCCGTCGGCCGCCCGGCCACCGGCCGCTTCCAGCCTCGCGAGCGCCTCCGCGTTCGTATCGAATCCGCTCACTTCATGGCCGGCGGCGACGAGATGCCCCGCCATCGGCCCGCCCATGATCCCCAGGCCGATGAATCCCAGCTTGGTCATGCCAGTCCCCTTCGTTCGAAAGGCAGCCACGACAGCGAATCCGCGCTCGGGCCGTCGGGTTTGTACTCCACGCCGACCTGCCCGCGGTAGCCCGCCGCCTGCAGCTTTTCCAGGTAACCCTCGATGTCCAGCGTTCCGGTCCCCGGCTGGTGGCGCCCTGGGGCATCGGCGATCTGGACGTGACCGATCCGTCCGGTGTGGACGGTCGTGACCGTGTCGAGGTCGTCACCGTTGACCGCCAGGTGGTAAAGGTCGGCCAGCAGCTTCACGTTGTCCCGCCCGAGTTCGTCGAGCACGTTCAGGACGTCGACCGCGGTCTTGAGCGGGTATTTTTCCGCCCCCGACAGCGGTTCCAAGACGATCTCCGCGTCGATCCGCGCGGCCGCGTCCGACGCGAGCGCCAGATTCGACAGGCCGAGCTTGTCCTGCCCGGCCGGATCCGCGCCGTCGATCCGGTTGCCGTAGAGCGCGTTGAACCGGCGGCAGCCGAGCCGTTCGCCGAGCTCGATCGCGGACGCGACACCGCGGGTGAAGTCGTCCTCGCGGCCGGGCCAGGTGACCAGGCCGCGATCGCCGCCCGCCATGTCGCCGGGGAAGAAGTTCAGCCCGGTCACCGCGACACCCGCCCGCTCGACCGACGCCACGAAAGCGTCGACCTCGGCGGCGTCCGGCGCCGGCGTCTCGAACGGCCACCAGTACTCGACCGCGGTGAAGCCCGCCGCGCGCGCCGCCTCCGCCCGGTCGAGCAGTGGCAACTCGGTGAAGACCAGCGACAGGTTCAGCACGTAGGGCAGTGCGTGACGCGAACCGGCAAGTTCAGCCATCGAAACCTCTGTAATTTCGCTCTGCGGAAACTTTCTTTCGTATATCGAGAATAGCCCGCTGACCTGTCATCGGTCAACGGGCGGTATACCAACCAGCCGCAAAGGGTGCCCCCGTGCCCGTGTGCCCCATGCCTGCCGCAGACGTCGCGAAAAGCCACTTTCGGGACATCAGATGTCCTGAAAGTGGCTTTCGCGACCACGACACACATAGCGAGAGGCAAGGCAAAGGTGTCGGGTCGTTGTTGCTGACGAGAGCGTGAGCTGTCACTCAGAGTAAGGGGTGTGTGGTAACAGGGACGTTGAATGTCCCTGTTACCACACACCCCTCGAGCCTTTCGGGCCTCCTGGCCGTGACCGGTCCGGTCACGCGGGACTGTGTGGATTTCTGAGCGTCCAACGCACCAAAATCCACACAGTCGGCGCCCGAGGTCCGGTGGCGCGCAGAGTCACTGACCCGTCCGCAGATACGCCACAGTTCCCTTACCCCTAAATAACCCGAAACACCACTCACAACCCCCTAGCGGACAGCCTCATATGGCCATGAATCGAACGCTCGGTTGTCGCTGAACGTCTCATGTGGACACTCGGGTACGCCTGGTCGCCGTCCAGTCCGGAACCATGTCCTCGAGCAGCGAAGAAGGCCTTCGCGGCAGCACCGACCATGCCATATTTGGCTTATCGCACAAATAACTCGGCGCGAATATCCACAGTGGACACTCGCGCCGAGCCGGCCCTCAGTCGATGCCCAGTACCGGGAGAGATTCCTTGACGCCGACCAGTTCGATGTCGTCGCGCCGCTGCCGGTCCCAGGTCTCTCTGGTCAACCGCCAGCACTGGATCAACCCGACCTCTCCCCGCCGGGTCTCCCAGGTAGTGCCGTTCTTCTCGTAACCCAGCGCTCGCGACACCCCGTTGGACGCTTGGTTGTCGGCGAAGGCGTCGCTCGAAGCCTCCCGAGCGCCCAGCCCCGCGAAGGCCAGATGCAACACGGCCGCGCGCATCTCCCGCCCGAGCCCGCGTCCGCGCTGTCCCGGCGCCAGCCACGAAAAGCTCGACACCGTCCCGAATTTGGCGAAATCGGTCCCGATCAGGTCCTGCATCCCGATCGCTTCGCCGTCCAGCAACACGACGAAGTACAGCCGCCAGAAGCTCGGATCCACCCGGGCGCGCCCCGCCCAGATCCCCCGCAGCCACCGCCATTCACGATCGGGATTGTCCGCGTACAAGGAAATCGGGTCGTCGAACGGCCAGGGCGCGGTTTCGGCGACACCGGCGCGGACGGCCGGGACCAGCCGCTCCAGCAACTCGTCCGTCGCCCCGGCCAAGGTCAGCCGCGGCGTCCGTACCTCGATGTTCAAGGGAGGGTAGGTGTGGCTCATCCTCGGACGGTAGGCGGACGGGAGTGACCGGCGCACCGGATTATTGTCGGACCCTCTCGTTAACGTCGGCGGGCATGGAGACCACGCCCTTCCGAGCCCGGATCCCGGAGGCCGACCTCGAGGACCTCCGCGCCCGGCTCCGCCGCACCCGCTGGCCCGAGGACGAGACCGTCGACGACTGGTCGCAAGGTGTGCCCGCCGCGTATCTGCGCGCGCTGTGCGCGTACTGGGCGGACACCTACGACTGGCGAGCCGCGGAGTCCCGGCTCAACGCGATCCCCCAGTTCCGCGCCCGGATCGACGGGCTCGGCATCCACTATCTGCACGCCCGCTCCCCGCATCCCGGCGCGCTGCCGCTGATCCTCACCCACGGCTGGCCCGGCTCGATCTTCGAATTCCTCGACGTGATCGGCCCGCTCACCGATCCCGTCGCCCACGGCGGCGACGCGGCAGACGCCTTCCACGTCGTCGTGCCGTCCCTGCCCGGGTACGGCTTCAGCGACAAACCCGCGAAGACCGGATGGTCGATCCAGCGGATCGCCGACGCGTGGATCCACCTCATGGACGGCCTGGGTTACGAGCGCTTCGGAGCCCAAGGCGGCGACTGGGGCACGAGCATCACCACGCTCATGGGGCGGACGGCACCCGGGAGCCTGGCCGGGATCCACCTCAACCCTCCGCTGGCGGCACCGGATCCGGCGACGTTCGGCGACCTCACCGAAGCCGAGCGGGCATCGCTCGACGACCTCGAACGCGGCAACGCGGACGGTTCGGCTTACGCGAACCTGCAGAGGACGAAGCCGCAGACGATCGGCTACGCGCTGAGCGATTCACCGGCCGCCCTGTGCGCGTGGATCGTCGAGAAGTTCCAGGCGTGGACGGACTGCGCCGGAAATCCGGAGAACGCGCTGAGCCGGGACGCGATGCTCGACGACATCACCCTCTATTGGCTGACCGGGACCGGCGCCTCGTCCGCGCGGTTGTACTGGGAGAGTTTCGCCGAGGTGTCGAGCTGGTTCACCGAATCCACTGTGGACACCATCGCCGTGCCGACGGGCTGCTCGATCTTCCCGCGCGAGTCGCCGCGCCCGTCCCGTCGCTGGGCCGAGCGCCGGTTCACCGACATCCGGTACTGGAACGAACTGGAGCGGGGCGGCCATTTCGCGGCCTTCGAACAGCCTGCCGTGTTCACCGAGGAGGTGCGGTCGTTCTTCCGGCTCGTGCGGTGACAGCTTGACTGTGACACCGTGTCAGGCTGTCGAGTGGGAGGCGTCATGTTCAGTATCGGAGACTTCGCCAAGCACGGCCGGGTGTCGGTCCGGATGCTGCGTCACTACGACGCCATCGGGCTGCTGCGGCCCGCCCACGTCGACCCGTTCAGCGGCTACCGGTCCTACACCGGCGACCAGCTGGCCCGGCTCAACCGGGTGATCGCGCTCAAGGATCTCGGCTTCACGCTCACCCAGGTGCAGGAGATCCTCGACGCGGAGATCGGCGCCGACGAGTTGCGCGGGATGCTGCGGCTGCGCCGGGCCGAACTCGAAGCGGCCATCGCGGCCGACGAGGCGCGGCTCACGGCCGTCGAAGCGAGGCTCCGGTCGATCGAAAGCGAGGGAAGAATGCCTTCCGAAGACGTCGTCGTCAAAAGCCTGCCCGCGGTACGCGTCGCCGAGCTGACCGGGACGGCGAGCGGATACGTGAACGAAGAGATCGGGCCGGTCGTGCAAGGTCTCTACAAGGAACTGTTCGGGGCGCTCGGCCCGATCACTCCGTCGGGGCCGCTCATCGCCTACTACGAGGACGACGCCGACGGCGAACGCGTGCTGATCCACGCCGCCGTCCCGATCGCGGCCGAAACCGACGGCTCCGAAGGGTTCTCGACGGTGAGCCTCGCCGAAGTGGCGACAGCGGCGACGATCCTGCACCGGGGCTCGATGGAGACCGTGCTCTCCAGCTACCAGGCGCTGGCGAAGTGGGTCGACGCGCACGGGTACCGCGCGAACGGCCCGGCGCGGGAGTTCTACCTCGATTGCCCGGCCGACGGGGACAAGTGGGTCACCGAGCTGCAACAACCGATCACCATGGCCTGACGTGTGTCATGAGGGGTCCCCATGAGACGAAATACGTCTCATGGGGACCCCTCATGACACGCCGCCGTGCCGCACCAGGAAGTCGGTCACGGCGGCGCGGAACGCGTCCGGCGCCTCCAGCCACGGCACGTGACCGACTCCCGGCAGCCGCACCCGGGTCACCGAAGGCAAGGCCTGCTCCAGCGAGTCGACGGCCCACCGGGGCCGGTTGTCCGCCGTCCCGTCCACGATCAACGTCGGCACCCGCAGCGACCGGCAGGCCTCGACGAGCTCGGACTCGGGCACCGCCCGCATCTCCTCGCCCAGCGCGGCGTTCGCCTCGTAGTTGATCGGGAACCATGGTGTCGCCATCGCCTCGGCGTGGCGCGCCCCCTCCGTCACGAAGTCTGCCGTCCATTGCAGCACCGCGAGTTCACGTTCTTCGGCCCCATCGCGGTCCTTCGCGCGAAGTTCGGCCCACCGCGGATGCCGTTCTCCCAGCACCTGCTCGAAGTTCCGCTTGAACTCCGCGTGCCAGCCGTCCCCCAGCCCGACGCCCGACACATAGACGAGCGCGCTGACCCGCTCCGGACGCGCGAGGGCGTAGAGAAGACCGAGATGCGCGCCCCACGAATGCCCGAGCACCGGGACGCGGTCGAGTCCATGCCACTCACGGACGGCGTCGACGTCGGCCACCATCCGGTCGAGCGTGTACGGGCCGCGCGGATCCGAGCGGCCGGCACCGCGCTGATCCCAGCGGATCAGCCGGAAACCCGGACCGGGATCGAGCGTGCCGAACATGTCCCACAGACCCGGACCGCCGTGGCAGCACAGGATCGGTTCGCCCCTGCCGGTCGCCGAGGTCCACAGCTCACGGCCGTCGTCGGTGATCACCCCGCGATTATCCGGTAGGCGCGATCGCCGCCGTTGGTTATCTTCCGCGGCATGACGACGTACACGCCGCCGCAGCGGGCGGCCACCCTCGCCGACGCGCCCGCCATCGCGGCGCTGATGCGGGCCTCGGTGCTGGAGTTGTTCCCCCGGTTCTACGACGAGCGGCAGACCGCGAGCGCGGCGGAGCACATCGCGGCCATCGATCTGCGGCTGATCGAGGACGGCACCTACTTCGTGCACGAGGCCGACGGCGAGATCGTCGCCTGCGGAGGCTGGAGCAGGCGCAACAAGACGCACGCCGGCGCGGGCGACGCGGAGGACGACGAACGTCCACTCGACCCGGCCACCGAACCGGCGCGGGTGCGCGCCATGTTCGTCCGCGGTGACTGGACCCGGCGCGGCCTCGGGCGCGCGATCCTCGAATCGTGCCGCCTCGCCGCGAAGGCCGAAGGGTTCACCTCACTGACGCTCACCGCGACCCTGCCCGGTGTCCCGCTGTACCTGTCGTTCGGCTTCACCGAGGTCGAACGGGTGACGGTGACGACGCCCGACGGCGTCGATCTTCCGGGCGCCGTCATGGCCCGGGACGTCGAAAAGCCGGATAGGATCGGCGAATGATCTCCGGGGCCACGGCACTTTCGTTCGTCTTGATCTGCCTGCTCGGCGCGATGGCACCCGGCCCGGATTTCCTGGTGGTGACCCGCAGCGCGATCCTCGGCGGGCGCAAGGCCGGGATCGCCGCCGGACTCGGCATCGCGCTCGGCGTGTTCGTCTGGGTGGTCGCGATCGCGCTCGGCGTCGCGGCCATCCTCACCGTGTCGGCGATCGCCTTCACCGCCGTGAAGCTGATCGGCGCCGCGTACCTGGTCTTCCTCGGGGTCAAGGCGTGGCTGGCGGTGCGCCGCGGTGACTACAGCGACCTCAAGGACAAGGTGGCGCCCGTCGTCGCGCCCAAGGAGACGTTCCGGCAGGGACTGCTCACCAATCTGCTCAACCCGAAGGTCGCGGTGTTCTTCCTCGCGCTGATCCCGCAGTTCCTCCCGCATTCGGCCTCGACCGCGCAGACGCTGCAGCTGGCGGTGCTGGCCACGACGGTGGCGGTGGTGTGGACCTTCACCCTGGCGACGCTGGTCGGTTCACTGCGGCGGTTCTTCAGCTCCGGCCGGGTGCGTCGCGCCATGGACGCGGTGATGGGCACCTTCCTGGTCGGGCTCGGCATCAAGGTCGCCGTCCAGAACTGACCGAACGCGCGTGAAGGACTCCTTCCCTCGGCTCAGCCGAGGGAAGGAG
>NZ_NMQT01000074.1 GCF_002234405.1 Amycolatopsis thailandensis | reverse complement strand
CTTACCACTCACGACCACCCCGACCGAGGCGAGTGGTGAGCGGTGAGAGGTGCCAGCTAGGTCGAAAGCGGTTCGGCGAAGATCTCCCGGACCCCGGCGACGAGCTCGGTCAGGTCGCCGTCCTCCGCGCGGTCGCGTCGCCACACGAGAGCGGTCTCCAGCTGAGGCTGGAAATCCGCGAACGGCAGGATGGTCGCGCCGTCGACCAGGAACAGGTGCATCGGGCTGGCCGGATCGAGCATGGTGATCGAGAACGACGAGCCGTTCGCGACCAGTTCGGAAATGCCCGAATACTCGGTTCCGCCGACTTTGAGCCTTTTCTTGATACCCGCGTTCGACAATTTCCGGTCCATGTCGTCCGAATAGGCGGGAATGCTTTCCGACGCGGACGGGATGTAGGACAGATCACCCAATTCGGCGATGTCCACCGTTTCCCGGCCGGTGAACCGGTCGGCCGGGACGACGGCGCCGAGCCGCTCGACCTGCACCGGGATGATCTCCAGCGCGGGATCGGTGACCGGCATCCGGACCAGCGACAGCGCGAGTTTGCCCTCGTGCACCGCGGCGAGGAGATCCGGCGTCGTCCCGGGCCAGCGTTTGAGTTCGAACCGGTCGTGACAGCGTTCTTCGAGCCGTTTGACGCGTTCCCGCAGGGCCGGGTGCACGCCGGCGGGCATGCCGACGAACACGGTGCTCCGCCGCGGTTTCACCGCTTCCTGCAAACGCCAGGGAATCGCGTTGACCTGGTCGAGGACGTCCCGCGCGATCGGCAGCAGCGCGGAGCCCGCCGCGGTGAGCGTGACGTGGTGGGTGCTGCGGTCGAACAGCCGGTGCCCGAGTTCGTGTTCGAGGTCCTTGATCCGCTGGCTCAGCGGGGAGGCGGCCATATGCAGTTTCCGGGCCGCCTGGGAGAAGTTCAGTTCCTCGGCGACGGCCACGAAGTACCGCAGGTGCAACATCTCCACGTGGTCACCCTAACCGGAAGGCGACGGTGAACGCCGCTCCGCCTTCCGGCGCCGGACCGGCCGTCAGCGTCCCGCCCATGCGGGTGACCAGGCCGTGGGCCAGCGCGAGCCCGATGCCCGAGCCGACCGGACGGCTGTCGCGGTAGCGCTTGTTCAGGACACCGCGTTCGAACGCGACCGGGTAGTCCTCCGGTGCCAGGCCGGGGCCGCCGTCCCGTACCGCCAGCCTCGCCTGCCCGTCGGCCGCCACCAGGGAGAACACGATCGGCGCGCCCGCCGGAGTCACTCGCAGCGCGTTCTCGGCGAGCCCGTCGACGACCTGGCGGAGCCGCCTTGGATCGGCGACGACGGGGACCTCTCCGTCCGGCCGCTCCACCAGCAGCGTGACGTTCTGCCGGGCACATCGCAGGCGCCAGACGTCGGCGCATTCGCCGACCAGCGCGGCGAGGTCGAGACGTGCCGGATCGAGCCGGAACTCGTCGGCGCCGAGTCTCGCCAGCTCCAGCAGGTCGCTGACCAGGCGTTCCAGCCGGGCCGCCTCGCGGTGGATGGTCTGCCCGGCCCGCCGCGCGTCCTCGCCTTCGGCCACGCCGTCGCCGATGGCCTCGGCGAAGCCGGTGACGGCGGTCAGCGGCGTCCGCAGTTCGTGCGACACCGACAGCAGGAACTCGCGTTGCCGCGCTTCGCTGTACTGGAGCGCGTCGGCGAGTTCGTTGACCGACTTCGCCACGTCCGCGACCTCGGACGGCCCTTCGACCGGAACGCGCAGGTCACGGCGTCCGGACCGCATCCCGCTCGCCACCGACGCGGCCCGCCGCAGCGGCCGGGACAGCATCCGGCTCAGCACCAGGCCCGCGATCGCGGCCACGGCCAGTCCCGCGCCGAGGGCGAGCACGGTGTTCCGGACCAGCATCCGCCCACGCGCTTCACCGAGCTTGGTCGATTGGACGAGCGCGAACGCGGCGCCCTTCGCGCCGACAGTGCGGCCTTCGACGAGATACTGCTGGCCTTCGACGAGCACCGTGCCCGAGCGGCCGAACCCCGCCTTGGTGGCGGCGATCGACGCCACCGTCCCGGCCCCGTCGAGCGTCCCGTTCGGACGGCGGACGACGACGTCGATCCCTTGCCCGCGAACGACTTCCGCGGCCTTGCCGATACCGAGCCGGTTCCCGATCCCGGTCTCGTCGAGCTGGCTCGCGACCACGTCGGCCTGCGCCGAGAGCGACTGCCGGAGCACGTCGGTCCCGGTCGTGCGGATGAGCCGGGCCGCGACGAGCCCGGCGACCACCACCGCGACCGCGGCGATCGCCAGGCACACCACGGTGATCCGCAGCGCGAGCGACGTCCGTTTCATCCGGCGTCCGCCGCGTAACCGATCCCGCGGACCGTCCTGATCGGACTGTGGCCGCCCAGTTTTCCGCGCAGCTGGGCGATGTGGACGTCGACGGTCCGCGTTCCCGCCGACGCCGCGTACCCCCAGACGGAGCTGAGCAGCTGCTCGCGGCTGAACACCTGGCCGGGCCGTTTCACCAGGTGGGTGAGCAGATCGAACTCCGTCGACGTCAGCGCGACCTCCGTTTCGGCGGCCCAGACGCGGCGCTGGCCGACGTCGACGCGGACACCGCCCACCGTGTACGTCTCGGCGGGCGGTGCCGCTCCGGCGGCGCGGCGCAGGACGGTCCGGACCCTGGCCGAGAGCTCACGCGGGCTGAACGGTTTCGTCAGGTAGTCGTCCGCACCGATCTCCAGGCCCAGCAAGCGGTCCAGCTCGTCGTCGCGGGCGGTCACGAACAGCACCGGCGTCCAGTCGCCGTTCGCGCGCAGCGTCCGGCAGATCTCGATACCGTCCATTCCGGACAGTCCGATGTCGAGCACGATCGCGGCCGGTCGCACCCGCCGGATCGTGGCCAGCGCCGCGCCGCCGTCCGCCTCGACTTGCACGCCGAATCCGTCCCGCCGCAGGTACAGCGAGGCGAGCTCGGCGATCGCGGGGTCGTCCTCGACGACCAGCACCAGCCCGCGTCCCGGTTGTGTCGTCACCGGCAGATCCTGTCACGGGGCCGGGTCGCCGGCCATGTCCTGCTCGATCGAGTCGAGGGTGCGCTGGACGTCGCTCAGCTCGCCCGGCGCCGGGCTCGACGTCGGCTTCTCGTCGGTGCACGCGGCCGCGCCGAACAGCGCGAGCGAGGTCAGGGCCACGGCGAGGAGGCGTTTCACTTGCCCGCCTTGCAGTGGGCGCCCGCGAAAGCGTCCAGTTTCTGCTTCGCGGCGGTGAGTTCGGGGAGCCGTCCGCCGCGCTTGTCGGCGCGCTTCTGGAGCCTGTCGGCGGTGTCGTTGTGGCCCTTCTTGCGCTGGTCCTCGGCCCTGGCCTTGAGGTTCGCGACGGAACCGCGGATCTCGGGGCCGCCGTTGACGCGGTCGGTGAGCTTCGTGGTGCGCTCGGTGAGTTTGGGCAGCCATTCGGTGCACAGCTGCTGGGACTCTTCGGGGCTGAGCGTGATCGGGGCCTGGGCCGAGGCGGCGGGGGCGATGGCGACGAGCCCGGCCGCGACGAGGCCGGCGGCGATGGTGTGTTTCAGCATGCGAAGAGCCTCGCGCGGGCGGATACGAGGAATGTGGGGGAAATGTTCGGGTTCTGTAAGCGATACTCGGACGATGGGGCTGAAGACCTTGACCGCCACCGTCGTGGCGACGTTGTTGTTCACCGCCGCACCGGCGATCGCCGCGCCACCAGCGTTCGTCCTGCGGGACGGCGTCAGCGAACCGGTGTTCTCCTACGAGAAGGCCATCCGGGAGACCGCCTGGGTGGAGACCGGTCAGGACCTCGACCGCGACGGCCGGGTGGACCGGGTCGCCGCCGACATCATCCGTCCGGCCGAACCGGCCGCGCGCGGGCAACGCGTTCCGGTGATCATGGACGTCAGTCCCTACTTCGAGAAGATCGGGCGCGGGAACGAGCGCCAGCCGAAGACCTACCTTCCCGACGGCACGCCGTCGCAGTTCCCGCTGTTTTACGACAACTACTTCGTACCGCGCGGGTACGCCGTCGTACTGGTCGACGTCGGGGGCACCAATCGCTCGTCCGGGTGTTTCGACGACGTCGCCTCCGGCAACGGGGTCGTGAACTGGCTCAACGGGCGTGCTCAGGCTTTCCGGACCCCGTTCGGGCCGGAGCGGGTCCGCGCGGGCTGGGCGAACGGGTCGGTCGGCGCGATCGGGAAGTCGCAGGACGGGGCGACGGCGATCGGGATGGCCGCGTCCGGGATCGAGGGTTTGAAGACGATCGTGCCGATCGCCGGGGTCAGTTCGTACTACGAGGTGCACAACGCGGACGGCGCGTACTTCGGCTGGGCGGGCGGCCCGGGTCTCTACAACGAGCGGGCTGAGAAGCTGTGCCGGCCGTTCGAGGAGGACAACGCGCGGCGCGCGGGCACGGACGGGAACTTCAACGAATACTGGCGCGGGCTGGACTACGTCGCGAAGACCGGGAAGGTACGCGCAAGCGTTTTCGCGTCGATGGGCTTCCATGATCTGAACGTCAACCCGATCCAGTTCGGGCCCTGGTGGGAGGCGCTGAACGCGTACGGCGTGCCGCGCAAGGCGTGGCTGCACCAGGCGGCGCACGTCGACCCGTTCGACCTCGACCGGTCGCTGTTCGTGCGGACGCTGCACCGCTGGTTCGACCGGTGGCTGCTCGGCGTGCGCAACGGCGTCGAGACCGAACCCGCGATCCGGATCGAGCACACCCCGGACCGATGGGCCGACGAACGCCACTGGCCGCCCGCCGGGCACTCGCGCGCCTTGTGGCCTTCGGCGTCGGGCGGGCTGGGGAACAGGCCTTCGCCAGGCGCGGCTTCGGTGACCGAAGACCCGGCGCGCGGGGCGTCCCAGTGGGTGGAGGACCCGTCGCGGACCAGGCCGGACCGTCTCGTCTTCGCGGGTGAGCCCGTGCGCGCGGACACCCGGATCGCCGGGACCGCCACGGTGACGGTGACCGCCCGTTCCGACAAGCCGAGCGCGCGACTCGGGGCGGTGCTGGTCGACTACGGGCCCGCGACCGTGCGGAACACGAAGTTCCCCGCGCTGGGCACCAAGGACCTGACGACCCGGTCCTGCTGGGGCGCGGGCACGGCCGCGGACACCGGATGTTTTCTCGACACCGTCGCGGATCCGACCACCGTGGACAAGCAGATCGTGGCGACCGGCTGGGCGGACCTCGGCCACCATCGGTCGCTGTGGCGGGGCGAGCCGCTGGAACCCGGCAAGGCGTACACGATGACGTTCCGGCTGAGCAGCCTCGACCACGTCGTCCCCGCCGGGCACCGGCTGGCGCTCGTGCTGGGCGGGACGGACGCGGACATGTTCGACCCGGCGTTGCCCGCGCCCGGTGCCCGGGTGACCTTCGAACTGGGCGGGACTTCGCTCTCGGTACCGGTCGCTTCCCGCGTTAAATGAGAGGAAAGGCAAAGGTGGCGTGATCGAGTCTCCTGCCGAGCAGGGCTTTCGCGACCCGACCTGAACCCGCCTGCGGGAGCGGATCGCGACTTCGGTCGTCCACATGCGACACCCCTGCCAGCTGGAACGCCCGTTTTGGGTACTTTGCGTAGCTTTTCGAAGGGGTCGTGAGTGGTAAAGAGGGTTAGAACCCTCCTTGCCACTCACGACCCCACGCAGAACCGCTCATACGGGCATAAATCAGACGCTCGAACGCTGCTAAGTGTCCCCTGTGGACACTCGGCCGCGACCGGCCCGCCGGCCAGTCCGAACCCTGCCCTCACGCCTCCACGATCCGGCCGTCGTGACCGGTCAGCCGGGGTCGGTGAGAGTGTCCCGAGCGCCACGCCTGGGACACTCATCGTCTCGAGCGTGGCGCTCGGGACGTGTTCGGTACGGCGCCCATCGTCGAGGGAGAGAAGGAGTCCGCATGGCGAAGATCCAGCGCATTTCCGCGAACGGCCACACGAGCGCGAGCCCCGAAGCCGTCTACGCCCTCCTCGAAGACCGCGAGCACTGGCCCGACTGGTCCCCGCTGGGCAAGTTCCGCCTGCTGGAGAAGGGCGACCAGAACGGCCTCGGCGCCATCGGCGTCTTCAGCACCAACGGCGTCAACGCCTGCGAAGAGGTCATCGCGCTCGAACCCGGCAAACGCTTCGGCTACACGCTGCGCAAGGGGATGCCGCTGCGCGACTACCGCGCGTACGTCGACCTCACGCCCGCGCTCGGCGGCACCGACATCCACTGGCACGCGTCGTTCGTCCCCAAGATCCCCGGCACCGGAGGGCTCTACCGCCGGTTCCTCGGCCGCTTCTTCGGGCGCATGGTCGACGGCCTCGTGGCGCGGGCCTCGCGAGGCGCCCCATAAAGTAGGCGCATGGCAGCCCCACGACGCACGCAGGAGGAACGCAGCGCCGCGATGCGCGTCAGGCTGCTCGACGCCACGATCGACTGTCTCGTCGAGTACGGCTACGCGGGCACCACGACCACCCGCGTCGCGGATCGCGCCGGGGTGACCCGCGGCGCGCAGGTGCACCATTTCCCCACCAAGACCGACCTCGTCACCTCCGCGATCCGGCATCTCGCGGCCAAGCGCACCGAGGTCGCGATGGCCGAGATCGACCGGCTCAAGGCGTCGGCCGACCCGGTCGGGGACGCGCTGCAGCTGCTGTGGGAGATGCATCAGGGCCCGGTCTTCTCGGCGACCGTCGAGCTGTGGGTGGCCTCGCGAACCGACGCGGAACTGCGCGCCCAGATGGCGGTGGTCGAGCCGATCGCGACGAGCAGCCTGGTCGAGTTCGGCAAAGCGCTGCTGCCGGACCATTCGGCGCATCCGGAGTTCCTGCACGCGGTGTACACGGCGATGGACGTCGTCCGCGGCATCCTCATCGCCAGCTGGGCGACCCGCGATCAGACCGAACTGGAGGCGCGCTGGGAACGCGGCCGCCGTCACCTGATCCTGCTGTTCGAGGCGCTGATGCAGCCCACTCCCTCTCACTAGGCGTGTTACTCTCCCGGAGAGAGTGAGGAGGTCACGTGCTCGGAAACCCGTACGACCCCGACTGCCCCACCCGCGCGCTGCTCGACCGCATCGGCGATCAGTGGACCGTGCTGATCGTCGGCGTGCTCGGCGACGGCCCGCTCCGGTTCACCGAGATCGGCAAACGCGTGCGCGGCATCTCGCAGAAGGTCCTCACGCAGACGCTGCGCAGCCTCGTCCGCGACGGCATCCTGACGCGCACCGCGTACCCGGAGATCCCGCCGCACGTCGAGTACGAGCTCACCACGCTCGGCCGCAACCTCGCCGAACCACTCGAGATGCTCGACAAGTGGGCCCGTGTCCACATGGGCGAGGTCCTCGACGCGCGCCGTGCCCACGACGGGCAGCTCACCGCTTGACCAAGCCGGCCTCGTGCGCCAGCAGGCCCGCCTGGGTCCGGTTCGTGCAGTCCAGCTTCACCAGCATCCGCGACACGTAGCTCTTCACCGTCGCCTCGGCCAGATGCAGCCGTGCCGCGATGTCCGCATTGGACAGTCCTTCGCCGAGACAGGCCAGGACATCCGTCTCGCGTTCGGTCAGCCCGTCGGTCTTCCGGCGCGCGTCGTCACCGCGACGCCGTCCGTCCGCCGACATCGCCACGAGCCGCTGCGCCGCTTCGGGGGAGAGCACCGTGTGCCCGTCCGCCGCGACCCGGACCAGGCCGATCAGGTCCTCCGGCGGCGTGGACTTCACCAGGAACCCGGCCGCGCCCGCCCGCAGCGCGCGGATGACGTAGGTGTCCGCGTCGAACGTCGTCAGCGCGACGACCGCGGGCGGCTCGGGGAGTTTCGCGATCCGTTCGATGGCGGTGAGCCCGTCGACACCGGGCATCCGCAGGTCCATCAGCACCACGCGCGGCCGGTGCCGGACCACGGCCTCGACCGCCTCGGCGCCGTCCTGGGCCTGCGCCACGACCTCGATGTCGGCCGCGGAACCGAGGATCGTCCGCAGATGCGCGCAGACCATCGGTTCGTCGTCGACGACGACCACCCGGATCACCGATCTCCTTCCGCCGTCGGGACGTAGGCCGGAAGTATCGCACCGACGCGGTACCCGCCGCCCGTTCGCGGCGCCGCGTCGAAGCGGCCGCCGATCAGCTCGACGCGCTGCCGCAGCCCGGCCAGTCCCGCGCCGGAACCGCTCCCCGCCAGCGCCGGATCCGGGGCGGCGCCCGCCCGCGTGTTCTCCACGGTGATGTCCAGCCCGCCCGCGTGATAGCGGAGTTCGACGGTCGCTGTCGAGCCCGGCGCGTGCTTGCGGACGTTCGTCAGCGCCTCCTGCACGACGCGGTACGCCGTGCGGGCGACGGTGGGGGAGATCCGCCCGGGATCGCCGTGCACGGTCAGTTCGGTCGGGATGCCCACCGACGCCGATTCCGCGACCAGCGTCGCCGGATCACCCGCCGCGCCGTCGGTGAGCGTGCGCGGCCCGGCGTTCGCGCCGTTGCGCAGCACCCCGACGAGATCACGCAGTTCGTCCAGGGCCAGCGCGCCCTCGCGCCGGATGTCCTCGGCGGAGGTCCGCACCGCCTCGTCCGCCGAGACGACGCCGAGCGCGCCGGCGTGCAGCACCATCAGGCTCAGCCGATGCGTGACGACGTCGTGCATCTCCTCGGCCAGTTTCCGCCGTTCCTCGCCGCGGGCGCGTTCGGCGAGCAGGTGCTGTTCGCGTTCGGCGCGTTCGGCCCGGTCCCGCAGCGAGCGCAGCAACTGGCGCCGCGCCTCGAAATACAGCGAAAGCGTGGTCGGCAGCGCCGTGCCCAGGAGGCCGAACGGGGTCGTGTTCCACTGCGCGTCCCACGGCCGCGACGCGCAGACCACCAGGATCGCGGTCAGCCAGAGCAGGGTCCGCCGGTCGATCAGGCGGGCCAGCTGGCTCAGCACCACCGGGGTGATCGTCGGGACGGTCATCAGCGTCAGCTGCCGCTCCGGCACCAGCAGCCCGGGGGAGAACAGGTCGGAGGCGAGCATCAGCAGCCCGCCCGCCACGACCAGCCCCGCGACCAGCCGCGGATACCGGAACAGCAGGATCAGCGAGAGATCGAGGGCCACCTGCAAGGTGACGCCCGCGGCGGGGCCCGCCCAGCCTGTCGTCGGTTCGCCGAACACGTACAGCGTGATGTCCAGGCCCACGAAGGCGAACGCGGCCAGCGTGAGCCACAAGGTGTCGACCGGACCCGGCCGGAACGACCTGCTTCTTTCCACCCGGTCACGGTAACCAGCAGCTCACCGACGGCGGGGAGATCCGCAACTTTCGTCTATCCGATCACCCTCCTTACCCGGTTTCCCGCCACGACCGTCTCCGGTGGACTGGAGCTCATGGACATCGCGACCCAAACAGTCCGAACAGGACGGGAGCAGGCCTTCGCCCGGCTACCGGTGTTCGTCGTCGCCGCGCTGGCCGCCGCCGCGCTCCTGGCCACGAGCGGCCGCTACGCGCACGGCTTCGACGAGCTGTACTTCTTGATGGCGGGCCGGGAACACCTGGCGTGGGGGTACTTCGACCAGCCACCGCTCATTCCCGCGCTGGCCGGGGCGATGGACACGCTGTTCCCCGGTTCGCTGGTGATGCTGCGCCTGCCGATGGCCCTGGCGGCGGCCGCCGGAGTGGTCGTCACCGCGCTGATCGCCAGGGAACTGGGCGGCGGCCGCGGCGCGCAGGTGCTCGCGGCCGGGCTCTACGCGTCGTCCGGGGTGATCGTCGTCAGCCACTGGATCGGCACCTACGTGTTCGACCCGTTCCTCTGGACGGTGATCGTCTGGCTGGTCGTCCGCTGGGTGCGCGTCCGCCGGGACGGGCTGCTGGTCTGGGCGGGCGTGGTCACCGCGATCTCGCTGGAGACGAAGTTCCTCATCCCCGCCTTCTGGGCGCTGGCCTTGCTCGCCGCGCTCGTGCTCGGTCCGAGAGAGCTCCTGCGGCGCCCGAAACTGTGGCTGGGCGCGGGAATCGCCGTCGTCGCGACGATCCCGACGCTGGTCTGGCAGGCCTCGAACGGCTGGCCGTATCTGATCATGAACGACGTCGTCTCGGCGGAGTTCCCCGGCACCTGGCCCTTCCTGCGCGACGGGTTCCTGACGGCGGGCGTCGGCGCGGGCGTGCTCGCGTTCGTCTACGGCCTCGTCCGGCTGATCTTCTCGCGTGAACTGCGCGGCTATCGCTTCCTGGGGGTAGCTGTAGCCGCGCTCATCGTGGCGTTCCTGCTGCTGCACGGCCGTTCCTACTACCTGATGAGCGTCTTCGCGCTGCCGTTCGCCGCGGCGGCGACCGGCTTCGCCCAGCATGTTCCCAAGTGGCGGCTGGTGGCCTGGCCCGCGATGGTGCTCTCGGCGGTGATCACCCTCGCCGGCCTGCCGATCTACCCGGCGACCATGACCCGGACGAGCTTCGGCCCGATCACGCTCGGCAGTTCCTTCGCCGGAGGTGAACTGCCGCAGCAGGAGCTGGTCAAGGCGGTCGGCGAGACCTACGCGGCGCTGCCGCCGGAGCAGCGGGCACGCACCGCCGTGTACGCCGAGATCTATCCGTTCGCCGCCGCGACCGAGTTCTACGGTCAGCGGTACGGCATCGATCACGTTTACAGTGGCCACCGCGGCTACTGGTACTTCGACCGGCCACCGGAGTCCGCGGACAGCGTGCTGTTCCTCGGCTTCGATCCGGGCCTGCTCAAGCCGTACTTCACCACGGTGACCCCGGTGGTGGAAGGGCTGCTGTGGCGGTATGACGGCAGACAGGGTTCCTGGGACGAAATCTGGCCCAAGCTGGAAAGGCATTGACGATGACCGAACTTTCGTTGCCCGCCAAGGCATATCTGCTCGCCTGTGACGTCGGGAAGAACAAGCTGCGCGACCGGCAGCGGGCGCGCCTGATGATCCGCGGTGCCGCGCTGACCGACCTCGTGCTGCGCGGCCGGGTCGCCGACGCCGACGGCAAGGTCGCGGCGTCGGGCGCCGGGCCGACCGGTGACCTCGTCCTCGACGAGATGCTCACCGAGATCGCGGGAGAAAGCCCCCGCAAGTGGAAATGGTGGGTGCGCAAGGACGCGCGCGGCACGTTGGAGGCACTGGAGTCCCAGCTGGAAACGGCGGGCGTGATCGAGCTCAAGAACGGCAAGGTGCTCGGCCTGTTCCCGTCGCGGAACCCGATCGTGCGGGACACCGCGACCGTCGACAGGCTGCGGGCCTCGGTCGATCAGACCTTGCGCGGACCTTCGCCGGTGTCCGATGTGGACGCGAGCGACGCCGCCCTCACCGCGCTGGCCGCGGCCGTCGAGCTCAAGGACGTCGTTTCCGGCAAGGACAGGCGTCAGTACAAGGACCGGATCGAGGAACTGGGCGAGCGGGGCGGGGACGCGGTTCCCGCGCTGCGGAAGCTGTTCCGGGAACTGCGCGCGGTGCGGGCGTCGGCCGTGTCATCCGGCAGCGGGAGCTGAGCCGAACAGCCGGTCGAGGTAGTAGTCCACAGTGGACATCGCCTCGTCCGGCGTCCGGTGCTTCATCACGATGTTGGTGCCCTGCGAATCGGCGAGCGCCCACAGGATCGTCGATTCGTGCATCGCGTCGGCCGACTTGTCGACATCGCCCGCCTCCTGGCCCTGGCGGATCAGCACGGCGAACAGTTCGAACAGCTGCGGTACGCCATCGGTGAGCGCGACCCCGAAGGAGGGGTCGGAAATCGAGCGGATGAAGAACGCGACGCCCATCAGCCAGTCGCCGCGACGGCGTTCGTCGAGCGGCAGGATCTCGGCGATGATCGCGCGCAGGATGGACCGGGGTGTCGAAGGCACCTCGCCGGACTCCAGCCGGGCCTTGATGCCCTCCTCGTAGAGCTGCGAGCGGCGCTCGATCGCGAACAGCAGCATCTCGTCCTTGGTCTTGAAGTAGTGCTGCACCAAGCCCATCGACATGCCCGCCTCGGCGGCGACGTGCCGCAGGCTGACCCCTTCGAGACCGCGCGTGGCCGTCAGCCGCGTCAGTGCCTCGGCGATCTCCGCGCGCCGCGCGGCGTGATCCACCTGCTTCGGCACCTTCACCATCCATTCCGCCGTTTGCAATGCGATCGCATTGCCACTACTGTCCCACGCTATTACGATGCGATCGCATTGTAAACGATTCGTCGGGGGAGGATTCGGTGGAAGCCGATCGGGGGAAGGTGCGGCTGAGGCCGCCGCGGAACGCGCTGGACAAGCGGGTCGTGGGCTGGTGGCGGCTGCAGGGAACGCTTTTCTGGATCTCACCGGTGCTGGTGTTGGTGCTGCTCGGGCTGCTCATCCCGCCCGCGCGATTCTGGCTGCTGACGCCGGCGGCGGTGTTCGCGGTGCTCGGCCTGGTCTGGGTGCTCGCGATGCCGGTGTGGTGGTTCAAGGTGCACCGCTGGGAGGTCACGGAGACCGCGGTGTACGCGCGTTCCGGGTTCTTCTGGCAGGAGTGGCGGGTCGCGCCGATGTCGCGGATCCAGACCGTGGACACCCTGCGCGGGCCGCTGCAGCAGATGTTCGAGCTCGCCACCGTCACGGTCACCACGGCGTCGGCGCGCGGCGCGGTCAAGATCCGCGGGCTCGACCACGAACTGGCCGCGAGCCTGGCGGAGCAGCTCACGGAAACGACGCAGGCGACGCCGGGTGACGCGACATGACCTCGGACGAGTTCGAGGGCTGGAGCACGCTCGACAAGCGGACGCTCCCCGTCACCGCGCTGACGATGACGGGCGCGGCGATCGCGGCGGCGATCCCGACCGCGGCCGCGATCGTGGGCGGTGGAGGCCGGCTCTGGGTCGCTTTCGCCTGGGTCGTGGGCGGTGGGCTGGTGCTCATCGGCGGTGGCGTGCTGGCGGAACTGTTCTATTGGAAGGGAGTGCGGTACCGGGTCACGCCGGACCGGCTGGAGACGGCGTTCACCCTGGTCTTCCGCTCGCGGAAATCCTTGCAACGCGAACGGATCCGCAACGTCGACCTGACCGCCAACCCGCTGCACCGGCTGTTCGGCGTCGCCGTGGTGACCATCGGCACCGGCTCGCACGAGTCGGGCGGGCAGGGCAGGATCAAGCTCAACCCGGTCTCGCGCGCCGAGGCCGAGCGGCTGCGCGCGGATCTGCTGCGCCGCGCGGAAATCGCGGAAACCGACGACGACGCGCCGCTCGCCGAGCTGGACCGGAGCTGGATCCGCTACGCGCCGATGTCGTTCCTCTCCCCGGCGCTCGGTCTCGCCGCGGGCGGCGGGCTCATGCAGGTCTCCGACTGGGCGGGGTTGCAGAAGGGCCTGATCGACTGGGTGATCGGTCTGTTCAGCGGTATCCCGCTGGTGGTGGCGATCCTGATCCTGCTGGCGATCGCGATGGTCGTCGGCGTGATCGGCGCGCTGGGCCTGTGGATCGAGATGTGGTGGAACTACCGGCTCGACCGCGAAGCAGGCGGCACGCTGCGAGTGCGGCGCGGGCTGTTCACCACACGCTCGATCTCGATCGAGGAACGCCGGATGCGCGGTGTCGAACTCGTCGAGCCGCTCGGGAACCGGATCTCCGGCGCGGCCCGCGTCGACGCGATCGCCACCGGCATGCGGCAGAGCGACGACCAGGACAAGACCGACTACCACACGCTCCTGCCCGCCGCGCCGGTCGCGACGGCCACCCGGATCGCCGCGGTGGTCCTGCGCGAACCGGTTTCGCCGACCGAAGCCGTCCGGCTCGACGGGCATCCCCGCGCCGCGCGGGGACGGTTGCTGCGCTGGTGGGTCGGTTCGGTGGTGGTCCTGCTGGCGATCTTCGCGATCCTCGGCTTCCTGCTGACCGACGTCCTGCTGGTGATCGGCGCCGCGCTCGGTGTCGTCCTGCTGCCGGTGTCGGTGCTGCTGGCGCTGGACGCCTACCGCAACCTCGGGCACGGGATCACCGGGCGATACCTGGTGGGACGGCACGGGACCGTGCGGCGGAGCACGTTCGCCCTGGAGCGCGACGGCGTGATCGGCTGGACGGTCAAGCAGTCGATCTTCCAGCGGCGCAAGGGATTGCTGACCGTCGTGGCGACCACGGCGGCCGGGACCGGGGCGTACTCGGTGTACGACGCGGGGGAGGAGCAGGGCCTGCTGCTCGCGGAGGAGTCCGTCCCGGACCTGCTGACGCCTTTCCTCGAACGAGCCTGACCCCGCACTCAGGTGATCATGCACCGCACTCATGTGCTCAGAGACGGAACTCGCGTGCTCAGAGACGGAACTCGCGTGCTCCAGGCCGGAACTCGCGTGATCAGACGCCGCACACTCGAGTGCGGCCTCCAGTCACGCGAGTTCCGTCTCTGATCACGTGAGTCCCGTGCTCAAGCACGAGAGTCACGCCTGCGGGCACCTGGCTCTGCAAGAGGTGCCGCGTGACCGCCGGACGGCACGTGTGCCCAGCCGGACGGCACATGTGCTCAGACGGACGACACGTGTGCCCAGCCGGACGACACGCGCGCGCCCGCGATCCGCCGTGTGTCGTCCGTGTGATCACCCGTGTCGTCCGTCCGGACACGTGTGTCGTCCGTCTGAGCACACGTGCCGTCCCTCCAAGCACGCGAGTTCCGTGCTCAAGCACGCGAGTCACGTGCCCGAGCCCGCGAGTTCCGCCTTCAAGCACGCGAGTTCCGTGCCCGAGCACGCGAGTCACGTGCCCGAGCCCGCGAGTTCCGCCGAGTGACACTTCGGCCGCCACCGAAGCGTCCACTGGCTACCGTCGTGCCATGACCGCATTCGCCGCACTGCACGTCCCCGGTTCCCCGCTGCTCCTGCCGAACGTCTGGGAGTTCGGCTCGGCCGCCTTCCTGGCGGCGCAAGGTTTCCCGGCGCTCGGCACGACCAGCCTCGGGGTCTCGGCCGTCGAGGGCGAGCCGGACGGCGCCCCGTCCTCGAAGGACGCCACCGTCCGGCTGGCCCGGCGGCTCACCGGGCTGGACGCGCTGATCAGCGTCGACCTCGCCGACGGGTTCAGCGACGATCCGGGCGAGGTCGGCGCGCTGGCGGCGGAGCTCGCCGAGGCCGGGGTCGCGGGCGTCAACCTCGAAGACGTGCTCGGCGATCCCGGGCGGCACGCCGCCAAGATCGCGGCGGCGAAGGAACACGCTCCCGGGCTCTTCGTCAACGCGCGTACGGACACGCATTGGCTGGGTGACCCCCGCATCGAGGCCGCGATCGAGCGCTCTCTGTCCTATGTGGACGCAGGGGCCGACGGCGTGTTCGTGCCGGGGCTCGCCGATCCCTCGGACGTCGAGCGGCTGGTCAAGGCGGTCGAGGTGCCGGTGAACCTGCTGTTCCTTCCCGGCAAGGTCACCGTCGCCGGTTTGGCCGGGCTCGGTGTCGCGCGCGTCAGCCTCGGCTCGCTGCCGTACCGGATGGCGCTGGCCGCCACTCTCCGCACCGTCGAGGCCGTCCGCGACGGTGGCGAGCTCCCGTTGACCCCGCCGTCCTACGCCGACGTCGCGGCCTTGCTCCCGGAATCTCATTAGCCTCGGGAGCATGCAGACCTTCGGAGCCGAATTCGCCGTCCCGCCCGGATATCTGAACACGCCCAGCATCGGCATCCCGCCGTCGCACGTGGCCGACGCGGTGGCGGAGGCGGTCGAGCGGTGGCGGCGCGGCGAGGCCCGTCCGACGGACTTCGACGAGCCCGTCGCGCGGACGCGGGCGGGGTTCGGCGCGCTGATCGGGGTCCCGGCGGAGCGGGTCGCGATCGGGGCGTCGGTCTCGCAGCTGATCGCGAACGTGGCGGCCGGGCTGCCCGACGGCGCGAGCGTGCTGGTCGCCGGGAACGACTTCACCAGCGTCACCTTCCCGTTCGCGGCCCAGGCGCACCGCGGGGTGAAGGTCACCGAAGTCCCGCTCGCCGAGCTTTCCGAACGCGTCGACGGACACGACCTCGTCGCGGTCAGCGTCGTCCAGTCGGCCGATGGCGCCCAGGTCGACCTCGACAGGCTCCGGGGCGCGGCCGAGGCGGCGGGCGCGGCGGTCCTGCTCGACGCCACCCAGGCCGCCGGCTGGCAGCCGCTCGACCTCGGCTGGGCCGACTGGGTGGTCGCCGCCGGGTACAAATGGCTGCTCGCCCCGCGCGGGGCGGCGTGGCTGGCCGCGCATCCACGGGTGCTGGAGCGGGCGGTGCCGGTCGCGGCGAACTGGTACGCCGGGGAAGACCGCTGGCAGACCGTCTACGGCCTCCCGCTGCGGCTCGCGGAGGGCGCCCGCTCGCTCGACCTGTCCCCGGCCTGGCTCGCGTACGTCGGCGCCGCCGCCTCGCTGGACTATCTCGGGTCCTTGGACCTCGACGCCGTCCGCGCGCACTGCGTGGGTCTCGCCGACTCACTCCTCGAAGCGCTCGGCTCACCCGTTCAGGGGAGTGCGATCGTCTCGCTCGACGCTGACGCCGACAAGGTGCGGGAAGCGGGCATCGTGGCCGGTACCCGGGCCGGACGGCAGCGTGTCGGGTTCCACCTCTACAACACCGCTGACGACGTCGAACGCGTGATAAGCACGTTCAGGTGAACCGCCGGACCGGCGTGAACTACCGTATGTTCCCGTGGTTGGTGCGCAATTTACTCCGGGACCGACGGAAACGGCCCGGCTTCAGCCGGTGCGACCGGCAGGGCCGCCGCCCGCGCCGAAGCCGTCGAGGGACACCAAGGCCCTGGCGCTGAAAGGCGCCGGTCTGGTCGCCATCGCGGTCGTCTCCGCGCTGCTGTGGTGGGTGATCCGGCACGAGCCGGAGCCGACCCCGGTCGCGGACACGCCGTCGAAGACCGGGCAGTTCCAGTACACGCTCGCCGAGGGGCCGCAGGTCACCACCGACTGCGTGAGCAAGGCCTACGGCCAGACCAAGGACTTCTTCACCCAGACGCCGTGCACGCGGCTGTCGCGGGCGCTGTACACGACGGAGTCCGGCGGGAAGAAGGCGCTGGTTTCGGTCGTCCTGGTGACCATGCCGGGCGAGGTCACCGCGACCCAGCTCAAGGCGCTCACCGACAAGGACGGCACGGGCAACGTGTCCGACCTGGTGCGCGACGGCACCTTCAAGGCACAGGGGGCGCCGAAGATCTCGGGGCAGGACGCGGCCTACGACTCCCACGTCACCGGGCCCGAGGTGGCCATCGTGCTGGCCGGTTTCTACGACAAGCAGAAGGACAAGCCGCTGCTGGAGCGGATCGCGACCGACGCCTTGCGGCTTTCGGGCGACCTGCGCCGCTGAGTCAAGCGCTATGAAAGGCCCCTTCATCGCAAAATTTGCAATGAAGGGGCCTTTCATAGCGCGCTAAAGGGACCGAAGCCGCCCGGAAGACCTCAGACCGACTGACCCGGCATCGCGATCGCCACCGGCTTCGCGCCGAACTCCGCCCGCCAAGCCGTCCCTCGCCGGGCCGACCCGACCAGCGCGTTCAGCGCCGTCGTCCGCAAAGCCGCGTCGTCGGTCCGGTCGATCACGCCGAGCCAGGCCGCCGCCACGTCCGACTCGGCCGTCGCCACCAGCTCCATCGCCGAGTTCGCGTCGGTCACCGGCTTCGGCGGCACGTACGCCGCCTCCGGTCCGGCCGGCGGCTGCCCCGCCGCGGAAAGCATCCGTTCGCAGACGTTCCGCCGTTTGACGTGCTCGGCCGTACCCCGCGACACCGCGCCGCCGAAGGCCGCGGGCAGGTACGCGCTGACCAGTCCGTACACCCAGATCGCCGCGTGTTCGGCACCCAGCGCCTGCTGGACGGCGTCCGCCGTCTCCCCGCTGAGCTGGACCCCGGCCGGCACGTCGACGGCTCCCGCGTCGTCGCCGCGGCCGAGTTTCTCCGAACTCTGCTGCAACGCCGCGCAGCCCGCCGCGATCGAGGCGACCATCCCGGCGCGATAGCGGGGCAGCGAAGGCACGAGGCCCTCGGCCTGTTTGCGGGCGGCGGCGAGCCGTTCCTTGAGCGCGTCCACCGACGACGGCGGGGTCTCGGCCGGGCCGGACTGCTCCGGCTTCGGCCGGTTGAGCCGGTCCACCTCGGTTTTGAGTGCCGCCGCGTGCGCGGCCCGCGCTGTCGCGACAGCCTCACCCTCGGCGCCGAGCGCCTTCGCGCCGGCCGCGTCGGTCTCCGCCGCGCGCAGCAGCGGACCCAGCGGGTCGGGGCTTTCGTCGAACCCGGGGGAGCAGGCGGCCGCCAGCGGCACGGCCACCGCGGCCAGCGCTCCCATCCGCAGGAAAGTGCGACGGCTCGGCAAGGTGGGCTCTGTCGATCTTCCGGTCACGCCGCCCCATCCTGCCAGTACCCCGTGCGGGGCCGCCGCTCGCGCGTCACGCGGGGGTCACCAGATAAGCTGGCCCACTACCGAACCCGGATCCACGCCGCCGGGTCGCCCACAGCCGAACAGGAGCGCTCCACCGTGCCCAACGACCTCGCCAGCAGGCTGGAGCCCATCGTGGCCGAAGCCGTCAAGGCTGCGGGTTTCGACCTCGATTCCTTCGAGGTCCAGCAGGCAGGCCGCCGTCAGCTGGTCAAGGTCGTCGTCGACGGGGACGACGGAGTCGGGCTGGACGAGGTGGCGGGCGTCAGCCGGGCCGTCTCCGCCGCGCTCGACGAGAACGAGCACGTGATCGCCAGCGCGTACACGCTCGAAGTCACCTCGCCGGGCCTCGACCGGCCGCTGACCCTGCCGCGGCACTGGCGCCGCGCGAAGTTCCGCCTCGTCAAGGTCACCCCGGCCGAGGGCGCCGCGTTCATCGGCCGGGTCGGGCACGCGGGGGAGAAGTCCGCGCGCGTGCTCGTCGACGGCGAGATCCGGGACGTCGGTTACGCCTCGGTGGCCAAAGCGGTCATCGAGATCGAGTTCAAGCAACCACCTGCCGAGGACCTGAAACTGTTGGAAACCGATGCGTCGGCCCTGAACGCCGCCACCACGGAGCCGAAGGAGGAGCCGAAGTGAACGTCGACATCGCAGCGCTGCGCGCGATCGAACGGGACAAGGACATCCCCTTCGAGACGGTGATCGAAGCGATCGAAACCGCGTTGCTCACCGCGTACAAGCACACCGAGGGCCACCAGCCGCACGCCAGGATCGACATCGATCACAAGAGCGGGCTGGTGCGCGTCCTCGCGCACACCCTGACCCCGGACGGCCAGACCGACGAGGAATGGGACGACACCCCCGAGGGTTTCGGGCGGATCGCCGCGACCACCGCGCGGCAGGTCATCCTGCAGCGCCTGCGCGACGCCGAGCACGAGAAGACCTTCGGCGAGTTCTCCGCCAAGGAGGGCGAGATCGTCGCGGGCGTGGTCCAGCGCGACGCCCGCGCCAACGCCCGCGGCATGGTCGTCATCCAGGTCGGCGACATCGAAGGCGTGCTGCCCTCGGTCGAGCAGGTGCCCGGCGAGTCGTACGAACACGGCAGCCGCATCAAGGCCTTCGTCGTGACCGTCGCGCGCGGCAACCGCGGCCCGCAGATCACGCTGTCGCGTTCGCACCCGAACCTGGTGCGCAAGCTGTTCGCCCTCGAGGTCCCCGAAATCGCCGACGGCACGGTCGAGATCGCCGCCGTCGCGCGCGAGCCCGGACACCGGACCAAGATCGCGGTCCGCTCCACGGTGCCCGGCGTCAACGCCAAGGGCGCGTGCATCGGCCCGGTCGGCGCGCGGGTGCGGAACGTGATGAGCGAACTCGCGGGCGAGAAGATCGACATCATCGACTTCTCGGAAGACCCGGCGAAGTTCGTCGGGAATGCGCTGTCGCCCGCGAAGGTTGTGTCGGTGAAGGTCGTCGACGAGCGGGCCAAGACCGCTCGCGTCGTCGTCCCGGACTTCCAGCTTTCGCTCGCGATCGGCAAGGAAGGGCAGAACGCCCGCCTCGCCGCCCGGCTCACCGGCTGGCGGATCGACATCCGCAGCGACGCCGCTCCTGAGCAGGGTGACGAAGCACACGCCGGGCAGGCGCGGCCCGCCGCGGCAACCGGTTCGGCTGAGTGAAGGTCGAAGCGCTAGACTTACGAGTGGTTCAGCGTCCGCCGCCGGGAACCGACCCCCTGCAAGACCGGGTAGCCCCGGTCCGCACCTGTGTCGGTTGCCGTCGGCGGGCCTTGATCGGCGAGTTGCTGCGAGTGGTCGCGGCGGACGGCCGGCTGATCGTCGACGAACGTCGGCGGTTGCCGGGCCGGGGTGCCTGGTTGCACCCCGTGCCGGACTGTCTTGCCAAGGCCGAGCGGCGCAGGGCGTTTCCCCGAGCACTTCGTGTTCCGGGGTCGCTCGACGCCCAGGGTGTCCACGAACGCCTGGAGCGGCTCGCCGAGGAATGAAGGGCGCCGGGACATCCCCGGTGCCGGATGGAATCAGGAAGCAGGTCGACCCGTCATGAGTCAGCCGTGAAGCTGAATCAATGAACGCGCGACAATAGGACGAGGTCTGCGGGTCTGCCGCCGGCCTCCCCAGATGAGGAGAGCTGTGCCAGGCAAGGCCCGAGTACATGAGCTCGCGAAAGAGCTCGGCATCACCAGCAAGGAAGTTCTCGCCAAGTTGAAGGAACAGGGCGAGTTCGTGAAGTCCGCGTCGTCCACCGTCGAGGCGCCGGTCGCCCGCCGTCTCCGTGACGCGTATCCGTCCAAGGACGGCAAGAGCAAGAAGCCGATCCCGAACCCGGGCCCGCCGGCGCGTCCCGCGCCGCCCGCGAAGCCCGCCGCCCCGGCTCCGGCCGCGAAGCCGGCTCAGCCCGCCCCCGTGGCGAAGACCGAGGCTCCGGCCGCCCCCGCGGCGTCCACCCCGGCCCCGTCGGCTCCGGCTCCGGCCCAGTCGTCCCGGCCGACTCCGGGCGCCCGCCCGGGTCCGCGCCCCGGCCCCCGGCCGCCGGCGCCCAAGGAAGAGGTCGCTCCGGCGGCGAAGGCCGCTCCGGCCGAGCCGAAGCAGGAGACCCCGGCAGCACCGGCCACCCCGCCGGCGTCCCAGGCGCCGTCGCAGG
>NZ_NMQT01000073.1 GCF_002234405.1 Amycolatopsis thailandensis | reverse complement strand
CTTTCGGGACGTCTGATGTCCCGAAAGTGGCTTTCGCGACACCCGAACCCGGCAGAGCGGTCGACCGCATGCCTGCCTCCGCCACCGTCGCGGAGGCGACTTCCACGCCGAGCCAACCCGCCACTAAGTAGCCAAAATCGCCCGATGGGATTGTCGGACTTGAGGCCGCCGCACGCCCGGGGTCTAGTTTCCGCCATGTCCACGACCGATGTCTCCGCCCTCGCGCGGACCACACTGGCCTCACACCAGTCGCTGTACCTCGCCACCGCCGGCGAATCCGGCCCCTGGGTGAACGGCGTCTTCTTCGCCGAGTCCGATCTGTTCACCCTCGTCCTGGTGCTGGAGCGACGGGGCCGCACCCTCGCCGCGCTCCGGGACAACCCGGTGGCCTCGGTCATCGTCTCCACCGGCTCGCCCGCCGACCCGTTCCTCCAGGCGATGGTCCGCGCCGAGATCCTCGACGGCGAGCGGGCCGAGGCCGCCCGTGAGCTGCTCGTGGCGAAGGTGCCGTACGTGACGCCGTTCCTGGACACGCCGATCGAGACCGTCCAGCTCACCGTGGAGTCCTGGCGCGTGACCGACATCCCCAACGGGATGCTGCCCGGCAAGGAGCTGGCGGCCGTCTGATCCGCTTGTGGCGCGGGTCACGGAATGACGGGCGATCTTCAGCGCTACAGAGAGGTAAGACCCGTTCCGTACCTCTAGGGAGTGACATGTCCGCTACCGCCACGCCGGAAGAGACCACGCTGGCCGTCCCCGCGCTGGACGACTTCGACTTCCCGCTCACCGACGGTGCCGCTTGCCGCATCGACGACCCGGACTGCGAAGCCTGCCAGTGAGCATGCCGTGAGTGGCGGTTCGGGCCGGGACCCGAACCGCCGCTCACCGCGTCAGTCCGTACCGCGGCCGGTCTCGCGTTGCAGCCGTTCGATCTGTTCGGACGCCTCCGCCTTGGTCAGCTCCCCGGGCGGCTCCTCACCCGCTTCCTGCGCGAGCGTCCGCAGATACGACCGTTGCGGTCCGGTCATCGGCTCGTCACCGGTGGTCCATTCCTCAGGGTCCTTCTCGGGGTTGAGCCGGGGGCCGTCCACCACGACGTGGTCCTTTCTCTCGATTCACTCGCGCGGCTCCTGATACCCCTTCCCCGGCGTGCTCACACCACCGTCCGGTGTGAGCGGGGACTCGCCGGGTACCCGTCCGGCATGCGATCCGGACCTCACATCGGCCTGCTCTACCCGACCCGAGACTGCGGCGAGGACGATTTCCTGGCGCTGGCGGCGAAACTCGACCCCGGCCTCGTCGTGGACTTCGCGTACGTCCCGTGGGGCGAGAAGATCGGCCGGCTCGAAGACCTCGACCCGGCAGGGAAGCACGAGGCCGTCCGGGAACTCGGCGAACCGGACCGGCTCGCCGCCGCGCGGTTCGGCGAGCGACCGGACGTCGTCAGCTGGGCCTGCTCCAGTTGCAGTTTCACCCGCGGACTCGAAGGCGCGCGCGAACAAGCCCGCGTACTCGGCGAGCGGCTCGGCGTGCCCGCGAGCAGTACTTCCTTGGCCTTCCTCGGCGCGCTCGCCCACCTCGACGTCGGCCGGATCGCGCTCGCCTCCGTCTATCACCGCGACACGACAGCGAGTTTCGCCGGCTTCCTCGCCGAGGCGGGTGTCACCACCGTTCACTCGGTTTCGGCCGACGCGCCCTCCGATCGGGCCCTCGCCGCCTGGGACCGCGACCGCATCACCGAACTCGCGACCGCGGCCGACCACGCCGACGCCGAAGCGCTGCTGATCCCGGAAACCGCCCTGCACACGACACCGCTGCTCGAAGACCTCGAGACCGCTCTCGGCAAGCCCGTCCTGACGGCCACGGCCGTCACCCTCTGGGACGCCTCGCGTGCACTGGGCACACCACCGACCCAGCCTCACCTGGGCGAGTTGTTCGCTACGCGTTGAGCTTTCCGCGCAGGTCCTGAAGGATCTTCGTGAGCAGGCGGGACACGTGCATCTGGGAAATCCCCAGGCGCGCGGCTATCTGCGACTGGGTCAGGCCGTCGAAGAACCGCATCACGATGATCGCCCGGTCCCGTTCCGGCAGCCCCGCCAGCAGCGGGACCACGGTGTGGCGATCCTCGATGAGCTCGAACCGGGAATCCAGCTCCCCCACCACGTCGGACAGGGGAAGCGTGCCCTCGCCCTCGTTGACCGGCTTGTCCAGGGACGACGTCTGATAGCTGTTCGCGGCGAGCAGGCCTTCCCGGACGGTGTCGACGTCCACTTCCAGGTGAGCGGCGAGCTCGGACGGGGTCGGCGCGCGGCCGAGGGTCTGGGTCAGGTCCGTGGTTCCCCGTGAGAGCCGCGTGCGCAGCTCCTGCATCCCGCGCGGGACGTGCACCGCCCAGCCGGTGTCACGGAAGAAACGCCGCACCTCGCCCATCACCGTCGGCACCGCGTAAGCCAGGAAGTCGCCGCCCTGTCCGGGATCGAACCGGTCGACGGCCTTCATCAGCCCGATCCTGGCGACCTGGATCAGGTCTTCCCTCGGCTGACCGCGTCCGCTGAACCGCACGGCGATGTGTTCCGCGATCGGCAGAAGTTCGAGGATCAGGCGTTCACGCAGCCTCCGCTGCTCCGGATGGCCGTCGGGCAGACCCGCCATCTCTTCGAACAGGGGGCGGCAATGCGAGTAATCGTCGTTCCGCCGCCGCGTCCGGACAGCCGGGCGGTCTTCCAGCAGGGAGGGTGCGTTCATCGATCGCTCACCTGTCCCTTTCGGACCGTCATCGCTCTCCTCCTGTCGCCGCGCTCCGGATACCCGGCGGGCGGACGCGGCAAACATCGAACCCGCGTCGTGGGCTCGGGGAGCGTTATCCTCGCCCCATGGCCTGCCGTATCACCGAACTCATCCTCGACTGCGCCGATCCGGTCCGGATGGCCGCGTTCTGGTGCGAAGTGCTCGGATACGTCGAAATCGGCAAGGACGGCGAAGACGTCGAGATCGGCCCGCCGGGCACCGGGTTCGGCGGCCCGCAGCCCACCCTGATCCTGAGTCGCAGCGACGACCCGAAGCCCGCCAAACTCCCCCTGCACCTCGACGTGAACCCCACCGACCGTGATCAGGACGCGGAGCTGGAGCGGCTGCTCGCCGCCGGTGCGAGGCCTGCCGACGTCGGCCAGACCGGGGAAGAGTCCTGGCATGTCCTCGCCGACCCCGAGGGATAGCTTCACATGTGACACTGTTTAAATGGATTCAACACCACCCCGACTGAACGACCATAACTCCAGCTCAGCGCCTTGCAGGGCCGCCGCTGCCCCGTCCGGGGAGGGCCGCCGTGGGTAAGCTGGTTGGGATCTACCTCCGGATCAGCGACGACCGTGAAGGTCGCGAGCTGGGCGTCGAGCGCCAGGAACAGGACTGCCGGAAGCTCGCGGCGAGCGAGGGCGACACGGTGGTCGACATCTACAAGGACAACGACATCGGGGCGTCGACCCGATCGAAGAAGCCACGTCCTGACTACAAGCGGCTGCTGGCCGACGCCAAGCGTGGCCGCATTCAGAAGATCACCTCCTACACCTCGAACCGGCTGACTCGTCGCCCGCGCGAGCATGAAGGTCAGATCGAACTCGCCGAGACCTACGGGACTGAGTTCCGGTACGTCGCGTCGCCAAGCTTCGACCTGAACACCGCCGCTGGCCGCCGGATCGCTCGCATCCTGGCTGCCAACGACGCAGGCGAAGCCGAGGACATCAGCGAACGCGTGTGCCGGGAGAAGCTACAGGCCCTCGAACGCGGCGAGTGGATCGGCGGCGCGCGTCCCTTCGGTTACCAGGGGACGATCCGGGACGCCTACGGCAACGTGATCAACCGCGAAGAGGTCGGCATCAAGGTCATCGAGCACGAGGCGGCGATGATCAAGGATGCCGTGCAGCGGGTGATCTCCGGCGAGAGCCTGTACGCGATCTGCCAGCGGTGGACCGCGTCGGGCGTGCCGACACCGCGCGGATCGGCACGCTGGTACCCGGCCACGCTCAAGCGCATCCTGACCCGACCGCGCAATGCGGGGTTGATGGAGCACCGCGGCGTCGTGCTGGAGAACGTGAAGGCCATCTGGCCGTCGATCATCACCGACGACGAGTACCTGGCCGTCCGCTCGATCCTGCTCGACAACGAGCACCGGACAAGCTACCGGGGTAGCCGGTCGCTCAAGTGGCTGGGCACGAACCTCTACCGCTGCGACGTGTGCTCCGACCTCATGCGCTCGGCCGGGATCTCCTCGTCGGGTTCCGGCGGCGAGAAGCACGCGGCGTACCGCTGCAAGCATGGTCTCCACCTTGCCGTTCGGGCCGCTCCCATCGACTCCATCGTGAACACCTATGTCTGCGCGCGGCTCATCAAGCACGGAGCGAACCTGATCGAGGTGCCCGACGGAGACGCCGTGGACCTCCGAACTCAGGCGACCTCGCTCCGAACGCGCATCAGGGAGCTGGAGGACATGTTGGGCGACGGCGAGCTATCGCGTGCGGCCTTCCTGCGACAGCGGAACAAGATCATCCTCAAGCTGGACGAGGTCAACACCGACCTCGCTTCCCGGGCGTCCAGCTCGGTGCTCAGCGGAGTCGCGGACGCACCGAACCCGGCCGAAGTCTTCATGAACCCGGAGCTGACCCCCATCGAGCGCAGGCGGGCGATCGTGGACGCGCTGTGCACGGTGACGATCTTGAAGGGGAAGAAGGGACGCAAGCCCCGCCATCTGGAGGGCGACTACCGCGACCGCATCCACATCGAGAAGAAGGACGCAGCATGAGCTGGTCCGCCAGTACAGGTGGTGGCACCGAGCGCTCAGATACATCGTTCACCCCAAAGGTGACGATGGACTCGCCGCCGGAACTTGAATGATCAACTACAAGTCGAAGTGGCGAGGACGGCACCGATCAGGGGGCGTTCCGGTTTCAGGCGATGGGGAGAGGCACGAGCATGACCCTGGAGGAGAAGGTGAAGGCGTCCGCCGAGGAGCTGCGGACCTCGGGGCATCCCGAGGACGCGGAGCGCCTGGAGCGGGACATCGAGTACGTGAGCAAGGTGTGGGCGGACAGCCCCGCTGACGTCTTCCTCGCGGATGACCTCGGCGACCTGCTGGAGTGCCTGCAACGGATGCTGGCGATCCTCGGTCGTCACGTCACTGTCTGAGCAGCAGGGAGCCCCCGGCGCGATGCGTGCGCCGGGGGCTCCCTGTCCTGCATCCTGGCATGGGGCTAACCGGGAGCGTCGGGGGGCTGGCCGCTCCAGAAAGCCCGGTTAAGGCAACAGCCAGGAGAACTCCCCCTCCGGATCGTCCAGCCATACGACCTGTTCGCCGTCCGGCTTCACCGTGAGGTAGAAGCGGTCCCAGGTCGGACGGCCAGCCTCCTCCCACTGCCTGTAGCCGTCGGAGATCACGTCCCACAAGCTTGTCGGACCGGACTGGACCACCAGCCGCTCACCGTTGGCATCGGCCTTGATGTCGACGCGAGCCCACGAGCCGTCCCCGCTGGAGAAGGTGGCCTTCGACGGCTGGTGATCGCTGTCAAGCTGCATGCCATAGGTGGTGCCCTCCGGGAACTGGAGCGCCGCGAGGAACCAGACAACCGTGTTCTCCCACGCCATCGGCTCATAGTGGGTCGTCGAGTGTTCTTCGTTCCCGGAGGTGGCCGGCTGGCTCGGCCGCTGCTGCGCCCGGTCCGGGTGCCTCATCGCCATGAACGCCGCGTACCTGCCATCGAAGCGGCCGGACAGGGTGTCGCCGTTCTTGCGCAACAACACCAGATTCCCGGCTGAGACCGCGACCTTGATGTCCGCCAGGATGCGCCCGCCATCGTTCAGCTGAGCGACCCAGGCTGCCGGAATCCGCGGTACGGCCACGGTGGCGAGGATGCGGTCGTACGGAGCCCAGTCCGGCAACCCGTCAACGCCGTCGGCCTTCCGCAGCGTCGGGTGATAGCCGAGACTCGCGAGCCGTTCCTGCGCTGTGTCGATGTAGTCGATGTCGACGCTGAACAGGTTGTTCCCGTTGCCCAAGTACTCGGTGATCAAGGCGGCGTTGTAGCCGGTGCCGGTACCGATTTCGAGTACGCGGTGGAACCGCCCGATCTCCAGCAACTCCAGCATCCGCACCATCAGGCCCGGCATGCTCGACGACGAAACGGCATGACCCCGCTCGTCCACGTCGGTGATCAAGGACTTGTTCGAGTAGACGGCATCCAGACCCTCGCCAGCAGAGGTGCTGACCCGACGCCATCCTCCCTCCTGGTCCGGCTGAAAGTACTCGGGCACCAGGACATGCCTCGGAACGCTCGTGAGCGCCTTGCGCCAGCGCTCGTCAGTCAGTTTCCCGGCGGCGGCCAGCTCGTCGGCGAGCGCGACGGCGCGTGGCTCCCAGTCGGTCATGCGGTTCCTCCTGCTAGGAGATCGGCGAGCTGGTCGGTCAACGGAGCGTCAGTATGGTTTTCCAACCAGCCGTACTGGCCAGATGGGTTGATCTCCAGGAACGTCCACTCGTTCGTGGGACCGACCACGAAGTCGATCGCGCCGTACAGGAGGCCGAGGTGCTTCATCAACTGCCGCACGCCGACCTCGACGGATTCCGGTAGGTCGGTGAGCTGGTACCGCAGGCTCCGGTAGTCGGATCGGTAGTCCACGTACGCCTTCGCGCTGTGGGCGTGAATCTCGATGGCGTTGAGTTGGTCGCCAATCGCGACTACGCGGACCTCCTTCGCCTTCGACGCCCACCGCTGGAACTGGTGCATAGTCCGTTCCAGGCCGCGCATGTCCTCGAAGTCGGATGGATCGAGCAGCCTGGTGCGGGCGTACCGGCGGGTACCTTCTTCCACGAGCGAGACGCCGCCGAGCATCTTGGTAACGGTGCGTCCCCGGCGGCCGAATTCGCGGGCGGCGTCCGCCTCGTTCGTGAGGAGGGTGTCCGGCACGGTCAGCCCTGCCCGGTGGGCAGCGACGAGCTGGACCGGCTTGTACGCCGCGTCAGCTACCCGGGCGGGGTGGTTCACCCACAGGACCGGGAGCGTCGTCAGGATGCCGCCGAGGCCGTACTTGGCCTCGATGTTCGCGTGCATCCGCTCCGTGGGCGTCATCTCCGGGAAGTCGAATGCCTTCGGCTCGCGGTACCAGACGGCGGTGATGGTGTCGAGGTCGATCGTCCGGTGCGGTGTGCGCAAGGTGCCGCACCAGCGGCCCGAGGCCAGCTCAGCGGTGACGCTGAGCTGGCCCGGGAACCAGGACGTATCGACCCGATGGACGATCGCCTCGCGCTTCTCAAGCGCCGAGACCATGAGATCAGCGGACGGGTCGTGTTCCCCGGTCAGAATGAGGACGGACATCAGACCTGGTGCGGGTTGTCTGGCGTGAAGTCGTAGGTCCAGTCCTCGCTCGGCCCCTCGTCGCCGTCGTTGTTCGACACCGAGTTCGCTGTGGCGGCGAAGGGGCTCATCGGCCGCCCCTCGGCGTCGACCGACACCTGCCTGACGGGGTCGTAGGTTCCCCGGGGGGTCTCCACGCCGGCCACCCGTCCCTCCTCCATCCAGCGAAGGCCCCACGGACGCACGCCGGGTTCGGAACGGATGTCCGTGGCAGTGCGCTCGTGGAGCTGACCGAGGGGGAACTGGGCGCTGTGGGTCGCCAACGGGTCGTCGGCGAAACCGGGCTCCAGTACTGCGGTCATCGTGTACCTCCCTTATCCACGCCTGAACAGGTGCTCAGGCACTATCGCGACCGACGCGACTACTTCGCGCCGTCTCATTGGGGAAACCTCGTCTGCTTGCTCAAACGAGTTGAACCAGGGGCTGTCCGGGTCGCTCCGGAACGGCCGCCGAGGCGGTACCTGCTGCGGAATCCTCTTCGGCAGCGGAGGCAGCACCTCGTCAAACTCGGGTTCGACCTCTCGTGGCCACTTCGGAAAGCAGGTCGGGCAGTACGCCGTGCCGGGCCGCTTCGTCGGGAACGGCACGCAGGCCACGCCGCATTCGGAGAGTCCGAACGAACGCCCTTGGGCGGACAGGCGGCTCTCGTTGCCCTTCACCACCTTGTGCAAGAGATTGCTGCTCCAGAGACCGGGCCAAGCGGTCTCCGAAGCCATGAACTCGTCGTTCATGGTTCGGCCGTCTCGAATAAGGCATTGATCACGTCTTCGGGTGATCCTTGGCGGGACCACCGCGGACCGTGCTCGCCGGAGTCGTAGTCAGCGATCAGCCACCGAGCCGCCTTCGCCTCGTCATCGCTGACCACGCTGATGACCTCGACGATTCCTGCCGGACGATCCCACCGTTCGTACACCGCCATCGTCGAGAGCGGCATGGGAACTTGCTCGAACCCGTGGGCAACGGCTCGGCGCAGCGCCTCGCTATGGGGGTTTTCGTCGTTCTTCGAGGGCTGAACCATGTGAACCGTCCTGATGAGGTGGTGTGCGGCGGACCTGACGGAGGTCGGGGTCCACGTCAGGCCCGCCGCGTTCTCGGGGTAGGGGGCGGCGGGGCGGAGCCAGGCGTCCGGGCCGCGCCGCCTTGCTCGACGTCCCGCCGCCCGCCTGCGGAAGCCCGGTCCCTCTCTGGGGGTGAGGAAGCGGGCCAGGTCTTAGAAGCGCGTGCGCTGCGCGGCTCCGGCCGAGGTTCGCTGGCGGGCCTCGACGGCGTCGGCGTGCTCGCGGAGGTTCGTCGCGAGTTCGCGTGCACTGTCCGGGTCGAGCTGGGCAGCCTCGGCCGCCGGGGCGAGCAGTACGACGACGCCCTCACCGACGTAGGTGCTGACGTGCCTCGGACGCCGTGCCGCATCGCGACATTTGACCTCTCGCCTGGTCAGAGCGGGTGTAACTGCTGTCGTAGGTGCGGACATAACGGCCTCTCGCATGCGGTAGTGTGACTGATTCCAGCTAGATGGTTCCGATCTTGTAGATATGCAGTCTGATACCGCTCGGCTTGATTATCAAGCCTTGAGCACCCGTCCATTCGAGTGGCGTCGGGCGATACCCTCTGTGGCGAGAGGAGGTATCGACCGATCCGGAAACGCCACGAACTCAGCTCACGGAGAGGTCCTGTAGATGCCCGCTACCGTCCGCACTGCCAAGAAGCTGCTGCTCGGGCGCGAGATCGCGCACATGATCGAGACGGCAGGAGCTTCACAGGCGGAGGCCGCGAAGCTCATCGAAACCAGCCAGCCGCGCATGGCCAGCTTGATCAGCGGGGGCAGCAACATTGCGCCCGGCGACCTCGTGCTGCTCGCGACGAAGCTCGGATTCACCGACGAGGGCTATCAGGAGGCTCTACGCGAGCTGCGACGTGACAACCACAAGCGCGGCTTCTGGACGACCGGACACAACCGGGCGTACTCCGAAGACATCCGCCTCCGCGTCGATCTCGACAAGCACGCCGACCAGCTGCGTGGCGTAGAGGTCGAGGTTGCGCCGGGACTTCTCCAGTGCGAGTCGTACGTCCGCGCACTGCATGCCGACATGCCTGAAATCAACGGCGTCACGCTCGACGACCGGATCGCGGCACGACTCGCTCGCCAGGACATCCTTGCCAAGGACGAGCCGCCGCTCCTCCAGTTCGTCCTTTCGGAGTCGTGCGTGAGGCGGGTGTGGGGCGACGCTGGCGTGATGCTCGAACAGGTGGAGCACATGATCGAGTTGTCCAACCGCCCGAACGTCCACATCCAGGTGATGCCTTTCGACCAGCCCGCTGGCCGAAGGTCGCCGATCGCATCTCCGTTCACGCTGATTCGCGTGCCGTCCCCAGGAGCGGCCGGCCCACTCGAACTCGCCTACGTCGAGGGCGAAGCCGAGATCAGGTATCTCGACGACCGCAAGGCGCTGCGGGCGTACGAGACCGCGTGGGCGCGACTGAGCAATGCCGCCCTGAAGTTCGACGAGACCCGCGACTTCCTTCGAGGCGTCGCGGACGACTACCGCGCCGCCGCCTGAGCTTTCCAGAGACACCCCACCAGGAGAGATCGCTGATGAGCACCGCCACCCCGTCACCCTTCCGCGAAGACGACTTCCGCAAGGCGTCCGCCAGCCAGCCGGACAAGGACTGCGTGCGCGTGGCCCGCCGCGGAGCGCGGGTCGAGCTGCGCAACGACACGGTGCCGTTCGGTTCCGCCGACGATCTCCGGCTCGTGTTCGACGCGGCCGATTGGGACGCCTTCCTGGAGACCTACCGCGCGACAGGTTCGGCCGCCGGTACCTGCCTGGAGGTCGTTCGCCGCCATGACGGTCTGCACGTGTTCCGTGCGGCCGTCGCGAGCGACGTCGAGCTGGTCTTCACTGAGTCTGAGGCCGACAAGTTCTGGCTCGGCGTAAGGCATTACGAGTTCGACGCGGCAGCATTCGCCGCGTAGCGCCTGACGCAACAAAGGCCCCGTCGCTCGGTGAGCGACGGGGCCTTTGTCGTCTGTTGCGTTCGGTACCGGTGGAAACTTTCCGTCGCGAACCGGTTGCTTACTCTCCGCACGGTGTGTTAAATCGGTTTCAACAGGGTGATCACGCGCACACGAGAGGGATGGTCTGCATGACCGAGGCGTCCGGGATTCCCCCGGAGGTTCGCGAGTACCTGGAGTCCGCGCCGGAAGCGTTTCTTCGCTGCCGACTGTTCCACCACAACTGGGACCTGACTCACCAGCTCGGGACGTACTTCATTCAGAACGAGGGCCACCCGGACGAGGTTTGGCGGCAGGAGCTGGAATGCGCCCGCTGCCATCTGCCCGGCGTGGACCTCTGCGAGCCGTACACGATGAGCCGCATCGGCGCACGTCGCATCCTGTACCCCGAGGTCGAGGGCTACTTGTCGCCGGTACCGGTTGCACGCGAGCACATCCGGCTGTTCCTTGCCGAGCGGCACATGGGCAAGCGGAAGCTCCGCAAACGCCCGGGAGTTCGGCACAACCGCAGCACAGCACACGCTGTTGCCGCCTGAGCAGAGGAGGATGCTGCGTGGCGAAGAAAGTCCTCCTGGTCGACGACTTCGATCACGAGACGCCAGCCAGCGAGACCGTCCTGTTCGCGATCGACGGTGACGCCTTCGCGGCGGACCTCAGCGACGAGCACGCCGAGGAGTTGCGGGAGGCGATTGCACCGTTTCGTGATGTAGCAACGAAAATCGGCAAGTTCAAGCCGGAGCGCCGCGTGCCGACCGCAAGGAAGAACGGCTCAGCACCCTCGGCGAAATCTGTGCCCGCGCCCGCCGACGCGGTACCGATGTCCAACGGGAAGCCTTGGTACAAGTCCGATCGCAGCGGAACTCGCGAGGTCGAGCGTGCCAAGAAGCAGTACCGCGACCTGGCGAAGCAGTGGGGCCGCGAGAACGGCTTCGACATCGGTAGCCGCGGGATCGTGGCCGAAGAGGTCTACACGGAGTACGAGGCATACCGCCGCGAGAAGGGGTTGCCGGTCGGCCCGGCCGCCGTGGGGTTGGCGTGACCGTCTTCGGCTACCTGCGTGTGAACCCCCAGGCGATCGCGGGTACTGCCGACATGCTGAGCTGGTGGATGCGCTTCCTCGGCTGCTCGGAGGTCGTGGCGGACATCTGGCAGGGACCGCACCGGCCGCCGGGTCTGGACCGCTTGTTGGATCGTGTCCGACCTGGTGATGAGGTCCGCGTCGCGAAGCCGGAAGCGTTCGGCCCGTCTCCATCCCACGTCCGTGAGGCAGCCAAGCTGTTCCAGCGACGCGGTGTCCTGGTCGTCGTGATGAAGGAAGCCATGCCGAACTTCGAGACGTGCCCGGAGCCGACCGAGGTCTACGCGAGTCAGAAGGCTTGCTGAACAAGAAAAAAGCCCCCGCCTGTCCACTCGGGACAGACGGGGGCTCTTGTTCCCCTGCGGGTGATCGCCGCACTGGAACTGTAGCAACGGCGGTCAGGTCAGCGGCGGCTCAGGCGGTCCGGAGGTCGTCGGGAACAGTGGTGCGCCAGCGTTGTCGCGCGGATCTGATACCGGAGTGACCCGAGGTTCCGCTCGTCCGAGAACGTGGAGCTGTGCCACGAAGGACGTCACCAGTGTGATCAGCGTGGCCAGCGCAGCAACGATGTTGTCGAGCAACGTCGCCTGTTCAGCGTTCAGCAGTCCGAACGAGACCGCTGCGGCGATCAGGGTACCGAGCACCGTCTTCCATGCCCCGCCACGGATTGCGTCGAGGATCGGTCGCGGTCGAGTCCTGTAGTCGTCCACGGGCATCACCGGAACCCGAGCTTCGTCCAGGTCTGCGGCCCCACGATGCCGTCGCTCGCGATCCCGGAGCGGCGCTGGAACTCCTTCACCACGGCCGTGGTCTTCGGGCCGAAGGCCCCGTCCACGACGAGCTTCGAGTAGGCCGGGTACGCGCGGTTGAGGAACGCCTGGAGGTCCTTCACGGCCTGTCCGGTCGAACCCTGGCGCAGGGTCGAGCGGCCGGTCGACGGCGGTGGGGTGCTACCGCCTCCACCGACGATCCCCCAGGTACCTCGGTCGTCGTAGCGGCTGCGGGAGAACGAGACGTGTACGTGGCTGGTGTGGGGATTGCTGCCGGTGTACGCGTGCCAGCCGGAGAAGTCGGCGTTGGTGATCCGGCGGTTCAGGATGACGTACCCGCCGTCGGTCAGCCGACGGTCGCCGTTCCGGCCGCGCTGGCGCAGGTGCTCGGCCAGCCATGCCGCGTCGATGCCGTCCACGTCGATGTCGATCGCACGGACCACGCCGACTCCGGCCGCGTCCTTGACCCACGGGTTGTGATCACTGGACCGGCTCGCGTGGGCCGCGTCGCCGATCGTGCCGTCGCTCGTCTTGTCCCGCTTCGGCCAGCGGGTGTTCACTTCCGTACGCAGATCTGCGAGTGCGCTGGCGAGACGCCACGCCAATCAGGCGTCACCGTCCTTGTCTGCTGCTCGGCCGGAGTCCTCCGGCGCGTTGGCTTCCTGGCCGACGAACTCGGTGATGTCCTCGTGGGACTCCTCGCCAGCGGTGGCGGCCGGCGGTTCGTCGGTGGGCGAACCCGGTTCGATCATCGATTCCTCCTTCACTTGCACAGGTCTCGTGGCGGCGGCGGGTACGGATGCTGCTGGCGCTCGGCGTCGGCACGTTCGCGTGAGTCGAGGTAGTCGCCGATGGCGGCGCGGACCTTGTCGGGCGGGACCGGAGGGCTGGCGAGGTATCCGCTGATCGCCTTCATCAGCTCGTCGAGCGCCGTTTGCGCGTCGGCCGTCGCCGAGGCGCGAGCATCGAGTGCGTCAGCGAACCCGTTGCTGTAGGCGGCCTGGCACTCGGTGATCCGGCGTGTCGTCGAGTTCGTGACGATGCCCTGCGCCACGGTGATGATGCCGAGCAGCACGACGACGACGCCGAGCACGAACTGTCCTGTCGGGACGCGCCAACGAGGCCGCGGTGATGTCTGGTCGTCGGGCACGGGCTCCTCCGAGGTGATGGCGGTCGCGACCCGATGAACGTCCCGGGCGGCGCGGCCGACGAGGAACCCGCCGAGGAACCCGAGCACTGCCCAACCGGCCGACTCGAAGACGTAGTTCCACAGCTCACTCATCGGGGCTGTCCTGCTCGTCGGGGGTTTCTTCCTTCTCGTCTCCGGCGATCATGTCGGCGAGCCTGCGGCGAGCTTCCTTGAACTTCGCCGTGTTCCGGTGTCCCAGGGCGTACACCGCGCCCACGACGATCGCGAAGATGGCGTTGATGGTCGGGTCATGCCGGTCGGGGTAGATGAAGCCGACGACGACGTTTCCGGTCCAGGCAACCGAGATCAGGATGGTCAGCGCCGTCACCAGCGGGCGTGGCAGCACCTCAACACCCCTTCTCGTTCACTGGGCGCTCACGTACTGCACGGAGATCTCGGTGGGCACGCCGAACAGCGACCCCTTCACTGTGGCGGCGGCGTTGCACCAGTTCGACCAGTAGAGCTTGTCGCCGGAGTTCAGGTAGATCCGTGACCGCAGCGCGTCGAGCACCGCACCGTCCGATCCCGCCTGGACGATCGGCGCGGCGTCCGTGGCGATGGAGTTGCCGACGTTCGAGCCGCTGGTGGAGACCTTCGCGGCGGCAACCGCGTTCGCTCCGGTCACCGCGCTGTGGAAGTGGACGCGGTAGTAACCGGCCCGCGCGATCTGGATATAGGCAGGCACCCCGGCCGCGCCGGTGACGAACTGGGCGAGCGGGTCGTGCGTCGCGCTCCAGCCGAGCTGTGCGAAGGTGTCGGCCCCGGCCGCGAGGTTCGCATCTCCGGTCAGCCGCACCACGCAGGCCGGGAGATTCGGCTTCGCGCGCGCCAGCTCGTCGAGGCGGTTGGCCAGCGCGCGGATCTGGTCCGCGAGCGTGCCCGAGCCCGGGGGCTGCGGCATCAGAGCGCCGCCGGAGTGGGTTGCAGCTCAAGGGACACCGATGCTTCGTCCTTGCTGTTGAACGCCAGGATGCGTCGCCGGTACTGGCCGTCGGGAATCCACGGGTGACCGCTGACCCCGAAGGTCGGAGCGTCGCCGAGCCCCCAGTTGCCGAGGGCGGGCGAGACCTCGAAGCCGCTGCCGGTCGCGCCGTCGATACGGATCGAGCACTTCCACGTCTCGGTGGGAGCGTTGAACTGCGCGAGGTCCGCGTCCGCGTAGCCCTTGAGCGTGCTGGCCTCGGTGACCGACGTGTGGTCGCCGTCCACGTAGTCGGTCGGCGGGAAGCCGAGGCCGACGAGGGACCCGTTCTCCGCGTAGCCGGTGAGCAGGCCCCGCTCGGTGCCCGAGCCCTTGACCCAGACGCGGGTGCACGGTGACGCGCTGCCGTTCACGTCCACGTCGATCGCCGACAGCGCGCCGCCGTAATCCCAGACGGCCGCGGACTGCTGGTCGCCGAGCAGCGGTGTGCCGATGAGCATCTGCCAGCGCAGCTTGTTCTCCCCCGGAACGAGGTACGGCCAGAAGTCGATCTCGGGACCGCCGATCACCTTCGACAGGTCGTCGAGCCGATCCCAGACCATCGCCAGGTCGTAGCCGTAGTAGGTCCGGGTGTTCGTGCCGGTTTCCGGGGCGGGAAGGTCGATCGGGAGCCCGTATCCGGTCTGCGCCAGGTTGGACGCCACGATCTCGCGGGCGATGCCCCGGAGGCTCCGGTTGGAGATCGTGAGGTCCTCGGACGGGTTGACGATCGACGTGTACGGGACCGAGTTCCGTAAGACCCGCCGGTCGAACAGGCCGGCTATCCCGGTGCCGGAGACCGAGAGCGTCCGTGAGTTCTCGTCGAACGAGTGCGTGAACGTCGGCCCGGCCTGGGCGACGATCGAGCCGCACATGACGATCCAGGTGAACCGGCCCGCGTCGGTGAGGGAGTGGAAGTCCAGGCTCGCGTTCGCGGCGTCGTCGGGGATGACGTTGACGGTCCACTGCCCCCGGTCGGTGAGCTTGCGGGAGAACGACGGGAGATCCCGGGGCGTGACGTCGGCGAGCAGCAGGCCGGTCGTCGTCTCCGCGACCATGACCCGCCACTCGGTGCTCATCAGACCGGCGGCGGCTGCACGGTCGACGGCATGACCAGCACTGAGAGCACGTTGGCTCCCGCGTCGTTCCCTCGGTACCCGAAGCCGGAGTACTGCGACGCGCTGTCCCGCATGCCGCAGCTCAGGACGATGCTCTGCGCACCGGTCATCGGCCCGTAGTGCATCGGGGCCACGTTGGGTACTTGCAGTTTGTCCACATTGGCCCCGTAGGTGTCGAATCGGGTCCAGTTGATGTCGGTGCCGGTGAGCGAGCCGACGTTCATCCGGAGATCCGCCGCCGACTGGGCGGACAATGTGATCGCGGCGCGACCGGTCGGGTACACGAAGTAGGGCACGCCCGGATCGGCGATGTTCACCCGGCAGATCTCCCGGGCGACGCCGAAACCGGAGACGAAGCTGAACTCGCCGGGAGGCGCGGCGGCGTAGTACCTGATGCAGTTGAAAACGCCGCGCCAGCCGCTGTTCGACGCGTCGGAGCCCGCGCCGTACCACGCCTGGTGCTGGAAACCCGGGGCCTGCACCCACCTTTGCTCGCCCGGGTACGCGCCGATCTCCTTGAACGCCGTGGAGGTGGGCTTCGCGTCCTCGCCGTAGAGCGCGCGGAGACCGCCGCGCGCGACGAGTCCGGGACCGCGCATGTCCTTGATGTCGGCCGTGGCAAGCGCGGTCACGCCCTTGGAGACGGTGACGGCGGCCAGCGGTGTCCACCCGGACGTCGGTGTCGGTGTCGGCACCGACGGCGTGCCCGTGGCCGGGTCGCCCTGCCACACCTCGACGACGAACTTCCGGACGCCCGAGGCCGACGCGATGGCCGGGTTGAGGTCGTCGTAGACCCTGGCGATCACCAAGTCGATCCGGTTCGTCGTCGAGCTGGCCGCCGCGAGGTTCAGAGTCTTCACCGAGTCCAAGGCGCACATGTACGCGCCCATCGACGGGGTGTTGATCACCGCGTTGCCCATCTCGACCGTGACCGCGAGGCCCGAGCTGGCGGGCTTGACCCGCATCGCCATGTGCGAGCTGCCGCCGACACCGCCGGTGTCACCGCTGGCCATGACCCCACTGCGGTAGTCGATGAAGCTCAGGTTCGGGCGCGGCATCAGCACGGAATCGAGCGCCAGGCGCGCATCAGTGAGCCCGATACGGGACTGGACGGCCCAGGGGTCGACGGCCGAGGCTGCCGAGGCTCCGAGGGAGACCACCGGCTACGCCTCCGGTTCCGGCTCGGGCTGCGGCGGCGGATCTTCCGGCCAGGTGGTCAGGATCGGCCGCAGGCCCGACGCGCGAAGTACCTCGTCGGTGATCGCGGTGTTGCCCTTGTACAGCCAATCACCGAGCCGCAGCCAGTAGTACCCGAACCACCGGATCGTGGTGCCGTCGTCGGCCATCCGCACGTTGGTGCTCGACTGCCCGCCGAACGCGTAATTGATCCTGTCCTGGAACCACTTCGCCTGGCTCACGTCGGTGTACCGCACGCAGTCGGTTGCCTCGACCGCCTGGTAGTAGACCGGCGGATCAGGCTCGTCGCTGTACACACCCATGAGTGATCCCCTTTCGTGGGATGGGAATGGAGGTCAGAACCACGCGGAGCGGAAGACCGCGGTGACGTACCCGGCGTCCGTCGCCGCGCCGCTGTGCGTGAGGCCGACCGACAGCACGCCGGGACCGCCGGTTCGGCTGGCCGGCGGGATCGCGAAGCCGTTGAACTGCGCGGGGTTGAGTAACTGGCGGCGCACCGCCGTGCCGCCGAGCAGCACGCTGGGGGCGTTGGGATCGATCACGACGAATTCCCCGGCCCCGAGCGTGCCGTTGTAGCGCATCGTCGCGGTCTCAGCGGTGAGGATCGGGTTCGTCAGCGGACCGTAGAGGGTGTAGACCGGTGTCGTCGGCGCGGACCCGCGATTGGTCAGCCGCATGAAGCCCGAGGCGTTCGACGTGCCGAAGCTCAGCCCGTCGTCGTCGGCACCGATCCCGAAGTAGAGCCCTTGGTTGGCGTCGGGCTGCACCACCTGACTGAAATCCAGGCCGTCGCCCGAATCGCGCGGCAGGCTCGCGGTCATCGTCTGCCGTTCGACCGAGTACTTCGCCGGGTCCGGCGCGACGACCTGGAGGCTGAACTCGAAGCCGGGCTCGCTGACGACTTTCAGTGGCGTGCACAGGATCTCGTCGTCCAGGAACACGTCACAGGTGAGCGCGCCCAGCTCCGAGAAGCAGGTCAGGGCGGCTGGTGCACGTGGGTCCGACAGCAGGCCGAGGACGTTCGCCTCGGCCTGCCGCAGGACGGCGTAGTCGTCCGCGTACGCCCGGCCAGTCAAGCTGATCGTGCGCTGCTTCTTCCAGCCGGGCGAGCGGTACGCGCCGTGGCGTGCGAGGCGGGAGGAGAACTCCGCGTTCGTCCCCGGTGTTCCCCAGAACCCCTTCTCCTGCGTGAGAATCCACTGCACGCCCGCTGAGTCGCGCACGTCGCCGTCCGGGTGCATCGTGAGCCAGTCGAGTGTCCAGACGTGGGCACCTTGAGGCATCGCCACCTCCTACAGCCGGGCTCCGAGGGCGAGGTGGCGGTCCACCGAGTGCGCGATGTGCTCCGGGTCGGCGTCGGTGCGGGCGTACACCGTGATGTGAGGCTGGTCCGGCCGGTCCACAGCGCGGCTGATGGCGTCGAACTGCTCGGCCGTGAACACGGCCTCCGGCTTCCCGGTGCCGTTGTACACAGTGGACATTCCCGGCGGGAGCCAGCCGCCCTCGTCGTACCAGCCGTGCTGCTGCCAGAACCGCTGTGCTCCGACGGGGTCGACGTACCGCGAGCGGATGTAGTTCAAGCCCCACTCCGCCTGCCCGGCCGGAGTCGCTTCCAACGGACCGTGTACCGAGGTCATCTTCTGGAACAGGCCGCGCGCGCTGCTGCGCGGGTTGGCCGCTGCCGGGTTCCAGCCGGACTCCCGACCGATGATCCAGTTCAGCGCGTCCCACTGCGGGCCGGTGCCCCAGCCGAAGCGGGCGGCGACCGCGCGGACCGCCGCGACGACTTCTGGGGACCCGGCCGACGCCGAGGTGGTGGCGTAGAGGGCCGCGATCTTGTCCACCGCGAACTGCTTCACCCGGTCTGCGGCCTGCGTGGCAATGCCCGACCCCTGCGCGCCCATGAGGTTGCCGGGGAAAGTCCGGCCGATGTCGCCGATGAGCCGGTAGGTGTTCGCGAACGTGTCGTTCACGAGCTGGCCGACGTCGACGCCGCCGCCTCCTCCGGGAACGAACCGCCCGCCGACAACCGGCAGGGAGAACTGCGCCGTGAACTGCGGGCTGTCGGCTCCGGCAGCCGGCGGACCGTAGCTGGTCTGGTTCTTCGGTCCACCGGACTCGACGTTGACCCCACCGAGGGTGCCCGCCATGTGCCCCGGGTTGCCCTGCTTGACGCCGATGGCGAACGCCGAGGACAGTCCGCGCACGAATCCGTCGACCGGTCCAGCGGCGAAGGATGCCGTCGTGAACCGGCGCTTGTGCGGGGACTCGCCGCGCAGCACGTTGGTGATGGCGCTCATGAAGCCCGAGCAGTCGAACCCGTCGGGGCCGATCCCGGCCCACTTGTACGTGCGGCCGTGGAACTGGCGGGCGAACTGCTGCGCTCGGAGCACGGCGGCGTTGACCTGCGACCCCGTGTCGGCGACCAGGCCGCCGTCGGCGTAGCCGCGGACTCGCTGCGCCAACCGGAGATCCGGTCCGAACATGCCCTCAAGGCCGGGGAAGTCATCGCGCAGGGCGGCCAGGTGAGCGGACCGGATGTTGTCGAGGCCCCAGCGGTCCACGACGTCGACCGGTAGGACGTACTCCCCGGGCGTGAGCATCGCGGGCACGGTGTCGCCGGTTCCCGCGCCGGGAACTGAGCCGCCGAGCGCGAACGCCAGGGGCACTGGCCCGATCGCCTTATTCAGCGCGAAATCCGCGTTCAGCCGGTTCCAGGCTGCCACGAGCCCGGCGTTGAAGGGCCACTGCAAGATCCAGCGCACAGGGTTGGCGGCGTGGCCCTGCATCTCCAGGAAACGATCGTGCACCCACCCGGCGGTGAGCGAGACCGCTCCGCGCACCGAGGTAAGTCCACTTTGGAGAGACCCGAACGCGCTGCCCTGATTGTTGACCGAAGCCCACACGGACGCCGCGATGGCCGCCCAGGAAGCGTTGAGCTGACCGTGCAGCGTGTTGTTCCGGGCAGCAATCGCGTTACCGGCCGTGGCGACCGTGGCCGCGACAGCCGTCCAGGCCGCCGCCTGGTCGTCGCGCAGCTTGTTCGTGCTGACGGTGAGCCCGGCGTTCGCCTGCACCAGCAGAGTCCCGATGTGCAGCTCGACGGCGGCGAGCGCCGGAGCGAGGACGGTGTCCAGCGTGGCCGCGAGCGCTGCGGCTGCGGCGTCGGTGGCTTCCATCGCCGCCTGGTCGGCGGTCAACGACGTCGCCGACGGTGTGATGGTCGCGCTCGGGTCGGGTGCCGCGCCGACGATCCCGCCGTCGGCGAAGCGCGCGACGATGCCACCTCGGGCGAACGCCCGGCCCTGCATGGCCTTCGCGTTGGCCGCGAGGATGTTTCTAGCACCGATCGCGCGCACCAGCTCGGGGACGAGAACGGCTTCGCCGGGCGAGAGCACGGCAGGCACGACGTCGCGCCCGGGTGCGTAACCGGGGACCACGCCCCCGCCGGCCAACCGCAGCTCCGGCAGCGGCTCGACTCCGGGCAGCAGGTCGGCCGCCGTGTTGTAGACCTGGCGGAGGCCGTTGTTCCACACCACGTCGATGACGACCTGGATGGGCTTCTTCACGAACTCCACGACGGAGTCGAAGACGCCCTTGACGATGTCCTTCATGGACTTGAAGGCGTCGCCGATCTTGTCGACCGCGCCCTTGAAGAAGTCGAACACCGGGCGGATCACGTTGTCCCAGGCCCATTGCAGCGCTCCGGTCAGCGCGTTCCACGCAGGCTTCACCGCGGAATTCCAGAGCCAGCCGAAGAAGTCGCCGACCGCTCGAACGGCGATGCCGAGGCCGTCGAGGGCAGGCCGGAGCACGTTCGCCCACGCCCACGAGACACCAGCGACCAGGCCGTCCCAGGCCGGGCGGACGGCGACGTTCCACAGCCACACGAAGAAGTCGCCGATCTGGCCGATGACCCAGACGAAGCCGTCGAAGGTCGGCTTGAGCAGGTTGGTCCAGGCCCACGAGATCCCGGCGACCAGGCCGTCCCAGGCGGGCTTGATCGCGTTGTTCCACAGCCAGACAAAGCCGTTTCCGACCTGGGTCAGCACCCAGACCCAGGCGTCGAGGTAGGGCTTGATGATCGTGTTCCAGGCCCAGGCGATGATCTGGCCGATGAAGGTGAAGACCGGCTGCACGGCGTTGGTCCACAGCCACATCACGGCTGCCGCGAGCGCGCGGAACAGGAGGATCGCCGGTCCGATGAGGACGGTGAAGAGGATCGCGGCGACGTGCTGGACCACGACGCTGATGAAATTGAAGACCGGCGAGAAGACGTTCTGCCACAACCAGTTCGCGGCGGCACCGACCGCCTGCACGGCCGAGACGATCGCGTTGAAGGCAGGGACGATCGCGTTCTGCCAGAGCCACACGGCCGCCGAGCCGACCGCCTGCGCGGCCGTGACGATCCCGTCGAACGCGGGCTTGAGCGCGTTGTTCCAAGCCCACAGCGCGGCGGTCTGGATCGCCTCCCAGACCGTCAGCACGACGTTGCGGAAGCCCTCGAAGTTGTTCCAGGCGTAGATGATCCCGGCGACCAGGCCCGCGACCAGGGCGATGATCAAGCCGATCGGCGAGGCGGTGAAGGCGAGGCTCAGCAACGTCCAGGCGATCCGGACGGCGAGGATGGCCCCGCGCACCAGCTCGACGGCCTTGGTCACCGCACTGACCGCGGCGGCCACGGCGTACCAGGCGAGGAAGGCCGCTGCGATGCCGACGATGACCGGCATCAGCGGACGCAGCCAACCGCTGACCACGACGAGCGCCGGGCCGACGACCTCCCGCAGCAGCTGTCCGGTGGCGCGGAGCGCAGCCAGCAGGGCTCCGCCGACGATGACCGCGACCGGCTGGACCGCTGTCCACAGGTTGCGCAGCGCCGGGACGACAGAGCCGGTGATGAACGCGCCGAGGTCGCGGAAGGCCGCTCCGGCGACCGCTCCCACGGGGCGGGCCGCTTCCTGGAACCGCGCGATGAGCGCGGGCAGCGCGCCCAGGCCGTCGGACAGGACGGCGAGGCCGCTCTTGATCGCGGGCAGCGCTGGCGTGACGAGCTGGCCGAGCGCCTTGTTGAGGTTGTCGGTGAAGTTCGACCAGATGCCGTTGAGGGTCGTGGCCTGGTTGGCCATCATCCCGGCGAACGCCTGAGTCTCCCCGGCCGCGCCGCGCGTGCCCTGCTCGATGCCGGACATCAGCTTCGGGATCGCGTCGGCGCTGCTGACGAGCCCCTTGGAGATCATGTCCTGCATCGCGGCCGTCGTGACCCCGAACTGGTTGGCCAGGATGCGCAGGGCAGGGATACCGGCCTCGGTGAGCTGCAAGATCTCGTCGCCCTGGACCTTGCCCTTGGCCGACATCTGGCCGACGGCGAGCACGACTTGGTTGATCTGCTCGGCAGAACCGCCCATCCCCGCTACGGCGTCGCCGATCGCGGTCAGGGTCGGCAGCACGTCCTTGGCCGCGAACCCGAAGGCCATCAGCCGCTGCGCTCCGGTCGTGACGCTCGGCAGGTCGAACGGCGTCTTCGCCGCGAAGTCCTGGAGCTGCGCGACGAATGCCTGCGCCTTCTGCGCGCTGCCGAGCATGGTCGTGAACGCCATCTCGGCCTGCTCCTGGCTGGCCGCGAACTTCACGCCCATCGCCACCGCGGCGACGCCAGCTCCGGTGAACACGGTCCCGGCCGTGAGGCCGTAGCCCGCGAGGATCGTGCTCGCGCCCCGGACGGGTGCGAGCAGGCCGCGGTTGATCGCTGAGCCGGTCCGGCTCAGCGCGGACTCGCTGAGCGTGGCCATCGAGCCGAAGCCCGCACCCACGCGTCCGGTCGCGTCCGTGATCGTCCGGAGATGTCCGCCGACAGTGCCCGCCGCGCCGGAGAACGCCGACGCGGCGACCTGCCCGGACTGGAAGCCGTCCCGCACGCGGCCGAGGACGGGGCTCACCTTGGCGAGCTGGTCGAGCACGGGAGCGGTGCCGCGCGCCAGCCGGGACATGGAGTCCGAGCCGGAGCGGCTCACCTCCTCGAACCTCCCGCGCAGGCGGGTCAGGGTGGCGGAAAGCCCGGTGTCTGCTCCCTCGCCGAGGTCCCGGCCGACACGTTGACCGGCCGGGCCGCCGACGTTGGCGAGCTGGGAGTTGATCTGCGACGCAGCCGAGCTGCCGAACCCGCGCAGCGTCGGCAGCAGCTGGACATAGGCGGCACCGGCCGAGTACGCCAAGCAGGGTCACCCCCTGCCGAGCATCAGACGAACGCGGTCACGGTGGCGCTGGTGGCTGTCGGCGATCTCCAGGCGATCCCGGGCCAGACGGGGCCGAGGCATCGGCGTGGCCTTCTGGCTCTTGCCCGTGCGCTGCGCCTCCAGCGATGACCGGATGGTCAGCAGGATGTCGGCGACATCGGTCAGCGCGGCACGCTCGGGGGTCCAGGAGTGCGCGTCCACCGTGCGCGGCCGGGCCGGTCGTTTCTTCCCGTCGGCCAGCTCGGCGTCGCGCTGGCGGCGGGCCAGCTCGTCGTCGTCGTGGATCGCGACCTTGTAGTGGCTGTGGTCGGGCAGTCGCTCGACGAGCCGGAGGAGCTGCGTCCAGGGCCGCTCGGCGCGGAAGAACGCCAGCAGGTCGAGTCCGAGTTCGTGTTGAAGGTCGTACTCGATCGCCTCGCCGTACTCCTCGATCAGCGCGACGAGGCGCGTGTACCCCCCGGCGGTGCCGCCGACAGGCCGAAGTGGTCGACCATGTCGCCGACCAGTCCGTTGAGCACGCTGGCGGGCTGGTGCCGCACGAGGTCGAAGACCTGATCGAAGTAGTCGCCGGTCAGCAGTTCCAGCGTGCGGCGGGAGCTGCGCGACTCTTCGATCTCCAGCACGGTGTCCCCGTCGGGTGCCGGGATGCTGAGTTCCTGGTCGTCGTCGAGTTCCAGGACGAAGGGGTCGGCCTTCGCCTCGCGGACGTAGCGGTTGAACTTGTACTTCTTGCTCAGGGGGTGGTCTCTCCTACAACGGTCAGGCGTCGGTGGTGTCGGCGTGCTCGGGGGTGGCCGGCTGCGGTGTGCGCCGGGCGCGCGGAGTGGCGGGCTTGGGCTGTTCGGTCTCGTCGCGGACGACGGCATAGCCGTGGCCGAGCGTCAGGTTCTTCACCTCGTGCTCGTTCTCCGTGCGGTACTCGCGGCCGTCGGGCGCGCGCAGGGTCGTCATCGTGGATCTCCTGTCGGGAATCGGCCGGGGCGGTCGGATTCGGGGTGCGAAGGGGGGTGGCGCGACGCCACGGCCACCCCAACCGTGAGCGCCGCGCCACGTTTGTGCGCTCAGCCGCCCGCCGGAGGAGTCGTGGCGAAGCCCATCTCCTCCAGAAGCGCCTTCCAGCCAGGGCCGCCGAAGAAGAAGCGCATCGCGGTGCCCGCCTCTTCGTCGTACTTGGCGGTGAGCGTGACTTCGTAGCCCACGGGGTCGTCGCCGTCGGACCACTTCTGGTCGCCCGTGTCGGTGACGGACGCCTTCGGCGCGAGCTTGGCGACGTAGATCGTGTCCGGGCCGACGCCGTCGACGAACAGGCCGAAGGCGCGGAAGTAGCGCGTCGCCGGACGGGCGGGACGGTCGAAATGCACTTCGCCGCTCGTCGCGTCCGGGGTCACGCCCGCAAGGTTCACGCCCTCGTACAGCTCCAGCGTGCGGCGCTTGGTCTCCTGAGCCGTGAACTTGAGGCCGTCGGTCTGCGACGTGATGTCGGTGCGGGTCGGCTCGACCGCGCCCCAGGAGTTCACGTCGGAGGTGTCGACGGATCGGCTCCAGGTCGCGCCGTCGCCCTTGTCGACCCAGCCGATGTCGTCGTAGCCGGGCGGCAGCGCGAGCAGGTTGGCGGCGTCGCCGGACGTGAGCGCGGTGGGCAGGTCCGCGGTGTCGTCAGCGATGAAGATGCTGCCTTCGAGCGCCTTGCGGATCAGATCGCTCTGCTTCTTCTTCAAAGCCTCGTAGGTGGTCGTTGTCGGTGCGGTCAGCTTGTACTCAGCCTCCCTGTGCGGTCGAGCGGATAACATGCTCGTCGTCTTCGACGAGAGGGATTGACGTGAACGTGGCTTGGTGGGCGTTGGGAGTTTCGGCGCTGTCCCTTGCGGTATCCGCTGGTTCCCTACTCTGGAACGTCCACTCGTTCAGGCGAACCGGACCGCAGGTGAAGATCAGGATTTCCAGCGGCACCTTCGTTGCTCCGGTGGAGGAGTTGACCGGCGCGTTCCCCCCGATGTTCTCCAACGTCACGAACAGGATGTCCGAGGCCGATACCCGCACAACAAAGCGCATTCTGCTATTTGTCGAACTTCGGAACACTGGACGATCGCCGATCGAGGTCAACACAGCTTCAATCGAGGTAGGCCCGCAGGGTTCGTCAATACCTTTTCTCGATAAGGAGAACGCGTTTCCCTTGAAGCTGGAGCCTGCTTCGACTCGCCACTTCAAGATCACCGCCTTCGAGGCCCTGAACATTCTCACGCGCGGCAAGATTGACGGTGCTGGGTGGTTTACGGCCGTCGCGCACCTTGGCGACGGTTCAACAGTCCGCGCGGAAAAGCTATCGGTGCAGGCAACTCTCGACGCTGTGGCGTCTTTCGACGAAAAGCTCCGTAAGGATTCATGACCTGCCTCGACGCCAGGACAAGCGGTAATAGCCCAGGACGCGCCGGACGTCCTCGGTCGTCGCGTACGGCACCTGCGTGGGCGGGTTGTCCGTGCGCGCGGAGTCGATGAGCACGCCGGCCACCCGTGTCCGGATGCTGCCGAGGATCAGCTGTCGGCACTGCTCGGCGAGCTGCCAGGCGTCCGCGCGATCGCTGCCGTAGCAGGCGATCTCCATGCGCGGGTGGTCGGTGATCCGGTCGTCGGAGCCACCGACGCGTTGCACGCGGATCAGCGGCGGCGTGAGGTCGGCCGGGGTGGCGGTGACTGTCGGCGCGACCGGTTCGAGCAGGGCCAGGACCACCGTTTCCGCGTCGGGAAACGGCGGCAGGACCATGCCCACCTCAGCCCGCCTCCACGATGTCGAGCGTCCGGCCGAGCACGTGGTGAGGATGGGTCTGGTGGTCGTTGCCCCACTCCACGGCTGCCGAGTGCGGCGCGGTCGCCACGATCAGCCCGACCGGTCGATCGTGGCGGCGACCTCCGAGGCCGCCGTCTTCCGCGCGAATTCCGGCGGCGTACTCGCCGGTCTGACGCGGAGCGATCCGCTGCGCGAATTCGGCCCCGCCGCGCGCCCGGTCCATGATCAGGTCGTGTACCTCGGGGCCTCGCAGCAACGCGGCCAACCCCTTGTGGTCGGGCACGAACTCGACGTCGGCCATCAGCCAGTCACCCTTTCCAGGTTGATCACGCACACTCCGGAATCCGGGACGAATGGGCTCCGGTAGCGCTGCGGCGCACCAGCGACCTGCCACCGTGTGCCGTCGGGCAGCGTCACGCGGTCGACCGCTTCGAAGTCAGCGGTGAGTCCGGCGTAGACGGTCATCCGTGCGGTGACCTGGTCTGCCCGATCGGTGATCTCCGACGAGCCGCCCGGTGCCAGCACGCAGTCGTCCACGGTGTGCTCGGTCGCAGGCAGCGGGTCGCCGTAGCGGTTGGTGCCTGCGGGCCGGGACACCGACAACCGTTGGCCGAATAACCCTTCCGGTGTCACACGGAGTCCACAGTGGACGTAGCAGTGGTCTCGATGGTGAACGCCCTGTTGCGGCCGACCGCTCGGCGGAGCCTCATCCGGGCGTCCCGGCCGAGGGTGCCGCCGGGACCGCCGTTGGCGTAGGTGGCCGAGTACGGGCCGATGGTCGTCGACGCCGCTCCGCCGGGAGCGGGAACGGCGGCCTTGCCCAGCTCCAGCGCCACGGCCGCGACGCCCGGGGGCACCGGGTCCGGCAGTTCGCCGATCTCACCCGTGATCTCCGCCAGCACCCAGGTGTGGATGACGGCGGCGGTCTCGTCGGAGACCGGGCGGCCGGACAGCGCGGCGAGCGTCGCGGCCGTGAACAGCTCGACCACCGGCTACTCCGGCCGCGCCCGTCGGGGCTTTGCGCCGGTACCGGCGGCCGACTCGTCGGTGTCGGACTTGCCCGCCTCGCGGACGCCGAGTTCGGGCGGGAGCTTGCGCAGCTCGGCAGCGGTCTTACCGTCCACCTCGGCTTCGCCGTCGACGAACCGCACGCCGAGGTCGCGCACGACCAGCCCGGGGTTCTGCTCGCTGACGAACTTCACGACCCACCCCCTTTCTTGTTGTGGCTGCCCTTCTTCGGGCCGGGCTTCTGACCGCGCCCGGAGATCCGCTTGTCCTTCGGAGTGCCCTTGCTCGGCTGGCCTCCCATGCGGATCACGCCCCTTCCGAGGTGGTGGAGAGCCCGGTGATCTTGCCGTGGTTGCGTTCGTTGCCGTAGCGCAGGCCGACCTCGCCGTAGATCTGGTACTTGTCGCTGGAGCCGGTCTTCGCCAGCGGTTCCGTGAACAGGAAGCCGCGGCCGGGGATGCGCAGGAAGACCGGGGCCAGCTCGTCCAGGCTCGCGACCACCACCGTGTCGGTGGGCATGTACCGGTTCAACATGATGTTGAGCCGCCCGAAATCCGTCTCGATCGTCTGGAGCTGGACGCCGCCGACGTTGCGGGTCTGCTCGCGGTAGCCCTTGTCGGTGATGAACGCCTTGGTGAGCATGCGCTTCTGGTGCGCGCCGCAGACCAGCGTCGCCGTCTCCGAGACCGAGATGCCACCGTTCTCCCACGTCTCCTGGAGGAGATCGACCACGACGTCCTCGGTGAGGGCGGTCGGGGTGGCGTGGGTGATCACGTTGGTCTGGATCGCCTGGAGCAGGCCGCGCGTCTTGCGGGGCGCGGTGTTGTCCGTCGGCTGCGCGAACGTGCCGCTGATGAAGCTGACCTCGATGTCGCGGGCGATCTGCTCAAGGTGCCGCTGGGTCTGCCACGCCAGCTCGTCGCCGACGGGGTTGGTGCCGGTGACACCTGCCGACGTCGGCACGGCCGACCCGGTGCCCGCGAACTGTCCGTTCGCCGCTTCGCGGGTGTAGCTGATGGACAGGGCCTCCTGGTGGATCTCCACCACGTTGAAGGCGTTCTGCCGCTTGCGGGCCTCGGGTGCCGGAGCGTCAGCGCCTTCGAGGCGCTGCCGGTTGGCGTCCGGGTCCCGCAGGTCGTAGGACTGCCAGGTGAAGATCGTGCTGTCCGTCGACTGGCCGCCGGTCAGGCCGCCGATCGAGGACAGCAGTGGGGTGTCGGTCGGCGTGACGCCGAACAGTTCCCCGACGAAATTCGGGCTGTTGAACGTATCGAGCATTCCAGCGATACCGGGAATTCAGTGATCACTCCTGAGCGGTTTGCGACGCTCGGCACCGGCTCAGCACCTCATCGACCGCTCTTGCGGTCGAGCAACTGCTGGGTCTTCAACCGCAGCGCTTCCCGATGGTCGCCCTTGCCCTCGGCTTCGCGGATCTGGTCCGCGACCGAGACGCCGCCCCGGTGGCCTTGCCCTGGATCGGGGTTCGGTCCCCGACGGCCGCCTTCGGCCGCTGCGAGGTGCGGGCGTTCCTTGAGCACCGCGGCCACGTCCTCGGAGATCGCCTTGGTGTCGATCTCGCCGTCGTCGGTGACGTAACGGTCCTTCTCATCCAGGTAGCGCGGGGCGTCGGCGGGGGTGGCCCAGCCGTGGGCGGCGGCGCGGATCTCCGCGTTGATCGCGGCGGTGATCGCCGCCTTGGCGCGAGCTTCGGCCGCCTCGGCGCGTGCGGCGGACTTCTCGGCCTCGCTGCGGTTGGCTTCCTCGGCCTCGTCCCACTTCTTCGCCTTGTCGCGGTTCTCGCGAGCGCGGGACTCCCACTTGCGGGACTGGGTAACCGCCTGCTCGTAGAGCTTGCGGAAGTCCTTCTCCTCGTCCTGCTCGGGTTTCTGCCCGTGCGAGGAGGTGGCCGGCTGCTGCTCGGGCTCGGTCTGCTGCGTGCTGGTGTCGGTGTTCCCGCTTTCCGCGGGCGCGTCGGTGGTGTCGGACATGGCTGTGGTGTTCCTCCCGTGCGGGATCGCCGGGCGTCGGCGTGCGCCTGCCCGGTGTTGTGGGGTGGTGAGCGCCGTGCGGCGCGAGAGTCACAGCAGGTAGCCGTAGCGGCGGAGTGCTGCGGTCAGCTCCTCGCGGGTGCCTCCGGAGAAGTCGTTGATGACCTGTCCGGCGGTGGGGCGGGACGCCTGGGACATCCGGTAGCGGCGGCCGGGCTGCTTGCGCAGCTCGCCCACCCGCGTTCCGGCCAGGCCCCGGGAGCTGGTGCCCTGTGTGGTGGTCCAACGCCCGGCAACGGGCAGGGCACCGCGCCGGGCGTTGACGACCTGTGAGAGATCGGCACCGGCTCGGATCGCGGCAGCGTTGCCCGCGCCGAAGCGCACGTTCTGTTCGTGTTCGCTCATCGCGTCGAAGAGGGCACGGGGATGGTTGTCCATATTGGACTCCCGCCATTGCTGGCGGGTTACCGGCATCATCGTGCAATCGCATCGAGGGTGACGCCGGAAGCCTTGCGAGTAACGGTAGAGCCGACCGGCCAGGATGATGCAGCGGTCGCAGGCGGGCAGTTTCACGACGCGCTCATACCCGGCCGCGCGTGTGTCGGCGATGAGCCGGACGTGCGTCGCGGTGCGTCCGGCGTCGGTGATCTCCGTGGCCGTGTAGGTCAGGGCGCGGCGTAGTCCGGCGAGCATCGCGTCCGTGGTGGACATGCCCGCTCCGATCTCGGTCAGCAGCCGCACGATCAGGAGGTCTGCCAGGGACGAGAGCGGTAGCCCCGCCGAAGTGAATCCGGCGAAGGCGCTGGCCGAGATCGACGGCGGAACCGCGTCGGGTGGCTCGTCGGCCAGGACAGCGTTCACGTACGGCGTCGCCAACGCGGCGGCTTCGACCTGTCCTGCGGCGATCGCGGCGAGCATGACCGGCCCGACCAACGCGGTGAAGCTCGCGCGGAGACCGCCGGGGTCCAGGCCCCGCCAGGCCCGCTGGACCTGGTCGACCTGTCGACGGACGACGACCTGGGTGGCGTCGAGGTGTTCGAGCCCGGCCCGGGGCGCGAGCGCGACCGTCACCGGTTACGCCCGTCCCGCGCCGACGGGCTCCGGAGCGCGGACGCTCGCCGGCGGATCGTCGGTGGACGGCTTCATGCCGAACTCGGTCGCCGGGTCGTAGAGCGTGCGAGTGACGTCCTCGCGGTCCTCACGCTCCATGTCGGCGATCTGAGTCGGGCTGTATCCGAGGGTCCGGCGAGCCATCCTGCGCGGCACCAGCTTGTCGGCCTGGTAGAGCTTGACCACCGCGTCGGACTTCTGCGCGAACGTCGGCGTCGCGCAGTCCGCCCAGGAAGTCTCCATCCAGCGCGCGTCGTCCGGCACCGAGCCGTCGCGCACCAGCATGACCAGGCGCATGATCCGCTCCCACGCGGTCTCGAAGCCCTTGATCCGCCGCTCGGCACGCTTCACGTGCCGGGCCTCGGCCGCGCGGATGCCGTCGGCGGAGGCCGGGTTATCGCTGGAGTAGCCGAGGTTGTGCAGGCTGAGCCCGGAGACGGTGGACACCATCGTCGCCAAGGCGCGGAGCGTGTTGTGGAAGTTCGTCAGGTCGGCCTCGTTGAACTGGCCGACCTCCACCCCGTCGTCCTTCTTCGTCTTCGACGTCGACCAGATCTTGCCCGCGATGGTCTGCCAGACGGAGACCTTCTTCCCGTCCTTGTCGGTGAAGTCGTCCTCGTCGAAGCCGAGCGCCCAGCGCCGGGGCATCGCGTGGAACTCGCCGCTGATCATCATGTCGGTGGCGACCTTGCAGGCCGCGTCCGACAGCGGGATCACGTCGGCCAGCTCGCTCGTGCCCAGCGGAGCCCACAGCTGCGGCCGGTTCACGATCGGGACCACCAGGACCTCGCCGAGCAGGTGGTCATCGCGGGACACCTCGACGTAGCCACCGGCCTCCGGCGCGGCCACGAAGGTCACGGTGTAGTCCGGCCGGTACAAGGTCACGTACCAGCGCAGCGCGCCGTCCGGCGCGACGTCGTGCCAACGCTTGATCGCCGCGATCACCCGGCGCGTGGCCGGGTCCAGCTCGACGTGGACCTCAAGCGGCGACTCGATTGTCACCAGCGGGTACTTCGCGTCCGCGCGCCGCGGATTCGTGCCGACGATCGCGTACGCCCGCTTCATGACCATCGCGGTCACGTGCGCCTGCTGGTATCCCGCGTCCAGGTCGTTGTACTGCGCGACGTGGTCCAATTCGCGGTCGACGTCCGGCTTTCCGCCGAGGCGGAAACCGTTGAGGTCGATCCGTTCCTCCAGCGCGTCGACGACCAGACGCGGCCAGTTGATTACCACCTGCCGAACCCGCTCATCGAGCGTGGCTTCCAGCTCGGGGTGCATGTACGAGAGCTTCTGGCGTCCCTCGTAGTAGTCGAGCAACCTGCGCAGCTCGGGCAGCTCGTAGTTGTGCGCGAGCGTCAGCCGGTTGATCCACTGCATGTCGATCGCGGAGGGCACGTCGCCAGTCGCCACAGGCACCCCCTTGCTCGCAAGGTATCTTCAAGGTACCTTAGAGGTATCTAGACCGGCGGCTGATGAGGAGTCGACATGACAACGAACTGGGTGACTTTCACCGCTACAGTCCCAGATTGGAGCATTCCCGCGATGGCGAAGCATGCAGCGAACTACGCATCACAAGCTACCGCCAAGGAAGCTGGTGACCCGACCGCCCCAGAAGCCGTCGCGAACGCCTACAACAGCGGTGTCAACGAGCACTGGCGCGCGTTCCTCAAGGCGCTGGCCCATGAATCCCTTGTGGCGCAAGGTGATTGGGTGGACTGGAAGCACCTCTGCGACATGATCAGCATCGACCGCCGGAAGGGAGCAGGCATGCTCGGCGCTGCGCAGAAACGCCTTGGCGGGCAGGTGCCGTTCGAGCGCGACCAGGTCGGCGACACCTACCGCTTCAAGATGACACCCGAGGTCGCGAACACGGTGCTCGCGCTCGCGAAGAAGGGCACCGACGAGTCCCTGGACGAAGCCGGTGAGCCGCCGATCACCGAATGACCATCCGGCCCGACCGGGCATGCTTCTGCGCCAGCTCGCGCCAGCGCGTGATCGCCATCGCAGCCGTCGGCACGGCGTCGATGCGCTTGCCGACGGCCTGGCGGTCGGGCTTGTCCGGTCGGAGCTGGTCGGCGTCCCCGGCCGGGTGGCGGACCTCCACGGCGTCGAAGCACCACTCGGCGACCGGGTTGGCGTGGTGCGTCCAGTTCCGGGACTTGGTGAGCGCCATCAGCTCGGTCATGCCGAACGTGAGCCCCCGGTAGGTCTGCGGGATCGGCGCGAGGTCGATCCGGGTCTTCTTCTGGATCTCCTGCCGGACCGGCTCGCCGGACCACTCGTCGTATCCGGCCGCCATGACCTTGAAGGTCCGGCAGTCCTCGGCGATGTCGGCGTAGATCACGTCGTAGTCGATGACGTCGCCGGGCGTGACGGTGATCCAGCCGCCGTCAGCCCATTGGGAGACCCGGCCGTTCGTCCGGCCGTCGAGGAACCGCACCGCGGCCTCGGGCAGCCAGAACCGCCAGAGCATCGACGGAACGCCGTCCAGGCCGTCTGGGATGAGCAGCGACCACGCGGTCATGTCGAGCTTGGCCGCGAGGTCGAGTCCGCCGTAGGCCCGGCGTCCGGCCAGCTCGGCGCGCAGCCAGTCCGGTGCCGGGGCAACGGTGCCCGCGCACTGCCGGTACAAGTGCATCGGCATCCACCTGTGCGCCTGCTGCACCCATTGGTTGAGCCGGTACTGCCGGAACGAATTCTCTTTGGACGGATCGTTCCTGGCCTCGGCCGCTTCCTGGCGTAGCGACCGGATCGAGAGGAAGTCGCCGAGCGCGGGATTCGCCAGCGCCCAGTTCTTCTCGTCCCACGGGTCGGCGTCTTCGGGAACGTTGCGGACGTACGCGAACCGGTGCCGGGCGCGGTCCGGGTCATCCTGGATGCGAACGCACTCGTCGTGCTCGGAGCGGGCGAAGCTGGCCGGGTCGTCACCGGCCGTGGTGGCGGCGATCATCATGGGCTGCGCGCGGGTGCCCATACCGGTCCGCATCGCGTCCCACAGCCGGGCGTCCCGCTGGGTCAGCACCTCGTCGAAGACCACGCCGTGCGGGTTGTGACCGAGGTTCCCGGCTGCGTCGGCCGCGACCACTTCGTAGTAGCTGCCGGTGCGTTCGTCGATGATCCGCTTGATGTGGTCCTTCACGACCAGGCGGGCGGACAAGACCGGCGACAGCTTCACCATGCGCGCCGCGACATCGAACACTTTCGCGGCCTGGCCCCGGTCCATCGCGCAGCCGTAGATCTCCGCGCCCTCCACGCCGTCACCGACGAGGAGGTAGAGCGCGATGAACGCCAGCAGCTCGCTCTTGCCGTTCTTGCGCGCCAGCTCGATCCAGCCGATCTGGTACCGGCGAACGTAGGACTCCCATTCGGGGTCCCACGTGACCTCGCCGAACAGCGGCTCGATGATGTCCTTGCGCTGCCACGACGCGAGTTCGAACGGCCGGCGAGCCCACTTGTCCTTCGTGTGGACACACAGCTCGGAGCAGAACGCGACCGCATGCGCGGCACGCGGTCGGCAGAAGTGATCGCCGCGTTTGCGGCAGGTCCGCCCGTCGAGGGTGAACCCGCACTCCGGCAGCCGAGGCTTACGAGAGGAGGCGCTCGGCGCTCGGCCCCTTGGCGGCACCCGGAGCGTCAACCTTCAACTGCGTGCGGTCGGACGGGGTGAGTCCGAACCTCGCGCCGTACTGCGCGAACGTCGTCTCGGCCTCACGCTGAACGACCAGCGCGGGGTTCTTCACGAAGCCGTTCGGCCCCTGCACCAGCAGCGCGGAGCCGTTGACGAGCTTGGTCGCCTGCCGGTAGCGCGCGAGGGCTTCGCAGACGATGACGAAGGCGTCGATGTCCCAGCTCGTCAGGACGCCGACGGTGATGAGGCCCGGCGCGAGCCGGTCCCAGACCGCGCGGGCGTCGTCGGAGAGTTCGGCGGGCGGCTGGACCTCGCCCTCGGGCGGGATCGGCTCGGCGTGGTTGATCCGGTCAGGGCGGTCGCCGTGCAGCACCTTGAGCGCTGTCGGCTTCGGCTTCGCACCGCGTGCTCCCACGTTCGACCTCCTTCACGGGTGATGGGCACGACGAAGCCCCCGACCGAGGGGGAAGGGGGTCGGGGGCTTCGTCGTGGTTCGAGGGGATCAGGTACCGGAGCTGCGGCCACCGGCAGCACCCGGCGACCGGATGCCGAGCCGACGCGCGGCACCCCGGATCATCGCCCCGCTGACGCGGGTGAGCGTCCGACGCATGGTGTCTCCTCCTCTCCCTTACTCGTCGTCCATTGGCACGCCGAGCAGGCGGGCCACGGCGTAGCCGTCCATGTACTTGTCGCCGACGTGCAGCAGCTTCGCGTTCCGGAGGAACTTCTCCTTGTCCTCGCGGGACTTGAAGCAGATCGCCAACCAGTACTCGGAGTCGGTTGCCAGGCGGAATCGTTCGGCCTCGCGCTTCGCGCGGTCCCGGAACCCTTGCTGTAGGGCTGTCAGCTCCCTACGGGAGTCCTCCGGTACGTCTCCGGTGTACTCGACATCGGCCAGCGGGTCCGGCTCCGGCTCCGCGTTGAGCTGGGCCAACAGGTCGTCGTTCGACCCGCCCATCGGGGCGGCCGAACCGGCGAGCTGGGCCATCACGTCGTCGTTAGAGTCCGGCACGGAACAGCTCCAAGTCCGCCAGCGGGAACCACTCCAAGATGCGCTCGTAGTCCCGGGGGAAGCGCTCCTTGATCGGGGCCAGGAAGCGGAGATCCAGGCCGTCGAAGGTTCGGTTGAACAGTTCGTAGTCGACCGGCAGCGGACATCGGTGGTCGGCGAGCGCGGCGCGGACGTGCCGGATACGCCAGTCCCACACCGGGCTCACCTTCATCACGTGCTCCCGAACGGGGCCGTGTCCCTTCAACGCCGTGCGGCGGTTTGGGGAATCCGCGGCACGGATGCCGTCGGCGGTGAAGGTGACCTCCGGGTCGAGGTCGTAGTACTCGCTGCACAGCACCCGTGAGATGTCGACGTAGTCCGGCTCGGGAAGCTGAGCGGCTTCGATGATCAGCCGCCGTTCGGGGACCTGGAACGTGAGGTTGTTCAGCCACCGGAAGAGGCTCGGGTGCGGAAGCTGCGGGATCGTCGTTCCGAAGAACTTCTCGTAGTCCACCAGCGACTCGTCCACGAACTCAAGACCCGGCACGAGGTACAGGTGAAACGGCCGGACCTCCACGTCCGCATCCCGGAGGGCGAGCCAAGCGGCGAGCGAGTCCTTCCCCCGGCTGAACGCCAGCAGGACCGGAATGCCCTTGCGGGCCAGCTCCTCCCGGATCTCGGCCGACGGCGTGACCCCGTCGATAAGCACCGGGGCGGTCTGATCGGCATTCGGGTTGATCACCACCGGCTACCACCTCCCGGCCGACGTGCCGGAGCGGTGTCGGAAATTTGTCGGGACACGGACGGGCCTGGCTGACGATCGGCCTTGCCGGGGGTGGGGAGGGGTGCCCCCCTGGGTCCCGCGGCGAGCGCGGGCTGCGGCCGAGTCCGTTCCGGCGCGGGCGGGAACTGCCGGCACTTTCCGGACCGGCGGTCGGTCGGCGGCCTCGTCGGCGCGGCCCGGTTCACCGGGTCCCTCCTCCACGGGTGACGGGGTCCCGGGCGGTGTATCGGTTGTGGCACGGCTGGCAGAGTCCCCGGCCATGCTCCGGCCGGTCCGGGTCGAGCCCTTGCCGGACGAGTGCCCGACGAGTGACCGGCCAGTGATCGGCCACTGTGGACGGTTGCACACACGGGCGGCCCGGATGCCCGGTGCACCCGGCATCGGTGCATCGGCACACGGGGTCACGGTCGAGCACTGCGGCCCGGAATGCCCGGTGCCCTGCTGTGCGGTACCCCTGCTGTGCAGGGTCGAGCCTGCGGCGGGCTGCTGCCTGCTGTGCATGCTCAGCACAGCGGCCCCCACCTGGGGCAGGCTCACCACAACCGGGCACGGTGCACGGTGCGGGGGCACGGTACGGCATGCCTTGCCCCCTGCCTGCCCTACAGGGCAACGGAAATACACCAGGGGCAGGGACACCAGGGGGACCGAAATACACACCTGCACGGGGCTCTCAGCGGCCGGAAATACACCAGCGGCAGGGAAACCCGGGATAGGGCAGTGCCCCCCTACCTGTTCGGCAGAGGGGCACTGAGCGGCACGGTGGGTCACTTGGCGGCCACGATGTCGAGCGACTTGGAAAAGGCCAGGTGCTTGAGCTTGTTGTACTGACCGAGGAAAGCACGGTCAGCCCTGGCCAGTTCGGCGGCATCGGTGCCGACACCGGGGACCGGAATTTCCCAGTCCAGGTACTCAGTGATCGAGTTGTACCCGGCCCACACGGTCCCCCGGATGTTCTCCTGGGTGTCGGCATTCTTGAACAGGCCATTGAGCGAGTCCCAATGGTCATGCTCGGGCTTTTTCCAGTCATCCAAGGGCTTCGAGAACTTTTCCGGCCACACGGCCTTGATCAGGTCACCGAAGGTGTCGGCCGACATCTTGGTGTTGATCATGCTTTCGGCTTCGGCCTTGAAGACCTCTGTCCACTCAAAATTGATCTTGAGGGCTTCACGGGCTTCGGCGATCCGGCCCTGTAGCCCCTTGCTGTGCCGAAAGGTGTACTCACTGCGGAAGTTGCGGAGTGCAGCCCTTTCGGTGTTGGCACAGACCACCCGGACCGGGGTGGTGACCACCTTGAGCTTCCCCTGTCCGGAGTAGTTGTTGAAACCGGCCATGAACAGGCCGATCTCATCGACACCACCGATGGTCACGGCCTGCGGAAGCTGCATGGTGAGGAAGATGTCCCGACCATTGCGGAGCGAACCTCCGGTGTCGAACACAGCACCGGAAGTGTCCACAATGGTCTGCATGAACTCGGCGAACTCTTCCGGCTGAATGATCGGGTACTCACCGGACACGATGCCGAGATTCTGAAGCTCCCCGGTGACCGGAGTGGTCCGGTAGGTGCTCACCCATCCATCCACGGGCAGAAGCTGTGCGGTGTCCTCTTCGGACACCACCAGATCATCAGAACCACGGTCCGGCTCCTGCGGAACGGGGCACTTCTGGGTGTGCTTGGCACCGATCTTTCGGTTGCACTCCTGGCACTTCTCACCCGGCACCACGGCGGTGAGACCGAGCGACTTCCGAATGTTCCAGTTGGACAACTGGGCCAGATCCAGCACTTCCTGTGCGGTCATGGGACCGGGGGCCACGGTGCCGAGCCGGTGCCAGCCCGGCTCACGGGCGGCAGCGAAAGCGGTGCTGCCATCGGCGAACAGTTCAAGCTCATGTGCCACTTGGAATCTCCCTGGTGTGTTGTGGCTGCCTTGCTGACTCCACAAGCATGCACACCAGAGTTTACTTCAAGCAACTTACTGTGATTCAAGACACAGTAGCTTGCTTCAGGTAAACACCGATGCTGATGATCGGTGAGTCAGCAAGGCACCACACAGCAAGGGAGACAGGCAGTGAAGCTCCGGAGAGGCCGGAACATCCGGCCGAACCACGAACCTCCCCGGCCACCCCGGGCGGAACCCCGGACGGTCGAACAGCTCTCACCGGAAGAGGCGGAACGGGTAGGGAAAGCGGCCTACTACGGCGGCACCGACTGCCACGACGGAAGGGGCGGCGTGATCGCTTGGGCCAAGCTCACCGACGCCCGCCGGGAGTACTACATCGGCATCGCCGCCTGCGTGCTCACCGAGGACTCCTACATCCGCCAGGAGGAAATCGTTCTGAGGGGCGGTCGGTGACCGGAATGGCTCGGATCACCAAGGAAAACCGCTGCGGTGGCTCGTACAAACGAGCCACCGACCTCCGGTCGCTGTCGCACCTCGGCAAAAAGTTCGACGGCCGAGTGTCCGGCAAGTGCTCCGTGTGTCGCGGGACGGTGAACGTCCAGCGCCGCGACGGAACCGCGACCCTGCACCTCCCGCGGGCGGCGGCGTGAAGCCCGTGCGGATCGATGGGACGGTCGTCTTCCCGGACGGCCGTACCCATCTGGTCCGGGTCTTCCCTGGCGGCTTCCTCCAGTACGCGGGCACTGCTGAGCAGTGGAGCGAAGCGGAAGCCGTCCTCAAAGCACTCGCCACGGCGTTCGCCGCCGTGGTCAACGAAAAGGATGATGCTCGATGAGCGGCAAGCTCAGGTTTGGCTACAACAAAGGACTTCCGTCCGGGGTCACCACCGCGTGGGGCTGCCGGGCGATCGTCGGCGACGGTTTCGGGATCGACGTTCCGCCGGACCGCGAGTCCGGCTTCGGCGACCACCACACCCTGACCGGGTACCTGCGGGACCACTGCGGTGACGCGTGGATGGCCAAGGCGACCGCCATGTTCGAGGAGGGCGAGATCTTCGTGGGCAGCGACCGCGAGATCACGCTGTTCGACGACGACCGCGCCGCCATCAAAGCGAACCCCCGGCGAAGCTACGGCTACCTCTACGTGTGCGCATACTTCAAGCCGCGGGCGGCCGAGCGCATCGACGACGGCGAGGGTTTCGCCTCGCTGCGTGAGCTGCTGGATCTGGGTGGCCACGACGATGAGTAAGCCGAAGGCGAAGTCCATCATCTGCGCAATGTGCAGCCGAGCGCTGGACACGCTCACCGACGAGTCCGGCGTTGGGTACGTCCATCCGGCCCACGTCAATGCCGACCACGATCCGGCACCGGTCGAAGCACCGGATGGCTGGCGTGGGCAATGCGACTTCTGCCTCGCCGACAACCCGGTCGCGGTGTTGCCCGCCAACGACTTCCGGGTTCCGCATGCGTCCACTCACCACAGTCGAGGTGACTGGGCGGCGTGCGGGATGTGCGCGATTCTGATCGAGACCGGTCGTTGGGAGAGGCTGGTCAAGCGCGCGGTACGGAAGACGGCGGACGTTCACCGAGTCCCGGTGAACGTGGCGATGGTGGTCATCACTACCGGGTTGTACGAGGCGCTGCGCGAGAACATCTGCGGACCGCTGCGTCGGCTGGACGAGAAGGCGGGCACCGATGGATAAGACGCTCGCGATCATCTCGGTAAACCAGGGCGACATCGTCCAGCTCGGGTTCACCAGCAACTACTTCCACGTGACCGATGTCCGGGAGCCGACGCATCCGGCGGCCCCCGGCATGGTCTGGCACGGCAGCTACTTCCGCTGGGCCGAGGGTTGCTGGGGTGAGCCGACGCTCATCCACATGCACGAGGGCAAGCCGATGCCCTTCGTGCTCGACCAGGCGACCCGCGAGATGTTCGGCTGGGGTGATCTGCCGTGAAGCACTCGCCGACACACAACGGCTGCCAGGTGTTCCACTTCGCCGCCTGGCGGTGGTGCATCAAACGCGCGCACGAGCTGCTGGAGGTCCACGACTCGGTGGCGACCTTCCACGAGCACGTGCTGATCACCGGCATGGAGCAGTTCCTACCGCTCAAGCCCGCGCCGGAGGGCCGGTTGAAGCTGATCGAGGTCCGGGTGGACATCGAGTACGCGATGACGAAGACCGATCTCAGCAAGCCGATCATCCTCGCGCCGCTGAGCAGTCCGTCCGGCGAAGAATTCGGCTGGATGGTCATCGACGGATGGCACCGGATCTACCGGGCGCTCTCCGAAGGGCGGGAGACCTTGCCCGCGTACCTGCTGAATCCGGCCGCCGAAGAGGCCATCCGCATCCCGCTCTGATCGAGGAGGCGAACACACCGTGACAAGCGACAGCCCCGGTCGCGAGGCGGCCGGGGCTATCGTGTCTTCCTGCAAAGAGTCAGCAAGGCAGGGAGACACCCGGATGGTACGTGACCCGCTGATCCCTCGGCTGGTCTCCACTACGGAGGCAGCCGAAGCATTGGGGTGCTCGCGCCAGTACGTGAACACGCTTATCAAGGAAGGCAAGCTCCCTGCCGCCTACGCGGGGACCACGCTGGTGCTGGCCGAGGACACCGTTCGCCGGTACGCGGCAGGTGAGCGGTTCGGCTTCCCGACGCTTCTGGTGATCGGCGTGTTCGACCGAGCGGCCGACAGGTGGGTGGAGCACGCCCGCAAGGCGGTGCCGCCGGACTACGAGATGCCGGAGCGCGTACGCCCCGAGGACATCGGCGTCGCAGCCGGCGAGCCGTACCGGGTCGAGCTGGTGGACAACCAGGGCAAGACTCTCGCGGTCAAGACCGTGGACGCCGAGGCGGTGAACTGATGACCGAGAACGAGAAGTACCTCGCCTTGTGCCTCGTGGACCAGATTGACGCCAGCGCCAGGGCGATCAGGGACCTCGGAGGCGACGACCTCGCGGAACAAGTCCGCGCGTTCGCCAAGGACGTCCGGCACACGGTCGCTACGGGAGGCAGCCTGTTCAGCGACGAAGTGGTCAGCTGATGGGGTTCATCCACGAGATGCCGCCGGAGGCGGGTGCCTGGCAGGTCGAGACTCGGCGCGAGAGCTTCTACCTGCATCGAGGCGAGACCGGCGATCTGAGCACGTCCCCGACAACCGGCTTCTCCTGCCCCGAGGAGTCGCTGCCTGGTCTCGTCGCTGCGTTGAAGCTGGTCATGTCCACGAAGGCGTACCAGGAGGACGCTCGTCGTCCAGTCGGCCCGTGCGCGATCACGCTCGAATCGGGTCGCGCGAACGTGCACGTGCCGGTGATCACCTACGGGGCTCACCTGGAGATCCGATATGGCGAGGTTCCGATCCTGCTCGGGAGGCTGGAGAGCCTGTTGAACGGGACCTACGGGGAGGTTGTCCGGGGGCTGTAGCCACACTGCCGGACGTTGATGACACCGATCTTGCACGCAGGTCAGGGCGTTGGCAAGTTCATGCGACGTGGCGTGGCTTACTCACGTGCGCCAGCGCGAGGTCGCGGACGTCTCCGAAGCGGAAGACCGGTCGGCCCCGGCCGTCGGTGCCGTGCGGCACGATCCTGCCCCGGCTCACCCAGGAGTCCCAGGTTCCGCGCGGGATGGTCTTGTCCAGCAGGAGCCGAGCCCAGCCGAGCGCCACGGTCGCGGTGACGCGGAGGTCGGCGGCGTAGCTGATCATCCAGTTCCGGCGCTCGTCGACGTCGTGTTCGGTGCCGCAACTGCCGCACTGCACCCGGCGCTGACCGGGGCGGGCGTAGAGGTGATCGGGACACCTCCCGTCTTCGACCTGCGCATCGCATGGTCCGGCGTAGATCCGGTCCGGCGGGCGGTCGACGACCCGGCGGACCCGAGCGACGACGTGAGTGATCTCGTCGTGCAGCTCGTCGGCCGCCGGGTGCAGTGCGAGCAGTCCGGGCAGGCCGACCATCCAAGCGACCGCGCCTGCGGTGGACCCGGCAGGCGGGAGCAGGTGCGGATTGCACTCGTGCACCTCGCGTGCCCAGGTCGAGATGGTGTTCGCCAGCACCCAGCCGACTTCGCTGGCCGCTTCGTGAAACGGCATCGGCCGCTCGGCGGCATGGCCGCCGACGCCGGTCCCGAGCGTCATCGTGTGCTGCCGGGAGAGCGTGATGCCCAGCTCGGCGAGGAGGCCGTGCCCGCCGCTGCCGTCGCTGATCAGTTCCCTCAGCGCGGCGGTCAGCTCGGCGAGGCAGCCGGGGCACAGCATGTCGGTCGTCGGCCTGCCGCACCCGGTGACGCAGCTCCGCTCACTCATGACGGTTCCCGCCTTCGGCGGCGGACCAGACGGCGGCGGTGATCAGCCCGGCGACGCCGATCAGCAGCCACTTCCAGTCGGACGTCCAGACGCTCACCACCACGGCCGCGACCAGCAGCGTGAAGCCGACGGCACCGGCGCGCGGGAGGCTGTTCGGTGCGCTCACACCATCACCGCCCACAGGACGGCGATGGCTACGAGGCAGAGCAGGCAGAGCGCGATGAACGCGGCTTCCGGCCAGGATGGCTGCGGCGGGCGGTGCATCACTCGGCCTCCCCGTAGCCTGCCGCGTGCAGCAGGGGCAGCAGGTCGGCCAGCTCCAGGCGCACGGGCACGGCGAGCCGAGCGTTCGGAACCTGGACAGCGTCGGGATCGCGGGCGAACTCGATGAGCGCGGCGAGGTCTCCGGCGGGCAGCCACGCCCACCAGGTGCCCGGGTCGCTCTTGCCGTCGCGGCGCTGAACCACGATGCCGAAGTCGGCCCCGGCGGAGACGGCCTGGTCGTTCGTCTCGCGGATGATGTTCGCGATGTCGAGCGTGGAGAGGTTGCCGCGTGCCTTGACCTGCCAGACCAGCCGGTCGGTGCCTCGGATGTCGCCGAGGTCGGCGCTCGTCCGGTCGGCGCTGCGCCAGCCGTTGTCGGCCTTGCGCTCGGCAGCCGGCCAGCCGTGGACACGGAGGTATCGGCCGACGTCGCGCTCGGCGCGGATGCCCTTGTCCCGGTTGGCTCGGCCGATCTCGGCCCGGGTGCGGGTCGTGGTGGCCCTGGCTACTGCTGATCACTCCTGGCTGTCGTGGTGCTGGTCTTGAGTGCGGCACGGACGAGTTCCATGCCGCGTGCGGCGCGTTCCGCGGCCTCGGGGTCGTGGTGGCAGAGCCGGGTTCCGACGTAGCCGTTGGCGTCGCACAGGTCGCAGTTGGCGATTGCGCGTTCGCGGTCGGCCGCGCGCGCTCGCTGTTGCTCGGTGCGGCGGGCTGCGCCGCGTGAGGTGGCTTGCTGGTCCCATCGCTGGGCCGCTTCGCGGGCTCGGGCGCAGACGCCGCACGGCGGCGGGTCGGGGTCGTGCTCGTGGTCGATGCACCGGTCGGGTGGGCGTTGGTCGGCGTCGGGCGGTGCCTCGCGCGCGCTCCCGCGTGCGCGCGCACCCCCTTCCCTTCCTTTCCTTTCCCTTCCTTTCCCCGTGGTAGGGCTACCGGAGTCCTGCTGTAGCGACGGTGGAGCCTCGCTACCTGCGGATTGTGGAGAACCTGGGGATTTCTCCGGTGAAGCCCCGGTAGCCCTACTGTCGGGGGACGGGACAGGTAGCGGAGTGCCTTCCGACGCGGGCGGGATCTTCGACGGCGTGGGCTTCTGGATGCTCTGGTGATCGCTCCAGTTGACGATCTCCAGGTACCGCCGACCGCCCACGCGGTAGCGCACAATGCGCTCGTGGGCGGCCAGCGTCTCCAGGTCTTCCTCGATGTCGGCCAAGGACACGTCGTCCAGTGGCCAGATGTCACCCTTGATCAGCCGGGCGTTGTCCTTGGTGCGGCCTGCGTCGTCGCAATGCGTCCACAGGCCGATCCATGTCAGGCGCGCGCGAAATGGCAGCGCCGACACGTCCTCGGACCGGAAGAAGCTCGGCTTGATCGTGCGGATACGGGGCACTGAGAGCCTTTCCCCGTCGGTGGTCGGTCAGTGTTCGAGGTGGTGCAGCACGGGCGCGGACCCGAGCAGCACGGGTGCTTCGAGCGCGCCCGCCAGCATCTGCCGGACGTCGGCGAACGCCTGGCGCTCGACGAGATCCGGTCGGTCGAGCCGGTACCCGATACCGAGCTGGCCTTCGCGGATACGCCAGCGCAGCCGGGCGGTGACCTCGGTCGCGGGGAGGCCAACGAACGGGGCGACCGCGATCGTGAATTCCGCGGGGACCTCCAGCCGGCCACTCGCCCCGGCCTTGGCCTTGGTCTCCTCGCTCCACGAGAGCTGCACGTCGCCGGAGTCCAGCCGGGAGCCTCGGGAGAACGAGGCGTTCCGCCGGGTCTGGAAGGTCAGCGCGATTTCGAGCATCGTCGCGGTGTCCGGGTTGACGATCGTGTGCGCCCGGTCCTCCAGGTGCTCGGCGAAGTCCTCCTGCGACATCAGCGAGTTGTCCCGCCGAATCCACGCCTTCCAGTCCTCGTCCCGCTTGAGCTTGAGGACGGCTTCGTGGTCACGCCATCCGGCCGTGTAGCCGTTGGAGTGGTCGTTGAAGGTGGCGGTCACCTGCGAGTGGTCCTGGTCGGCCCACACCGTGGTCGAGGCCGAGTGCAGCCGGTTGACGTAGGCGGCGAAGTCGCTCGGCTCGGTGAGCAGCGCGGTCCCGCGCGGCCTGCGGGGCTGGTCCAGCATGCGTTCGAGGTCGGTGGTGTCGATCCGCTCGTCGTTGCGCAGCGTCCGCACGACCACGGACTTCTCCGGTGTCAGGTCGAACGGCTGCGGCGGCGTGGCCTCGTCGGCACGGCGCTGGAGGTCGGCGACCACGGCGGCGGTCTGATCGGTGGTGTCGTCGGGCACGGGTGCTCCTACTCCGAGAACAGCGCGGTCTGGCGCGGGTCGTTGCGGACGAGTTCGCCAGCGTCGGTGGCGAAGAAGATCGACTCGGAGCGGTCGTGCTCCGGCAGGCTGCACTTGATCTGATCGGCGACCATGACGGCCCCGGGCGTGCGCTCCTGCGGTCGGATCGTGAGGGTGTACGTGATCTTCCCGGCCTTGCGGGTCTCCTCCACGGACAGCACGAGGTCGCGCAGCGCCTCGGACAGCTCCTGGTGGGTCTTCCCGCGCCGGTGCTCCATCAGGAAGGCCGCGAAGTCGCGCGGCTCGGCGCGCTCCGTCGTGGCCTTGGTGGCGGCTTCGGTCATGCTCGTTCCTCCTTGGCAGCAGCGGTTTCCTCGCGGATGAGCTGCCGGATGTTCTGGGCGAGGCTGATTCCTGCGCTGATGCAAAGCAAGATGGTCGTGATCAGCCGGACGGTGTCGGTGGCTCGTCTCATGGGGTGGCGGGCTCCTCGGGCGGGATCTCGTCGGCGGACGGCTGCGGTTCGCTGGTGTCCTCGGCGGGCTCGGCGTCGATCACCTCCCCGTCGAAATCGGAGGCGACGTCGTCCAGGGCCTCGGCGTCGAGATCGGTGCGGACCGTGCCCTCGGCCGCGATCGCGCGGTTCATGACCGTGGCCATCGGCAGCCATTTCGCGAGCTGGCGAACGGCTGTCTTGCGGGCCATCGCCTCCCAGTCGGTGACCCACGGCCCCTTCTTGCCCGCGCGGGAGCGACCTCGGATCGCTTCGACGCTGCCGACGTCGAGCACCTCGAACTCGGCCCCGCCGTCAACGAGGGTGGCGGCGGCGTAGACATCAGTGATGCCACCGCGGTCTCCTCGCGCGGGCCGGTGCACCAGGTCGGGATGCAGCCCGTACGAGTACTCGAACTCGTCGGCCTCGTGGACGACCCGGGCGGAGATGTTGCGGAGCTGGCCGCTGTTCCACGCGAGCTTGATCAAGCCCCGGTAGCCGGGGATGAACGTCACCTGGTCCCCGTACGGAACCAAGTACGCCTCGCCCAGCGGGCCGGGTTCGAGCCCGAGCTGCGCGGAGGTCATGAGCGCACCGAGGAGCGATTCGGGGCGACACCGCATCAGGTCGTTGTTCTGCTTGATCACGGTCAACGCGACCCGCGTGAACCGCTCGGGATTCAACGCGGTGCCGTGCAAAGCGCGGGCGATCTCCGGCTTCTGCCGTTCGATGAGCGTGCGCAAGTCGCCGCCGCCGGACGACGCCGAGCTGGACTTCCGCTGCGCGAGCGCGGCCTTGGTGTTCGAGTTGCTTACTGCTGATCCCTCCTGGCTGTGGTGGTGGCGTAGGTCAGGCGTCGGCCCGCTGGCCGCTCGGTGACGTAGAGCGCGTACAGGTCCGGGCGCTCGACGGCGAACGCCTCGTGGTCGACGGACCGCGAAGGCTTCGCCGGAGCCCGATGAGTCGCGACCTTCTCCCCGTCGAGCCGGGCTTCCTCGGCCTGGCCCATCTCCGCGCGCAACCGGTTGTCGATGCCGGTGCGCTCGGACTCCAGCGCTTTGATCTGTTCGCTCAGCTCGTGGCGGCGCGCAAGATGCTTGTGCCACAACGGGTCCAGCTCGACTGTCTCGCCTGGCACCGCAGGCCAGCGCGCCAGCGCTCGGCGGGTGATCTCGGAGGCGTCAGCCGGGGGCGGTTCGTCCCGCTGCACGTGGTCCCAGAACTCGGTCGCGGCGTCCACGAGGTCGGCGATCAGCTCGTCGTCGCGGTCGATGATCCGTTCGAGGTAGGTGTTCGTGTCGAGCAGCGCGACGACGAAGGTCCGGGGTGCGCCGAGCAGGTGCATGTACCACTGGACCTGGCAGACGTAGTGGACCGGAACGTCGTCCTCGGCCCATTCGGCGACGGCTCGATGTCCGCCGGTCTTCGCCTCGACGATCCCGGCCAGCTCGCCCGAGTACTCCCACGCCAGCCCGTCGACGTTGCCGAGCATCCACGTGTGGTCGCGGTTGCCGTAGACGCCCTCGCCCCCGGTCAGCACGTACTCGGGGTGCCGGTTGTCCCATTCGCGCAGCAGCACCGGTTCGAGCACGTGGCCCCAGTACATGCGCTCGGTGGCGACCTCGTCGAACTCGGCTTCGACCCGCCGGGTCTTCTCCAACCAGAGCTGGAACGGCGTCTTCCACGGGTTCAGCCCGGCCGCAGCGGCAACGTCGGAGCCGCCAAGGCCGAAGGTGCGCGCGAACTCCCAGTCGTCCTGGCTCGCTCCGGCCGGAAGCACGACCGGGACGTCCAGCTTCCCGGCCGTCACGACGTCCTCCGCAGACCGCGGGAGGTAGCCGCGGCAATGTCGCTGACCTGGAGCGGAACCGTAGCGACCCACCAGTGCTCAGGCCGGGCGTCCTCGTGGAGAACGTCGAGCATGACCGGCGGAACCTTGTGCCACAGCGCCCAGGCCGTCCAGCGAACGATGTCGTCCGTTGGCTGGACCGACACCCGCACAGCCGTGCGGTCGCAGGTGAGCCAGTTGGACGTGAGGCCCAGCCCCCAGCGGTCGGGCTGCGGCAGGTCTGTCAGCCAGACCAGCCAGTGCCCGAGCAGCGGGTGCCGGTTCGGGCGCAGCTCACGGCTTCGCTGGATCGAACGTGCCCGGTGTTCGCAGGTGAAGTGGTAGAACGCGCGGGGCAATCACTGATCACCGACTTGAACGGTCAGCGGATGGGCGCGGAACCACTCGTGCGCGTCGTACATGGCGACGGAGTGCGCGGTCGTCTTCCGCTTGTTCGCGGTCGTGATCGCCTCGCGGAGCGACTGCGGAAGCCGTAGCCAGCACGTCCGGCAGGCGTAGAACTCGGGCTTGACCTGCCGCCCGCAACCGCCGGGGCAGTCATGGTTCCTTCGTCGGGTCGCCGTCAGTCCTGCTCACCGCCGTCGCGGTCGTCGTCGGAGGCGGGTGCGTCAGCCGGCGAGCCGCCGGTGGTGTCGAAGGAGGGAAGCTGGTCGGCCAGCTCGTCCATCGTCTCGTTGAACACCGGAGTGTCGGGATCGCGCTTCTGCCACTGAACAGTCAGCGGGAGAACGACTTCGTCGGTCACCGGGTTCGGCAGCTCGGTCGTCTCGGCGTTGTCCTGGGCGGTCTCGGTCACGGTCTTCTCCGTCTCGGTCTCGTCGTTCACAGGACAACCCCGGCGATCGTGAAGCCGAGGGCGAAACCCAGGCACGCCATAGCGGCGACGACACCGACGATGGCCCGCGGCAGCGCTCGGGCGGTCATCGCCGACCGGCGGAGCGCGGTTCGCCAGCGGTCGAGCGTGCTCAGCCGGGCGTGGCGGCCGGTTGGGGCGGGAGCAAGCAGGCGGGCGGCCATCACGCGACCTGCCCATTCCAGTGCCGTGCGGGCGCGTCGCGTCGGGGTACGGGCATGACCAGGTTGGTGATCTCGCCGTACAGGTACACCACATCCCGTCGGGTGCACTCGTCCGCTTCGTGAAGCACGTGCCTGCCTTCCTGGTCGTCGTGCTGCTGCGTGATGGGGGTGGTCATCCGTAGCTCCGATCCGGTCAGAGAGATCGGGAGCTGGCCGACGAGATGTCGGGGGCTACCCGTCGGCCAGCTCCCGCCTGGTCCGCTATGCGCCACGGGCCAGGCGCTTGGTGGGGTCCGGCCGCAGCAGGACCGCCAGCTGGTCCCGCTGCGCGGGAGTGAACGGGCCGTGGTCATCGGCGATGTCGGCGACGTACTCGGCGAGGCTGCGACTGATGCCGAGCCGTTCGAGGTCGCCATCGGAGAGCACCGGCCGAGCTGGCTTTCCGGTCATGCCGCACCCGACGCGCCGTCGTCCTCTTCGTCCGTGGCGTCGCCACGCGCGAGGTAGGGGCCGATCAACTCCGGGCTCGCGGCCGGGTCGTCGACCACGAAGAAGGTGCCGTGCGGCACGCCGAGAACGTCTTCCAGCTTTGCCGCCTGCTGGAGCGGAATCACCGGCGATGCCCCGTTCAACACCTGGCTCAGCCGAACCGGCGAGATGCCCGCACGGAACGCCACGTCCGCATGCCGACCGGTCGCTTCGACAAGCTCCCGAAGTGCGCTAGCGTCTGACGCTCGCACGTATGTAGCCACGACGAACTCCTGTTGGGTTAGCAAGCATGGGTGATCCGCGCGGCGGCCCAAGATCCGCCGACCGCGTCATTGGCCCTGGTCAAGGGCCGTAAAGACCGTGTCTGATCTCCACGTTAAATTGGTTTCAACACGGCCGCAACGGTTACAGTCAGTTAAACGTGCTTTAATTCCTGCGACGTGGGCCACGTCGGGGCCTAGGGGCGGTGTGGTGAATCTCTGCGAACTGATCAACATGATCAAAGATCGCGACGGCCTTACCTGGCGCGAACTCGCGGACCGTGCGCGACAGAAGGGTGCCCCGGTACCGACTGGCCTGTTCCACCTGGGCAACCCGGACCGGCCGATGCAGGACTTCCCCCGCACGAAGACGATCATGGGCGTCGCCGCCGCGTTGGAGGTCGAGCCCGACGTGGTGGCGGCTGCCGCCCTGGAGTCCCTTAACCTGCAACAACGCAACGTGGTCGACGTTCACGTCAAGAATGCCCGCATCCATACGGGTGGTACGAACCCGGAAGTAGGGGGCCAACCGGGTGAACGCTGGGTGATCATCACCCCAGATGACGAAACCCCGCAAGATGTGCTCAATGCGTTCGAAAACGCGACAAATCTCCGCGTTGTCCTGCCGAAAGATGCGTCGTTACCTGCGGAAACTGCTTAGTTGCCGAGACACCCCCGGCCGTAAACACCCGTAAGTATCAAGGTGGTAGGACGATCGGGCGATTGTTACCGTCCGGTCAGGGGATGCCACAGGGGCTGCGGCGAAGCCTTCGACCGCTGGCCTCCGATGGGGCGGGAGGGGTGTGGGCCTGTGACGGACGAGTACACGTTGACGCGCGTCGACCTCGGCGGACTGAGATCCATAGCGATCAGGTTTGGCACTGACGGCACCTACGAAGTCCTGGCCGATCACTCAGTCCCCGACTGGGAGGTTGACGCCTACGTCCGCGCCGCACTCATCCAGGAGCAGACCAGCCGACGACAGGCTGAGCCGGGCGACCCCGCCGCCAGCGCCTAGCAGGGCACGGAGCGGCCTGCTCAGCTCATGGCGAGCAGCAGGCTAGGATCTCTTCAACGGCACTTAACCCTTGCCCCACAACGGTTTTCGAGCCCCGGGAGGGACCTTGGAGAAAAGATGTCACATGTGGGGTATTGCGGAGGGGAACGTGTTCTGCCTGCTGCGCAAGCGGGTCGACCCCTGATCCACCGTCCACATCGGACTAGTTCGACCGTCGATTGACGGCGGGTGTCACTGGGTAACCGATGAGGGAAACGGCACCCTACAGGAGGGCCACTGATGGCGGACGAAGCACTCTGGCAGCGTGACAAGGCCGAATTCGGCGTGGGCGGTGACGCGTCAGCGGGCCCGCTGTCCGAGCAGTTCGTCGAGCTCACCCGCCTGCTGCTGGCCGCCTCGACCCCGGCCCAGGTCCTCGAACAGGTCATCGACGCCGCGTACCGGGTGGTGCCGGGCGCGGACCTGGTGTCGGTCACCCTCCGTGCCCCGGACGGGACCTTCCACACCCCGGTGTCGACCGGTGAGGTCGCGCTAGAGCTCGACGAGGTGCAATACCGCGCCGGGACCGGCCCTTGCGTCGATGCCGCCGACAGCGGAAGCCCCGGTTACATCCGCAGTGAAGACCTGACGGCGGAGAAGAGGTGGCCGGACTTCTCCGAGGCCGCCGTCCGGCACGGTTACCACTCGATCCTGTCCACCGTGCTGGTGCCCGACGCGAAACCTCCCAGGTTGCCCGGGGCGCTGAACATCTACAGCCACCGCACCGGCGCTCTCGACTCCCTGGCTCAGGACACCGCGCTGCTGCTGGCCACCCACGGTTCACTCGCCCTGGCGGGCACCGGCGCCGTGAACCGGGCCGAGCTGGAGGTGAACCATCTCCGGCGGGCCGTCGAATCCCGCGACGTCATCGGGCAGGCGAAGGGGATCCTCATGCAGCGGCGCGGCCTGACCGCCGACGAGGCCTTCGACCTGCTTCGCCGCACCTCTCAGGACCTCAACGTCAAACTCGCCGAAGTCGCCCGCACCCTCGCGACCCGGCACACCGAACTCGACACCCTCTGAAGCGCGTGAAGGCCCCTTCCCTTGGCTGAGCCGAGGGAAGGGGGCCTTCACGCGCGGAGACGCATTCAGCGGGCGAAAGGCGTCAGGCCAGGTCGAACCGGTCGAGTTCCATGACCTTCGTCCAGGCCGCGACGAAGTCGGCGGCGAACCGCTCGCGGGCGCTCTGGCCCGCGTAGACCTCGGAAAGCGCCCGCAACTGGGAGTTGGAGCCGAAGACGAGGTCGACCGCGGTCGCGGTCCATTTCACCTTGTCCGTGGCCACGTCGCGGATCTCGTACACGTTCTCCTCGGACTCCGACACCTTCCACCGCGTGCCGGGCGAGAGGAGGTTGGTGAAGAAGTCGTTGGTGAGCACGCCGGGCCGGTCGGTGAGGACGCCGTGCCGGGTGTCGCCGTGGTTGATCCCGAGGGAGCGCAGACCACCAGCGAGGACGGTCATCTCGGGCGCGGTCAGGTCGAGCATGTAGGCGCGTTCGACGAGCAGGATCTCCGGTTGCAGCTTCTCGCCGGGACGCAGGTAGTTGCGGAACCCGTCGGCGCGAGGTTCGAGCAGCGCGAACGATTCGACGTCGGTGTCCTCCTGCGTGGCGTCGGTACGCCCCGGGTGGAACGGCACGGTCACCTCGGTGCCCGCGTCGCGCGCCGCCTTCTCGACGGCGGCCGAGCCCGCCAGCACGATCAGGTCGGCCAGCGAGATCTTGGCGCCGCCCGCGTCGTTGAACTCGCGCTGGATGCTCTCCAGCGTCTCCAGGACGCCCGCGAGCCGCTCGGGTTCGTTGACCTCCCAGTCACGCTGGGGTGCCAGCCGGATCCGGGCGCCGTTGGCCCCGCCGCGTTTGTCGGTGGACCGGAAGCTCGCGGCGGACGCCCACGCGGTACCGACCAGCTGGGCGACCGAGAGGCCGGATTCGAGAACCTTCGCCTTGAGCGCGGCGATGTCGGCGTCGCCGACGAGGTCGTGGTCGACGTCCGGCACCGGGTCCTGCCACAGCTGTGGTTCGGGCACCCATGGCCCCAGGAAACGGCTGACCGGGCCCATGTCGCGATGCAGGAGCTTGTACCAGGCCTTGGCGAACGCGAGGGCGAACTCATCCGGGTGTTCCAGGAACCGGCGCGAGATCCGTTCGTACGCCGGGTCGACGCGCAACGCCAGGTCCGTCGTGAGCATGGTCGGCTTGTGCTTCTTGGCCGGGTCGTGCGCGTCCGGGATGATCGCCTCGGCGTCCTTGGCGACGTACTGCTTGGCGCCGCCGGGGCTCGTGGTGAGCTCCCATTCGTAGCCGAAGAGGATCTCGAAGAACCGGTTGCTCCACTGCGTCGGCACGTCGGTCCAGGTCACTTCGAGACCGCTGGTGATCGCGTCGGCGCCCTTGCCGCTGCCGTGGCTGCTCAGCCAGCCGAGGCCCTGCGCCTCGATCGGGGCGCCCTCGGGCTCCGGGCCCACGTGCGCGTCGGCGTCGCCCGCGCCGTGGGTCTTGCCGAAGGTGTGGCCGCCGGCGATGAGCGCGACGGTCTCCTCGTCGTTCATCGCCATCCGGGCGAAGGTCTCGCGGATGAAGTGCGCCGCCGCGGCCGGATCCGCGTTGCCGCGCGGCCCTTCGGGATTGACGTAGATGAGGCCCATCTCGGTCGCGCCGACGTCGGGCACCATCTCGGTGTCGGTGGCGTAGCGCTCGTCACCCAGCCAGGTGTCTTCCGGACCCCAGAAGATCTCCTCGGGCTCCCAGGTGTCCACGCGGCCGAAGCCGAAGCCGAACGTCTCGAAGCCCATCGACTCCAGCGCGACGTTGCCCGCGAGCACCAGCAGATCGGCCCACGAGACCTGCTGGCCGTACTTCTCCTTGACCGGCCACAGCAGCCGCCGCGCCTTGTCGAGGTTGGCGTTGTCCGGCCAGCTGTTGAGCGGGGCGAACCGCTGCCCGCCGTCACCGGCGCCGCCGCGGCCGTCGTGGACGCGGTACGTGCCCGCGGCGTGCCAGCTCATCCGGATCATCAGGCCGCCGTAGTGGCCGAAGTCGGCGGGCCACCAGTCCTGCGAGGTGGTGAGCACCTCGACGATGTCCCGTTTGAGCGCTTCGACGTCGAGCTTGGCGAACTCCTTGGCGTAGCTGAACTCCGCGCCGAGCGGGTTGGCCTTCGACGAGTGGGCGTGCAGCACCGACAGGTCGAGCTGGTTGGGCCACCAGTCCTTGTTGGTGCGCGGACGGCCGCCCGACTTCGGGGTCGGCGAATCGATCGCCGGGTTTTCGCTCTCGCTACCGTGCGCGGTCACGGAGTCTTGGGCCACCGGGCAGCCCTTCTCCGGCGTGTCACTCATTTTCTTCCTTCCAGGCAGGCGATTCATCGCTGTACGGGTTCGGCCGCACAGCCGGGGCAGACACCCCAGTAGACGACCTCCGCCTCGTCGACCACGAACCCGTGGTCGCCGGAGGCGCTGAGACAAGGGGCATGGCCGACGGCGCAATCGACGTCCGCGATCGCGCCGCAGGAACGGCACACGACATGGTGATGGTTGTCCCCCACCCGGGTCTCGTAGCGGGCGAGCGCGCCGGCGGGCTGGATGCGCCGGATCAGGCCGGTTTCGGTGAGCGCTCGCAGCACGTCGTAGACCGCCTGGTGCGAGACCGTGGGGAGGTCGGCCCGCACCAGCGCTATCACCGTTTCGGTGTCGACGTGCGGATGGTCTCGCAGCGCCGCGAGCACGGCCAGCCGAGGCCGGGTCACGCGCAACGAGACCGCACGCAGCTGTGCCTCGAAGTCGGACATCACCGAAAACGATAGGAGCGTGTCTGGACTCGGTCAAATCATGGCGGCGGAAATCCCTCGGTCAGGGTGATCGGTCACCGCCGCTCCCGTCCGCCGTGAAGGCCTCCTTCACTACCTTCAGGGTAGGTAAGGAGGCCTTCACGGACCGGACTCGCGCTCCGCGGCAGCCGGAACCCAGCAGCCACCTAAGACACGGTCGGCGCTAACCCGAAACGCGACTCACGACCATCTGTACCGACGCCGCCCCTCCCGCGAACGTTTGAAAACAATCAATTCCGGGTAAATCCTCGTGAGGGGCACGACTCGTGCGGGGTGGACTCATGACGGAGACCGGAAACGGCGAGCCGCCGCATCTCGTCGGGACCGCCAACGTCGAGTGCGTCGAAAACGCTGTCGGCGTCCTGCGAGCACTGGACTACCGCCAAGGCGGCGCCTTCAGCCGCGACGCGGTCCACGTCGTGAAAACGGTCAGCCTCCTGCTTCATTGGGGCGCGGTCCCCGGCGCGCTCCGGGAACGGCTGTTGACCGTGCTCGCCGATCTGCACAATCTGCTCGGCTGGACGGAATTCGACATCGGCCGCCGGGTACCGGCGCGAATCCGGTTCGACCGCGCGCTCGATCTCGCCACCGAGGCCGGGAACGACAACCTCATGGCCAACATCTGCTATCGCCTCGCCAGGCTCGCCCTGCACCATGACGACGTCGAAGGCGGGCTGAGTCACCTCCGCCGGGGGCAGGCGGCCGCGCACCGGTCCGGTTCCCGGCGGGCGCAGGCGATCCTGACGGTCAACGAGGCGTGGGCGCTGGCCATGACCGGCGACGAACGTGCCGCTCTCGCGAGCCTCGCGCGGGCCGAAAGCCAATTCGAGGGAATGGACACCTGGGCGGCCGCGCGCCCCTGGGAAGCCTTCTTCGGTACCACGGACATGGCCGCGATGCGCGGTACCGTCCTGACCGAATTGGCCCAGACGGTCAGCCCCCGGCACAGCGACGAGGCGATCGCCCGGCTTCGCGACGCCACCGGCGGCTACGGCACGGAAATGTCCCGCAGCCTGGCCCTCACCCTGAGCATGCTCGCGCAGAACCACGCGCTCCAAGGCGATTTCGACGAAGCCGTCCGCACCGGGACCGAGGCCGTGGACCTGGCCCGCGGCCTCGGATCCACCCGGACGAAGGACCGGCTCGGCCCGCTGGCGAGGCTGCTGCGCCGGCGCGCGACCGATCCCGGCTCACGCGACCTGCTCGACCGGATCGACGGCTACCGCGCCACCCCGGTCACGGAACCGGCGAACCGTCGCCCGAGCAGGACGGCGGTCGCCGCGAAACCGAGGCACAGACCGGCCCAAACACCCCAACCGCCCCAAGCGAACACGTAGGCGCACAAGAACATCGCGGGCACCCCGACGGCCCAGTACCCGACGAGCGTGCAACGAAGCCCGGAAACGGTGTCGCCGAGCCCGCGCAGCAAGCCGACGAGGATGTTCTGGGTTCCCTTGCTGTACTGCTGCGCGACGGCGAACAGCAACAGCGTCGACGCGGTGCCGAGTACCACCGCGTCGGTCTCGTCGTGCAGGAACGGCCACAACAGGGCCCCCGGCACCACCAGGTATCCCAGGCTCACCACCGCCATGAAAGACCAGGAAAGCGTGAACGCCTGCCGGGCGATCACCGGGGCCTGACGCCGTTCGCCGCGGGAAACCTCACGACTGACCAAAATGGACGATCCTTGCGAAAGCCCGATGTTGACCTGGTAGACGATGTAGGCGAGCTGATTCGCGACGTTCGACGCGGCGAGCATCGCCGGGCCGAAAGCACCCATCAGCATCGTCGCGATCGAGGTGATCGCGGCCTCCGAGCCGTAGGTGAAACAGATCGGCGTCCCGTGCCGGACGACGCGCCGGACCACCGCGGGATCCGCGCGCCAGAGCGCGAGCGAAACCATGGGCCGCAGCAGCGGGTCCCGGCGGACGGCCGAGGCGAACACGGCGAGCGTGAAGAACTGGACCAGCGTCGTCGCCAGGCCGATCCCGGTGACGCCGAGTTCGGGCAGACCCGCCCAGCCGTAGATGAAAGCGCCGTTGAGCGCGGCGTTGACCGCGATCGACACGAGGGTCACCGCGAGCAGGGATCCCGGACGGCGCAGCCCGACGGCGAACTGCCGCACCACGTTCAGCCACACCATCGGGAAGAGCCCGCCCGCCAGCGCGAACATCATCGCCCTGGCCAGCGAGACGATCTCCGGCTGCTGGCCCAGCAACGGCAACGCGGCCGCGAGTCCACAAAGGACGGCGGCGCCGACCGCCGCGGTCAGGGTCGCGACGAGCAGGGCCGACCGCAGGAGCGACCGGATCTCCTCCCGCGCGCGCTCGTCGAGCCCGTCCGTACCGGTGCGGAGTTCTCCCGCCCCGGCCGCCGCGGCCACGAGGTTCCCGACGCCGGTGACCATGCCGACGCACATAGTGCGGATCTGGTTGTAGAGCAGGATCGCCAGTCCGCCCGCCGCCACCGCGGTCACCCCGAGCAGGCCGAGCATGGCCAGGTCGACACTGGTGAGCGCCACCTGCGCCAGCTGGATGCCCGCGATCGGCGCCGCCAGCGCGACGAGCGCCCGGTAGCCGCGTGTCCGGACCACCGTGCTCACGCCGCCACCGCCACCCGGGCCTGCCGGTCACGAGTCGCCACCCGGACCGACTCGGCGTAGGTGGTGAACCAGCGCTCCATCCGGCGGTGGGCGAGTTCGTCGAGCACACCCCTGGCGCGCAACCATTCGTCGTCGTAGACCGAGTCGAGGTATTTCTCCCCGGCGTCGTTGCACAGCACCACGACGAGACTTCCGGCCGGGTACGCGTAAAGCCGCCGCAGGGCGACGTGGATCGCGCCGCCGGTGGTGCCGCCGACCAGCACACCGGTCCGCCGGGCGACGACGCGGGCTCCGGCGAAGGCGTCGCTGTCGGAAACGCGGTGGGCTTCGCCGATCACCGACCGGTCCACGTTGTCGCCGATCGGGAACCCGGCGGGACTGCCCGCCCCGGTCTGGTGATAGATCCCCGGCGCGCCACCGAAGATGATGGAACCGACGGGTTCGACGGCCACCGCGTGCGTGCCCGCTCCCGCCGCGCGCAGGGCGCGGGCCGTCCCGCACAGGGATCCGCCGGTGCCGATCGCCGCGACGAGCACGTCGACGGAACCCAGCTGCCGCACCAGTTCCAGTGCCAGCCCGGTGTACCCCTCGCCGTTGCCGGGATGGTTGTGCTGATCGGGGTGGTAGGCCCCGGTTTCCGCCGCGATCCGGGCCGCGACCCGCCGCCGCTGGACCGAGCTCACCCCGCCGTCCGAAGGGCACTCGACGAACACCAGTTCCGCGCCCAGCGCGCGCAGCATCCGGAGCTTCTCGCGGGCCGCGTGGTGATCGACCACGGCGGTGAACCGGTAGCCGCGTTCCAGCGCGATCAGCGCGAGCCCGTTCCCGGTGTTGCCGGAGGTGGGCTCGACGATGTGCCCGCCCGGCCGCAGCCTGCCGTCGAGCTCGGCGTCGTCGATCATCCGCCTGGCCATGCGGACCTTGCACGAACCGGTCGGGTTCAGATGGTCGAGTTTGAGCAGGAGCCGCGTCCCGGTACCGGTGCGCGCGAGCTCCAGCAGCGGCGTGCTCCCGATCAGGTCGGACGCGCGCTGGACGATCGTCATCGGATCTCCTGGATCGGGTAGTCGGTGTCGAGGTGCCGGCGGTCGCCGTCGACCACCACCTTCGGCGGTAACGGAAGCTGGTGGAAGCCGCTCTCGTTCTTGTCCATCTGGTACCCGGCCGTGTTCGGGTACACGAGCAGGTCGCCGGTCCTCGGCCGCGCGGGCAGTTCCACCGCGCGCCAGGTCAGCACGTCGTACTCCATGCAGCTCGAACCCGCGACGATGGTGCGCACCGGCGTGCCGCCAGGACCGTCCTGGCGCACGAGGACCGGATCGGGCAGGAACTCGCTTCCCTTCCACTGTTCGGACAGGCTCATGGACAGGCCCGCGACCGTGGTGATCAAGTGGTCATCGGCGGCTTTGCAGCCCAGCACCGGGAAAACCGAGAACCCGGCGCCGTCGACGAGGGCACGGCCCGGCTCCAGCAGCAGCTCGATCCCGGACTCGCGCAGGCGGTCCGCGAGCGGTTTCCCGGAGATCTCGTGCCGCAGGACGGCGGTGACCATGGCCGCGCCCACCGGCGCCTGGTGGTACGGATAGGTCCGGGGCGGGTTGCGGCCGGCGTGGAACCAGCCGTCGTGCCTGCCGGCCTCGAACCGCGCCCAATCCTCGGCGTCCACATAGGACACCGCGACGCCGCCGCCGATACTGATCTTCGACGCCGGATGCCCGAGTGCGCGGGCGTCGTGGCACAGGTCGATCAGGGAGGCGGCTAGTTCCGCCCGTGGCACGGGATCGTAGCCGTCCAGATGGAACGAGAAGCCGCGCAGGACGACCGGTTCGGCGCACCTTCGCACGGCCGCGGTCAAGGCGTCGGGAGCGAAGCCGAACCGGCTTTCCGGCGCGGACGGCGGCCGGACCCGCAGCAGCACTTCGGCCGTCTCACCGAGTTCGGCGGCCAGGCGCGCGACGCGTTCCAGTTCGTCGGCCGCGTCCACCGCGATCAGGCAGTGGTGCCGCAAGGCGAGCCAGAGGAGGCCGTCCGGTTTGGCGGCGCCGGTCACCCCGATCGCCTCCCCGCGCACCCCGTTGCCGAGGGCGTGCACCAGTTCGGGCACGCTCGCGACGTCGACCCCCGCGCCGGGGCGGACGCATTCCCGCAGCCAGGCCGCCGCCTTGTTCGCCTTCTTCCCGTAGTAGACGGTGCCGTCGACGCGCTCGGCGGCGAGTGCCGCGACCATTCCCCCGAGGTTCTCGGCGAACGTGGCCGGATGGATGACGTGGAACGGGCCACCGCCGACACCGCGGGCGATCTCCCACAGGATCTCCGAGTCGCGCAGCCGGTGCGCCCAAGGGCGTTCGAGCGCGGGCAGCGGCGGGGACAGGGTGTCGATCAGGTCCACAGCGCCACCTCGCGGCCGCGGCCCGCCGCGATGGCGCGGGCGGCCAGCGCGTGCGCCACCGGGATGTCGGTGATGATCATGCCGCTGCTGAAGGCGAACACCCGGTCTTCGTCGCCACGACGGCCTGGCAGGCGGCCGGCGAGGATCTCCGGAAGTTCGGCGTCGATCCGGAAAACACCGTCCGGCCCCGCCATCCGCCGGCCGGTCACCTCGACCTGGGCACCACTGGTGGCCACGGTGTAGTCGGCTTCGGCGAGCGTGCCCTCCTGGACTCCCTTGCTGGCGACCGAGATCAGCAGCCCGCCCGGCGGCAGCCAGCCGAGCCGGATCTTCGGATGCGCGGCCCGGCCGGAGGCGGCGACCACGATGTCGGACTCGCGCGCGGCGGCCTCGACGTCGTCGACGAGTTCGACCTCGCGCTCCGGGAACCGCTCCTTCAGCGCGGCGACGCTGTCGCGCAGGCCGTCGGGATGGGTGCCGAACAGCCGCAGCCGTTCGAGCTCCGGCAACGCCGTGAGCAGGTACGGCAGCGTCCTGATCCCCTGCGCGCCGGTGCCGACCATGAGCGCGGAACGCGCACCAGGCCGGGCGCAGGAGCGCGCGATCAGGGCGGTGCTCGCGGGCGTGCGGGTGGCGCCGACGCGGTGGCAGTCCATGAACGCGAACGGCAGCCCGGTGGTGTCGTCGTAGAGCGTGATCGTCGTGTAGTACTTCTCCGCCGACGTGCCGCCCTGCCGGTAGCTCGTCTTGAACGCGGCCTGTTCCAGGGAGCCGTCGTAGCCGAGCATCGAGTACGCGACGGCGTCCCGCGCGGGATCCGGCATCGGCACCATCAGCTTCGCGGGGTTGCGCGACGCTCCGGACGCGTAGGCCAGGTAGCCGTCTTCGACCAGGGTGATCGCCTCTTGCGGGGTGAGTTCGAGGCTGTGCAGATCCTTGCGGGTGAGGATGTGCAACGAGGGGCCGGGGTTCATGAACGATCGACCTTTCCGGGGGGACGGGATCCGGCCGGAGCTTAATGAAAATGATTGTCTTTATCGCTAACTGTGTCCCTTGTCACGCTAAGCTGGCGCCGTGAAGAGAGCTTGGAGCGCCTCGGAAACCCGCTCGAGAGCGGAAGAAGTGCACGATCTCCACGCCATCGCCCACCTCGCGCCGGAGGACCGCATACCGGGACTCGCCGGCCCGCTGGCGGGCGTTCCGATGGTCGTCAAGGACAACATCCACGTCGCGGGCATGCCGAACACCGCGGGCACCCCGGCGCTGGCGGACCACGTCCCGCGCGAGCACGCGACCGTGGTCCGGCGCCTGATCGACGCGGGCGTCACCGTCATCGGCAAGGCGACCATGCACGAACTCGCGTTCGGCATCACCTGCGACACGACACCGGTGGGGCCGGTCCGCAACGCCTGCTCGCCGTTCCACTTCGCCGGAGGCAGCAGCGGCGGGACGGCGGTCGCCGTCGCGGCGGGCATCGTCCCGGCGGGCCTGGGCACCGACACCGGGGGATCGGTGCGCGTCCCCGCCGCGCTCAACGGGGTGTGCGGGTTCCGGCCCACCACGGGCCGCTACCCGTCCGACGGCATGACACCGCTGAGCAGCACACGGGACACGGCCGGACCGATCGCCCGCACGGTCACCGATCTCGCGCTCCTCGACTCGGTCCTCGCGGCGGAACAGCCGGAACCCCTGGACGGGATCCCGTCGTCGGCGGTCCGGCTGGGCGTGCCCCAGCGCTTCCTGACCGGCGATCTGGAAACCGACGTCGAAGAACTCTGGGAGTCCACGCTGTTCCGCCTGCGCGCCGAGGGCGTCACGATGGTGCCGATCGACGACACCGTGCTCGCCGAACTCAGTGCCGATCAGGGCATGCCGTTGGTGATCCACGAAGCAGGCACCGGGCTCCGGGCGTATCTGCGCGAGTACGTGCCCGGTGTCTCGTTCGAACGGCTCGTTCGTGAGGTCGCCGCCGCCGACGTCCAGGCGATCTTCACCGGCTCGGTCGTACCGGGCGTCGATCCGGCCGTCTACGAGGCCGCCCTCGCCACTCGTTCGGCCTTGCGCGGCACCTACGCGAGGATCTTCCGCGAGACCGGCATCGACGCGCTGGCCTTTCCCACGACACCGGCCACGGCCAAGGAGTTCTCGGCCGTCGAGAACTTCGTTCTCCGCGGGCGCTCGGTCCCGACGTTCGCGACCTTCATCCGCAACTGCCAGAACGGCAGCATCGCGGGCTTCCCCGGCCTGACCGTGCCGATGGGGCGTGACCGGAACGGCCTCCCCGCCGGGCTGGCGCTCGACGGTGCCCTCGGCGAAGACCGGAAACTGCTGGCCATCGGGGCTTCCGTCGAACGGGCCCTGGCGAATCAGCAGGACCGGATACTGGCCTGAAGCGCGTGGATGAGCGCCGCGGCGGCGGGCGGATCCGGCGGATCGCCATACGTGACGGCGTAGATCTGACGCGGATCCTCGGCCAGTTCGGTGGCGTGGATACCCGGCAGCCGGTGCGCGCGCAGGGCCAGCCGGGGCAGCGTGGTGACGCCCATCCGGGCGGCGACCAGCGCCTGCATGACGACCATGTCGTCACTCACCAGGGAAATACGCGGCGCGAACCCGGCGCGCCCGCAGATCGTGACGAGCTCGTCCTGGCACCGGCCGCAGCCGCCGATCCAGGTGGAGTCGCGGTGGTCGGCGACGGTCTGCCCGGGTTCGCTGGAGATCAGGTAGATCGGGTCTTCGAGCAGGTGGACCAGCCGGAGCCCGTGTTCCTCGCGTGGCGTGTCGGCGTACCGGAAGATCAAGGCGACGTCGATCCGCCCTTCCCGCAGCATGCGCAGCGCTTCGCCCGGCTGCTCGTCGACCAGTCCCAGCTCGATCCCGGGATGGGCGCGGGCCAGCGCGGCGGCCGCCCCGGGAACGATGGTGCTCAGGATCGACTGGAACCCGGCCAGCCGGACCCGCCCGGCGCGTAATCCGACCTGTGCGGCCAATTCGGCCTCGGCGCCTTCGACCCGGCCGACGATCTCGGCCGCGCGGGCGGCGAGCAGCTTCCCTTCCGGGGTGAGCCGGATGCCGCGTCCGATCCGCTGGATCAGCTTCGCCCCGGTGGCGGCTTCCAACCTCGCGAGATGGTGGCTCACCGCCGGTTGGGTGTAATGCAGTTCCTTCGCCGCCGCGGTCATCGAGCCGTGTCTGGCGACAGCCGCCAGCACCGTGAGCTGGACCAGATTCAGCATACATAAAGACTACCTATGAAAGCGAAAGAACGTCGTCATTGGACGTCCCCCGAACACCGGACCACGATGGGAAGCGACCGGAAGGAGAACACCGATGACCGTCGCTTCCACCAATCTGAGACCCGGCCTCACGGAGCTGATAAAACGGCTTCGCCTGTGCACCGGGAGAACGTCCGAACCGCTTGTCACCGCACAGGCCGTGGCTTCCGTTCTCACCGAACTCCGGCCGACACCGCGGCTGCTCACCGCGGCGGAGCGGGAAGGGTCCGCGGCCGGGTACACCCGCAACACGCTGCACGCGGAAGCCGACTTCTCGATCACCGCCCTGGTCTGGCGGCCCGGCCAGCGCACGGAGATCCACGATCACCTGGTGTGGTGCACTTTCCTTGTGCTCCAAGGAACCGAGACGGAGAACATCTTCGACATCGAGGGCGATCGACTGGTCCGGACAGCCCAGCGGCAACGCCCCACCGGTTCGGTCAGCGGCGTGGCGCCGCCCGACGACATCCACCAGGTGCACAACGCCGGCGACACCGTCGCCATCACTTTGCACGTCTACGGCGCCGACCTCAGCAAGGGTACGAGCGTGCGCCGCAATTACCAGGTACGCACCGCGCCGACGTATAGCTCCTGAGCATTGCTCCATTTCGACCAATGCGCTCATCTCGACGCCGCCACCGACATTTTCCGGCGACGGCACAATGCGGGTCTACCAATTCTTCGTCTGATCGCCGGAGGTATTCCGGCGGGCGGCGTGGTATCCGGCCGCGCGACCCCGGCAAGCGCCGAGCAGGTCTCGGCGGGCGCGGCGACCTCACCGGGCCCTTGAACGTCACACCGGTAGCCGGGCAGTGAACCGAAAGGCAAAAACGTCGGGTCGAGGTGGCCGTGGGTGGCGATTCGGGTCGGAACCCAATGCCACGTAGCTTAAGTTGATCTTGGAACGCGCCCTTCGGCGGCTGTCGATCTAAGCGATCAAGCTGGACAAGCCGCCGGCAGTGAATCCGGGAACGACTGTCCACAAGGGACTCCAGCTGGGATCGCATCGCCCGATTTGGGCGCTTTGCGTAGTCGTGCGAGCGGGTCGTGAGTGACAATGATCGTTCTAACCCGAATTACCACTCACGACCCCTTGATAAAATCACCCATTTATTCGCAAATCAGACATGCGGTCAGCGACGAATGTCCACAGTGGACGACTGGAGCCTGGTCGGCCCCCGTCAGCCCCAGGGTGACCAAGCGTGTGCCCTGCGGCGACCGTCACCAGCGACGATCAAGATCCGCCCGAGATCAATTCGGGCTACGTGGCATCGGGTTCTATTGGGCCGCAAGGCATGGGTGTCGTGCTCGACCGCTCTCGTGCCCGCCGGGGTTCGAGTGTCGCGACCTCCTGCCCGTACGTACTGCACCCGAATGCCAGGACAGCACGTCCTGAGCGCCACATCCGAGACGTTCAGCGTCCCAAGCGTGGCGTTCGAGACACACTCAGCGACCCGACATGAGGAAAAGCCGCCCACCCGCCCGCCACGCCAACGTGCGACGTACCCCTCGACAGTTCGTTTTCCGGCCATTCGCGTGCGCGAAACGGCTAGCGATCAGGCCGGGCCGGAGGGCACGCTCTGAAGCGGGCCACTCCGGACCCCGGTGGCCCACTCACGGAGACGGCGGAAGCCGGTCGTCGAGGACCGGCTTTTGTCACCGGAGCGACAGCCTCGCTCCGAAGAATTGCTTTCCGCGTGACAGTTCCGCACAACGTCCCGTTTCTCAGTAGTTTCCACGACGCGCACCCTCTCGCCGTTCCGCTATATCTGGGAATCCGTTCCGCTCCAGGAACGGTTTTCCCGAGAGGACATGCGCGATGAAGCGTGGACCACAGTGGGTCGCCGGCGTTCTCGGTGCGGTGACAGCACTTCTCGTCGCGGTACCGGGGACATCGAGTGCCGCCGTCGCCGACGAGAGTCCTTATGCCCGCGGCCCGGCACCGACGAATTCCAGTATCGAGGCGGATCGCGGACCGTTCCGGACCGAGACCGAGAAGGTCCCGGCGGGACAGGGTTTCGGCGCGGGGACCATTCATTTCCCGACCGAAACCGCCCAGGGTACGTTCGGCGTGATCGCGATAGCGCCCGGTTTCCTCGAATCGGAGGCGGCGATCGCCTGGTACGGCCCGCGGCTGGCTTCCCAGGGTTTCGTCGTCATCACCTTCTCGACGAAGAGCACCTGGGACACCCCGGACAACCGGTCCGAGCAACTGCTCGCGGCACTGCGGTACGTCACCGACAAGAGCCGGGCCAAAAGCCGCGTCGATCCGAACCGGCTCGCCGTCATGGGGCATTCGATGGGCGGCGGCGGTTCCCTGATCGCGGCCCAGAAGGCACCGGCGTTGAAGGCGGCCATCCCGCTGACCGGCTGGAATCCGAACACGACGTTCTCCGACGTGAAGGTCCCCACCTTCGTCGTCAGTGCCCAGAACGATTTGATCGCGCCGGACGGCACGCATTCTCGTCCGTTCTACCAAAGCCTTCCGGAGTCGTTGAACAAGGCGTACGTGCTCCTGGCCGGCGTCGGCCACATGGCCCCGACTCAGCCGAACGTGACGATCGCCAAGTACAGCATCTCGTGGATGAAACGCTTCGTGGACGAAGACACCAGGTATGACCAGTTCCTCTGTCCGTTACCGGCGAACGACCCGAAGATCGCCGTCTACAAGGGAACTTGCCCGATCGGCTGAACACCGGCCCGCTGTGACCTCCGGGGTTTCGGAGGTCACAGCGGGTCCTGCCCGGCGACCCAGACGGCCAGCTGCGTCCGGTTGGTGAAGTCGAGCTTGTGCGAAATGTGCTGGAGATGCGTCTCCACCGTCCGCCGGGCGATGACCAGCCTCGTCGCGATCTCCCGGTTGCCCAGCCCCGCCGCCACCAGCCGCGCGATCTCCGTCTCGCGCTGGGTCAGCGGCGGGAGGACACGCTGTTCGCCGTCAGGCGCCGCCACCGGGCGAGTGTGCAGGACCTCGTGCGGATTCCGCCGCCGCCCTTCGGCGAACGCGGCGTCGAACTTCTTCTCCCCCAAGGCTTTCCGGGTGGCCTCGTGAAACGCCCGGTGGGTGGCCGAGACGGCCACGTCGGGTTCGGCATTGCAGCGCTCCCAGAGCGTCGCGGCGGTTCCGAACAGTTCCGCGGCACGGACCCAGTCCTCACGCCGCGCGGCCACCCAGGCGAGACCGTCGACCCGGTACGCCGCGGACAGCACGTCGGACGTGCGGAGGTCGATCTCCAGTGCGGCACGGATGAACCGTTCGCCTTCGTCGAGATCGCCGCCGAAACCGACTTCGGCGACCCCGGATCCGAACAGCGCCATAGAGCGATACCGGTACTCCCCCGCCTCCTCGCACAGCGACCGCATCGAGCCCAGCAATGCCCGCGCCCCCGGAAGATCCCCTCGGTAGGCCAGCGCGACCCCCTGAAGGAACATCGGATGCATCTGGCGTCGAACATCGCCCCGCTCGCCGAAGATCCGCACGGCTTTCGCCGCGTGGGTCAGTGAATTCGGCTCGGTGGACAGCATCATCACGAACGCCCTCGCGTGGGCGACGTAGGGCGCGGCGTCGTCGTCCTCGATCGCCTCGGCGGCGGCCGACCGCTCCCGGGCCCGCGGCAGATCCGCGTGCAGCGCGGCGCAGAGGGACGCGATCGCCAGACCCCGGGCCCGGCCCGCCGAGTCCGGCGGCATCGCGGCGAGCGCGCGGTCGATCCAGTCACGCGCTTCCCAGGCCGCGCCGCGGGCCAGCCAGTATTCGATCACCCCGACGACCATCTCCAGCGCCACCGGGCTTTCCTCAGGAGTGCGGAGCGACCACGACAGTGCTTCGCGGAGGTCGGCGTGCGCGGCCGTCAGACGTTCGTACGCCTCGTCCTGGCCGGGTCCGAACCAGCTGCCGGAAGCCTGTTCGACCAGCCGGGCGTAGTGGTCACGGTGTTTCCTCGCCACGGCGAGCTCGTCACCGGAGTCGGAAAGCCGTTGTGCGCCGTATTCACGGAGGAGCCGGAGCATCCGGTAGTGGACCCGGTCCGTGCCGTCGACACGGATCAGTACCGATTTGTCGACCAGCCCGTCGATCGCGTCCAGCGCGGCCGCTTCGGACAGGCCGCAGACGTCCTCGGCTGCGGACAGGTCGAACTGCCCGGCGAACACCGAACAGCGTGCCCAGACCGTCCGCTCGGTCGCGGTGCACAGGGAGTGACTCCAATCGAGGGTGACGCGCAGCGTCCGGTGCCGCTCGACCGGCAGCCGGAGACCGGTGGCCAGCACGGCCGAGTTCCGCTCGACCCGGTCCGCGATCTGCGAAGGCGACAGGACGCGGATCCGGGCCGCCGCGAGCTCGATCGCCAGTGGCAGTCCGTCGAGCCGTCGGCAGAGGCGGACGACGTCCGCGACGTTGTCTTCGGTGACCTCGAACGACGGCAGGACGCTGCCCGCCCGCTCCGCGAACAGCCGCACCGCCCCGGACGCGAGCGCCTCCCGCGGTGTCCTCGCCTCTTCGGACGGCAAGGACAGAGACGGGATCGTGAAGACCTGCTCACCGGCGATCCCCAGGGAGCAGCGGCTGGTGGCCAGGAGCACGAGGTCCGGACAGTCGCGCAACAGTGTCGTGACCAGCTCCGCGCTGCCGGTGAGGAGATGCTCGCAGTTGTCCAGCACCAGCAGCGAACGGCGAGGACGCAGATACGACGCCACGGCCTCCAGGTCCGTCCTCGCCGCCGTGTCGTGCAGGCCCAGGCTGTCCGCGACGGCGCGCGCGACGAGACGTTCGTCCCGCAGCTCACCCAGTCCGGCGACCGTCACACCGCCCGGGAAAGCCCGCGTGAGCGAACTGGCGACCTGGGCGGCCAGCCGTGTCTTGCCCGCACCGCCGGCGCCGGTCAAGGTGACCAGTCGTCCCACGCCGAGCAGCCGTCGTACCTCGTTCTCGTCCTCCGCCCGGCCGACGTAACTCGTCAGGGGCCCACCGTCAGCCACGCGTTTCATCGCCCCTTGCGGAAGATCGCGGTCACCTGCGCGCCCTCGTCGACCTCCATCGGCCCGGCGGTCCGCTGGGTCTCGACACCGACAGCGGTCGCCAGCGCGCAGCCGTAGAGGTCGAGCGCGGATTCGGCGAGCGCGGTCAGATCTGTGATCGCGGCCCGGCCGCGGACCCAGCCCGTCGTTCCGATCACCACCGCCACCACGATCGCGGGCCACCAGAACGCGCCGAGCAGCAGCGTCGGCCAGGCCCAGCTGGCGACCGTGACCGCCGCCGCGAACGCCCCGTTGGCGGCGGAGATCTCGGCCCGCGCGGTCTCCGGCATGGTGAGCCACAGCCGGGGCCACGCGAACGGGAGATCCAGGCCATAGCGTCCGGCCGCGATCGCCTCCACGGCGTGGATCCGGTCGCCCATCCAGGTCGGCCTCCCCGGCCGCGCCATCGCGACCGCGTTCATCCGCGCGGTGGCACGATCGATCTTGTCCTGCGCCGAGGCACTCCGGGACGCCGCCGGTTCCGCCGCCTCCAGCTTCTGCCGGTACCGCAGGCGCTGTTCCCATTTCCGGACGCGCCGGGCCGTCAGGATCGCTCCCGGCCACTGCCCCAGCCACAGTCCACGGGTGACCCCCGCCATGGCCTGGACCAGCAGACCGACACCGGCCGACGCGAGCAGCGCCACGACCAACACGACCGCCTGCACGGTGCCCGCCCGGCCCGCGACGGACGTCGCCGCCGCCGTGAACGCCTGCGACGCCATCGAAAGATCCAGTGCGTGCGCGTGCCCGAGCCGGACACCGACGAGCGCACCCACCACGAACAGCGCGCCGGGGACCAACAGCAGCCCGACCCACCGCTGCGCGAGGGTTTTCGCCAGTTCTTTGAAGAAGTCGCTCATCGAAGCCGCTTCATCGCCGAGTCGGTCAGCCCGCATCGGGGCACCGGTCCGGCGGGAATCGGCCGTTCCTCACGCGAACAATGGCCTTGCGGGCAGCCGAACAGTTCTTCGTGGGCCCGTCCGGTGCCGGAGCCGGGCAGTCCGCCGTGCAGCGAACGGTTTCCGGTGGCCGGGTCGATACCGAAATACCGGCTGAGCAGGCCGGAAATAGGGCGCCCTTCGGCCGCGGCCCGCTCTATCCGGGTCAATTGCGCGAGCTTCGTTTCGTCGAGCCGCGCGACCTCGGCGCGCAGATTCGGCAGATCGAGGCAGAACCGTGCCACCACTTGCCGTTCGGCGTCGTCCATCCGGTTCTACCCCGTTCTCTCCCGTGTTGGGTACGGTATCGGCTGGTGGCACATTATGAGGCGTTGAATCGTTTGTCCGCACGGTTGGCCGAATTCCAACGCTCGCGCGAGCCGGAAAAGTTGTTCACGGCGGCGGCGACGGCCGACGCGGACGCCTTGGCGCCGATAGCGCTGTCCGGCGACGATCTCGGGACAGCCGCGTGCCAAGTGCTCGGCTGGTGGCATTTCTTCCGTTGCTCCGTGCTGACCACGGACGGCAAATACCCGGAATTGGCCAGGTCTCTCACTTTCCTCACCCGGGTGGCGGACCGGCCGGCCGCGCTGCCCGAGCCGGTGCGGGCGCTCATCGGCCCGGCCGCCGAGGCGGACTCCCAGTCCGAGATCGGCCGCGACCTGCTGCTCGCCGGGTCACGTGATCCCGAGCCGCGGCTTTTGGACGCCGGGATCATGCTGCTGTCGGCGGCGGTCGCCGGGACCGAAGACCCTCGCGCCGCCAGCCGGATCGCGCTGCTCATCGTGGGCTATCAGTGGCGTTACCGGCGCACCCACCAGGTGGACGATCTGGAGCACGCCATCGAGACCGGGGAACGCGCGATCCGGTTCCTCCCCGCGGATCACCAGGAACTCGCGGGAATCCTGTCGAATCTCGGAGTGGCGTATCGCGCCCGCTACGGACGGACCGACGCGATCCCGGATCTGACCCGCTCGATCGAACTGACCACGACGGCGGTGGCCTCGTGTCCCGCCGACGACCCCCAGGGCGTGGCGTGCCTGTCCAATCTCGCCGACACCTATTGCGAGCGGTCGATCAGGACCGGCGACCTCGGCGACCTGAGCGCCGCGATCGACTGCGCCGAGCGGGTCTTGGCCCGGACGCCCGCCGGGGACCCGGAGCACGCGAGCAGTCTCGCCCGGGTCGGCGCGATCCACTTCCGCCGGTACGAGCGCCTGGGCGAGGTCGCCGATCTGCGGCACGCGATCGACCTCGAGGAGCGGGCGGACGCGGCGGACCCGGGCCTGTTCAAGCCGCTGACCGACCTGTGCGTGCTGTACCGCGAGCGATTCCAGCGGCTCGGCGACGTCGCCGATCTGCGCCGTGCCGTGAAGTCGGGTGAGCGCGCGCTGGCATCGCTGCCCGACGGCGACATGCGGCGCGGTATGCCGGCGTCCATGCTCAACCTGGCCTGTCGCTATCTGTACGAGGCGACGCAGGACCTGGCCCAGCTGCGGCGCGCGATCGACTACGGCAGGCTGGCGGTGGCGGCGAGTCCGGCCGGTTCCCCGGACCGCGCGAGCGCGCTGGGCAATCTCAGCCCCGCGCTGCAACGACTCTACGGGCACACCGGCCTGCTCTCGGATCTCCAGCAGGCCATCGACGTCGACGAGGAAGCACTCGCGCTGCTGCCCGAGGGGCATCCGACCCGCGTCACGTCGCTGTCCAATCTCTGCGTCGCCTATCGGAGCCGGGCGGAGCACACCGAGGCGTCCGCCGACCGCGCGCACGCCATCGAACTGGGTGAGCGGGCGCTGGCCGCCATTCCCGCCGAAGACCCGACGCGGATCGTCACCGTCCGGACGGTGTCCGCCGCGTACCGGGACCAGTACAACCACCACGGCGACGTCGCCAACCTGAACCGGGCGATCGAACTCGCCCATCTGGCACTGGACACGCTGCCCGCCGATCACCCCACCCGGCATCGGTGCCTGTCCGAGCTCAACACCGTCTACCAACTGCGGTACCGGCATTCCGCCGACGTGGCGGACATGCGACGCGGCATCGAGTTCCAGGAGCAGGCGCTGGCGTCCTTGCCGACCGATCACCCCGAACTGGCCATGATGTCCGCGAACCTCGGCCAAGCGCACCACCAGTTCGCCGACACCACGGGCCGTCCCGTGGACGAGGGCCGTCTCGATCCCCTCATCGACGTGATCGTGGAATCGGCCGCCACGGCTTCGGCGACGCAGCGGGTGCGCTCGTATCACGTGGCGGGCCGGGTGGCGACGGTGCTCGGTGACCACCGCCGGGCCGCGGCGCTGCTGGACTCGGCCGCCGCGCTGTTGTCGTCGCTGCCGCCGTCGGGCGCGGACTGGCGCGACCGCGAATACCGGATAGGCCAGTACACGGGGCTGGTGCGGGAAAGCATCGCCGCGCACTGCGCCTTCGACGATCCGGCGGGTGCGGTCGAGGCGGCCGAGCGAGGGCGGGGCATCCTGCTGGTCGCCGAACTCGGCACCGATTCCCTCGCGACACCGGCGTTCCCCGAACTGCGGACGGCGGCGGCCGATGGCGCGGTGGTCCTGGTCAACACGAACCTCCACCAGGGCGAAGCGATCATCGTCACGGCCACCGGCGACCCGATCCTCGTCCGCCTGCCCGGCCTCGGCGGCGCCGGACTGCACGAGCGGGTCCAGCACCTCATCGACGTCAACCAGCGAAGCGGGTTCGCCGCCGTCCTGCACCAGCGGCGGGTCATCCCGGAAATACTCGGCTGGCTGTGGGAAGTCGCCGTCGCCCCGATCCTGACCGCTTTACCCGCCACGCGACGGGTGTGGTGGATGCCGACCGATCTGCTCGGCCTGTTCCCGTGGCACGCCGCCGGGCGTCCCGGCGAACCGGGCGCGCTGGACGCCGTGGTCTCCTCCTATACGGCGACCCTGCGCACGTTGTCCCACGCCCGATCCCGTCCGCCGTCGACCGAACGCAGGCAACTGACCGTCGCCGTCCGCGATGCGCCGGGCGCGTCTCCGCTACCGGCCACCGTCGGCGAAGCGGAACACCTTCACAGCGCCCACCCCGGCCTGCCGCTGCTGATCGACGAGAACGCCACGGCCGACGCCGTCCTCGCCCAATTGAGCGCGGCGACGTGGGCCCATTTCGCCTGTCACGCGGACGCCGACCTGATCGTCCCTTCCCGCAGTGGAATCCAGCTCCACGACGAAGTCCTGACCCTGTCCGAGATCAGCCGTCTCCGGCTGGCCGACGCCGAACTCGCCTACCTGTCCGCCTGCTCGACCGCGAATCCGGGCATCGCTCAAGCCGACGAGTCGCTGCACCTGGCGTCGGCGTTCCAGCTGGCGGGCTTCCGCCACGTCATCGCCACCCTGTGGCCGATCGCCGACGACATCGCGGCCACCACCGCGCGCGAGATCTACCGGCACCTGGACGGAAAGCCTTCCGCCGACTCCGCCGCCCACGCCGTCCGGCAAGCCACCCTGGACCTGCGCGCCGCTCACCCGGATCGGCCGGATCTGTGGGCTTCGCTCATCCACAACGGTCCCTGACCGTGCTTCAGCCGGCGAAAATCGTGATGGCTTGCCTGGCCAGCCACCGCTCGCTGTCGTCCCAGCTCCAGCCGCACTCCCTGACCAGGGTCCGCCACGCGTTGAAACCGAAGCAGAACCACAGCACGTCGGTCGTGTAGGAGACTTCCGCCGTCAGGAAGCCCTTGTCCCGCAAGCTTTCGGCGATGGCGGTGAGTGCCTGCCGGTACTGGGCCGTACTCTGCCGCCAGAGCTGCTCGCCGTCCTCGTGCACCGGCAGCGCCGCGAAGAGGATCTCGATGACCTGCTGGGAATTCTCGTTGCCCAGCCGGGTGCCGTTCGCCACCAGCGTCAACGCCGTCGCGAGGCTGTCGGTCCGCCCGACGGCTTCGACGACGGTGGCGGCGTCGGTCCGCTCGACCGACTCACTGATGATGCGGTGCAGCATTTCGGACTTGCTTCCCGCGCTCGCGTACACCGTCGGCGGCGCGACGCCTGCCCTTTTGGCGATATCGGCGACCGTGACCCGGGCGTACCCGTTGGCGGAGAACAAGTCCGTGGCCGCGCGCAGGATGTCCCGCCGGGTCTCGGCGGCCTCCCGCACGCGGCGCGGCGAGTGGTACGGCCTGGTCATGGCTTCGCTTCCAGCGTCGCGGCGACGTCGGGCGCGGCGGGCATGGCGGCGATCTCCTTGGCGATCATCCGCACGGACTCGCGGACGTCCACGTCCTCCAGCGCCGTGCGGACCGCGGCCACCGTCGCCTCCGGCGTCTGCGACGGCGGAAGAAGGGCGATCCCCGCACCGGCGGCGGCCACCCGCTCGGCCTGGAAGAACTGGTCGGCGCCCTGCGGCAGGACGACCAGCGGCACACCTTTCGACAAGACGGCGGACGTCGTGCCCGCCCCTCCGTGCGTCACCACCACGTCGGCGCCGTCGAGCAGGTCGTCCATCGGCGTGAAGCCGACGAACGTGATCCGCGAGGGGTCGACGTCGAACTCCTCGGGCCGTGCGGCGAGCCCGAGCGTCACCACGATCTCGACGTCCAAAGTGGACAGTGAGCGCAGCAACGGGCTGAGCTGGTCGGGCTGGCTGAAGAAGGTCCCGAACGTCACCAGCACCCGGGGCCGCTCCGACGGAGCGAGTTTCGCCGATTCGGCACCCGGCTCCCGGAACGCTTCGGGCCGCAACGGCAGCCATCCCTCCGGCTGCCGCCATTCCTCGGCGCGCATCGACGCGGGCCACGTGTCCAGCAACCACTTGCCGGGCCGCCACGGCAATCCACGCTCCTCGTGCCGCGAGCGAGCCATGGCGGCCATCGCGTCGGTGAACGGCGGCGGCAGCGGCGGCCCGAAGGCCAGGGTCGCGACCGGCGTGTCCGTCGAAGCCGCCACCAGGGGCCCCACGTAGTCGCACAGTTCGGACACGACGAGGTCCGGCCGGAAGTCCGCGGTGACGGCGAGCGCCTCGTCCGCGGTCAGGTCGACACGGGTGCCCGCGAAGAACTCGGCCACCGAGTCGGGCGTGGGGTTCATCGCCGGGTCGGCCCCGGTACGCCGCGCGACCTCGGCGAACAGCACGTCCGGCAACGGACCGGCGGCCAGCAGGTCGAGACCCTGCGGCGCGAGCACCGGCGCCATTCCGGCCGCGGTCAGCACAGCCACGTTGTGGCCACGATCCCGGAAGGCCCGCGCGAGCGGGAGCAGCGGCAGCAGGTGACCGTGCTGCGGAACACTTGAGAAGAGGATGCGCACATTGATCAGAGTAGCCATCTATCCAATAGTTGTCTCGTGCCGCGGCAGCGGCTGCTTCTCCCGTCGACGTTGCGCTCAGCCCCCTGCGGACAGCAAAAAAGTGGTCGGATGTGCGTGCGCTACACCGGTGCTGCTGACCATGTCCGGCTGGTCCCGACACGACTTGGCCGTGAGCGAGCTTGCCGTTCGGGACAGTCGACAAGTTCGTCGGCATGGAGGAGGTGGCGGCGTGCCGCGCACTGGGTTTCTGCACCGTCGCCCTCGCGCCGCCGTGGTCCATGACAGCGACCTCGTCTCGATGTCGCGACGGCTGCCGGGCGGCCGGCAGCGCGAAAAATTTCGAAGATAGTCCTCCAGTGGTATCGCGGCAGATCCACTTGTGAGGACTCATCCAGAAAGCAGCCGTAGCCAGGTTTCCGGTCTCCTTCGGAACTGGCCCTCGCGCAGCACGGACAGCACCTGGCTTCCCCGGCGAGAGGTACGAGCAGCGGCATCCCCCGAAAATGACCCCCGAGAAACACGATCCCGCACCTTGAGTCCAGCCAGACCCGAACCACACCACCCCCATGAAACGCCGACCGCACCCCGAACGACAACACCGTCGACCCCACACTCACGCCGACAACCCAGATGAGAAAAATACCGAATCGGCACCTGAAATCAGACATACCGCATGATCGATATGGCGGGCATGACGGCTACCAGAACGAGTGAGACCAGCAGTAGGACCTTCAGAAGACAGGGTTCGTCAGCGGCGCTCCACAGCCGGATCGGTCCCATGCCGCACTCGGCCCGCCTGCCCGATCTCGGTTGTCCCCATCCGAGCGGAGTTGGTTTCCACTGATGACTTGGCCGCTTCGAGCCATCAGGCAGTTTCCTCCAAGGAGATGGTTCGCCAGGTGAGCCAACGGAATTCGGTGTGTGCGACACAGTCCAGCGGACACGGTCGTGCTGCCGTCCTGGACTTCGATGCGGGGGAATCGGTCGGGCGGCCGCTGCCTGCCGCGGCGGTTGAGATACCAACCCATTTGGATGAGTGGTATGACACAGACGGATCAACGCGGCGCCCAAGCGCAGGTACACCCTTGCCAAGTCGCCGAGAAGCGCCAACCGAGCCGCTTTGAGATAACGCCAATCAACTACATGCAGTGCAACCCGTTTAGCATATCGCGCGAATACGCAAACCGAACGGGTGACAGGTCACGCCAATACGGACTCTCCGTGATACCTACTCGAACCCACGTCGCGAAGTTGTCAGACCTGCGTGTCCGTCTGGCAACACCAGGTCCGCTATGGTTCTACGAACGGCACACAGTGACAGTGTTGAAACGAGCAGGCCTCAAACCGGGAAGGACCGAGGGTGCGGGGTACGAAAAAATGATCATCAGGCATCCGAGTCTGATGATCTCCGAACTCTCGCCAGGACTGATTCCTGCCAACCAGAGCGATATCGTTCAAAAACCCGGTAATAGCCAGACCAAATTCGGAGCACTGTCAGCAAACTTGCTCAACCAAAATAAGGTCACTATTGACGATACATCACAAAGGCTTGCAGCTGGTCTAAAACACGTCAAAGGATAACAGGTAAATGCCCAACGTCGACAACCGGCCTATGAGATGGAGACTGCATGACACCCCAGCGTCACCTGACCCAACCCCTTTGTCGCAGTCCCCGACCGACTCGACCTTGGCGGGCAAGTCAGCGGGGCCCAAGTTCTCGATTACCATCGTTGGCGACCTTCGGGTCGACGTGAATGTCCAACTTGGCAGTTACGATTTCGGGCCCGCGTGCTCTCAATACACGGCCTACAGAGAAGTTTCGATCACCCCTGGCGGGACAGCACTATCGATGTGTCGAGCGTTTGCTCCTTACTTCAATTCGAGACACGTAGTCTCCGCTCTCGGCATGGACAGCTATTCAGACAACCTTCGGCTGGCCGTGAACGAGGCAGCAACCAGTTCGACTCTTCAAGAAGTTGATACCCCAAATGGAACAACTATCGCTCTATTCTGCGATTCCGAAACCCCTGCTTCGAAAAGTCGTTTTTCCGTAGCCAGCCCAAGGTCTCCATACTTGTCAATGGATCCGGACTGGATCCATGAAAACCTTCCGTCGGCCCTTGGATCCGACATGCTGACCATGGATTGCCTGTTACTGGCTTCTCCAGATTCGTCCACATCAGCACATCTAGTAGCACAAGCTGCTCGAAGCGCAGGTTGCCTGCTGGCCATAGACGTGGTTCCCCATAACATAATCGACCACGCCGACAGAGATGAAGTACTTCGACTTCTCTTCGGAGCGAACCTGGTAACCGTGGAACTGGGCACACTGGCTCAAATGTTCGGCACTAATTGCCATCCCACCGAAAGCCACCAGGAGGCCGAGCGCCTTTACAATCTCCTGAAGCCACACTTAGCAGAGCAACATTGGGTCGTGATTAGATTCGGATCACTCAGTATCGAGTATTCAATTATCTACTCGCCCGATGGCCCACTGAAGGAAACCGACTCCGGACCAGCGATTCGCGCTGGAGGATACCCGTCTGGAAGCGAGATATCCGGAAGCGAGTACAAGTTCATCCTGTCGCAATGGAAACATTAGAACCAAGCAGAAAGAATTTGTCAAATGACTATCAAATCTAGCACAGAGTTGGTAACAATGACGCATTCGATTGATGGCTTACCCGAGACAACGCCAGAGGTACGCCGCATTTGGGTTCAGCGGGAAGGGCTGATCGAGTACAAATCCTGGTTTATCTTCAGCTGGGAAATCCAGGGAGCAGCACTCAAGAAATTAATTACATTTCTACGCGCAGAGAACCGTCGATTTTGCGACCTCAACGCAACGCCAGAGCGACTCAAGGTCGCCGCACGAGAATATAGTTCTATCGACACAAGTATTCCAGAGTTGCCACCCAGGCTAATCGCGATCCCAGAGTCCAAGCTCGCAAAAATGGGCACCCGACTCGTAACAGAAGGCCGATTTACTTATGGCGACAGCGTCGGCGGCCTGGCTCCATCCGCAGTCGGAGATGTCGACAGCAGGTTGCGCGACAAGGTCAATAGCAGCGATTTAGTACTGTTCAGCCCCGGCGTACTGGCCAGACTGAAGTGCGTAATAGAGAACGAGCCTCACTACCTGTTCCAACTGGCGGTCAAGAACCTACGCAGGTCAGGTGCGATATTTTACAAGGCAGTAGGCGGGCATCTCAAGTTTCACCCGGCCTTCGATGAGGTTATTTATGATCTCGGCCTCAAGGTAAAAGAATACGGACAATCACAAGACTCTCGCGATCTGGTATTCCATGTCCAGGGAGCCAAGCTTCAAGCAGTGACCGACCTGTTCGACAGGGAGACCGTCGGCTCCGACGGCGAAAAATTCTTCGTGCGACCAATAGTAAGCATGCACGATGAACTCTGGGAAGAAGTTGGACCGCTGGACACAAGTGACGGCGTAAGCCTCTTTTCCGACTTGGAGATGCGGAGTGATTTTCTTAGCGCAAGATAGTATCACCACCCGACACGGAGTCTTTCTTGAGAGCTTATTTTACAATGGCCTCTGCCAGTCTGTCGCGCTCACCGTCGGTGAAATTTGCGGCGCCAAAGACGTGCTGTGCAGAGTTCACTCGTCATGCCTGTCGGCTCACGCCCTCGGTTCAATTTCATGTGATTGCTCCGCGCAGATGGACCACGCTCAGGCCAGACTGATCAAGGCCAGACGCGGAATAATAATTTGGCTCGAACAAGAAGGTCGCGGGAACGGCCACTTGGCTAAAATGCTGGCAGAGCCGAACAAGCGGCTCGGCTTGTCACAATCTGCCGCCTATGAGGCTGTTGGATTTCGAGCAGACGCCCGAGATTACTCTGACGCGGTCAGTATTCTGACTCACTTCAAAGTCGCATCGATAGTACTACTCACAAACAACCCGTTGAAGCGCAGATTTCTTGAGGAGTCCGGCGTGGTCGTCTCCAGAACGATCGAGACTCCCGAAGCGACCAAAAAAGGGGAGCGAGGTCATGAACCCGGCTGAAGACGCAACGGAATTGCCCGCGACCACCATCGCCAAAGGACTGGCGACAAGGCCGGCATACCTTCTAATTTTTGGTGTTTCATTCACTTTTGCCACGGCCTCTGGAGCGGGCTTCACCGTCGGCCTGAGTAATTCAGTGCCATCAATTACGATCACCAGCGCCATTGTCTTCATCATTGCCCTGCTCTCGTGCCTCACAACGGCATACAAGTCGATCACTTTAAGTGAACAACAAGCGCTTTCCGCCGGCGACCTAAGGCCGCAAATGGATGTTCCGAACGGTCAACCCCCTTCAACTACCGAAGAAGGCGAAGGCGTTCTTAACATCTCTTTTCCCGAAACACTCGACTCGGACTTCGGGACGGCAATCGAAGTCTTCTTGTTCGGAGTTCACCAAAGCCATATCCTGATTCGCTACTACAATCTGATTCAGGAGAAACTTCAGAAGGGTTGCAGGATGCGCATACTTCTTCTCGACCCGAACTGCACGGCGGCGGTAAAGATGACCGCCATGCGGTTTCCCGGAGAGGCATTGGAGCAACAGGAACTTTCTCGAATTCAATCATCCCTGTCAAACTACAAGAAGATTCAGGAGAAGTATCCACAACTTGTGGAGATCCGAGTCATACCGTTTCTCCTCCCTTACGGTGGCTTTATGTTCAACTGGAGCACCGACGAAGCCGCAGTGCACATACAGAGATACACCTTCCAAGTTCAAGGCGGCTCACATAAACCGAAGTTTTCACATAAAGGAAAAGGGAACAGGTGGTTGCACCTCTACCGGGCCGAGGTGCTGGCCATGTGGGATGCCGCCGCACCCATTAATTGAGGAGCTCATTTCACCCACTCGGTTCCCCGGACGACTCGACCACGTCGGATCCGCGGTCTCCACAGGCTGGTCGGGCTGGCGGGATCGGCCCGCCCTTGACCAGCCGCGGGCTTCGTCTGCGAATTAATCCTCGCACAAGCGGGTTTGGTCCTCCGGCACGTGAACGGACGACTCGGCCGTCGTCGGCGCATCAGAGTTTCGGATCCTGGACGAGTCTTCCCCCGGGGCACGCAATCCGGTGTCACTAAGCCGGACTTGAAGACCGGACGGACCGCAGGACGACGTCAGCTTCGAGCCCGAACGGCGATCTCCCCTGCGAAGGCGCGCGCCCGGCCGCTGTCCTCCGCGTGCCAGACCACTCCGAGCACTGACTCCGGCAGCCCGGTGAGCGGCACGAATACGACCGAATCCCGCCGCCCCTGGTGTTCGGCCGTCGAGCGGCACAGCATCATGCCGCCCTGGCCCGCCGCGGCGAGGCCCATGCCTTCCTGCAGTGTGCCGGCGGTCGGCCCGCGCGGTATCCGGCGCCCTTCGGGGGTGATTTCAGGGGCCTGGGCGTGGCGCCAGTATTCCGGGGCCGGGTCGCGGATCCCGATCAGAGGGCATTCCGCCAGTTCCTCGACGGTGACGGACTCCCTGCGGGCGAACGGATGCCGAGACGAGACGGCGAGTACCTGAGGCTGCCGAGAGAAAACCGGACCGAGCACCAGATCCGGTTCTTCCACCGGAAGCAGCACCACCGCGGCGTCGACCTCCCGACGGTGGAGCGAACCGAACGGATCGGCCAGCGGAATTTCGGTGAGTTCCACCGCGCAGTCCGGGTGGCGCTTCTCGAATCCACCGATGGCGTTCGCGAGATGGTCGTCGATGGTGCCCTGGAAACCGATGCGCAACACGCCGCCGTCCCCTCGCGCGGTGGCGCGCGTGTGATCGACCGCGGCCCGAAGAGCCTCGTAGGCCGGACGCAGTTCGGCGAGGAACTTCTCCCCTAGCGGAGTCAGTTCCGCCCGGCGGCTCGTGCGCTCGACGAGCGCCGCGCCGATCCGGCCTTCCAGCGAGCGGAGCAGCTGACTGACCCGGCTCTGAGAGACGTACAGGCGTTCGCCCGCCCGGCCGAAGTGCAGTTCCTCGGCGAGTACCAGGAACGCTTCCAGCTCACGGATCTCCAGGCCGCTCATCGGTTTCCTCCACCCTTGGATCCATTAGTCCCGCTCATAGAAGGATGAGACATCGGCCGTTGTTCCCGGCCGACCTCGACGGTTGCCTGGAACACATGGCGCTCAGGGAAACCAGACAGAAGAAGGGCTGGCCGGCGGTGAGCTCGCTCGCCGCGGCGACCTTCACCGTGGTCACGTCGGAAATGCTGCCAGTGGGTTTGCTGACCCCGATCAGCCGCGACCTGCGGGTCACCGAAGGCACGGCGGGGCTGACGCTCACGGTCACCGGCCTGGTCGCGGCCGTCTCCGCTCCCCTGCTCATCCCGGCGCTCGGGAAGTTCGACCGGCGGGCCGTGCTGTGCGGGCTGATGGCACTGCTGACGGCCGGGAACCTGCTGGCGGCGTGGTCGCCCGGGTTCGGCGTCATGCTGGTCGCTCGGGTGCTGGTCGGCATCGGCATGGGCGGAGTGTGGGCGATCGCGGCGAGCCTGGCCGCACGGCTTGTCCCGTCAAAGTCGATCGGGTCCGCGACCTCGTTGATCTTCAGCGGAATCGCCGTGGCGTCCGTCCTGGGCGTACCGGCGGGTACCTACCTCGGGGATCTGCTCGGCTGGCGGGCCGCTTTCGTCGGCGCAGGCGGTCTTTCACTGGTGGTACTGGCCGCGCTGGCGCTGTCACTGCCGTCGTTGCCGACGGAACAGGACGTCCGCCTGGGCACGATGCTGCGGCTGGCAGATGTGCCGCGGGTGCGCCTCGGACTGATCGTGGTGGCGCTGATCGTCATCGGGCATTTCGCCGCGTACACCTATGTCCGGCCGGTGCTGGAAGAGGTGGCCGGAGTGAGCGCGAGACAGATCGGAACGCTCCTCCTGGTCTACGGGCTCTTCGGGATCGCGGGCAATTTCGCCTCCGGCGCCGGAGCGGCACGATCACCACGGGCGACCCTGCTGGCCCTCGGCGCGACTTTGTCGGCGACGATGGCACTGGTTCCGCTCCTGGGACTGACCACCCTCGCCGCGGCAGCGTTGCTGGTGGTCTGGGGCCTGGCCTACGGCGGTGTCTCGGTGGCCTCGCAATCATGGATGCTGCTGGCCGCGCCGGAGGCCAGGGAAGCGACGTCGGCGCTGTTCGCCGGAGTGTTCAACGCGGCGATCGCGCTCGGCGCGATGGTCGGCGGGCTCGCCGCGGACGCCGCCGGGACCTCGGCGGTGATGTGGCTCGGCGCGGTGTTCGCGGCCGGGGCGGTGCTGGTTCTCGCTACGACCGGCTGACGTTCAGTAGTTGCTCGCGACCGTACGGAAAGTCGGCTCGGATGCCGCCCCTCGACAAAGCTTGGGTGCGCCAGCGGTCGAAGCTCATGCCGGTTTCATGGACGAACAGCCGTGTCAACGTACGTCGGCTCACGCGTGCGCCTCGAGGGTCAGCGGGATCGGCGAACAGCGCGTCGGCCACGGCTCTTGACTATGACCTTCAAAGACCTAGGGGTAGGAAGTGTCGTCTTCGCGCTAGCGAGGTCGTTCAGTCCACTTCGGAATTTCACGGCTCTTCCGGGATTTTGTCCCCGCCCATGCATGCCGGGATAGTGCGCCGGCAGCCGGAGCGCAACGCCACACGACCTACCGCTAGCCCTCACGTACCCGCAAACACCGGCGCACGGAGGTCCTGCTGTCTTCCGACCACAGGACCTCCGCCGGCGGGTAGCAGGGCAGGCCTGACCGCCAGGAGCACACACCTACTTCCTGACGCGTTTGCCCGGTGGAGTGGTGCGGCCGCCCCGGGTCATGCGGTCACGAAGTCTGCGGCGTTCGACCAGGCTGAGCGCGATGAGCGCCAGCTGGCCACCGATCCCCAGCGTGGCAGCTATCGCGGCGGTGCCGGTCAGCACGACGGCGATCAGCAACGCCAGCCGAAGGGTGGGAGGCCAGGACTGCAAGAGGCGTTCGAGCCGCCCGAACCACGTCGGGTCGACAAGTTCATGGCGCCCGCCTCGGTCATTGCGGCGCTTCGTTGCCGCTCCCGGAGGTGTCACCGTCCGCGAGTCCGGCCTCTCTTCCGTTGCCGGGTCATCTGTTTGCTCGCCCGTCGGCCGTTGTCCGGTCGGCGATCCATGGATGACGAGGGTGATGCGGGGCGCCTTGTGTGGTGACTTGCGCGGCGCTTCGTCTGGATTAGTCGGCGATGCTCCATCTATAGTGGGCACGCTGTAACTCCTCTTCTCTAGGGGCGAGTTCAGCAGAGTCGGCTCCCTGTCGCGAGCAGGGAGCCGCACCTATTCGATCTCTGTTTTCACGGAAGCTTCCCCGGTTCGGTTAGTACGGAGGATTCCGACTCGTTAGCCAGTCTGCCGGGGACTGGTTGCTCCGATAGACCGAGAGAGCCGCTTGCGCTGAACGGTGGCCGCGCAACGCCGAACGGTCGCGGTCGACAGGTTCGGCAAATACGCCGACGTAAAACGTGATTATCCGCATTACTGAATTACCTGAATGCCGATGGGTTCACCCTTTAAGGCGCGTCGTTACGTTCAGTTGCGACGCGCGGTGGTTCCGGGAGCGCAATGCTGCTCTGTTCAGCTGGCAGCACCTACCACTCTCGGCCGAGTCGCCGATTAGTCGCACGCTACCGATTGCAGCCGATGACAGCGTCCTGGCGTGCGACTCCGCGAGACCCACAGGCTCCCTACCTGCGAGTATGCCGCTTGCCGTGATCTACTGGACAGGCGCGCAGGAATAGTCGGGAAATATGACTAATCGCAACGCTCAGGCTCGGGGGAGGCTGATTCGGACATGACTGACATCAATCAGGAGCACAGGGACGACAACGACGGGCGGGCACGTTGGGTGCGCTCCAGCTATTCAACGCCGCACCATAACTGCGTGGAGCTGCTAATCCTCCGTTCCGGAGTCCGGGTGCGGGATTCGAAGGATCCTCGCGGTGAAACTCTGGAGTTCGGCAGCGAGGCCTGGACGGCCTTGCTGGCTCGCATCATGCGCTAAGCTCTCGTCACGTACAGTCGCACGCGCCCCGGTCACGCATTTCATACGACCCGATCGATGGAAGAGGTCGGCGGAAATGCATCTTTCAGTGGCCTTCGAGGGGCGGGTGTTCCTTCATGAGGCGAGATGGGGAGAAGGAGTGTCACGGGAGGCCGTCAATGCCCGCATAGAGCTCGGCACGAGCCTGAAGAAGGCTCGTGAGGCGATCGGGTGGTCTCAGAGTCGCGCCGCATCGGCTCTGGATTGCACACAGCCGAAGATCAACAAGATCGAGAATGAGCTCGTGGCGATCCGTCCTCAAGACTTGACCCGGTTGCTGCGCTTCTACGAGGTATCCGACGCTGAGGCCGATCGCATCCGGATACTGGCCGCGCAAGCGAAGGGCGGCCCGGTGGCGGGTGTCCTCGCGAGCCGCGACTACCTGACCCTGCTCGAGACAGAGCGCGAGGCCGCGGAGATTCTCGGCTGCTACAGCGAACGACTTCCCAACTTGTTCCAGTGTGAGCCGTACATCATGAAGCAGTACGAAGTCGAGGGAGCCCTCTATGACATCACGTCGGTGCTCGAGGCACGCAGGGAACGGGAGGCACTGTTCCAGAGCGACAGGCCGCCACGGTATCGGGCGCTGTTCAGCCCGTCGTCGCTCGATCGGCTTCCCGGCGGCCGGAAGGCAGGGCTTTACCGCGAGCAGATCCAGCATCTGCGACGGATGATGGACGACTACGCTGAGCACCTCTTCGTGCACTTGGTGCCCTTCGAGGCGAACCTGCCTTACCTGCCCCACGACCTGACGGTCCTCAAGCTCGGCGGACAGGGCAAGGACATGGTCTATCACGAGTACGGCGGCGGCCCTGCCCGGATCTATCGCGGACGTCAGCAGGTCGAGTACCACATCGGAGAGTGGAACAAGGTGTTTCGACAGGCGCTCAGCGTCGACGACAGCAGAACCGCTCTCCTTGAGATGCACGACTCGGCTTCGCGCTGGTGAGGACCGTGCCCGTAACGACTGCCCAACAGCAAGCCGCCCTCGACGAGCGCGATCCCACTTATTCGCTAACATCGGAGAATATTCCGGAAGGCGACGACGGGGAGGCTCGGCCGGTGTCCGAGAGAAAGTCTGATCCGGTTCCACCAGAAGGTGTCGACTTGAATCGCCCGAGTGTTGCTCGGGTCTACGACTATTACTTGGGCGGTACCGCCAACTGGGCGGTAGACCGTGACTTCGGCGATCGCGTGCTGGCAAAATTCCCACTTTTGAGGAATATCGCCCTGGCCAACCGGCAATTGCTGAACCGAGTGGTCCGACATTTGACCAAACGAGGCGTGCGGCAGTTCCTCGACATCGGTGCCGGCGTCCCTACCGCGGGCAACACGCACCAAGTGGCCGACGAGGCGCAGCGCGAAGCTGGTGCGACACCGGATGTGCGCGTCGTCTACGTCGACAACGACCCGGTGGCCGTCGCTCATGCCAACATGCTATTGAATCAGGAAGGTGACGCGTCCCGGCAGACCGTTGTCGCCGGCGACCTTCGCAATCCGGACGAGTTGTGGCGGCAAGCGATCGATACCCAGCTGCTTGACCCGAATGAGCCGGTCGCCTTGTTGCTCATCGCGGTCCTCCACGTTCATCAACCGGACAGGTACGGCAACGATATCGGTCCCGAATCCGTCGCTCGATTCCGAGATTTGTTACCACGAGGCTCTTACCTTGCGATATCGCATGTGACAGACGAGGGCGTTCCGGAGGCGTCGTCCAAGAACCTGGCCGAACTTAAACGAATGTACGACGAATCCAGCAGCAGCAACGTCATCTTGCGGACACGTGAACAGATATCGACGCTACTCGACGATTTCGAGGTCATCGACCCAGGCTGGGTCTGGACGCCGGACTGGCATCCGGAGGAGACCGGTCCGACCGCTCGACCGGTGTCGTTCGATTCGTCGAACGAAGCGGTGGTCTGGGCCGGCGTCGGACAGAAGCCATAAGCTGACGGAGAACCGCTGTCGACCGCGTCCGATACCTGGGCGAGCACCGCTGGCCCGCGCCCCTTCCACACCTGGCCGTTTGAGCCAGTCGATGGCGACAGCGATGAGTGCGGCGCCGAAGAAGCTGACGACGCTGTGGTCGACAACCGGTGTCGTCGGTTCGTCGCGAGTGAGATCTCGGTCGACTTCACCAGCGCCACCACCGGAGTACCCGATGACAGGTCGGCCGACCGCCTTGTGGATCCATCCTCTCCGGTCGCTCGCGGAAAGCGGAGCCCATCCGCGGCCTGTCGTGCACCGAAGAAAGAGGTAAAGGACCCCGAAGGGAGATCGAGGTGGCGGACCGAACTTGGTCGGGCCGGGTGCTCGACCTGGCCTCGGTCGTGCTGCCCGGCGTCCGTCGTGTCCGCGCTCAGAAGATCCCGTTCGCACACGCGTGGTCGGAGGCGAATCAGAAGGCCCTCACCTCCGGTAAGCCGTTGTGGGTCGCTCTCGGTGACTCGATGACGCAAGGCATCGGAGCCCGGACCGTCAGCGGCGGCTGGGTACCACGGCTCGAGGCCCGGCTCGCAGACCGCTTCGCGGTGGTGAACCTGTCGACGTCCGGCGCCCGGATCGCCGACGTCGTGGACGACCAGCTCCCCCGCATGCTCACATTGCCTGCGGCCCCGGCTCTGGTGACGGTCCTGGTCGGCGCCAACGACATGCTGACCCCCGCCCGCCGCCGAGGTGTCGAGAAACGGTTCACCGATCTGCTCGACCGGCTCCCTGCCGGACGTTCGGTGGTCGCCACGCTCCCGCACGGCAACGCCGCGGCGAACGCGGTCAACGCCCTCCTCGACGCCTCGGCGGCGAGCAGCCGGATCCACGTCGCCGACATGCGTGGCCCCGCCTTGGGACCCTTGCGTGGCAGCCTCGCCGACGACTGGTTCCACCCGAACGACGTCGGCTACACCCGGATCGCGGACATCTTCGAAGGCCCGGTGCACGCGGCGGCGTCATTCCGAAGCGGCGCCTGACACCGCCCGGCGGATCTCTTCCGCCACCCAGGCCATGGTCGTCCGGGCCCGGACCGGGTCATCGGTGAGAAAGTAGTGGTCCACCCCGGGCGTCCGGTCGTATACGACGTCCACCTGGGCTTCACGCAATCGGGCCGCGTACCGGTCACCGTCGCCGCGCAAGGCGTCGTGCTCGCCGACGAGAACGACCGCGCGCGGCAAACCGGTCAGCTCAGGAGCCAGCAGAGGCGAGGCGTACGGGTGCCCCCGGGTCGACGGGTCCGGGAAGTACACGCGGCGGACCAGGTCGCGCAGGCCCGGGGAGATCATCCCGCCCGCGGCCGGGTCCGGATCGCTCGCGAGATCCAGCGCGGGCACGCCGAGCACCTGGAGCGCAGGCCGCCAAGAACCTTCGTCCCGGGCCTGCAGGCAGACAGCCGCCGCCAGCCCACCACCGGACGAGAACCCGCCCACCGCGACCCGTGCTCCAGTAGCCACCCGGGACGCGGCGTCGAAACACTGGTGCTGCGCCACCGGGAACGCGACGTAGGGACCACACCGGAAGTCGACGTTGTACACCGTCACCCCGGCAATGGCCGCGACATAGCGGCACCACCAGTCGTCCATGGCCGGATACCGCATCAGCCAGGCTCCGCCGTGAAAGTGCACGTACGCACCGCATGGATTCGGCGGCCGGTACACGTACACGCGGACTCGGCCATGCCGGGTCGGGAGACGAACGACCTCCGGCGACGGCAGATCGCTCCCGGCGAACCGCAACGTTTCCCCGTACCGCACGGTCCAGCGTGCCGACGCGTGCATGACCATCGCGGTGAGCCTGTCCCCGAACCTCATGCGGAGGATTCGGATCCGGACAGTCCTCGGACGGGTGCCGGCCGCCGCCGTCGCCATGGAGTGAACCAGCGACGGCGGCGCCCGGCGGAACGCTGCCGAATCAGCGTTCCCCCGCGCCAGGGCCACCTGCTCCCGGACGCAAGACAAGTTCAGGCGGACTTCGGTTTCAACACCTTGTCGATCACGAAGACGGTCGCATTCCTCTCGGGAACGTTGCCGCACAGGATCTTCGCGCCGTCGATCGTCATGTTCTCGCCGAAACCGTCGATCTTCACCGGGCCACCGGTGCTGTCGAGGCTCGGCACGGAACCGGCGACCGCGAGCCCTTTGGCGTCGTACCGCTTGCCGATGACGTGGCGGCGCAGGATCGGCTCCGGGTCGGTGTCGCCGAGCGCCTCGTCAGCGGGAGCGAAGACCGTGACCGCGGTGTCGAGCAGCTCCGCCGACTCGGCCGCGGTGAGAAATCGGGACGGCTTCGAGGAACACGCCGGGCCGAAGATGTCCGCCTTCGTGGTCGAGCCGTCCGGGGATCCGGTGAGCCCTGCCGCTCCCGCGGGAACGGATCCCGGAGGCAACGCGATCCTGCCCGGTGGACCCGCGACTTCAGAGGCGCTGCCGCAAGCCGTGAGTGCTGCCATGGCGGCAACGAGAAACCCGGCTCCTAGAGCCCGGACCTTGGTCACAGCCAGGCTCCAGTGGTCCAGTCGTGGAGGGTGCCTCTCTCCGGCGAGAAAGGCACCCTCCACGACGTCCGATGTGGACAGTGGCTTACGCGGCCGGGGGCATCAGGACCGAGTCGATGAGGTACACGGTCGCGTTCGCGGTGTGCACACCACCGCAGATCACGTTGGCGTCGTTGACTTTCAGCGCGTCCTTGGTGCCGGTGACCTTGACGACGCCCTTCTCGACGGAGGTCTGGTCGCCGACGATCTTGTCGGGCGCGATCTGGCCGGGGACGACGTGGTAGGTCAGGATCTTCTTGAGGAGCGCGTCGTCGGTCTTGAGCTTCTCGATGGTGGCGGCGTCGATCTTCGCGAACGCGTCGTCGACCGGCGCGAAGACGGTGAACTCGCTGCCGTTGAGCGTCGAGACCAGGTCCACCTTGGGGTTCAGCTTCCCGGAGACCGCGGAAACGAGAGTCTTGAGCAGCGGGTTGTTGCTCGCCGCTACGGCGACCGGGTCGGCCGCCATACCCGCGACGGAACCCGGTCCGCTGGGCACCTTTTCCGCGTAGCCGGCACAACCCGGGCCGACGAGGTCCTTGGCCGGGTCGGCCATCGCACTGGAGGAAGGCTGCTGCATGGCGGAGGACGACGGTGCCGGGGTGCTGCCCGCGTTGTTCGATCCGCTGTCACTGCCGCACGCCGCGCCCATGAGCGCGAAGGCGGCGAGACCGGTGGCCAGGGTGACGCGGCGAGTACTGCGCTTCATGACTGGTAACTCCTAATGACTGAGGGAATCGGCCCACAGGGCTTGAAGCGCCTCGGCGCTTTCCCGAGGCGGCGAACATCCTGGTTTCGAGGCTTTCACCGGCCCGGATGGGCCGATCGGAGCATCGAGACCGTTCCGTTACCTTTCGAACACGATCGTGGACTCTTCGTCACCACTCGAAGCACGAGGGTGGCAATCCGCCGGCGCCCGGGGCACGAATCTCTCCTGTCACCCAAACCCACTGGACCCGCTCGGGAGCGACCGTGCTCACACTTGCCTTGATCGGCCTCATCGGGGGATTGGTCACGGGCATTTCTCCGTGCATCCTCCCGGTGTTGCCGGTCATTTTCCTTTCCGGCGGCGTGCAAAGCGCCAAGCCGTCCGTCCACAAGGAACAGAACGGCGGGGGCGTCGCGACAGCGGACGCCCCAGTCGAGACGAAGGTCCCGCGCTCGCGTCCCTACCTGATCATCCTGGGTCTCGTGGTCAGTTTCACCCTGGTGACCTTGTTCGGCTCGCTGCTCTTGTCGATTCTCGGGCTGCCGCAGGATGTTCTGCGCTGGGCGGGCCTGATCGTGCTGGCACTGATCGGGATCGGGCTCATCGTCCCGAAGTTCGAGCACCTGCTGGAGAAGCCGTTCAGCTGGATCCCGCAACGACGCCCCGACGCCAACCGCGGCGGCTTCGCACTCGGCCTCGGCCTCGGCGCGGTCTACGTACCGTGCGCGGGCCCGGTGCTCGCCGCGATCACGGTCGCCGGATCGACCGGGAAGATCGGCCTCGACACCGTCGTGCTCACCTCGACCTTCGCCATCGGCGCCGCGCTCCCGCTGCTGATCTTCGCCCTCGCCGGGCGCCGGGTCGCCGAACGGGTGAAGGCCTTCCGCAAACGTCAGCGCGGTATCCGGATCACCGCGGGCATCGTGATGATCGCGCTCGCCATCGGGCTGGTGTTCAACCTCCCGGCGTTGCTCCAGCGGGCCATCCCCGACTACACCAGCGGATTGCAGAACGACATCAACAACTCCGAGCAAGTCAAGAAGGCACTGAACCTCGGCGGACTGGAGAACGACCAGAACAAGGACCTCGACCTCTGCACCGACGGCGCCAAGGACCTCGAAAGCTGCGGAAAAGCCCCCGACATCAAAGACATCCAGCAGTGGTTCAACACCCCCGGCAACGCACCGATCGACCTGGCACAACTGCGCGGCAAGGTGGTCCTGCTCGACTTCTGGGCCTACTCCTGCATCAACTGCCAGCGCTCCATCCCGCACGTCACCGCCTGGGACAAGGCCTACCGCGACGCCGGCCTCCAGGTCATCGGCGTCCACTCCCCCGAATACGCCTTCGAAAAGGAACCCGGCAACGTCAAAGCCGCCGCCGACAAGTTCGGCATCGGCTACCCGGTCGCCCTCGACAACAACCTGTCGACCTGGACCAACTACCGCAACCGGTTCTGGCCCGCGCACTACCTGATCGACGCCGACGGCACCGTGCGGCACATCAAATTCGGCGAAGGCGACTACGCCACCACTGAGAAACTCATCCGCGAGCTGCTCACCAAGGCCGACCCCGGCGTCCGGCTCCCCGCCGCCACCGGCACCACCGACGACACCCCGGACACTTCCGCCATCACCCGCGAGACCTACCTCGGCTCCACCAAACGCGTCAACTTCGCCGGAACCGAGGACTACACCGCGGGCGCGAAGACCTTCGCCTACCCCGCCACCCAGCCGCCGGACACCTTCGTCCTCAACGGCGATTGGACCCTCACCAGCCAGAACATCACCCCCACCGGCGCCGAGGGGAAGATCCTGCTCAACTACCGCGCCAAAGAAGTCCGGATGGTCCTGGCAGGCAAGGGAACCGTCACCTACACCGCCAAGGGACAGACCAAGACCATCCAGGTCGACGGCACCCCGAACTCGTACCAGCTTCTGTCCACACAGGACATCGAAGCCGGGGCGCTCGACGTCACTGTCGGCTCCGGCGTCCAGGCGTTCTCCTTCACCTTCGGCTGAGCACAAGAGAAAGCAGAACCATGAGCGTCGAATCCATCACCACGGACACGTTTCCCGCCGAGGTCTTGAACCAGGAGAAGCCCGTACTGGTCGACTTCTGGGCACCCTGGTGCGGCCCCTGCAAAGCCCTTGCCCCGGTGCTCGCCGAGCTCGCCGACGAACACGGCGACAAGCTCACCGTCGTCAAGATCGACATCGACGACAACCCGGAGATCGCGGGCGACTACGGCATTCTCTCGATCCCGACCATGATCCTGTTCGTCGACGGCGAACCCGTCACCACCCTCAACGGCGCCGCCACGAAGACGAAGATCCTCGACAAACTCGCGTCCTGGCTCTAGCCGGAGACAGAGCGTGGCACGGCGGGTTCAAGCTCGGCGGCAGCCGGCCAGGCTCCGGGGCGTCACGAAGTGCGAATCGAACAGGAACGCTCTTATAGTTCGTGGCGACCGGATCAGGGCGTGAGAGAGGTGCACGTGACGGGTGATGCGCAGGAGATACCGCAAGGCTGGGTGCCGGTCGAGCACCGTTTCCTCGGGCTCGACCGGCGGACCTTCACCCCAGCGCTGGTAGCGCTCGCCGCGGCGTTGGTGCTGATCTACGGGCTGCCCGCGCTGAACTCCGCGATTCCATGGCACAACGAGGTCAAAGCGGGTGACGTTCTCGACCTTGGCGCCGGTGCGACGGCGGTCCCGCCGGTCGGCTGGCAACTGGAAAGCGGCACCCTCACCGGCACCGCTGCTTCGGCGAGCCCGACTGCACTGCAGATCACCCTGGCCACCGGCGGCGCGACCATCGACCTGCGCGGCGCCTCCTACACCGGGTCGGCAGACGCGTTCCTCGACCAGGTAGACCGGTCCGAAGGCGACGCGCCGGGTCTCGACGGAGCGCGCGGCACCATCACGACCGCCGCCGGGCTGACCGGGGTCGTCCAGGCAAGCACCGGCCCGGCCGGCGACGTGCTGGACGTCGCCTTCAAGGTCGGGCAGCCCGCCGATACCGCCCCCGCGCTGCTGGTCCGGGTACGCACCGCGCCAGACCAGTTCGAGCGCTATCGCGACGAAGTGACGGCGTTCCTGCGCGGCATCACCCCGGGCGCGGCCCGATGAGCGGCAAGGCGGCCCAGCTGGCCGCGATCAAGGAGTCGGGCTGGGGCGTGCCGTTCCGGTTCTTCCAGCCGCACAACCTGGCTTTCTGGGTGTACCTGCTCGGCATCGGCGGCGGCGCGCTGGCGATCGCGCGATACTTCGGCGCCGGCGGTTTCTACACCCCGGCCCTGACCGGCGGCGTGCTGCTGTTCGCGTTGTACCTCGTGCCGTGGTTGCTGGTGCTGCGCCACCAGAACCGCTACACCGCCCAGCCGGGTGGACTCCTCACGGCGGGCTTCGCCTGGGGCGGCGTCGCCGCGACGTTCTGGATCGCGCTCCCTGCCAACACCGCACTGCTGGAGATCTGGGCAAAGGTCGGCGGCACCGCCTTCGCCGACAGCTGGGCCGCCGGGCTCAGCGCCCCGATCAACGAAGAGCTGGGCAAGGCGCTCGGGCTCGTCCTCCTGATCGGGCTCGCCCCACGGCTGGTCCGCAGCGCTTACGACGGTTTCATCATCGGCGCGTACATCGGCCTGGGCTTCCAGGTGTTCGAGGACGTGCTCTACGTCTACAACGGCGCCGCCCAGAACTTCGGCGCGAACCAGCTCGGCACGTCGCTGCAGATTTTCCTCGTCCGCGGCGCGTCCGGGATCGTGTCGCACGCGCTGTTCAGCGCCATCTTCTGCACCGGGCTGATGTGGGTGCTGGGCCGTACCCGTGGGGAGCGCCGGGTGGTGCCCGGTGTGCTGACCATGGCCATGGCCATGGTGTTCCACTTCGCCTGGGACGACATGACCGGCCTCGGCGGCGGCGGTCCGCTGACCGTGGTGCTGCCGTTCGTGATCGCGGCCGTCGAGCTCGTCGCGCTGTTCGCGGTCCTGCGCCGCGCCGCCCGCCGGGAGCGGAACTGGATGCGCGACCTGCTCAGCCCGGAAGCCGAGGCCGGAGTGGTCGGGCCCGCGCTGCTCGACGCGGTCAGCGGACTGCGCAAGGACCGCAAGAACTTCCGCAAGAGCGGGCACAACCGGCGTCGCGCCCGGCACCAGATCGAAGCGGCCGAAGACCTCGCACGCGAGATCGCCCACGCCGAAGGCCGGGAAACCAGCCGGGTCGCGCACGCCCGGGCCGAAGTTCTGCGACTCGACCGAAACGGACCGGATCGGTCGTCCTGAAGACCGTCGCCGCCGGAAGGTGTCCCGGATTTCGTTCCCGGGACACCGCTGTCCTTTCTCTATTCGTCGCCGAGAATTCCACTGAGCAGAGCGGTTGTCGTGCGGCGGTCCTGGGCACCGAGCTTGGCACGTATTCGTGCCATGTGATGCTCCACGGTCTTCCCGGAAATATGCAGTAGCTCGCCGATTTCGCGATAGGTATGGCCGTCGACGACGAGGCGGCCGATGTCGCTTTCCCGCGGGGTCAGGGCAGGTGGCTCAGCGAGAGCGGACGCCGCGGTTTCGGCGACACCGCTCACCGCGGACGGGAATCGCTTGACCGCACGCAGCAAAGTCGTCATGGCGGTCCGGTCGGTGGCGCGGATCGCGGCCTGCCCGGTCAGCCGGGCGGCATCCCAGCTCAGACCGGCGCGGTGGAGCAGCCCCGCTCCGGCCAGTACCGCCTCGACATCGATGACCCCGTCCAGGACCGCGAGCCATTGGGCACCCGCGGCGGCGAACGCGGGAACCAGGCGCCCGCTCGTGGAGTGCCCGGTGAGATTCTCGATCGCGTCGCGGGCGGCTTGCCGGTCACCGGAGACGACGGCGGCGTGGAACACGGACCAGTCCAGCCAGGCCGACCACAACATGGGTCTGCCGAGCCGGGTGAGCAGTTCGAAGGCCCGTTCACGGTGGGCTGCGACCCGGAAGCCCTCACCCACCCGTGCCGCCGCGATGAGCAGTTCTCCCAAGGGCAGCAAGGAGAACAGATCCGCCGGCTGTCTCATCATCGCCTCGTACGCACCGGCCCAGCTCCCTCGGGTCGCGTCCGGAGTGTCGGCGCGGCGGGCCAGTCCGAGTTCGAGGGCGCGCAGGAACAACTCGTCCCGCGGTGGCAGCCGACCGGCCCGCTCTTGCACGGTGGAACGGTGTGTTTCGGCCGTGGCGAGGTCGCCGCGGAGCATCGCGGTCCAGCCCAGCAGAAGCTCGTGCCGCTCGCTGACGGCCGCGCGGGTCAGGACACCGTGGGCGAGATCGAACTCGGCCGCGTGCAGAGCCACTGTCGCGGTGAGCGCGGCGGGGGAATCCGGCAGGAGATGTGCCATACCGGTGGCCTCGGCGGTGTCCGCGGAGGCGAGCAAGGTCGTCAGCGCGGCCTCGGATCGTCCGGTGACGGACTCGCGGATCCCGTCGAGCAACCGTCCGGCGACATGCCCGTACGCCGGCACAGGCGTCCCGGCGACGGTCTGCTCTTCGGCTGCGACTTCACCGAGCGCGACACCCGCCAAGTCCGCGAGCAGCAGCGCCCCCGGCTCGCCGGACCAGCGCAGGAGTTCCGCTCCGCGGGCGAGATCACCGCGCCGGGCCATGACCGTCCCCACCACGAGCGCGCCACGATGCCGTGCCGTGGGGTCGGCCGAGCCGAGCAGTTCGTCACCTAGCCGCAACGCGAGGTCGAGCCGCCCCGACAGGACCGCGGCCCGCGCCCAGGCAGGCGCCAGCCTCGTCCGTGAACTGCCACCTCGCGCCGCCGCCGCGTAGAGGTCGGCCGCGATGGCAGGGTCGTCCAGGACCACTTCGGCGGCCGCCGCTTCGAGCCCCTCCCTCACGACCGCTCCCCCGGCCCCGAGCCGCTGCAGCTCACGAGCGATCGGCAGAACCGGCTGCCCCGCGACGAGCAGGGCTTCGAGCATCCGCACCAGCACGGTCAGCATCCGATCGACACCGACATGGTCACGCACCGCCCGCGCCACCACTGGCGGCACGGTGTCATCGGCGGCGAGCAACCCCGCGCCCCGGACCCGGTCGACGACCGCCGAGACATCGTCTCGGGATCCGCCCAAGGCGACCGCGAGCAGTTCGATGTCCCGGCCGCCCGCGACACCGGCCACGATCAGGTAGGTCGTTCCCTGTTCGCCGAGCTGATCCAGCTCGCTCCGTAATTCGTCGATCAACTCGTCGACGACGGGTGCGGCGAGGCAGCGAGCCACCAGCCTCGGTACCCCGGCGGTCGCGCGCTGGACGGCCGCCGCTCGCTCGGAGCCGAGCGGCCTGCCCGCGAACCGGGCCACGTCCTGCACGGTCCAGCCTGGCAGGCGCACGTGCCGGGTGACCGAGGTGAGCAGCTCCGCGGCCACGAATCCCGCCGCGCCGGGAGTATGCGTGACCACGAGCCGGGACACCCCGGCCGCCAGATCGATCAACACCTCCTGCTCGTCGGGCGCGAGTGTGTCGGCGTCATCGATCAGGACCACCGCATCGGCGGCCGGCTTCCCTTCCTTCAAGTCCTCGCGGGAGACGACGGTGACGGCGGCAGCACGATAGTGACGCGCGACCGCGGCCAAAGCCGTCGATTTCCCGTACCCGGGCGGACCGGACAGGACAACTCGCACCGGTGCCCGCGGGTCGGCATCGATCGCGGTCAGCACGTCTCTCAGCTGCGACGGCAGCAGCTCCTCCATGACGCTGAGCACCTCCCTGGACTCGGTGCCCCGGAATCGGTCACCCATCAGGATTTCGAGACCGGCGGTCCCGGCAGATGGGCGTCATGACCCCCTGTTGCCAAGTGAGACCCCGGTCACATCCGAATGACATCCCCTAACGGGTGATGAGACCCCCTCGGTGGTTCGCGAGATCACCTTTAGGCGCCGCACCCGATGTCACGGCCTCGGGACTCGCCCTAACTTCGGTCCGTCCACGGAACCACAGTCCCCACAGAGAGCCTGGTCGATGAACCCCACGCAGTCCCTGTACGACTTCACGCTCAACCTGCTCAACGACCCGTCGGCTCGCGACTCTTTCGGGAGCAACCCGCAGCAGGTGCTGAACGACGCCGGTCTCGGCGACATTTCGGGCGCGGACCTGCACGAGATCCTGCCGCTCGTCCTCGACTACGCCCCCACGAACACCCTCGGTGGCGAGAACGGCCTCGACCTCGACTCGATCACCACCGGACAGGCCGGTGCCATCGAGCAGCTCAAGGCCCTCACCCAGAGCCTCTCCCTCGGCGACGCCACCTCCGAGAACAACGTGCTCGGCGCCGTCGGCGGAATGACCGCCATCACGCAGAACGTCGCCGCTCCCTTCACCGCGGCGGGCGACCTCGCGGGCAAGATCGACAACATCGGCGGCGGGGAGGTCGCCCCGGTAGGCGCGGTCACCGGGGCTGTGGGCGATGTCGCGGGCAACGTCACCGGTGGCGACGTCACCGGCGCGCTCGACGGCGGCAACCTCACTTCCGGGCTGCAGGACGTCTCCGGCCTCGACTCGGCGATCGACGGCACCCAGGGTGTCGGCTCCACCGTCGGCGACCTCACCAGCACGCTGGGCGTGAACACCGGCCTGGAGCACACCATCGGCGACGTGACCGCCCACGGCGTCGGCGACATCGCCGGCAAGGTGTCCGGCGTGACCTCCCACCTCGACGACGTCGCGAACGACTCGGCCGTCGGTAACGTCACCAACCACGTCGGCGACGTCACCAACCACATCGGGGACATCGGCTCGCACGCCGGCTCGGTCAACGACGTCCACGACGTCGTCAGCAATGTCGGCAACGGCGCACTCGGCGGCGGCATCGCCGCCGACCTGAGCCACCTCACCGTCGGCTCCGGCAACGACCTGCACATCACCGACTGATCCTCGTCGAGCACGACACAGCGGGGCGCCGGCCGAGCCGGTGCCCCGCTGTGTCGTCCCGTGCCGACCGAACGAGTGACGCCGCCCGCCCGATTCCCGTGCTGTCCCGAAAACCCGTTGACCGGTGTCGACAGGGGGCGGGATGCGCGAGGACTCAGAATTCCCGGATGACATCAGCTTCGAACTCGACCGCCTGATCAAACGCGTCGCCTGGACCGCGGAGATCACCCTCAGCCTGGCGAAGCGCCCCGAACAACGCCGCGTGCGGTCGACCGTGGCCAACTGCCTGGGATTCGGCCGCGGCAACGAACCTTTGGGCGCCGTACTGCTCGTACTCGACGAACTGGTCGCCAACGCCTACCGATACACCACTCCCGGAGAACTCCGGATCACCAGGCAGACCCGCGGTGTCCTGATCGAGGTCACCGACGACGACCCAGACACCGAGGAACTGCAATCGAGGGCCGAAGGCCGATCGGTTCCCGGCTATCACGGGCTTCTTCTCGTCGCACATCTGTCACTCGAGTGGGGCGTCCGGCCGGAGGGAACCGGAAAAGTGGTGTGGGCACTCGTTCCCACCCGGATGTACTACGAGCGCTGACTTACCCGAGTGTCTCTTGTGGACTCACCTGGCCGGCCCGGGCGGGTCTGGAGTACACCCGGACCGGCCAGACGTGTGATCAGCCGTTCGGGTCGCTGGTGTTCACGTCACCGTTGACACCCTTGGGGAAGAACCCGCCGGAGGTGACGGCCTTCGGGTTCAGATAGACGATGTTGAGGACCTGGCCCGGAGTACGGCTGTAAGCGATGCCGTTGGCGTCGGTCGGCACGATGTTCGCCCGGCCGTCGTTGTCCACGACACCCTGGTCGAGATCGGTCTTTCCATCGAGACTGTCCCGGGCGTTCGACAGCTTGACACTGGCCTCCCGCAGGTCACGGCCGAGCAGACCGAGCCCGAGAATCCCGCCGGAGTGCTGGTAAAGCGCGGAGCGGATGTTCGCGGCGTGGTACGCCTCCACCGCGAGGATTCCGGCAGCGGCTTCGAGGTAGGTCTTGTTGGTGATCAGCGGCGCGGCGCCCTTGTACGCGGTGACGCCGACGTCCTCGAACAAGTACGCCGCCAAAAGGAAGTTCTCCTCGCACGCGAACGCGTCGAAGCTCTGTCCCTTCCGGACAAGGCCCGCGGCCTGCGCCGCAGCGGTGAAACTGGACTGCAGGTCGATCGCCGGACGGCTCACCGCCGCGGATCCGAGCGCGGTACGCAGGAACTCGACATGGGCCTTCTCGTCCCCGGCGATCTCCTGCGCGTACTGCTTCGCGGCCTTGGTCTTGAATTTCACGGCACGGCCACCGGTAACCCCGCCGCGGGTGCCGGTCCCCGTGGTGAGCGAGTCGGCGAGCCCTTTACCGGTGACGGCGTGCAGATAGAACTCGGCTTCCAGGTACTCGAGGTTGAGCGCGAAATTGAGCACCGCCCCGTCGCTGACCCCTTCGGCCGCCGCTTCTCCCGCCGCCTGCCGGACGGTGCCCGCGGACGCGGCGGGAACGGTCAGGCCGCCCAGCGCGCCCGCACCGACCACACCCAGACCGGTCACCCCGGCGGCACGCAGGAAACGGCGCCGGTCCTGCTGATTCTCCGCACTCCGGTTGATCATCGATGCGGCATAGCGTTTGCCAAACACGTACGATCTCCTTCCCGCCCGTGTCCTGGCTACGCACGACATCGGGCGTACCCCGTCCACCGGGCCATGAGGCACCGGCGGCAGGGCTGAACTTCGCGGACAGCCTGCTTTCGTATCCACCTGGCAGGCAGCTTGGTCCAGTCCCCACATCGACTGACGCCCCTGGCCAGAGGCTCATTTCTTATGGGGGCCTCGCACGAGCATTGCGCGAGGCCCCCATCGAGCTGGATCAGCCGAGGCCCAGAAGACCACCATGGTCATCGCACTCGTCGTCGTCCCAGCCGATGCCGTGACCGTGCAGGCCCAGCAAGACGCTGAGATTCAGATTGAGGCCGAGTCCGTGGTGATGGTGGTGACCATGGCCGTTGTCGTGGTCGGCGGGCGCCGACACGGCGGATGCGGCGGGCGCAGCCGAAGCGGCGCCGGCGCCGGACAGAAGAAGGGCGAAAGCCGCAGCGGGCAAGGCGGCGGCAACGATGATGCGGCGACGAATGGTGCTCACAAACGTGCTCCTTTTCCTCGGGCGAACATCGAACACGACCCTCGTCAGACCAGTCCTGCTCTGATCCGGATCATGAACAATTCGTGGCCACCGAACCGATGAGTGGGCCGTAGCCGGAGCGACCATCCCTGTGGGTGACACCAAAGGAAATCAACCGGCACCGTTCCTGAGGCCCGCCGGATTTCCTCATACAAGGCAAGGGGGATTGACGCCGGGAACCGCGGCGGAGGCTCCGCACCTGCCGACTCGGCCGAGAGCGACGTTTGCGGCTCCGGCGAGAGCCGCCGTGATGGACAACGTCACCACCGTGCTGCTCAGGGCGCCGGTGACACTGCTGGCTGGTCCCAAAAGAACAACTGCGGCAGTGCCGACCCACATGCCGATCTGCCCACCGCGGTCAGGATCCGCGAAGATAAGCTCCTGGACGCCGTCGAACGCTTCTTCGCCGACACGATCTTCGGCCCTGACCGTACGTCCATTCTGGAAGCCGACCTGGCCACTGTGGACGACAGCGCCGCACAAGCACGCACCGAAAACAGAGAACGCCTCCAACGACAGCTCACCGACATCGAACGCAAACTAGGAAGCCCTGCTTCGACAAGCCCAAGACGGCGCACCTGACGACCCGTTCACGAAAGCGCTGAGGCAAAGTTTCAACGAACTGGCAGCGAGCGAGAACACCGTTCAAGCCGAAGTGGCGCAGCTGGGCGCGCAAGACACCGAGACTCCAGCACCACCCACACCATCGGACCTGAGCCTCCTGGACGCTGTTCCCTGTCTACGGGTCAACTTGGCCAGAGCACCGCAGCCCCTTCTTCAGGCGCTCTTCGAAGTGACTCAACTCACCGTGCATTTGAACGGCCACGGCGACGAAGTGACGATTGGGGTTAAACTGCCAGCAGATCAGGTGCCCGCGATTGCGGAAGCAGGAGAAAGGATCACCGACGCCATGTCAGCTCCCGAAATAGCAAAAAGCGCCGATCAAAATGATCGACGCTCTTTGCGTGGTAGCTGCTTGTACCCCCGATGGGATTCGAACCCACGCTACCGGCGTGAGAGGCCGGCGTCCTAGGCCGCTAGACGACGGGGGCTAGGATCTTCCTCCTCCGAGAGGAGGTTTTTCAGTTGTTCTCCTGCTGTGTTGCTGTGGAGAAACTTACCAGACCGGTTTTCCCGCCTTCGCAGGGGGGTCACTCTGTGTTTCACTCCGGAGAGTTCTCCAGCTGGGGTACCAGGACTCGAACCTAGACTAACTGGACCAGAACCAGTCGTGCTGCCAATTACACCATACCCCAGTGAAGTGCCGTTCCGATCTTGACCGGCTCAGCACCGCACGAGAAGAAATACTAGAGCACGCTGTTCCGCACCGTGAAAGCGGGGGTCTCAGTAGCGCGCTGAGCCGGGACACCGAGCTTCGCGAACTCGGAAACGAGCAGCTCAGGGAGCTCGTCGAGGCCGGAGATCGTGTGGACGCCCGCTGGGGCGCGCTCGGCGATGCCGTCCCGGTCGAGCCAGACGGCGCCCAGGCCGGCGTCGCGGGCGCCGATGGCGTCGGTGTCGAGTTTGTCGCCGACGTGGACGGCCTGCGCGGGATCGCAGCCGAGGCCGAGGCAGACCGAGTGGAACATCGCCGGGTCCGGTTTGGCTACTCCGAGTTCACCGGCGATGGCCACGTGATCGAAGAAGCGGGCGAGGCCGAGATCGGCGATCTTCTTGCGCTGATGCGTGCCCGAGGCGTTCGTGACGGCCGCGACGAGGACACCGGCGGCCCGCAGCCATTCCAGGCAAGGGAGGACATCTTCAAACAATTGCCACGAACGGGTGAGGATTTCACGACGGCGTCTTTCGAAGCCGCTGACCTGCTCTTCGTCGGCGAGAATGCCGATCTCGGCGAGGAAACATTCAGTACGCTTGTGATGCATGGTCGCGTAATCGATTTCGCCCGCGACCACCAGCGCGACGTGCTCTTCGGTGATGAGATCCCACAAGGGCCAAAGGTCGTTCTGGCCGGTGAGCGCCCGAAGGCTGAGCCGGATCGCGGCCGTGCAGTCGATCAGCGTGTCATCGATGTCGAGGCACACCAACCGTAACTCCGGGGGCTCCCAGGGGGCTCCGTCGGGAGCTTCCGGCGTGGTTCGTGACGAGGTCCGGGGCACGAGAGCGAAATCCACCAAGTGAGGCTAGGGCACCCAGCGCGATCGCGACTCTGCCGATGAGGTGATAAAGCCTGCTCTGTTCCGGCGCGGGCACTCTACTCCCAGTTGATGAGATGACGTGTTTTAGTTACCGGGCAACGGCTAACGCGACCGGCCGGGTGAAATGTCGATACCCGGCACCCGATCCGATTCGGCGCGCGCACACCCTGTGACGACACCGGAAATCCTTGCCGTCCTTAAGGTACCGACCGTCCACAAGGACCCCTTCGCGACCGCTGTCCTTCATGGACAATCGAGTCCTTTTTGGACGGTGTTTTCCGGCCGCCGGGGAGCACGCGAACCGGTGAGATCCGGGCCATAGCCCGATCAGCGTATCCCCCCGGATGGCGCTTGACGCGCCGGTCGGGCGGGTGCATGCTGACCTTATTCAACAAGTGATGAATAAGGGTTTTCGAAGGGGTGGGACGGATGAACGAACGCACGAACTGCGTGGTCGTCGGCGGTGGCCCCGCGGGGATGGTCGCCGGGTTGCTGCTGGCCAGGGCCGGTGTCGAGGTCACGGTGCTGGAGAAGCACAAGGACTTCCTGAGGGACTTCCGCGGCGACACCGTGCACCCGTCGACGTTGACGTTGCTCGACGAGCTGGGCCTCGGTGAAAAGTTCCTCAGCCTGCCGCACAGCGAGATCTCCTACGCGGGCTTCCCCGCCGAGGACGGCACGATGATGCGCCTGGCCGACCTGACCAGGCTGAAGGTGGCGCATCCGTACATCGCGATGGTCCCGCAGTGGGATTTCCTGGACCTGCTCGCCGACGCCGGCGCGAAGGAACCCACGTTCACGCTGCGGCAGAGCACCGAGATGACCGGGCTGATCATGGAACAGGGGCGGGTGAGCGGGGTCCGCTACCGCACCGCCGAGGGCACCACCGGCGAACTGCGCGCCGACCTGGTGATCGCCGCCGACGGCCGCTGGTCGCTGGCCCGGCGCGAGGCCGGGCTGATCCCGAAGGAGTACGACACCCCGTTCGACGCGTGGTGGTTCCGGATCTCGCGCGAGGACGGCGAACTCGAAGGCAGGCTGACGCCGAAGATGCGGAATCGCCGCTTCGCCGTGCCACTGCCGCGCAAGGGCTACTTCCAGGTCGCCTACCTGGGCCCGAAGGGCGACGACCTGCGCACCAAGGGCATCGATTGGTTCCGGGAGAGCGTGGCCGAGGTCTGCCCCGAGTTCGCGGATCGCGTGGATGAGCTGAAAACGACCGACGACGTCAAGTTCCTCGACGTCAAGATGAACCTGCTGCGGAAGTGGCACCTCGACGGCCTGCTGTGCGTCGGTGACGCGGCGCACGCGATGTCACCGGTCGGCGGGGTCGGCATCAACCTCGCGGTGCAGGACGCGGTCGCGGCCGCCACCCTGCTCGCGGAGCCGCTGCGGAAGGGCAGGCCGTCGGTGGCGGACCTGGCGAAGGTCCGCAAACGCCGTCTCGCGCCCACGATGCTGGTGCAGGGGTTGCAACGGCTGCTGCACAAGAACATCATGCGGCCGGTTATGGAAGGCAAGCGCAACGGCCCGCCCCCGGTGATGGTGAAGCTGTTCAGCCGCTTCCCGGTGCTGTCCTATTTCCCGGCACGGCTGCTGGGCCTGGGGCTGCGGCCCGAGCACGCCCCGGCCTTCGCGCGGCGGGCGATGGAACCGGCCGGTAACTGACCCCGAACGCTAGGAAAGGTCCTTTCCTAGCAAATTTTGCGAGGAAAGGACCTTTCATGGCACGCGTCAGACGTCCTGGACCGGGTTGGTCAGGGTGCCGATGCCTTCGATGGTGATCGAGACCGACTGGCCGTCTTCGATCGGGCCGACACCCTCGGGGGTGCCGGTCAGGATGACGTCGCCGGGCAGCAGGGTCATCACGCCGGACACGAACTCGACCAGCTCGGGGATCTTGTGCACCAGGTCCGACGTCCGGCCGTCCTGCTTGAGCTCACCGTCCACCTCGGATTTGAGCGCGAGGTCGGCCGGGTCGAGCGAGGTCTCGATCCACGGGCCCAGCGGGCAGAAGGTGTCGAACCCCTTCGCCCGGCCCCACTGACCGTCGGACTTCTGCAGGTCACGCGCGCTGACGTCGTTCGCCACGGTGTAGCCGAGGATCGCGCTCGCCGCGCGGGCGGCGGGCACGTTCTTGACCGGCTGACCGATGACGATCGCCAGCTCACCCTCGAAGTCGACGCGGCCGACGCCGCGCGGGCGGCGGATCGGCACGTTCGGGCCGACCACCGTGGTCGACGGCTTGATGAACAGCATCGGGTCCGTCGGGATCTCGTTGCCGAACTCTGCCGCGTGCTTCGCGTAGTTCCGGCCGACCGCGATCACCTTCGACGGCAGGATCGGCGCGAGCAGGCGGACGTCGGCCAGCGGCCAGCGTTTGCCGGTGAAGTTGGGGTTGTTGCCGAAGGGGTGCTCGGCGATTTCCAGTACCTGGGCGTCGTCGCCGTCCCCTTCGATCGAAGCGAACGCGACACCACCGGGATGAGCAATTCGGGCTAGACGCACTCCCCCACTGTACGACTCCTCACGCCGGACCCTCGCTGAGGGACTTGTGCACGAGCGCGTCGCACAGCGCGAGCCAGCTCGCTTCGACGATGTTGCCGTGCACGCCGACGGTGGTCCATTCCCGCTCGCCGTCGCTGGTCTCGACGAGCACGCGCGTGACGGCGTCGGTGCCTGGATGGCCGGGCAGGATCCGCACCTTGTAGTCGGCCAGCTCCACACTGTCCAACCAGGACAGATGCGGGCTGAGCGCCTCGCGCAGCGCGGCGTCGAGCGCGTGCACCGGGCCGTTGCCCTCGGCGGTCGCAATCACGCGCTGCCCGCCGACGTGCACTTTCACCGTCGCCTCGGAGACGACCTGGCCGTCGGAGCGGTGGTCCAGGACGACCCGGTACGACTCGAGTTCGAACGGCGGTTCGTCGAGGACGTCGCTCTGCGGGCCGTCGACCTCCCGCCGCAGCAGCAGTTCCAGTGAAGCGTCCGCGGCCTCGAAGGACCAGCCTTCGGATTCGAGCCGCTTCACCTTGCGGACGGCGCTCGTCAGCGCCTCGGGCTGGCCGGCAAGGTCGACCCCGAGCTCACGTCCCTTGAGCTCCAGGCTGGCCCTGCCGGCCATCTCGGTGACCAGTACCCGCATGTCATTGCCGACAGAAGCTGGATCGATGTGGTTGTACAGCAACGGATCCACCTTGATCGCGCTCGCGTGCAGTCCCGCCTTGTGGGCGAAGGCCGACGCCCCTACGTAAGCCTGGTGGGTGTAGGGGGCGAGGTTGGCGATTTCGGCAAGGGCATGGGAGACCCGGGTGAGCTCGGCGGCGCCTCCGGTCGGGAGGACCTCCATTCCGAGCTTGGTCACCAGATTCCCGGTCACGGCGAATAGATCGGCGTTACCCGCCCGTTCGCCGTAACCATTGGCGGTGCACTGGACGTGCGTCACGCCGGCCTGCACGGCGGCGACGGAGTTCGCCACCGCGCAGGAAGTGTCGTCCTGGCAATGGATTCCGAGCCGGAATCCGGTCCTTTCCTTGACCTCGCGGACGGTTTCCGCGAGGCCGAGCGGCAACTGGCCGCCGTTGGTGTCGCACAGCACGGCGACGTCGGCGCCCGCGTTCATTCCCGCGTCGAGCACCTTCAGGGCGGTGTCCGGGGAGAACGCGTAGCCGTCGAAAAAGTGTTCCGCGTCAAGGAATACGCGACGTCCTTCGCCGACGAGGAAAGCGACGGTGTCGCGCACCATCTCGCACGCCTCGTCGACGTCGACCCGCAGCGCGCGCTCGATGTGACGGAGATCCGATTTGGCCACCAGCGTGATCACCGGGGCCTGGGAATCGAGCAGGGCCCGCACCTGCTTGTCCTGGTCCGCGGTGGTTCCCGCTTTCCGCGTCGCACCGAAGGCGACGAGGGCGGCGTGGTTCAGTTTCAATTCACCCGAAGCGGCGCGGGAGAAGAATTCCGTGTCCTTGGGCAGCGCGCCCGGCCATCCGCCTTCGATGAACCCGACCCCGAGATCGTCGAGCAGCCTCGCCACCGCCAGTTTGTCCGTGACGGAGTAGGAGATCCCCTCGCGCTGCGCACCGTCGCGCAACGTCGTGTCGTACAGGTGGAAAGCGTCGCCGAGCGGTGTATCGGCGGGCTCCTTGCGGGTCACGGGGAACTCCTCGTGGTGGTGGTGAAACTGGTTCAGGCAACAAAAAAACCTCCCGCATGGGTGCGAGAGGTTGCGCGCCGGGGGCTCTTGTGGAGCTGTTATCCGGCGCGCTCGGCGATAATGATGGTGCAGGAGGTCACGGACGCATCATGGCACACGCTCTCCCCGGGCGTCCACAAGCCGGGCGAGAGTTCCCACTTTCTGGGAGGACTGAAGGTGCCGGGTGGCGCGAACCGACTCTCGCGTGATCAGACACGGGACTCGCGTGCTTGGAGACGTGACTCACGTGATCGGGGCCGTGACTCGCGTGATCGGGGGCGGAACACCGAGTCCCGTGCCTGATCACGCGAGTCACGTGTCCAAGCACGCGAGTCACATGTCCAAGCACGCGAGTCACGTGTCCAAGCACGCGAGTCACGAGTTTCCCCTCGCCTGAAACGACAAGGGGCCCTTCACCGCGTGAGATGCGGCGAAGGGCCCCTTCAGCCCGTCGTGAGAACTACTGAGTGACCGGGCGCACGTTCGACGACACGAGGGCCGCCAGCCGGTCACCGATAGCGTGCGTCGCACCGGGCGACGCCTGGTCGCGGGTCGCGAGGTCGAAGGCCACCGAGGCCTCGATCCGCCGCGCCGCTTCCTTCTGTCCCAAGTGGTCCAGCAGCAGCGAGACCGACAGCACCGCGGCGGTCGGGTCGGCGAGACCCTGGCCCGCGATGTCCGGCGCGCTGCCGTGCACCGGCTCGAACATGCTCGGGTTCCGCCGCGTGATGTCGAGGTTCCCGCTCGCCGCCAGCCCGATGCCGCCGGTCACCGCCGCCGAGAGGTCGGTGACGATGTCGCCGAACAGGTTGTCGGTCACGATGACGTCGAACCGGGACGGGTCGGTCACCAGGTGGATCATCGCCGCGTCCACATGGGAATACGCGACGGTCACCTCCGGGTGCTCCAGCGAGACCTCTTCGACGATCCGCGACCACAGCGAACCCGCGTACTCCAGCACGTTCGTCTTGTGCAGGAGCGTCAGGTGCTTGCGCGGCCGCGCCTCGGCACGGTTGAACGCGTCGGTCACCACCCGCCGGACGCCGAACGCCGTGTTGACGCTGACCTCCGTCGCGATCTCGTGGTCGGTGTCCTTGCGCAGCAGGCCACCGTTGCCGGCGTAGGGGCCTTCGGTGCCCTCACGCACGACGACCATGTCGATCTCGCCGCCCTCGGCGAGCGGGCCGCGCACCCCCGGGTACAACCGGGCGGGGCGCAGGTTCACGTGGTGGTCGAGCTCGAACCGGAGACGCAGCAGCAGGCCACGCTCCAGAATGCCGCTCGGCACCGTCGGGTCGCCCACCGCGCCCAGCAGGATCGCATCGTGCTGACGGAGTTCACCGAGTACCGACTCCGGGAGCAGCTCACCGGTGGAGTGCCACCGGGCGGCGCCGAGGTCGTAGTTCGTGGTCTCCGCCGTCGGTACGACCTCACCGAGCACTTTGAGCGCCTCGGAGACCACTTCGGGCCCGATCCCGTCTCCTGGGATCACCGCGAGCCGCATCCACACACCTCCGTAGACCAGGCCACCGGCAGTCCGGATGGCCCATCCGCAAGAAAACGCCAGCAGCGGAAGGTTACCGGCTGTAGCCCGGTAGCCGTAGCCGCACCACCCTTATGCCGGAGCCTCCCACAGAGCGAGACAGCCGAAAGGGTGAATACAAGAAGGGACGCCCTGGCGGAAAGCATGCCGCCAGGGCGTCCCTCACCTCATCGAACGCGGGTTACCGCACTACCGCGTCAGCCCACACCGATCGGCTGACGGCCGGTGTGCCTGCCGCCGTTGCCCGGCCGGTCGACGCCCGTGTTGCCGTTGCCGTTGTTCGTCTGGATCTTCACGACGTTCGCCCGGTTGCCCGAGGCGTTGTGGTGATCGATCGCCAGCAGGCCCAGGACGGTGTCCTGCGCGGCCGTGTTGCGGTTGACCACCAGCGCCGTGCCCGGCTTCGCGACGTAGCCCAGCGCGGCGTCGCCGCCACCCTGGACCGTGTACGCGGGAGCCAGTGCGTCGAACGCGAGCGGCGTGCCGACGTAGTCGATCGTCGACGAGCCCGCACCCGGCGCCGCGTAGAACCCGGAGGTCCCGACCGTGTAGCTGATCTTGTGCGACGCGGCGTTCGGGTCGATGCCCAGCGCGGCGATGCTCACCGGCAGCACGACGACGTTGGTGTCGAACACGTTCGTGTCGACGTCGCCGAGCTGGCCGTTGACCGGCTGGATGTCCACCTGCGGGAAGCCCGGCTTGAGCGCCACCGTGACGGCCACCAGGACGTCGGTCGCGGTCACCTTCGTGACGTAGGTCTCGAAGTCCGGCTGCCCGTCGCCCGTGGTGTCGATGTCCACGAACGGCGAGGTGTTGCTGCCCAGGTTGGCCAGGTCGCTCCAGGTGGTGAGACCGAAGGCCAGCAACGCGTTCTCCGGCTCACCCTGCGCCTTGGCCAGCGGGGCCGTCGACGCCGCGCCGATGTAGCGCAGGTCGGCGCCCTTGGCGGTCTGGTTCAGGGTGCAGTCGGTGGTGACGTTGCCGTCGCACTCCGGCAGCTGCGGGGATTCCGCCTGGAGTTCGAGCACGCTGATCAGCGAGCGGTACCGCTGCGAACCGGTGCCCTGGTCCACACCCTTGCCGGTCAGGTTCAGCACGGCCTGGTTCTGGCCGGCGCCGAAGTTGACGTTGCCCGGGGTGTTGATGGACGAGACGGGCTTCGGCGCGGAGTACACCGAGAGCCGCAGCGGGACGGTCGTGCCGCTCTTCGGGGTGAACGCGATCCGGCCGGAGGCGTCCGCCACGAACTGCCGGGCGAGGCCGACCTGCGTGGTCGCCATGGTGGGGTCGATGACCTTGCGGAGCGCCTTGGGGTCGGCGATCTTCAGAGTCACCTTCACCGTCGCGACACCGCGCGGGCTCAGCTTGACGGTCGGCTTGTCCACTGTGTACTCGACACCGGGAAGCGCGTTCACGGCTTCGTAGCCCACCGAGTACTCGACCGGCTTGATGCCCTTGTTGACCACCTTGACCGTCTTGGTCAGGGTGACCGGGCCGCCCGCTTCGACGACGCCGAAGTTGACCGTGACGGAGCCGGGGTTGTCGACGACGTAGGCCAGGACCTGGTTGTCCAGCGCGGCCTTCGCGTCGATCCGGCCACTGCCGACGCGCTGCGGCGCGTAGGTGCGGCCCGACGCGTCGTGGATGTCGTGGCCGGCGGTGTTGATGACCGAGGCCTTGACCTCTTCGACCGACCAGTCCGGGTGCGCCTGACGGATCAGGGCGGTGATACCCGAGGTGTGCGGCGCCGCCATCGACGTCCCGGAGATGACCAGACGGCCCGCCCCGCTGCCCGCCAGCGCGGACGAGATCGAGTCACCGGGCGCCGAGACGTCCGGCTTGACGGCCGGACCGCGCCCGCCACGCGAGGTGAACGAGCTCGGGGTGTCCACAATGGACTGGTCGAAGGTCGGCACGGACACTCGGCCCTTGCCGGTCATGCGGACCTGGAGCGTGCCGGCGGTCAGCGCCGGGCGCACCGAAGCGGTGGCGCTGCCGGTCAGCTGGAACGTCGGCGTGGCCGCGTTGCCCGCGATACCGGCCGAGAAGTGCTCCAGCGTGGACGAGAACAGCGCGCCCTTGGCACCGGCGGCCTGCGCGTTGTTCGAGCGGGCGCCCGAACCACAGGCGCGGGTCGCGTCGTTGTCGTCCCATTCGAGCCAGACGATCTTGCCCGCGACCTTGGCCTTGTCGGCGTCGGAGTACGGGTTGCAGCCCGCCGCGTTGGCCGCGGAGAGGGCGACGACCGGCGCGGTGACGTCGAGCGTTTCGTAGGTCGCGTAGTTCTGGCTGAACTGGCCGGTCTTCGCGCCCTTGACCCCGGCGGGGGCCACGGCCTCGACGGCGTCGCGCAGGACGGACGCGTCACGGCTGCTGGCGACGGTCAGCGCCTCGGGCGTGTTGCCCGGCGCGCCGCCGACGTCGTTGAGGTCGCCGCCGTTGCCCGCGGAGAACACCGGGACGACGTTGTTCGCGGCGATCTTGCGGACGAAGAGCGAGTCCGGGTCGTCCGGGGTGGCGAAGTCGCCGCCCAGCGACAGGTTGACCACGTCGAGGTGGTCGGTGAAGTCGCCGTCGCCGTCCGGGTCGAGCGACCAGTCGAGCGCCTGCGAGGTGACGTTGGTCGAGCCGTCGCAGCCGAAGACCTTGATCGCGTACAGCAGGGCCTTGGGCGCGGTGCCCGGGCCGATCTGCATCGCTTCGAGCTTCTTCTTGTTGAGCTTCTTGTAGTCGCCCGTGAAGGTCTTGCCCGCTTCGTCCACACCGAACCCGGCGACCGTGCCCGCGACGTGCGTGCCGTGGTGGCCGCAGGCGAGCGGGTTGGGGTCGGGCTTCGGGACGTGTAGGGCCGGGTCGCTGCTGCCCGTGTCGTAGGCGTCGCCGACCAGGTCGACACCGCCGACGACCTTGTCGGTCGGGAAGGCCGGGGTGGCCTGGTCGCGGTTGATCGCCTTGTACGCCTCGGGCGTGCCCGGGCCGCCGAAGTCGGCGTGGGTGTAGTCGATGCCGTCGTCGATCACGCCGACGCGGATGCCGTCGCCGTAGCGGCCGGTCTGCTGCCACGACGCGAGCGTGTTGGTCAGCTGGACCGCGCTGGAGTTCGTGCGGGTCTTCGGCACGACCTTCTTTACCGAGACGACGTCCGGCCGCTTCGCCAGCTCGCGGATCTTCGCCGCGTCGGCGGTGACGACCGCGCCGGCGACCGCGTTGGAGGTCTGGGTGACCAGCTGGGTGCCGGCGTCCGCGGCCTTGAGCTGTCCGACGACGGAGTTCACCGTCGCGGCGGCGTCGGCCTTGGCGTCCTTCGCGGCCTTCTTCGCCTTCTCCTTGCCGGCGCCCTTGTTCTGCTCGGCGTTGAAGGCGTCGACGGCGGGCTGCTTGGCCAGCTCGACGAAGGCGGTGATCTGCCCCTGGGCGGCCTTGAGCTTCGGCTCGACCTTCCCCTGGAAGCCGTTACGGTCGATCTTCGCCGGCGTGATGCCGTCCGCGAGAGGGACGTCCTGCGCGGCCGCGGTCGCCCCGGTCACGGACGTCGCGAGCAACGCGGCGAAGACCGCGGCCGACGAGCGGATGGCCCATCGGGGTACGCGGGATCTGTTCATGAGTAAGTGCCCTCACTCGAGGCCTAGACTCGGAACCTGCCTGCCGCTCGAACACACCCCCGACGGTGAGCCCCGGCGCCGCGCCGTGCCCTTGACGGCGCGATGGTTCGGCCTCGCCGGAAGAACCTATCCGGGGACCAGCCCGACTTCAGTAGGCATTTTTCACCGTTATTGAATCTTGCTCTTCGCAACCCTCTGACTACCGGCGAGAAGTATTCTTGTAACGCCGGTAACGTGTTGACATATAACGAAAGCCGCGTCCGGGGGACGCGGCTTTCGCTACAGGCTTTTCAGGTCAGCCGAAGTTGACGGCCCGGATCGTGTGCGCGCCGACGGTCGCGCCGATTGGCTCCAGCAGGTGCGAGTCCACCGAACGGTCCACCCGCAGCAGCATGACGGCGTCCGCGCCGTCGGTGGTCTGGCTGATCTGCGCGGCCTCGATGTTGATGCCCGCCTCGCCGAGCAGCGTGCCGACGCGGCCCATGATGCCGGGGCGGTCCGGGTACTCCAGCAGCAGCACGTTGCCCTCGGCGCGCAGGTCGAAGTGACGGCCGTTGACCTCGACCAGCTTCTCGACCTCGTCCTTGCCGGTGACCGAACCGGACACCGAAAGCGTGGTGCCGTCGGCGTGCACCGCGCGGACGGTGACCAGGCTGCGGAACTTGGGGCTTTCGGGCTCGGTGACCAGATCGACCTGGACACCCAGCTCCTCCGCCACGCGCGGCGCGTTCACGAAGGTGACCTGGTCCTCGACGACGCCCGAGAAGACGCCGCGCTCGGCCGCGAGCGGCAGCACGCTGACGTCCTCGTTGGACAGTTCGCCCTTGACCACGACGGTGACCGAGGCGGGCGCCTTCGGGTTGAGCGCGGTCAGCACGGTGCCGAGCTTCTGGGTGAGCGAGAGGTACGGCCGGACGTGCTCGCCGACCGTGCCGCCACCGGCGACGTTCACCGCGTCCGGCACGAAGTCGCCGCGCAGCGCGAGCAGCACGGACTTCGCGACGTCGGTGCCCGCGCGGTCCTGCGCCTCGGCGGTCGACGCGCCCAGGTGCGGGGTGACGACGACGTTCGGCAGGCCGAACAGGGGGCTCTCGGTGGTGGGCTCGGTGACGAAGACGTCGATGCCGGCGCCGCCGACGTGGCCGGAGCTCACCGCGTCCGCCAGCGCCTGCTCGTCGATCAGGCCACCGCGGGCGGCGTTGACGATGATGACGCCCTGCTTGGTCTTCTTGAGCGCCTCGGCGCCGATCAGCCCCTTGGTCTCCGGGGTCTTCGGCAGGTGGATGGAGATCGCGTCGGCGCGCTCCAGCAGCTCGTCCAGCGTGACCAGCTCGATGCCGAGCTGCGCGGCGCGGGCGGCCGAGACGTAGGGGTCGTACGCGATGATCTTGGTGTCGAACGCCGCGAGCCGCTGCGCGAACAGCTGGCCGATCTTGCCGAGGCCGACCACACCGACGGTCTTGCCCTGGATCTCGACGCCCGAGTAGGCGCTGCGCTTCCACGCGCCGCCCTGGAGGCTCTGGTCCGCCGCGGGGACCCGGCGGGCGACCGCGAGCAGCAGCGCGACGGCGTGCTCGGCGGCGGAGACGATGTTCGACGTCGGCGCGTTGACCACCAGGACACCGCGTTCGGTGGCGGCGGGGACCTCGACGTTGTCCAGCCCGACGCCGGCGCGGGCGACCACCTTGAGCGAGGTGGTGGCGGCGAGGACCTCGGCGTCGACCTTCGTCGCGGACCGCACGAGCAGCGCGTCCGCCGTCTTCACGGCTTCGAGCAGCGCGGGACGGTCCGTGCCGTCCACATGCTGGACCTCGACCTCGTCGGAGAAGACACTCAGCACGGAAGGAGCGAGCTTCTCGGCGATGAGGACGACGGGCTTGTTCGGCTTGGTCACGATACGGCTCCCACTATCTGGTCTGTGCCTGCGACTCGGGGTGGATTGGCTTCTCGACGGGAAAAAGTGCCTCGAAGCGGTTGACGGTCACGCCGTTGTGCCCGGTTGCGCCGCAGTTTAGACCTGGTGACAGGGGATTGTTAACTCGCCCGTAATCCGGCGAAAACGAGATCGACGAGGCGTTCGAGGCCCTTGTCACCCGAAAGGTGTTCACTGGCCCAGGAAAGCGCGTGCAGCAGCACCAGCAATTCGTCCACTGTGACGTCCGCCCGGAGCCCGCCCGAGACCTTCGCCCGTTCCATCAGGTGGGATACGCCGTCTCGCATGGCGTGACACGACGCGTACAGCGGCGAGGTCTCGTCGTCGAGCACGTCGACCATCAGTTCGGGCAGGCCGCGGTAGCGCGCCGACTCCGCCCCCATCCCGGCGAGCCAGGTCCTCAACGCGTCCAGCGGCTCCGGCGAGTCCAGGAGTTCACGAGCTTTCGCGGCCTGGCCGTCGAACCTGTCGCGGAGCACCGTCTCGACCAAGGCCTCCCGCGTCGGGAAATGCCGGTAGAGCGTCCCGATGCCGACACCGGCCCGGCGGGCGATCTCTTCCAGTGAGGCCTCGACCCCGTGCGCGGCGAAGGCATGCCTCGCTTCTTCGAGGAGGCGCTCGTAGTTGCGCCGGGCGTCCGCCCGCAGCGGCTTCTTCTCGGTGTCCATCGCACTACCGAGCCTATCCTCGACAAATCGGAGGCAGCCTCCGTATAGTCGGCGAGATAACCGGAGGCTGCCTCATGTTAGCTGGAGAGAACCGAATGAACCTGATCGAAGAGACCCGGGACCGGCTGGGACCGGTGGGCGTCTGGCTGCCGCTCGCGCCGCTGGCCGCGCCGCCGGACACGGAACTGCGCGCGATGCGGCGACTGGAGGAGCTGGGGTATCGCACGGTGTGGGGCGGTGAAGGACCGGGCAGCCGGGAACTGTTCGCGCACAGCGCCATCACCCTCGCTTCCACCGATCGCGTGGTGATCGGCACCGGGATCGCCAACATGTGGTCGCGACCGGCCTACACCACCCAGAGCGGTGGACGAACGCTCGCACACGCCTTTCCCGGACGGTTCGTCCTCGGCGTTGGCATCGGTCACCCGAGCCAGGCGGCGAAGGCCGGTTCGGCCTACCGGCCGCTCGAACAGACCAGGGAATACCTCACGGCGCTGTCGGCCGCCGAGGCGGAAGTCCCCTCGCCCGTCCCGTTTCCGACGATTCTCGCCGCTGTGGGCCCGAAGATGCTCGAACTCGCGCGGGAACTGACGGACGGCGCACACCCGTTCGCCCAGCCCTTCGAGCACACGCCGTACTCCCGCGAGATCCTCGGCGAGGACAAGCTGCTCGTTCCCACCCATTCCGTGCTGCTCGGCGATCGAGAGGAGGCGCGGGCGGACGTCGCGAAGAGCATCGGGCTGATGAAGGACTACGGCATCCCGCACTACTTCAACGGCTGGAAACGGCTGGGCTATACGGACGCCGACATGGACGGCGTCAGCGACCGGCTCGTGGACGGGCTGACCGCGTGGGGTGACGAGGAGCGGATCGCCGGGCGGATCAAGGAACTCGTCGACGCCGGGGCGGACACCGTGCTCGTCAGCCCGGTCGGCGACGACCTCGACGCGATGGTGACTCAGCTGGAACGGCTCGCCCCGGCACTGACGGAGGTGACCCGATGAGCGTCGGGATCTGGACGTTCTCCTTCGACGGCAAGGAAATCGGCGAAGTCCGCGAGGCGGCCGCGGAAGTCGAGGAGCTGGGGTTCGACACCTTGTGGCTCGGGGAGTATCTGGGACGGGAGGCTTTCACACAGGCGGGACTGCTGCTGGCGGCGACGTCCCGGCTGAAGGTCGCCACCGGGATCGCGCGGTTCTCCCACCGGGCGCCCGTCGCCGCGGCCGCCGCGGAGCGGACACTCTCCGAGGCCTATCCCGACCGGTTCGTCCTCGGCCTGGGCGGGCACCTGCCGGGCGCGAAACCGCTGGAAGCGATGAGGGACTACCTCGACGAAATGGACGGTATCGAACTGTCCACACCGGACTCGCCACGCCGGCGGCTGCTGGCCGCGCTGGGACCGAAGATGCTCTCCTTGGCCGCGGAACGCACAGCGGGGGCGCATACCTACTTCGTCCCCGTCGAGCACACAGCGCGGGCACGGCGGATCATGGGTCCTTCGGCTTTCCTCGCCGTCGAGCAGGCCGTCGTGCTGGGTTCAGATCGGGAAATCGCGCGGAAGCACGTTTCGATGTACCTGGAACTGGCGGCCCACCACCGGGCGAATCTGCGGCGATTCGGCTTCACCGAAGAGGATTACGGTTCCGACCGGCTCGTGGACGCGCTGGTCGCCGTCGGTGAGGACGCGATCTCGGCGCGAGTGCGGGAGCACCTGGATGCCGGCGCGGACCACGTCTGCCTGCAAGTCCTCACCGGGGACGAGCGGATCCCGCTGACGGAATGGCGGCTTTTGTCGGGGGTGGGCGGTAGCGTGCGGAAGCGTGACTTCACCGGCTGAACTCGCTTTCGAACAGGCACGGGAATCGATCGACGCGCGGGACCTCGCCGGGCTCGCGCGCCTGATCGGCGACCTGCCCACACTCGTCCACGCGCACGGGAAGAACGGGAACGACCTGCTCGGCATGGCCACCGCCACCCGCGACGAGCGGCTGTGCCGGATCCTGCTCGACCACGGGGCCGATCCGGCGTCGGCCAACGTCCACGGCTGGACCGCGTTGCACCAGGCCGGGTACGTCGGGCTTCCGCTGCTGGTCACGATGCTGCTCGACGCGGGCGCCCCGGTCGACGTGCCCGCACGCGGGGACGGCGGGACGCCGCTGGTGGTCGCGCTGTTCTGGGGTCACCGCGAGGCCGCCGAAGTGCTGGCCTCGCGTGACCTCTCCCCCGGCAACCTCCGGGTGGCGGCGGGACTCGGCCGGGCGGACCTGCTCGACGAGCTGCTCGCACCGGACGGCACGCTCTCCCCCGCGGCGGGCGCGCATCGCGAGTTCCACCGGCCGCACAGCGGTTTCCCGGAATGGCGGCCGGGCGACGATCCGGCCGAAATCGTCGACGAGGCGCTTTCGTGGGCCGCGCGGAACGACCGGTCCTCGGCGGTGCGGACCCTGGTGGCTCGCGGCGCTCACGTGGATGCCGACGTCTACCGGGGTACGGCGCTGACCTGGGCCGCCGCTCAGGGAAAGGCTTCGGCGATCGAGACTTTGGCGGAGCTGGGCGCTTCGGTGAACCGTCAGGGGACGTTCGGCGGGCTTTCGCACGGGGAGGGCGTCACGGCGCTGCACCTGGCCGTGCAGGGCGGGCACGTGGACGCGGTGCGCGCGTTGCTGGCGGCGGGGGCGGATCCCTCGCTCAAGGACTCGCTGTACTCGTCATCGGCCTTGGGGTGGGCCGAACACTTCGGGCAGGCGGAGATCCTGGCGGTACTGCGGAACTCCTGACCGTTGTGTCATGAGGGGTCCCCATGGGACAGATTTCGTCCCATGGGGACCCCTCATGACATCCCGGGGCTCACGACAAGGTCCCGAATGTCACGAAAGGGGCTTTCAGGACATTTTACGTCCTGAAAGCCCCTTTCATGACATTCCCGATCCCCAGCCACCGGTGGACAAGTGGAGTCTGTAGTCCGTATCGTCAAAGACGGACTACAGACTCCGTTTCTTGTCCGACTGGGAGACCTTCATGACCACACCCCCCGACATCTTCGACAGGCTGTCCGAAGGCATCACCGCCGGAAACTGGGAAGACCTCTTCGACCTCTACGCCGAAGACGCCGTCGTCGAGAACCCGCAGCGCCCGCCCGTCCCGACCCGGTTCAAGGGTCGCGAGACGCTCCGCCGGAACTTCGGCGGAGGCTTCAACGTACGGATGAGCAGGGCGGATGTCCTGATTCACGGGACGACCGACCCGGAGGTGATCATCGCCGAGTATCGCAACGTCGGCGAGGCGCTGGACACCGGGAAGTCCTTCGACATGGCCAATATCCAGCTCCTCCGGGTACGCGGCGGACTCATCGCCCACTCACGCGACTACCACGACTACCTGCGCCTTATCGCGGCGCGCGATGGCCTGGAGGACCTGAGGAAGAGTTACGAGACCGCGGAACGCGAGCTCACGCCTGTTCCGCCCCGCCCCGAGCCGACGGCGGATCCGAAGAGCCCGCGCGGCGTCTTCGAGCGGCTCGTCCACGGCGTCGCGGACGGCGATTGGGCCGGGTTGCCGGAGCTCTACGCCGAGGAAACCCATGTCACGCACCCGTTCCTGCCCGGGGCGAAAACCCTGGAGAGCCGGGAAGACCTGCGCGAGCATTTCAAGTTCGGCGAACAGGGCAAGGTCCGGTTCCAGGTCCGGGATCTCGTCGTCCACGAGACCCTCGACCCCGAGGTCGTGATCGGCGAGTTCGACTACCAGGGCACGGCGGGAGACAGCCGGGAATTCCGCGTCTCCAACATCTTCGTGCTGCGCGTGCGCGACGGGCTGATCGTCGAATCCCGTGACTACGCCGACCATCTCGCCATCGCGGCCGCGACCGGGCGGCTCGACGAACTTCTCGCGCGCGTCTAACCAGGTAGGTCGAATTCGCCGTCCCGGACGCCTTTCACGAACGCGTCCCATTCCGACGGCGTGAACACGAGGACGTCGCCTTCCGGAAGCGAAGCCTGGCGCATCGCGGTGTAGACGACGCCGTCGGTGTGCGGCACCATCGCGTACTCGACGCAGTCCTCGACGTTCGCGCCATCCGGCTCCGCCCGAATCCACCGCGCGTCACTCAAGTCCAGTTCGTGCCGGATGTGGGCCTTGTCGTCCACCGGCTGCTCACTCATGGTGCCCACGTTATCGCTTTCCAGCACGCAAAACGAAGGGGCCCTTCACCGCGTCTCACGCGGCGAAGGGCCCCTTCGGCCTGAAAACTAGGCGGTCTCGGTGATCGGCCGGTCCACCCACGACATCAGGTCGCGCAGCTTCTTGCCGGTCGCCTCGATCGGGTGCTCGTCACCCTTCTTCTCGAGCTCGTTGAACTTCGGCCGTCCGGCCTCGTCCTCGGCGACCCATTCACGGGCGAAGGTGCCGTCCTGGATCTCGCCGAGGATCTTCTTCATCTCTTCCTTGACCGCCGGCGAGATGACGCGCGGGCCGCGGGTCAGGTCGCCGTACTCGGCGGTGTCGGAGATCGAGTAACGCTGACGCGCGATGCCGCCCTCGTACATGAGGTCGACGATCAGCTTCAGCTCGTGCAGCACCTCGAAGTAGGCGATCTCCGGGGCGTAGCCGGCCTCGGTGAGCACCTCGAAACCGGTCTGCACCAGCGCGGAAGCGCCACCGCAGAGAACGGCCTGCTCGCCGAAGAGGTCGGTCTCGGTCTCCTCGGTGAAGGTCGTCTTGATGACACCGGCGCGGGCACCACCGATGGCGGCCGCGTAGGAGAGCGCGAGCGCCTGCGCGTTGCCGGAGGCGTCCTGCTCGACCGCGATGAGCGCCGGGACGCCCTTGCCGTCGACGAACTGGCGGCGGACCAGGTGGCCCGGGCCCTTCGGGGCGACCATGGCGACATCCACATTGGACGGCGGCTTGATCAGGTCGTAGCGGATGTTGAAGCCGTGCCCGAAGAACAGCGCGTCGCCGTCCTTGAGGTTCGGCGCGATGTCCTGCTCGTAGATGAAGCGCTGCTTGGTGTCCGGCGCGAGGATCATGATCAGGTCGGCTTCGGCGCTGGCCTCGGCCGGGGTGAGCACGCGGAGACCCTGCTCCTCGGCCTTGGCCCGCGACTTCGAGCCCTCGGGCAGGCCGATGCGGACGTCGACGCCGGAGTCGCGCAGGCTCAGCGAGTGCGCGTGACCCTGGCTGCCGTAGCCGATCACGGCGACCTTGCGACCCTGGATGATCGAAAGGTCCGCGTCGTCGTCGTAAAAGATTTCCACTGCCATGAGGGGTACTACTTCCTTTCCTGACTTACAGACAAAGATTTTCTAGCGGGCGGAGGTGGCGGTGATCGAGCGAGAGCCCCGGCCGACCGCGACCATTCCGGACTGGACCAGTTCACGGATGCCATAGGGCTCCAGCATCCGGAGCAGGGCACCGATCTTGTCCGAGGTCCCGGTGGCTTCGACGGTGAGCGCCTCGGGAGACACGTCCACCACCTTCGCGCGGAACAACTGCACTGTTTCGAGGACCTGGCTGCGCACGGTGTTGTCGGCCCGGACCTTCACGAGCAGCAGTTCACGCTGCACGGCTGTGGATTTTTCCAATTCCACGATCTTGATGACGTTGACCAGCTTGTTGAGCTGTTTGGTCACCTGTTCGAGCGGTAGCTCTTCGACGGCGACCACGATCGTCATCCGGGACACCTCGGGATTCTCCGTGGGCCCGACGGCGAGGGATTCGATGTTGAAACCACGCCGGGAGAACAGTCCGGAAACCCGCGCGAGGACACCGGGCTTGTTCTCGACCAGAACGCTCAGGGTGTGCACGCTCATCGGGCGTCTCCTTCTGCCGCGGCGTTGATCTCGGCCTCGGCGGCGACCTCGTCGTCGTCGAAGAGCGGACGGATCCCGCGCACGGCCATGATTTCGTCGTTACCGGTGCCCGCGGCCACCATCGGCCACACCTGGGCATCCTTCCCCACCACGAAATCGATCACGACGGGGCGGTCGTTGATCTCCATGGCACGCCGGATGGTGGCGTCGACGTCCTCCTTGGTCTCGCAGCGGAGCCCGGCGCAGCCGAGCGCCTCCGCGAGGAGGGTGAAGTCGGGAATGCGGTGTTTATGGGTACCGAGATCGGTGTTGGAGTACCGCTCCGAGTAGAAGAGGTTCTGCCACTGGCGGACCATGCCCAGGTTGCCGTTGTTGATGACGGCGACCTTGATCGGCGCGCCTTCGATGGCGCAGGTGGCCAGTTCCTGGTTCGTCATCTGGAAACAGCCGTCGCCGTCGATGGCCCAGACCTGCTTGTCCGGCACGCCGAACTTGGCGCCCATCGCGGCCGGGACGGCGAAGCCCATCGTGCCGAGGCCGCCGGAGTTGATCCAGGTGCGCGGGTTCTCGTACTTCACGAACTGCGCGGCCCACATCTGGTGCTGGCCGACGCCCGCGGTGTAGACCGCGTCCGGGCCGACGAGCGAACCGATGCGCTCGATGACGTACTGCGGGGACAGCGTCCCGTCCTCGGGCCACTCGTACCCGGCCGGGTAGTCGTCACGCCAGGCGCTCGCCTGCGTCCACCAGTCCTTCAGATCCGGCTTCGCGGACTTGTCGGTTTCGGCGCGGACGGCCTCGATCAGCTCGGTGATGATCTCCGCGCAGTCGCCGACGATCGGCACGTCCGCCTTGCGGTTCTTGGAGATCTCGGCCGGGTCGATGTCGGCGTGGACGATGGCGGCGTCCGGCGCGAAAGAGGACAGCTGCCCGGTGACGCGGTCGTCGAACCGGGCGCCGAGGGCGATCAGCAGATCCGACCGCTGCATCGCGGCGACGGCGGCGACCGAACCGTGCATCCCCGGCATGCCGAGGTGCTGCGGGTGCGAGTCGGGGAACGCGCCGCGGGCCATCAGCGTGGTGACGACCGGGATCCCGGTCAGCTCGGCGAGTTCCATCAGCTGACGCGAGGCGTCGGCCTTGACCACGCCACCACCGACGTAGAGGACCGGGCGCCGCGACTTGCTGATCAGCCGCGCGGCTTCGCGGACCTGCTTGCCGTGCGGGCGCAGCGTGGGCCGGTACCCCGGCAGCCGCAGCTCCGTCGGCCAGGAGAAGGAGGTCATCTCCTGGAGGACGTCCTTGGGGATGTCCACCAGGACCGGGCCGGGGCGGCCGGTCGAGGCGAGGTGGAAGGCCTCCGCGATGGTGCGCGGGATGTCCGCCGGGTCGGTGACGAGGAAGTTGTGCTTGGTGATCGGCATCGTGATGCCGCAGATGTCGGCTTCCTGGAAGGCGTCCGTGCCGATCAGCGCGCGGGACTGCTGACCGGTGATGGCGACCACCGGGACCGAATCCATGTTCGCGTCGGCCAGCGGGGTGACCAGGTTGGTCGCGCCGGGGCCCGAAGTGGCCATGCACACACCGACCTTGCCGGTCGCCTGCGCGTAGCCGGTGGCGGCGTGGCCCGCGCCCTGTTCGTGACGGACCAGGACGTGGCGGACCTTCGTCGAGTCGAGCAACGGGTCGTATGCCGGGAGAATGGTGCCGCCGGGAATACCGAACACGACTTCCGCGCCCACCGCCTCGAGCGAGCGGACGAGCGACTGCGCGCCCGTGACCCGCACCGGGGTCCCGGCCGGCGGCGCCGGCTTGGGACGAGCTCCAGAGGTTCCGGTGTTCGCTTCAGCTCGCGAGGTGGCACTAGTCATCGCTGTTTGCCTCGTCTTGTCTAGTCACTCGTTCGGGTATTCATTGCTGGTTCGGCGATTGAAATTGTTCCAGGCAACAAAAAACCCCCGCCGACCGGAGTGGTCGCACGAGGGTCGCGCGTCGACGCAGCGGAGACTTCCCTAAGCGTCGACGCGCTTGGGAAGTACGAGGCCGGTCTGCGTTGTCACGAGAGTGAAGCTAGTCGGTCGCCGTCAAGAGTGTCAACTCTGCGGGACGGCGATTCCGCATGCTGGACACCTTCGGCGCGTGACGCGACCCGCGTTCGAGGCGCGGAAGGCGGCGGTGCACCATCTTTGACGTGGCAGAAGAAAAGCAGTCGGAACAGGCGAACGAGGACCGCAAGGCCGTCTTCAAGATCCCGAACACGGCGTTGCTGGCGATCGCTTTCCTCGTCGTTTGTGTGACGCCTGTCGCGTTCGGCGACGTGCCGTACCTCCAGTGGCTCTACCTCTTCCCGATCGCGCTGGCCGTGTTCGTCATCCGGACCCGCACGACGGCGACGTCCCAGGGGCTGGAAGTCCGCACCATGTTCGGGCGCCGGGACCTGCCGTGGGCCTCGCTCAAGGGCCTCGCCATCACCGACAAGGCGAAGGTGCAGGCGGTGCTGAAGGACGAGTCCAAGATCGCCCTCCCCGCCGTGCGTACCCGTCACCTGCCGGTGATCTCGCTGGTCAGCGCGGGCCACATGGCCGACCCGTCCGGGCTGACGGACGACATCGACAAGGTCGAGGAGAAGGCTCCGGAAAAGGACGAGACCTCCGGGGAGTAGGATTGGTAGGACCAGTTTGGCGCCGGTTCGCCCGGCAAGGCCCTGGTCCCCATCCCGAACCTTGGAGTCAGCCGTGCCTCAACTCCGTTCCCGGACCACCACCCACGGCCGCAACGCGGCGGGCGCCCGCTCGCTCTGGCGCGCCACGGGGATGACCGACAGCGACTTCGGCAAGCCGATCGTCGCCATCGCGAACTCCTACACGCAGTTCGTGCCGGGGCACGTGCACCTCAAGGATCTCGGCGAGATCGTCGCGGGCGCGGTGAAGGAGGCGGGCGGCGTCGCCCGCGAGTTCCACACGATCGCCGTCGACGACGGGATCGCCATGGGGCACAGCGGAATGCTGTACTCGCTGCCTTCGCGCGAGATCATCGCCGACTCGGTCGAATACATGGTGAACGCGCACCAGGCCGACGCGCTGGTCTGCATCTCCAACTGCGACAAGATCACCCCGGGCATGCTGAACGCCGCCATGCGGCTGAACATCCCGGTGGTGTTCGTCTCCGGCGGGCCGATGGAGGCCGGGAAGGCCGTGGTCGTCGGCGGGGTCGCGCAGGCGCCGACCGACCTGATCACCGCGATCGCCGCGTCGGCCAGCCCCGACGTCGACGAGGACGGGCTGTCCATTGTGGAGCGCTCGGCCTGCCCGACCTGCGGTTCGTGCTCGGGCATGTTCACCGCGAACTCGATGAACTGCCTCACCGAGGCGCTCGGGCTGTCGCTGCCGGGCAATGGCTCCACCCTCGCGACGCACGCCGCCCGCAAGGCACTGTTCGAGGACGCCGGGCGGACGGTCGTCGAGCTGTGCAAGCGCTGGTATTCCCACGACGACGAGTCCGTGCTCCCGCGCTCGATCGCGTCGAAGAAGGCCTTCGAGAACGCGATGGCCCTCGACATGGCGATGGGCGGCTCGACCAACACGGTGCTGCACATCCTCGCCGCCGCGCAGGAGGGCGAGGTCGATTTCACCATCGACGACATCGACGCCATCGGCCGCCGCGTGCCGTGTCTGTCGAAGGTCGCGCCGAACTCGGACTACCACATGGAGGACGTCCACCGCGCCGGCGGGATCCCGGCCATCCTGGGCGAGCTGTACCGCGGCGGGCTGCTGAACACCGACGTCCACTCCGTGCACTCGCCGGACCTGGAGTCGTGGCTGTCCACTTGGGACATCCGCGCGAAGGAGCCGTCGGAGCGGGCCGTCGAACTTTTCCACGCCGCGCCGGGCGGGGTCCGGACCACGGAGGCCTTCTCCACCGAGAACCGCTGGTCCTCTTTGGACACCGACGCTTCGGACGGCTGCATCCACGACGTCGAGCACGCCTACACCAAGGACGGCGGGCTCGCGATCCTGCGCGGCAACCTCGCCGAGAACGGCGCGGTCATCAAGTCGGCGGGCATCGACGAGGAACTCTGGCATTTCGAGGGCCCGGCCCGCGTGCTGGAAAGCCAGGAGGAGGCGGTTTCGGCCATCCTCAAGAAGGAGATCCAGCCCGGCGAGGTCCTGGTGATCCGCTACGAGGGCCCGGCGGGCGGGCCGGGGATGCAGGAGATGCTGCACCCCACGGCGTTCCTGAAGGGCTCCGGCCTCGGCAAGAAGTGCGCGCTGATCACCGACGGCCGGTTCTCCGGCGGTTCGTCGGGCATCTCGGTCGGGCACATCTCGCCCGAGGCCGCCGCGGGCGGGGCGATCGGCCTGGTCCAGAACGGCGACCGGATCCTGCTCGACGTCCACGAGCGCCGTCTCGAACTGCTCGTCGACGCGGACGTCCTGGCCGAACGGCGCGCGAAGATGGAGGCGAGCGAGCGGCCCTGGCAGCCGGTCTCGCGGGACCGGAAGGTCACCGCCGCGCTGCGGGCCTACGCGCGGATGGCGACTTCGGCCGACACCGGCGCGGTGCGGGACCCGAACAAGTAGGGGTCACCTTCCCCCAAGTGCCATGAGGGGTCCCCATGGGACGGAACTTGTCCCATGGGGACCCCTCATGACATGCGCGCGACAAGGCAAAACGAGCGCATTTAGTCGACTAAATGCGGGGTGGTCTAGCGGCAGAGGACGATCACCACGACCGAAGCGGCGGCGGCCAGCAACAGCCCGATCAGCCCGAACGAAAGCGGTCGCTTCCGCCACGGCGTGTTGACGTCCAGCGCGAGCCGCCCGGAGCCCGCGAGCAACACGGTCAGCGAGGCCGCGCCCAGCAGGAGCTCGAACTCGAAGCCCTGCCCCTCCTTCTGGAAGAACCCGCCGCCGAACTTCACGTACACGATGTTCGCGCAGACCCCGAGCAGCGCGGCGGCACCGACCGGGGTGAACAGGCCCACCAGCACGAGCGCGCCGCCGAGCACCTCGCTGATCCCGGTGATCCACGAAAGCAGGGTGGTCTGGCTGGTGTAGCCGAGGCTGCCGAGCACTTTGGCGAAGCCGCCGACGCCGGGCCCGCCGAAGGCGCCGAAGAGGTGCTGGAGCCCGTGCGCGCCCATGGTCACGCCGAGCACCACTCGCAGGACGAGCAGACCGAGATCGATCCCACCCCTGGTCTCCGCCGGGCCCGGGCCGCCGTCGGCGTCGGCCACGTCCGAGATCATGCTGGTCTGATAGTCATCGCTCACGCGCGAAGGGTAAGGCGAAACCGGCCCGTCAGGCGACCGAACCGCCGGTCCGGTGACGAAGCGGCTCAGAACAGCGTCGCCGGTTCGACCGGTTCGGGTTCGGGCAGCGGGTCGAGGCCGGGCACCAGGGCGCGCACGTCGTCGTGGAACCGCCGGGCGAGCTCCGGCGCGTCGTCGTTGTCGGGGGTGTGCAGGAAGATCGTCGGAGACCGGCCTTCGCGCAGCCATCCGGCGACCACCTCGGTCCACGGGCGCCACCCCTCGACGGTCTCCTCGACCGAGTCCCGGCCCAGGTAGCGGACGACAGGCCGGTCGGTCAGCGCCCGCGTCCGTCGCGGCAGCCGGGGTTTCTTGACCCAGGCGTCCTGTTCGGCCTCGCTGACCGGTGGGCTCGCGAAGAAGACCGTGGTGTCGAACGGCACCCATTCGGCCGCCGCGCCGGCGAGGGCCCTCTCCAGCAGCGACGTCGAACCGGCGTAGAAGTCGGGATGGCGCACCTCCACGGCACGCCGGAGGCCGGCGGGGAGGCGCCGCAGGAAACGGCCGAGGCCGTCGACGTCCGACGGGCCGAACGAGGCGGGCAACTGGGTCCACAGGACCGCCCGGTCGCCGAGGGGTTCGATCGCGTCCAGGAACGCCCTCATTTCGACCTCGACACCGGCGAGCCGTCGCTCGTGCGTGACGACCTTGGGCAGTTTGACCACGAACCGGAAGTCCGGGCCGGTCTGCCGCGCCCAGGTGGAGACGGTGTCCCGGGCGGGTGTCGCGTAGAAAGTGGTGTTGCCCTCGACCGCGTTGCACCATCCGGCGTACGCCCGCAAGCGTTCCCCGGCCGCCACCGATCGTGGCACGAAGCGCCCGGCCCACGCTTTGTGCGTCCACATCGCGCAGCCGACGTGAAGTGTCGTCACGCCGATCAGTATTCGCCGTGGACGAGGTTCTTCGGCAGCTCCCCGCTCATGTAGTGGCTCAGCTCCCGGACGGCCACCGCGTAGGCGCGCTGCCGCCTCCCGCTCACAGCGCCCGCGACGTGCGGGGTCAGCAGCAGCCCCGGCACGTCCCACAGCGGATGCCCGCCGGGCAGCGGCTCGGGATCGGTGACGTCGAGGGCGGCGCGCAGCCGCCCCGACGCGAGTTCCGCGACGAGCGCGTCGGTGACCACGACCTGCCCCCGGGAGACGTTGACCAGGATCGCGTCGTCCGGCATGGCGGCCAGGAATTCCGCGTCGACCATGCCCCGGGTGTGCTGGGTGAGCGGCACCATCAGGACCGTGATGTCGTGTTCGGGCAGCAGGACGGGGAGCTCGTCCCCGCCGTGGACGCCCTCGCGGGCGGTGGAGCCGACCATCGTGCAGCGCACGTCGAACGTCTCCAGCCGCCGGCGCAGATGCCTGCCGAGGTCGCCCGCGCCGATGATGAGGGCCCGTTTGCCCTGGAGGGTGTCGGTGATCCGGCGTTCCCAGTGCTTCCGCCGGTGGCCGTCGGCGAAACCGCCGAGACCGCGGTAGATCGTCAGGAGGACCGCGACGACCCATTCGGCCGAGCTCCCGCCGTGCGCGCCGCGGCAGGTCGAGAGCAGGACACCGTCCGGCACCTTGCCGACCCAGTCCTCGGCGCCCGCCACCAGGAGCTGCACGAGTTTGACGTTCGGCAGTTCGCGCCAGAGTTCCTCGCTGGGCCCCTCGCCGGTAACGAGGACCTCGGCCTGAGCGGCCTCGGCGGGCACTGGCTCCCCGCGGCGGTACACCACCGGACGCACGCCTTCGATCTCCGAAAGCGCCGCCACTCCCTCTTCGTCGGGTACGAGCACGGTCACGGTCATGATCGCCACGGTATCGAGTACCGCTTACCCGTGGCTCACGTACGCCCACCTACGCTTGCGTCGTGCGTACCCGGTACCGGCGGAAATGGACCGCGCCGCTGGCCATCCTGGCCTGTGGCGCGCTGATGCTCTCCGGCTGCGCCGACTTCGACAACACGGCCGCGGGGCAGAAGTTCACCCCGGTCAATCCGCCGTCCCCCGAGGTCCCGCCGCAGGTCGGGCCCGGCGGTGAAGCGGGTGATTCCGGCCCCGGTGGTCCCGGCCGCGGGAACGGGCCGAACCAGTCGCAGACGCCGATCCCGCCGCCGCAGGGCTGCAAGGACTTCGACAAGGCCGTCATCGCGACCTGTCTGGACACCGTCGCCGCCGTGGCCGCGATCCCTGGTGACGGCAGTTCGCCCAGCGCGCTCGCGGGCGAACGCAAGAGCGGCCGGATCATGCTCGCCGCCGCGGGGAAGGATCCGGCCAGCTGGGCCGCCATCCCGGTGGACGGCTCCGGCGACGGCGGCCTCACCTCGCTCGCCCTCTCCCCGGGCTTCGCCGAAGACCAGCTCGTCTTCGCCTACATCACCACCCCGACCGACAACCGGGTCGTCCGGCTCGCGAAGGGGCAGACGCCGAAACCGGTGCTGACCGGCATCCCCAAGGGCTCCAGCGGCAACCGCGGCGCGATCGGCACCGACGCGAAGGGCGCTCTCCTGGTCGCCACCGGCGACGCGGGCAACCCCGGGCTCGCGGCCGACCCGTCGTCGCTCGCCGGGAAGGTGCTGCGCATCGACACCTCCGGCAAACCGGCGCCGGGCAACCCCACGGCGGGCTCGGCGGTCTTCTCGACCGGCGTGCACTCCCCCGGCGGGATGTGCCGCGACCAGAGCGGTTCGCGCCTGTGGCTGACCGACCGGGTCGCCGACAAGGACGTCCTGTACCGGCTTCGCGCCGGTCAGCCGCTGAGCACTCCGGCGTGGAGCTGGACCGACAAGCCCGGTGTGGCCGGCTGCGCGGACTTCGTCGACGCCGTCGGCTACGTGTACGTGACGACGTCGACGGCGGGGAACCTGCAGAACCTGCCGGTCACCCCGGACGGCGCGGTGACCGGCAAGCCCAACATCACCTTGGACGGGAAGACCGGGAAACCGCCGAAGACCTTCGGGCGCCTGGGTTCGATGAGCATGATCAACCCTCAGCTGGCCTTGGCCGGGACCGTCAACAAGGACGGCGGCGCACCGGTGTCGAGCGACGACCGCGTGGTCATCATCTCGCCGTCGGTCGGCGGTGGCGGGGGCGGCAAGGACTGACCGGTCTCGCTGTGGACCCAATGTGGCATTGGGGACGTTGAGTGTCCCCAATGCCACATTGGGGGCGGGCTACTTGCGGCGCGTGCGGGTTTCGGTGCGCAGGAGCCGGACGTCGACAAAGGCGACGAGGGCGGAGACGACGGCGGCGGCCAGGCCGAGGTAGCGGCCGGCACCCGTGCCGATCTCGATGCCGGCGGCGGAGAAGATCCCGCGCTGGTCGGCGTCGAACTGCCAGTCGAGGGTGGCCCAGCCGAGCACCATCAGCAGCAGTGCGCCGATGGCCGCCATCAGCCACAGATGCGGCAGGCCGGCGCGGCGGACGGCGTCGACCCGGCCGAACAGCACGACGGCCAGACCGGGCAGGAACACCAGGAAGAGCGGCGCCCAAGCGAGGAAACCCGCGTGCCACGCGTCGCGCGTGACGTCGGTGGCGGGCAGCGTGCCCAGCGCGTCCTCGATCTCCGGGCGCGACGCGGTCAGTGTCGTCCACGGGAGGAACAAGGCCACCAGCGCGAGCAGCCCGGCCGCGAGGCCGAGCCACTCACGCCAGGTGACCTTCTTCAAAGCGAGGTCAGGCACCGACTCGCTCGACGATCAGTTCACGCACGCGCTTGGCGTCGGCCTGGCCCTTGGTGGCCTTCATGACCGCGCCGACGATCGCCCCGGCCGCGGCCACCTTGCCGCCGCGGATCTTCTCGGCGACGTCCGGCTGCGCGGCCAGCGCCTCGTCGACCGCCGCGATGAGCGCGGAGTCGTCGGAGACGACCTTCAGGCCGCGCTTCTCGACGACCTCGGCGGGCGAACCCTCGCCGGCGAGGACGCCCTGCACGACCTCCTTGGCCAGCTTGTTGGTCAGCTCACCGGCGTTGACCAGCGCGATGACCTCGGCCAGCTGCGCCGGGGTGATCGCCAGCTCCGCCAGCTCGATCTCGCGGGAGTTGGCCTCCTGCGCCAGCGTGTTGACCCACCAGCTGCGGGCCTCGTCCGGCGTCGCGCCCGCCTCGACGGTGGCGGCGACCAGGTCGACCGCGCCGACGTTGAGCAGGTCGCGCAGCGCCTCGTCGGTCAGGCTCCACTCGCGCTGGATGCGCTTGCGGCGCTCCGACGGCATCTCCGGCAGCGTCTTGCGCAGCTCCTCGACCCATTCGCGCGTCGGCGCGATCGGGACCAGGTCGGGCTCCGGGAAGTACCGGTAGTCCTCGGCGGTCTCCTTGGTGCGGCCGGAAGACGTGGTGCCGTCGGCCTCCTGGAAGTGCCGCGTCTCCTGCTTGATCGAGCCGCCCTCGGCGAGGATCGCCGCCTGGCGGGTCATCTCGTAGCGCACGGCGCGCTCGACGCTGCGCAGCGAGTTGACGTTCTTGGTCTCGGTGCGCGTGCCGAACTCGGTCGCGTCCTTGGCCATCAGCGAGACGTTCGCGTCGCAGCGCAGGGAACCCTGGTCCATGCGGACGTCGGAGACGTCCAGCGCGCTGAGCAGGTCGCGCAGCGCGCTCACGTACGCGCGGGCGACCTCGGGGGCACGCTCGCCGGTGTGCTCGATCGTCTTGGTGACGATCTCGATCAGCGGTACGCCCGCACGGTTGTAATCGAGCAGTGAGTGCTCGGCGCCGTGGATCCGGCCGGTGGCGCCGCCGACGTGCAGCGACTTGCCGGTGTCCTCCTCCATGTGCGCGCGCTCGATCTCGACGCGCACGACCTCGCCGTCGTCCAGCGTCACGTCGAGGTAGCCGTTGAAGGCGATCGGCTCGTCGTACTGCGAGGTCTGGAAGTTCTTCGGCATGTCCGGGTAGAAGTAGTTCTTCCGGGCGAACCGGCACCATTCGGCGATCTCGCAGTTGAGCGCCAGCCCGATGCGGATCGCGCCCTCGATCGCCTTGGCGTTCACGACGGGCAGCGCGCCGGGCAGGCCGAGGCAGGTCGGGCACACCTTCGTGTTCGGCTCGCCGCCGAACTCGTTGGCGCAGCCGCAGAACATCTTGGTGTTCGTGTTCAGCTCGACGTGCACCTCGAGGCCCAGCACCGGGTCGAACCGCTCGATGACGTCGGCGTAGTCCATCAACTCAACCACGGCGGTCACTTCTTTCCTCCCAGCTCCGGAACCTCGTGCACCAGCGAGCCACCGTTGGCGGCGTCACGCGCGACCTCGTAGGCGGCGCCGACGCGGTACAGCCTGTCGTCGGCCATCGCGGGGGCCATGATCTGGAGGCCGACCGGCAGGCCGTCCTCGTGCGACAGTCCACTCGGGACACTCATCGCGGCGTTGCCGGCGAGGTTCGACGGAATGGTGCAGAGGTCCGCCAGGTACATCGCCATCGGGTCGTCGACGCGCTCACCGATCTTGAACGCCGTCGTCGGCGTGGTCGGCGAGACCAGCACGTCCACCTTTTCGTACGCGGCTTCGAAGTCCCGCGTGATCAGCGTGCGGACCTTCTGCGCCGAGCCGTAGTACGCGTCGTAGTAGCCCGAAGACAGCGCGTACGTGCCGAGCATGATGCGGCGCTTGACCTCCGCGCCGAAACCCTTCTCACGGGTCAGCGACATGACCTCTTCGGCGCTGTGCGCGCCGTCGTCGGACACGCGCAGGCCGTAGCGCATGGCGTCGAACCGGGCGAGGTTCGACGAGCACTCGCTCGGCGCGATCAGGTAGTACGCGGGCAGCGCGTAGGTGAAGTTCGGGCACGAGACCTCGACGACCTCGGCGCCGAGCGCGCGCAGCTGCTCGACGGCGGCCTCGAACGAGCGCAACACGCCCGGCTGGTAGCCGTCGCCGACGAATTCCTTCACGACGCCGACGCGGACGCCCTTGAGGTCCCCGGTGAGGCCCTGGCGGGCCGCGGCGACCACCGGCGGGACCGGCGCGTCGATCGAGGTCGAGTCCATCGGGTCGTACCCGGCGATGACCTCGTGCAGCAGGGCGGCGTCGAGCACCGTCCGCGCGCAGGGCCCGGCCTGGTCGAGCGACGAGGAGAAGGCGACGAGACCGTAGCGGGAGACACCGCCGTACGTCGGCTTCACGCCGACGGTGCCGGTGACCGCGCCGGGCTGGCGGATCGAGCCGCCGGTGTCGGTGCCGATCGCGATCGCGGCCTCGAACGCCGCGATGGACGCCGAGGAGCCACCGCCGGAACCGCCCGGGATGCGGGCGTGGTCCCACGGGTTGTGCGTCGGGCCGAACGCGGAGTTCTCCGTGGAGGAGCCCATCGCGAACTCGTCCATGTTGGTCTTGCCGAGCACCACGACACCGGCCTCGCGCAGCTTGCGCGTCACGGTGGCGTCGTACGGCGGGATCCAGTTCTCCAGCGTCTTCGACCCGACGGTGGTGGGGATGCCCTTGGTGGTCAGCACGTCCTTGAGCGCCAGCGGCACCCCGGCGAGCGCCGACTTCGGCGCCTTGCCCTCGGCGACGTCGGCGTCCACCGCGCGGGCCGCGTCGAGCGCGCCCTCGGTGTCGACGTGCAGGAACGCGTGGATGTGCTCGTCGACCTCGGCGATCCGGTCCAGGTGGGCCTGGGTGACCTCGACGGCCGAGACCTCACGGGACTGGATCTTCTCCGCCAGTTCGGCGGCGGTCAGCTTGACGATCTCGGTCACTGTTCTTCTCCCAGAATCCGCGGCACCCGGAAACGACCCTCTTCGCTCGCCGGCGCACCGGCGAGCGCCTGCTGCTGGGTCAGCCCCTGTCGGACCGTGTCCTCGCGGAACACGTTGGTCAGCGGCACGGCGTGCGACGTGGGCGGGACGTCCTCGCCTGCGACCTCGCTCACCTTGGCCACCGAGTCCAGGATCTGGTCGAGCTGGCCTGCGAAGACGTCCAGCTCCTCTTCGGTGACGGCAAGCCTGGCCAGCTTGGCGAGGTGTGCGACCTCGTCGCGGGAAATGTTGGGCACGCGGGTGACTCCCGGGGTGTGCTGTGCGGGTTCTGTCGGAAGCTGCAAGTCTATGGTGGCGGTGTCGGCGGACTCGACTGGGTTACGCCGCGGCCCGTGCTCCGGCCCTGGGTGGGCGCTTCGGGTGAGGAGTGCCTGGTTCGTTATCCCGAAGGCCGGATGGCGGGCCCCGTTACACCGTCCGGTCTGTCACAATCGGCGCCCGGCGTAGCGCGTTCCACGGCGAGGCTGGAACGCCTGATGCGAGAGGGGCGCGTGTGTCGTTCCTGATCCGGGTCCAATTACCGGACACTCCGGGGACCCTCGGCGCGGTCGCCACCGCGCTCGGCACCGTCGGCGCCGACATCCTGAGTGTGGACGTGGTCGAACGAAGCGGTGGTCTCGCCATCGACGACCTCGTCGTCGAAATCCCGTCCGGCAGGCTGCCGGACGCGCTGATCACCGCCGCCGAAAGCGTCGACGGGGTCGAGGTCGACGCCGTCCGCCCGTACGCCGGGGTGCTGGACACCCATCGCGAGCTGGAACTGGTCGAGGAGATCGCCGCGAAGCCCGCTGCGGGGCTGGAGATCCTCGCCGAAGGGGTGCCGCGGATCATCCGGGCGGGCTGGGCCGTCGTCGTCGAGTACTCGGAGCCCGGCGCGCTGCGGCTGGCGTCGTCCAGCGCCGCGCCCGAGACGCCGATCACGGACCTGCCGTGGCTGCCGCTGGAACGCGCCACCATCCTGGACGCCGAGGAGGCCTGGGTCCCGGAGACGTGGAAGGAACTGGGGACCGAACTCGCGGCCACGCCGCTGGGGAAGCCGGGGAAGGCGCTGCTGGTCGCACGGCCGGGCGGGCCGAACTTCCGGGCCGCCGAAGTGGCGCGCTTGGCGCACTTCGCGGGGATCGTCGCCGTCGTACTGGACAGCTGAACCGCTCCTTCGCGGGCCCTGGGCCGCGGCGCCCTGAAGTGTCATGAGGGGTCCCCATGGGACGAATTTCGTCCCATGGGGACCCCTCATGACATCAGGTGAGTTCCAGGCGGTAGGCGATCAGCGTCACACCCGGGTGCGGCTCCCAGTCCCGCTCGGGCAGCCGCACGAAGCCGAGCCGCTCGTACAGCCGGTGCGCCCGCGTCATGGTGACCAGGCTGCACAGCATCACCCGGTCCGCGCCGAGTTCCCGCGCGCGGGCGATGACCGCCCTGGTCAGCGCCTCGCCGATGCCGCGCCCGGTCGCCGAAGGCAGCACGCCGAGCATGCGGAACTCCAGTTCGCCTTCGCGGGACAGCTCGGCGAACGGCGTGCCCGGCCGCGCGATGGTGACCGTGCCCACCAGGGTGCCGTCACCGTCCACCGCGACCAGGAGTTCGGCCTGTTCCGCCCGGCGAGTGGCGTCGACGAGCTCGGCCGCGTAGCCGACGCCTTCCACGAGGCCCCGTTCCGCGGAGTACGCGGCCAAGGTGAGCTCCCCGACCGCCTCCAGTTCGCCGGCCAGAGCGGGCCGGATCTCCAGGTCACTCACCAGGCTCCTCCTCGGCGGACTCGGTCGGCAGCGCCAGTTCCGCGGCGGCCTCGGGGCCGCTTTCCAGCAGCACCCGGAAGCCGTTCTCGTCGAGCACCGGCACCTTCAGCTGGACGGCCTTGTCGTACTTGGTCCCCGGCGCGTCGCCGACGACGACGAACGCCGTCTTCTTCGACACCGAACCGGCCGCCTTCCCGCCGCGGGCCATGATGAATTCCTTGGCCTCGTCACGGGAGTAGTCGTTCAGCGAGCCGGTGACGACGATCGACAGTCCTTCGAGGTTGCGCGGGATGGATTCGTCGCGCTCCTCCTCCATCCGCACCCCGGCCGCGCGCCACTTCTCGACGATCTCGCGGTGCCAGTCGACCTCGAACCATTCCTTCGCGGCCCGGACGATGGTCGGGCCGACCCCGTCGACGGCGGCCAGCTCCTCTTCGGAAGCGTTTTCGATCTTTTCCAGCGAACCGAATTCCCGCGCGAGCGCCTGCGCCGCCGTCGGGCCCACGTGCCGGATCGACAAGCCGACGACGACCTTCCACAGTGGACGGTCCTTGACGGTTTCGAGGTTCTCCAGCAGTTTGCGCCCGTTGGCCGACAGCTCCCCCGCCTTGGTGCGGAACAGCTCGACTTCGAGCAGCTTCTCCTCGTCCAGGTCGAAGATGTCGCCTTCGTCGTGCACGACACCCGCGTCCAGCAACGCCACCGCGGCCTCGTACCCGACGACCTCGATGTCGAAGACGTTCCGGCTCGCCAGGTGGAACAGCCGTTCCCGCCGCTGCGCGGGGCAGAACTGGGCGTTGGGGCAACGGATGTCGATGTCGCCCTCCTTCTGATACGCCAGCTCGGTATCGCAGTTGGGGCAGCGCAACGGCATGACGAACTCGCGCTCTTCGCCGGTGCGCGCGTCGGCCACCGGGCCGAGCACCTCGGGGATGACGTCGCCCGCCTTGCGGATGACGACCTTGTCCCCGATCAGCACGCCCTTGCGTTTGACCTCTTCCTGGTTGTGCAGGGTCGCCATCGCGACGGTGGATCCGGCCACCTTCACCGGCTCCATCACCGCGAACGGGGTGACCCGCCCGGTGCGGCCGACGTTGACCTGGATGTCCAGAAGGGTGGTGATCGCCTCTTCCGGCGGGTACTTGTAGGCGATCGCCCAGCGCGGCGCGCGCGAAGTCGTGCCGAGGCGGCGTTGCAGCGCGACCTCGTCGACCTTGATGACGACGCCGTCGATCTCGTGCTCGGCGTCGTGGCGGTGCTCGCCCCAGTACCGGATGTGCTCCAGCAGTTCCTTGCCCGAACCCAGCACCTTGCTGTGCGGCGAGACCGGCAGGCCCCACGCGGCGAGCGCGTCGTACGCCTCGGACTGGCGCTTCGGCTCGAAGCCCTCGCGTTTGCCGAGCCCGTGGCAGATCAGCCGCAGGTTGCGGGACTTCGTGATCTTCGGATCCTTCTGCCGCAACGATCCGGCGGCGGTGTTGCGCGGGTTCGCGTACGGATCCTTGCCCGCCTCGACCATCTTCGCGTTGAGCGCCAGGAAGTCCTCGACGCGGAAGAACACCTCGCCGCGGACCTCGACCAGCGCGGGCACCGGGAACTCGGCCGTCCCGGTCAGCCGATCCGGCACCTGCTCCAGCGTGCGGACGTTGAGCGTGACGTCCTCGCCGGTGCGGCCGTCTCCCCTGGTCAGCGCGCGGGTCAGGCGGCCGTTCTCGTACAGCAGGTTGATCGCGAGCCCGTCGATCTTCAGCTCGGCCAGGTACTTCGTCGCGCCGATCTCCTTCTGGACCCGCTCGACCCAGGCCTCGAACTCTTCGCCGTCGAAGACGTTGTCCAGGCTGAGCATGCGCTCCAGGTGGTCGTACGCGACGAACTCGGTCGAGAACGTGCCGCCGACGTTCTGCGTCGGCGACTCCGGCGTCACCAGCCCGGGATGCTCGCCTTCGATGGCCAGGAGTTCGTTGAGCAGCTCGTCGAACTGGCCGTCGGACACGATCGGTGAATCCAGCACGTAGTACCGGAACTGGTGCCCGCGGATCTCCTCCGCCAGTTCGGCATGCCTTTCGCGGACGGCGGCCGGCACGTCCGTGACGTCCTGCGCGGGCTCGATGTTCTCGGGAAGTTCGCTGCTCACGGGGGTAACCCTAGTCGGGGGGACCGACATTTTCCGGCGTCGGCGAGCCGAGTCGGCCGACCATTTCGCGCAGTTCCAGCAGGGTCACTTGCCCGTCCCGCGCCTCGGTCACCAGCTCGACCTTGCCCAGCCTTTCGGCCGCGACACGCTCACCCAGCGTGGCGTCCAGCGGCAGGAAGGTCATGGTCGTCCGGGTCTCCGGTGCCAGCTCTTCGATCAGCGGATGGAACACGGTGACGTCCACCCGTCCGGCTGATTCGTCCACCTTCGCGGTCACCCGGACGTCGGCGAGCGCGACGCGGGTCTCGCCGAGGTTGACGGTGACCTCATTCGGATCGGGGACCGGCGGCACGGAGTCGTGGTACTCCCAGATGGCGTCCTCCGGCGGCGCGGCGGCCTTCCACGCGTCGGTGTACGGACGCAGTTCCGGATCCTCCTGACCGGTGAGCACGAGCGAGTAGATGGCCCGGTGCCCACGATCGAGGGAAAAGTGCAGCCGGGGGTGCAGCGCCTCGACGATGGTGCAGAGGTCGTGTTCCACCCGGTGCGGTTCGCGGTCGCCGAGCGCGGCGCTGACCTCCGGCAGGAGCGCGAACCACGCCTCCCAGAACGTCACCGCCGCGGCGGCCGCGTCCTCGGGGACGGGCTGCTCCGGCCAGGCGGTGCGGGGGTCGGGAACGTCCTCGGTTTTGCGGGATCGGCGGAACAGACGCATGAGGGGCACGCTACCGCGCCGGTCACCAGCCTTCAGGCGGTTCGGTGAAAGCCTTGCCCGCCTCCCGGCTGAGCGTGAGCGCGCGGCGCATCCACTCCGGCGTGGCGCCCGCGAGACCGCACGCCGGGGTCGGCACGACGCGTTCGGCGAGGATCTCGCGGCGGAAGCCGAGCCGGTCGACGAGTTTGAGGACGGGCGTGACCACGTCACGCAGTTCCACCGGTGCGCCGGGGTCGGTCGTGGGGACGAGTCCGAGCATCAGCGTCGTGCCGGAGTCCAGCGTCTCGCCGATTTCGTCGAGCAGCGCGGGCGAAGCGCCCTTCAGCAGGGCGAAGTCGAAGGCGATCGCCTTCGCCCCGGCCGCGCGCAGCAAGGAGATCGACGGCTTCGCGGCGCAGCAGTGCACCGCGACCGGCTGCCCGGTGATGCGCTCCGCGCCGGAGATCACCGTCGACAGCAGCTCGCGGGCCTCGGGCGCGGGCACGGCGGGGATCGTGCCGTAGCCGGAGGCCGTCGGAAGATCGCCGTCGAGGACGGCGGGCAGCGACGGTTCGTCGAACTGGAGCACCACGGGCGCGCCGATCCGCGACTTCAGCTCCGCGACGTGCGAGGCCAGACCGTCCAGCAGCGACTCGGCGAAGTCGCGCAGCGCGCCCCGGTCGGTGAGGATCCGGTGCCCGCGCGGGAGTTCGACGTTCGCGGCCAGCGTCCACGGTCCCGCGACCTGCGCCTTGAACACCGGCGGCGCGGCGCCGGCCTTCTCCCGCGCCTCCTGGACGGCGTCGAGGTCCCAGCTCATCAGGTCGAGGGCGCGGCGGTGGTCGTGCCCAGGACGGGAGGTGACGCGATAGCCACTCGGCACCACCTCGACGGCGAGGTCGACCAGCAGCGCCGCCGTCCGGCCGATCATGTCGGCGCCGACGCCGCGCGCGGGAAGTTCGGGCAGACAGGGGAATTCGGGCAATTCGCCGAACACGATCGAAGCGGCCTCGACCGGGTCGGTGCCGGGCAGGGAACCGATCGCGGTCGCCGCGCCAAGCGGCCAAGGTCGTTCGTTCACACCCGGATTCTCCCCTTGGTCCGAGTGCGCGGGGCGGCGGGGCGGCCGACGACACGGACATTCGCCGCAATTGCCGTCGGCGAGCCCGTGACGGCGCCGGGCGCATTACGCTGACCTGCCATGACGAGCTCTCCACAGCCCGCCGGCTGGTATCCCGACCAGCAGAACTCCCGGATGTACCGGTGGTGGGACGGACAGGCCTGGACGGCCGACACGCGACCTTCGCACGACGCCGAGATGATCGAGCTGGACATCGAAGGCGCGCACGACCCGAACCGGATCCGGGAGCAGGTGGCGAGGGGAACCCAGGGCCGGGGCAGTGGGGTCGTCGGCGGCGGGACCCTGTTCTCCGAACCCGTGCTGGTGGTCAACCAGCGCGCGAAACTCATCGAGATGTCGAACGAGTTCGGGGTGTTCGACCAGAACGGGAACCGCCTCGGCGGCGTCGTCCAGGTCGGGCAGAGCACGCTGAAGAAGGCCATCCGGCTGCTCACGAACTACGACCAGTTCCTGACCCACCGCTTCGAAATCCGCGACGCGAACCACAGCACGGTGCTGAAGGTGACGCGGCCGGCGAAGGTGTTCAAATCCCGCTTCCTGGTGACGAAGGCCGACGACTCCCCGATCGGGGAGATCGTGCAGGAGAACGTCTTCGGCAAGATCAGGCTGGGCTTCGTGGTCAACGGGCAGAAGGTCGGCGGGATCTTCGCGGAGAACTGGCGGGCGTGGAACTTCGTGATCAAGGACCACGCCGACGTCGAGATCGCGCGGATCACCAAGACCTGGGGCGGTTTCGTGAAGGCCGCGTTCACCACCGCCGACAACTACGTCGTCGAGATCCACCGGCCGCTGCGGGATCCGCTGGCGTCGATGGTGGTCGCCTCGGCGCTGACCATCGATACGGCGCTGAAGCAGGACGATCGCTGACGGCCGTCGTACCGGCAGCCCATGTCCCCAATGTGGCATTGGGGACACTGAACGTCTCCAATGCCACATTGGGGACATCACCCGACGGGGCTTTCTTCTGTTTTGGACTTGCACGAGCGCAATAATCTGGCCTCAGACGAGTCCCGCGTGTCGAGCCGAACATGTCACAACAGGCTTCTACGCTGCATCGCGAAGCTCGTCCACATCCTCCTCGTACGGCCGTCGAGGAGGCTCCCCTGGCTTCTCGACTCTGCCGAGCAGATGCTCGCGCAGTACTTCAGGGGGTGGAGGTGAAGGCCCATGGCACAAAAGGGCCGCAGTAACCGGTTCGCCGTCAGAGTCAGGTTCGAACTGACCCTGACGGCGAACCACATGATAACCCTGGTCGTACTGGCGCTGTTAGGGCTAGAAACCTTGTACCAGCACTGACCCCGGGGCAACTCATCGCCGGGGCTGTCCACCAGGATGGCTCCGGCGATGACTTGCGCGGTCGAAGATTCGACCTCATCCGCGCCACTGTAACCCCGTTGGTCTGCGTATACGCAACACATCGCCCGGCATGTTCTGCACTGATCTGCATTGCCCTGCAACGTGGGCCAAACGCCGAGTGACCGGGGTCTCACCCCGCTCAAGTGGACACTCGGCTTCCGGCGGCACAAAGTGGAAGACCTGGGGCGGCACGCTGGAGTGCGTCCGGGACGGAGGTCACCATGGAGCCGTTGCCAGAAGACGGCGAACGGGACTGGGCCGAGCCAGGCGTCTACACGGTTTCGCCGGGGATCCACCGGATCCCGCTGCCCCTCCCGCACGACGCGCTGCGCGCCGTCAACGTCTACGCCGTCACCGACGGCACCCGGCTGGTCCTCGTCGACTCGGGCTGGGCGCTGGAATCCGCGCGCGAAAGGCTTTCCCGCGGGTTGAAGGCGCTCGGCGCCGACCTCGGCGACATCGACGAATTCCTGATCACCCACGTGCATCGCGACCACTACACGATGGCCGTGGAGCTGCGCCGCGAATTCGGCGGCAAGGTCGGGCTCGGCAAGCTGGAAGAGCCGTCTTTGACGCGCTCCGGCGATCCGGACCGCTTCCCGATGGAAGCGCAGGTCGACCTGCTGAAGCGCTGCGGCGCGGGCCCCGTCGTCGACGTGCTCGCCAAGGCCTTCGGCGGGATCCGGCACACCGAGGCGCATCTGTGGGAGCAGCCCGACGAGTGGCTCGTCCCCGGCAAGCGCGAGATCGTGCCCGGCCGCGAGTTCGACGTCGTGCACACGCCGGGCCACACGGCCGGTCACGTCGTCTTCGTCGACGAAGAAGCGGGTCTGGTGTTCTCCGGCGACCACGTGCTGCCGCACATCACGCCGTCCATCGGGTTCCAGCCGGTGCCCGCCGACCTGCCGCTGAGCGACTACCTCGACTCGCTGCGCCTGGTGCGCGAGATGCCGGACCGGCGCATGCTGCCCGCGCACGGCCCCGTCACCGACAGCGTCCACGCCCGCGTGGACGAACTGCTGGAGCACCATCGCGACCGGCTCGAAGTCATGGGCGCCGAGATCACGGCGGACGTCACGACGGCGTACGAGGTCGCGCTACGGCTGGGCTGGACGCGCCGGAAGCGCACACTCGACGAGATGGACCCGTTCAACCAGATGCTCGCCGTCCTCGAGACCGGTTCGCATCTGGATCTGCTGGTGGCACAAGGAAAACTCACCGCGACCGAGACCGACGGAGCGCGCCACTACCGATGATCACCATCCGCCGCGCCCGGCGCGAAGACGTCGCGGCGATCGTCGGCATGCTCGCCGACGACCAGATCGGCAGTACCCGCGACTCCGCCGACGACCTCACGCCGTACCTCAAGGCGTTCGAGGAGATCGACACCGATCCGGCGCAGCTGCTGATCGTCGCCGACGACGACGGGCAGGCCGTCGGCACGCTCCAGCTGTCGATCATTCCCGGCCTGGCCAGGAAAGGCGCGCTGCGCGGGCAGATCGAGGCGGTCCGGGTGCGGGCGAGCCATCGCGGTTCCGGCCTCGGCGGCGAGCTGATGGCATGGGCCATCGAGGAATCCCGGCGGCGGGGCTGCGCGCTGGTGCAGCTGACGTCGGACGTGAAACGCGAGGACGCGCACCGGTTCTACGAACGCCTCGGTTTCGAAGCCACACACACCGGCTTCAAGCTGAAGTTCTAGTTCCCTTGCCGCATTTCGTCCTCTGGATGCGGTAGTTGCACGCGCAAGGACCGCATTCAGAGGACGAAATGCGAGCCGTCAGCGGGTCCCCGAGATCTTCGCGCTCCCCAGCACGAGATCGCCTTCGGCCGCGTCGGTGCGGTACAGCACGACGACCTGCCCCGGAGCGACGCCGCTCAGCGGCTCCCGCAGCTGAACGGTCACCGAGTCACCGGAGTCACCCGAAACCTCCGCGACGGCCTCGACGATCCCGCCGTGCGCGCGCACCTGGACGACGCATTCGGTCGGGCCGTCCAGCGGCCGTTCGCTCGGCCAGATCGGGCGATTCGCCTCGATCACGTTCACGCCGAGGTCCCGTGCGGAACCGACCTTCACGGTGCCCGAAACCGGCTCCAGCGAAAGCACGTAGCGCGGCCGCCCGTCCGGCGCGGGCGCCTCGATGCCGAGCCCCTTGCGCTGGCCGACGGTGAAGCCGTGCACGCCGGTGTGCTCACCGAGCACGGCGCCGGTCTCGGCGTCGACGAGCTGCCCGGGACGCTGGCCGAGCCGCTTCTCCAGGAAACTCTTCGTGTCGCCGTCCGGGATGAAGCAGATGTCATGACTGTCCGGCTTGTTCGCCACCGACAGGCCGCGGCTCTCGGCCTCGGCGCGCACGTCGGTCTTCCACGAATCACCCAGCGGGAACAGCGAATGCCGCAGCTGCTCCGGGGTCAGCGAAGCCAGGACGTACGACTGGTCCTTGCCCGAGTCGACGCTGCGCCGCAGCTCCGGCACACCGTCCACAAGGGACAGTCGCGCGTAGTGCCCGGTGGCGACGGCGTCGAAGCCGAGCGCCATCGCCTTGTCCAGCAACGCCTCGAACTTGATCTTCTCGTTGCAGGTGACGCACGGGTTCGGCGTCCGGCCGGCCGCGTACTCGCCGACGAAGGTTTCGATGACCTCTTCGGTGAAGCGCTCGGCGAAGTCCCAGATGTAGAACGGGATGCCGAGGATGTCGGCGGCGCGGCGAGCGTCACCCGAGTCCTCGATCGTGCAGCAGCCGCGGGATCCGGTGCGCAGCGTGCCGGGCTTCGCCGACAGCGCCAGGTGCACGCCGACGACCTCGTGCCCGGCGTCCACGGCACGCGCGGCGGCCACCGCCGAGTCCACTCCCCCGCTCATCGCGGCCAGTACGCGCATCTTCCTCACACCTCTTGCTTCTGCGTCTGCTTGCGCATTCCGGCGAGTCCCGCCTGCCTCGCCCTGTCGACGACGCCCGCGATCTCCTTCGAAACCGCTTCAACGTCTTCCGGCGCCGAGGTATGGCCGAACGAGAACCGCAGCGATCCGCGCGCGGCCGCCGGGTCGGCGCCCATGGCCAGCAGCACGTGGCTCGGCTGCGCGACCCCCGCCGTGCACGCCGAACCGGTGGAACATTCGATGCCCTTGGCGTCCAACAGCATCAACAAGCTGTCCCCCGCGCACCCGGGGAAGGTGAAGTGGGCGTGCGTCGGCAGGCGCTCGCCCTCGCCGCCGTTGAGCACCGCGTCCGGCACCTCGCGCCGGACCGCTTCGATCAGGTCGTCCCGGAGCTCGGCGACGCGTTTCGCGTACTCCTCGCGGCCCTCGACCGTGGCCTTGACCGCCGTCGCGAACGCGATCACCGCGGGCACGTCGAGCGTGCCCGAACGCACGCTGCGCTCCTGGCCGCCGCCGTGCAGCACCGGCACGCACGCGGTGTCGCGCCCGAGCAGCAGCGCGCCGACGCCGTACGGGCCGCCCAGCTTGTGCGCGGTCAAGGTCAAAGCGGCGGCACCGCTCTCGGCGAAGTCGACCGGCACCGCGCCGACGGCCTGGACGGCGTCGGTGTGCAGCGGGATCTCGTGTTCGGCGCAGACGGCGGCGAGCTCGGCGATCGGGTTGACCGTGCCGACCTCGTTGTTCGCCCACATCACGGTGGCCAGCGCGACCGTCTCGGGGTCCTCGCCGATGGCGGCGCGCAGCGACTCCGGCGACACCCTGCCCGCCTCGTCGACCTCGACCCAGACGATCTCGGCGCCCGCGTGCTGCTCCAGCCACTCGACGGACTCGAGGACGGCGTGATGCTCGACGGTGCTGCACAGCACACGGCGGCGCTTCGCGTCCTCGCCGTTGCGAGCCCAGAAGATGCCCTTGACCGCGAGGTTGTCGCTCTCCGTGCCACCGGCGGTGAAGATCACCTCGGACGGCCGGGCGCCCAGCGCCTCCGCGATCACTTCGCGGGCCTCTTCGACCCGGCGGCGGGCCCGGCGGCCCGAGGAATGCAGCGCGGAGGCGTTGCCCACAGTGGACAGCGCCTCGGACATCGCCGCTACGGCTTCGGGCAACATCGGGGTGGTCGCCGCGTGGTCGAGATAGGTCATCGCCTTACCAGGGTAGACCGCTCCGGGGCGTGACCAAGCCCACCCTGGTCAGCGGGTGGTGCCGCTCATACTCGACGGCCACCGGCCGGTCAGCCGCACCCCGAGCAGCGCGATGCCGGTCAGCAGCACCGAAAGCACCAAGATCGCCACCGTCGGCTCCTTCGCCGACGCGATCGAAGCGAGCAGAACACCACCCAAACCGATGGTCAGGGCCGATCCGACCCAGTCGCCGAGCTGCAGCGCCGAGGTGTTGAACCCGCGTTCGGCCTCCGGCGAGTAGCGGAGCAGCAGCACCGAGATCGCGGGCATCGCGATGCCCATCCCGGAGCCGCCGACCGCCGACGCCACGAACGCCATCCAGGCGGGGAACGACGGCAGCGGGACGAAGACGAAGATCGCCAGACCGGCCGCGACCAGCGCGAACCCGGTCCGCAAGGACGCCTCGCGCGACCAGTCGAGCATGCGGCCTTGCAGCATCGACCCCGCCGACCAGCCCAGCGCGGTCACCGTCAGCGGCAGTCCGGCCAGCGCGGGGCTGTAGCCGTGGACCTCGGTCATCGTGAGCGGCAGGTACGCCTCCATCCCGGCGTACGCGCCCGCGATCAGCCCGCGGGAGGCGATCACTGTCGGCAACCCCGGCCGCGAAGTCAGCGTCCCGGCGGGGAGGAGCTTGCGGAGCGCGTACGCCAGGGCGGCCAGTCCGGCGCCGCCGTAGGCCAGCGCGGCGAGGGACGGGTGCTGCGCCGCCCAGGTGAGCGCGGCGACGCCGAGGGCGGCGACCACCGCGGGCACGACCCCGGCGCGGCGCGCGGACTCGCCGGGGTCGTGCCCGGGCAGTTTGCGGGTGACGACGACCAGCAGCCCCACGCCGACGGCGGTCAGCGGGATCAGCCCGAGGAACACCCAGCGCCAGCCGACGCTCACCGTCACCACGCCCGCGATCGACGGCCCGATCACCGCGGGCAGCACCCACGCGGCGGCGTTGGCGGCGTAGATCACCGGGCGTTCACGGTCGCTGAAGGTGAGCGCGATCAGCAGCGACACCGAGACCAGCAGAAGACCGGACCCGAACCCCTGCAAAGCCCTGCCGAGCAGGAGCAGCGGCATGTCGTGCGCGAGCCCCGCCACCAGCAGCCCGACCGCGAACAACGCGGTCCCGGCGAGCAGCGCGGGCGCCGGGCCCTTGCGGTCGCCGAGCCGTCCGGAAAGGACGGTCGCGACGACGCTGGCGACCAGGAAGGTGGTGAAGGGCCAGGCGTAGAGGGCGAGACCGTCCAGGTCGGCGACCATCGTCGGCATCGCTGTCGCGACGCCCATGCTCTCGAACGCGATGAGCGTGACCATGAGCAGCAACCCGATCGTGGTCACGCGGTGCTCCGGTGTCCAGAGCACGCCCTTCGGCTTTTCCCCAGTGATCGTCATGGGAAAAGCGTGCAACCTCCAGTTCGGTGGAGGTCAAGCGCTGACGGGCGCCGGTCGGTGAGGGCTGAAGGGCGCTTTCCCCGCATGCCATGCGGGGAAAGCGCCCTTCACGGCGTCTGATGCGGGGAAGGCTCCCTTCGCGTCACGCCCGCTGGGTGGTGGGTGATCGTGTGTGGAGGATTCCGGCCGTTGAACCTCCTGAATCTTCCCCCGTCACGTCGTCTGCCACCGGTCATAGGTAAATGCCGGTCGTTCTCACCGTCCTTGCCACTCACGAAACCTGACCGACGGGCGCCAGCCGCAGCTCCCGCGCCAGCACGGCGGCCTCGCCGCGCGACGTGACCTCGAGCTTTCCCAGGATCTTCCGCACGTGGAACTTCACCGTGTGCTCGGTCAGCTGGAGTTCCTCGGCGATCTGCCGGTTCCGCTTTCCGCGCGCGATGCCGGCGAGAACCTCGAGTTCACGCGAGTTCAACCTGTCCAGCGGGCGCAGCTCCGGGGTCTCGGGGACACCCAGCGGCAGGATCGCGGTGATCGTGGCTCCCCAGCCGGGGACGGCGTCGACCTCCCAACGGCCGTCGAGCGGGGTGATCCGCTCGGTGAGACCGGCGGACGGCACGGCGCGGGCGACGTCCGGGCCGTCGTCGCGCACGGTGATCCGGAGACCTCCGCCGTCGATCGCCCAGGACGCCCGGACCCGGGAACTGCCGCGTTCCAGCGCGGCGAGCACGAGGCCGCGGGTGACCGTGCGCGCGGTGTGCGCGATGTCCTGCGGGAGCGGCCGGTCGTCACCGGGCCCGGCGAGGTCGACGGTCATGTCGTCGTGGCGCACCAAGGGGTCCAGCTGCGCGGCGAGGGTGTCGAACGCCGCCGACGCCGGTTCCGCCGAGAGCTCCTGATCGCGATCGGCGATCGAGCGCAGTTCGACGAGCGCGGCCGCGGCGAGGTCGGTGGCGCTCTGGCGGGCGGCGGCGTCGCCGAGCTGACGGGACCGCAGCACGGCGAGCAGGGACGCCAGCGTGGTCGCGTGGGTCTGGCCCAGATCGGTGATCGTCTGCGCCCGCGCCGTCGCGGCCGCCAGGTTGCTCGCGATGATCTCGGGTTCGGGGTCGGTGGCGCGCTGGGCGGCGCTGACGCTGACGATGCCCCACAGCTTGGCGGCGATCTCCAGCGCGCTGTCCGCGGGCGCGTCCTCGGTGGGGACGAGCGCGATCGTCGCGCCCTTGCCGATCACCGGAGCCGACGTCAGGACGACGAGTTTCCGCCGCTTCCCGCCGAGCCTCTCTTCGGTCACCACCGCTTGCCCCGGGACGCCGAGCGCCGCGAGCCGTTGGAGCTCGGCGCTCGTGACCGCGCCGGTGATCGCCGGATCGCCGTGGACCTTGACCGGGATGCGGGAGCAGTCACCGGTCTCCATGGCGGCGGCCCGGTGCGGCAGGACAGCCTTAGCCGCCGCCGAGAACCGCGGCAAGAGTTCGGCGCGCGTGGCGGCGAGCATGCGCTCGACCTGGCTCAGCACGTACAGCGGATCCGACCACTCGTCCATGACTCCACAGTAGGCGCGGCCGCCGTTCGCGACGCTGCTCGCCCGGCTAGCGAACACTGCTCGTCCGAGTGGTTCGGGCGTGGTCCGGGCGCCGGTTGACTGATCGCAGCGAAGAACACCAACGAGGAGTGAACATGCGAGCGATCACCATCACCCAGTACGGCGACACCGACGTCCTGGACTCCGCCGAGGTCCCGGTGCCGGAGCCCGGCCCGGGTCAGGTGCGGGTCGCGGTCAAGGCCGCCGGGGTCAACCCGATCGACTGGAAGATCCGGTCCGGTGCCATGGCGGAGGTCCTGCCGATCGAGTTCCCGCACATCCTCGGCCTCGAATTCGCGGGCGTGGTGGACGCGGTCGGCGAAGGCGCCGGTTTCGCCGTCGGGGACGAGGTCTTCGGCTGGCCCGACACCGGGTCGTACGCGGAGTACGCGCTGGCGACCACGATCGCCCGAAAGCCCGCCGGGCTTTCGTGGGCCGAAGCCGCCTCTCTGCCCGTCGCCGGTGAAACGGCGTTGCGGGTGCTCGGCGAACTCGAGGTCAAGCCCGGCGAAACGCTCGTGCTCCACGGGGCGAGCGGCCAGGTCGGCCGGATCGCGACGCAGGCCGCCGTCGCGCTGGGCGCCACGGTCGTCGGGCTCGCGGGCGCTTCGTCACTGGACGAGGTGAAGGAGCTCGGCGCGGTGCCGGTGCGGTACGGCGACGGCTGGGTTTCGCGGGTGCGTTCGGTCGCGCCGGACGGCGTCGACGCGGTGTTCGACGCGGCGGGCTTCGGCGTCCTGGGTGACTCCGTCGAACTGCTCGGGTCACCCGACCGGCTGGTCACCATCGCCGACCCTTCCGCGTACGCGCAAGGGCTGAAGTTCTCGGCGGGCGGGGAGCAGACCGCGGCGGTGCTGGAGGATCTCGTCTCGCGGGGGCTGAAGCTCAAGCCGGGGTCCGCTCACGCACTGGCCGATGTCGCCGAGGCGCACCGGGAAAGCGCGACGGGGCACGCGGGCGGGAAGATCACGCTGACGCTGTCTTGAGGCTGCGGTGTGTCACCCCCACTGCAATGAAGGGGCCTTTCATAGCAAATTTTGCTATGAAAGGCCCCTTCATTGCGCGTGAGTTACTGAGTGGGCACCTTCGCGACCGGGGCGGAAGGAGCGACAGGAGTCACGGCCGGGGCACGACGCCGCCGCTGCGCCGGGATCTGCACCCGCCCCAATGCCGCCTGCACAGCGGATTCCGCCAGCGCGGCCAGTTCACGCCGGTCCGAAGCGCGGCCCGGCGCGATCTCCGGGCACACGTGCACCTCCAGCACCAGACCCCGCAGCGCCGCGACCCGCCGCAGCGACGCGATGAGCGACTCCGGCCCGATGAACGCCGGTTGCGTCGTCTCCCGCCCGTCGGCGAGCCGGAAGCGCAGCGCGAGCGGCCGCACCGGGACACCGCCGTCGATCGCGGCCTGGAACGTCGCCGGGCGGAACCGGCCCGAACCCAGGCCGCACCAGGTGGTGCCCTCCGGGGTCACACTGACGAGTGATCCGCCGCGCATCGCGCCGGCGAGTTCGTCCATGGTCGCGGGCAGGCTCCGCAGGTTCTCCCGGTCGAGGAAGATGCTGCCGCCACGGCGGACCAGCAGGCCGAGCACCGGCCAGGTGCCGACCTCCTTCTTGGCGAGCGCCCGCATCGGCTGGACGGCGTTGACCGCGATGATGTCCAGCCACGAGATGTGGTTGTTGACCACGAGCGCCCCACGGCCCGGAACGGCGCGGAACTTCTCGTCACCGAGCACACGCAGCCGTACCCCGAACGAGCGAAGGATCCCCGCGAAAAGCAGGCGCACCAAGCGTTCACGGGGCATGCCGCGCAGCACGAGCACCAGTGGCGCGGACAGGAAAGCACCGAGGATGACGCCGATCGCCGCGGTGAACCTCAGGACGCGCCGCGGGAACGCCACCGTCGGCGCCCCTTCGGTCAGGCAGCCGTCGCCGCACGGCGACTTCGGCATCCAGGCGTGGGTCATCCCTGCACTCCCAGGAAGAACTTGAGATACCGCTCGTCGACGTTGTGCAGATCCAGCAGGACGAAGAAGTCCGCGACGCCGAAATCCTCGTCCAGCGCGGGCGGTCCGTAGGTCTTCGCGCCCAGGCGCGTGTAGCCCTTGATGAGCGGCGGGAGGATCGCGCGGGCGGGCCGCTCGACGCCATCGGTCCGCCACGGGTTCAGCGGGGTCACCCGAAGGGATTCGTCCGCGTAGTGCTTGGCGCGCAGGACATCCCAGACACCGGCCGCGTAGGCCCCGCCGTCGGTCAGCGGCACGGACGCGCAGCCCGCGAGGTACCGGTGCCCGGCCAGCAGCATGTAACGCCCGATCCCCGCCCAGACGAGGCTCACCACGGCGCCGCTGCGGTGGTCGGGATGCACGCACGAACGGCCCGTCTCGACCAGAGAGGGACGTAGTGTGTCGAGCGCCGTGAGATCGAATTCGCTGTCGGAGTACAGCTTTCCCGCCTGCGCGGCCCGATCCGGCGGCAGCATCCGGTAAGTACCCACGATCTCGCCGGTGTTGTCGTCGCGCACCACGAGGTGATCGCAGAACTCGTCGAAGTAGTCGACGTCGAGTCCGGGTGCGGGCGAATTGAGCGTCGCGCCCATTTCCTCGGCGAAAACCTGATGGCGAAGACGTTGCGCGGCAACGACTTCTTCGTTCCCATTGGCCACGAGGAGGGAGTAACGCGGCGCGTCGGCCGGGAGTTCGACACCTGCCTGGTCAGTGCTGACGAGGAGCTGTGACGTCGTCATAACCAAGGTCTACCCCTGGAGGGGTACCAACGACAATGCGCCCGATGGCCGATTAGTGCACGTTCAGTTAATTGCGGGTTCTCAGGCTTCTCTCAGGGTGGGAGATCACTTCCCGGTCACGGAAAAGGGGCCGCCGGGGAAATAATCCCGGCGACCCCTTCACTGACAAAGGACGTCAGCCCTTGCGCTTCTGGACCTCTTCGGTCAGCTGCGGCGCGACGTTGAACAGGTCGCCCACCACACCGAAGTCGGCGATCTCGAAGATCGGCGCCTCGGCGTCCTTGTTGACCGCGATGATGGTCTTCGAGGTCTGCATGCCGGCCCGGTGCTGGATCGCACCGGAGATGCCCAGCGCGATGTACAGCTGCGGCGAGACCGTCTTACCGGTCTGGCCGACCTGGAACTGCGCCGGGTAGTAGCCCGAGTCGACGGCGGCGCGGGAAGCACCGACGGCCGCGCCGAGCGAGTCGGCCAGCGTCTCGACGACGTCGAACTTGTCGGCCGAGCCGACACCGCGGCCACCGGAGACGACGACCGAGGCCTCGGTCAGCTCCGGACGGTCGCCGCCGACGATCGGCTCGACACCGGTGATCTTGGCGGACTTCGCCGGGTCACCGGCGGGGACCTCGACGGTCTCCTCGGCGGCGGCACCGTCGGCCTGGGTCGCCTCGACCGCGCCCGGGCGGACCGAGATGACCGGAACACCCTTGGTGGACTTGGACTTCACCGAGAACGCGCCACCGAAGATGGACTGGTCGACGCTGCCGTCGCCGTTCACGCCGACGGCGTCGTACAGCAGACCGGAGCCGAGGCGGACCGCGACACGAGCGGACACCTCCTTGCCCTCGGCGCTGGCCGCGACGAGCACGGCGGCCGGGGAGGTCCGCTCCGCGAGCGCGGCGAGGACATCCACCTTCGGGGTGACCAGGAAGCCGGTGGCGTTGTCGCCCTCGGCGACGTACACCTTGGCGGCGCCGTGGGCGGCGAGGGCTTCCTTCGCCTTGGCGGCGGTGCCGGTCGGGCCGACGACGACCGCGGACGGCTCACCCAGTTCACGAGCGGCCGTCAGCAGCTCGAGCGTGACCTTCTTGACTTCACCGTCGACGTGGTCGACGAGGACGAGTACTTCAGCCATTTCCCTATTCCTCCTCGAAACCTGTCTCAGATGAGCTTCTGCGCGACCAGGTAGGCGGCCACCTTGCTGCCGCCGTCACCCTCGTCCTCGACGCGCTCACCGGCGGTGCGCGGCGGCTTCGGGGAGGCTTCGAGCACGGACGACCAGGCGTTGCCGAGGCCGACCTCGCCGGCGTCGAGGCCGAGGTCCGCGACGGTCAGCGTCTCGACCGGCTTCTTCTTGGCGGCCATGATCCCCTTGAAGGAGGGGTAGCGCGGCTCGTTGATCTTCTCGCCGACGCTCACGACCGCGGGCAGGTTCGCCTCGAGGTGCGTGACGCCGTCCTCGGTGTAGCGGTCGGCCTTGATCGAGGAGCCGTCGACGGTCAGCTCGTTCACGTGGGTCAGCTGCGGCAGGCCCAGCAGCTCGGCGATGATCGCCGGCACGGCGCCACCGCGGCCGTCGGAGGCCTCGTTACCGGTGATGACCAGGTCGAAGCCTTCGACCTTCGAGATCGCGGCGGCCAGCACCTTGGCGGTGGCGATCGCGTCGGAGCCGTGAAGGGCCTCGTCGGAGACGTGGATGGCCTTGTCGGCACCCATGGACAGCGCCTTGCGGATCGCGTCGGTCGCGCGGTCGGGACCCACCGAGACGACGGTGACCTCGCCCTCGCCGGCTTCCTTGATCTTCAGGGCTTCTTCGACGGCCTTCTCGTTGATCTCGTCGAGCACGGCGTCGGCGGATTCGCGGTCAAGAGTGTTGTCGGCACCGGAGAGCTTCCGCTCCGAGTAGGTGTCCGGTACCTGCTTGACCAGGACAACGATGTTCGTCATGGGTCTACTTCGACCTCCCGTTAGTGGCCGGCGTCGGCCACGGGGCAACAGCTCTACTGGCCGGTAGATTAGGGCCATTTTCCCGCCGCGGCCCGCCGAGGTGACCTCATTCACCTGGATGCACGTTTTACTGGGACCATCGTCCAGGTATTTCACCCGGAAGTGAGTGTAACCGGGCGACTAACCCGAACGGCCGTATTCCGGGGTACTCCCCGCGAGGGTGACGGGCTAACCTGCCCCACCATGCGTTCCATGCCCGGCCCCGTCGCCGTGATCACGGACTCCACCGCCAGTCTCCCCGCCCCGGTCGCCGAACGCTGGGGAATCGGCGTCGTTCAGGTCCAACTGCAGGTCGGAGAGCAGTTCGACGAGGAGAACCGCTACGACCGCGAAGAAATCATCGACCACCTGCGCGCCGGAACGCCGGTGAAGACGGCACCGCCCGAGGTCGCCGCGTTCTTCTGGGCGTTCCAGGACGCCGCGAGCAAGGGCGCCTCGGCGATCGTCAGCGTCCACATCTCGGGACGGATGTCGGAGACGGTGAACGCCGCCCGTGAAGCCGCTCAGCAGGTGAACATCCCGGTGCACGTCCTCGACAGCGGGACCACCGGGATGAGCCTCGGTTTCGCGGCGACGTCGGCGGCCAAGGTCGCCGCCGCCGGTGGCCAGGCGAGCCGGGTGATCGACGCGGCCGAACGCCGGTTCCGCGGCAGCCGCGAGATCCTCTACGTCGACACGCTCGAGTTCCTGCGCCGCGGCGGTCGGATCGGCGCCGCGCAGGCGTTCCTCGGTTCCGCGTTCTCGATCAAACCCCTGCTGACGCTGAAGAACGGCGAGGTCGCCCCGCTGACCCGGGTGCCGGGCCAGCGGCGGGCGCTCAACAAACTCGTCGACCTCGCGGTGGACTGCGCGGGCGATCAGGACGTCGAGATCGCGATCACCCGGTTCGGCCCGGACGAACGCGACCTGGAGATCGGCGGGCGGTTGCGCGCGCGGCTGCCCAAGATGGTCGACAGCACCCTGGTGGACGCCAGCATGATCCTCGGCGCCCACCTCGGCCCCGGTGCCATCGGCATCACGGTGTCGCCGGTGTAGCCCGCTTCGAGGGGATCAGCACCAGGACCAGCGGGAGGACCGCGCCCAGCGCCGTCGTCACGACGATCAGCACCTGGTCCACCGGCTCGAAGTGCGAGACGTGGCCAAGGTGGTAGAGGAAGTGCGGCAGTCCGAACAGGAAGGTCGACAGCGCGGCGAGCCTGGCCACGGCGGTCGTCCCGATCACGGCGGCGCCGATCAGGATCGCCGCGAGCGCCAGGTTGAGGCCGCCGAAGTCGGCGATCAGGTGTTCGTTGAAGGGGCCGTCCATGGCGACCCAGCCGGTGCGGAAGCCGGGGAAGTCCCGGTAGAAGCCCTCCGGGCTGAGCAGTGGCCACAGCCCGACTGGCAGTTCGACGAGGCCGAAGACGACGAGCAGTACGCGGGTGATTGTCCGTTGCATGTCTTCTGGACTGGACAGCGCCGCGAAACGTGACAGCGCGTTTAGTCCTCTGGATGCGGTCCTTGCGCGTGCAACTACCGCATCCAGAGGACTAACTGCGACGGAGCGGGAAGTGACCGGCCGGTAGGGTCGCGGCGTGACCACCCCAGCCACCAGGGCCGAAGCGCTGCACCTCACCGGTGAGCGCACAGTGCCGGGCATCGCCGAGGAAAACTATTGGTACCGCCGCCACGAGGCCGCGTATCAACAGCTCCTGCCGCTGTGCGAGGGCAAGACCGTCCTGGAAGCCGGCTGCGGTGAGGGCTACGGCGCCGGGCTCATCGCCACCGTCGCCGAACGGGTGCTCGCGCTCGACTACGACGTCCCCACCACCGAGCACGTCGCCCGCCGCTACCCCGGCATCGGCGTGGCCAGGGCGAACCTGGTGTTCCTGCCGCTGCGCGACGCCTCGGTCGACGTCGTCGCCAACTTCCAGGTGATCGAGCACCTCTGGGACCAGGGCGCCTTCCTCGCCGAATGCCGCCGCGTGCTCTCCCCCGGCGGACGGCTGATCGTCACCACACCCAACCGGCTGACCTTCACCCCGGACAGCGACACCCCGCTGAACCCGTTCCACACCAGGGAACTCGCACCGTCCGAATTGGACGAACTGCTGCGCGACGCCGGCTTCGAGGTCGAGACCCTGCATGGCCTCCACCACGGCGAAGGCGTCGCGAAGCTCGACGCCAAATACGGCGGTTCGATCATCGACGCCCAGCTCGACGTCGTCATGGGACAGCTTCCCGGCCAGGCGACCTGGCCCGCGGAGCTGCTCGCCGACGTCGAAGGCATCCAGGCCGCGGATTTCGCCGTCCACGGTGAAGACCTCGACGCCAGCCTCGACCTGGTCGCCGTGGCGGTGCGCCGATGAGCGAGTACGAAGGCACGTTCTGCCTCGTCGTGCACAGCCACCTGCCCTGGTTGCCGCACCACGGGTCCTGGCCGGTCGGCGAGGAATGGCTCTACCAGGCCTGGGCGCATTCTTACCTGCCGATGGTCGACCTCCTGCGCCGCTTCGCCGACGAGGGCCGCGAAGACGTCCTCACCCTCGGCATGACGCCGATCCTCGCCGCCCAGCTCGACGACCCGTACTGCATCGACGCCTTCCACGACTGGCTCGGACACTGGCAGCTGCGCTCCTGGCACGCGTCGACGCTCTGGCGCGGCGACCCGCTGCTGCGCGACCTCGCCGCGAGCGAGTACCGGACGGCGACCAAGGCGTCGGAGGAACTCGAAACCCGCTGGCGGCACGGTTTCTCACCGATCCTCCGGTCCTTTGTGGACAACGGCACGATCGAGCTGCTCGGCGGCCCGCTGGCGCATCCGTTCCAGCCGCTGCTCGACCCGGCGGTCCGCGACTTCATGCTGCGCGGCGGCCTCGCCGACACCGCGTCGCGGATCGGACGGCGCCCCGAAGGCATCTGGGCACCCGAATGCGGCTACGCGCCCGGCATGGAGACCGGGTACGCGGCCGCGGGCGTCCAGCGGTTCATGGTCGACGGGCCATCCCTGCACGGCGACACGTCGGCGGCCCGCACCGTCGGCGATTCCGACGTCGTCTGCTTCGGCCGCGACCTCGAAGTCACGTACCGCGTCTGGTCGCCGAAGGCCGGCTACCCCGGCCACGCCGCCTATCGCGACTTCCACACCTGGGCGCACGAGGTCGGCCTCAAGCCGTCGCGGGTGACCGGCAAGACCATCGAGCCGCCGGACAAGGCGCCGTACGACCCGGCGATGGCGGCGGCCACGCTCGGCGGCCACGTCCAGGACTTCGTCGACACCGTCGTCTCCCGGCTGCGCTCGCTCAAGGCCGAGCACGGCCGCGAATCGCTCGTCGTCGCCGCGTACGACACGGAACTGTTCGGGCACTGGTGGCACGAGGGACCGGCGTGGCTCGAAGGCGTCCTGCGCGCGCTGCCCGAGGCGGGCGTCCGCGTGACCACGCTCAAGGGCGCGCTCGAAGCAGGTCACCTCGGCGGGAAGGTCGACCTCCCGGCATCGTCGTGGGGTTCCGGCAAGGACTGGCGGGTCTGGGACGGCGAGCAGGTCGCCGACATGGTGCGGGACAACACCGCCTTGCAGCACCGGATGCTCGACCTCGTCGCCGGAATGGACACCACGACCCGCGACGCCGTCCGGGATCAGGCCGTCGCCGAGGCGATGCTCGCGCTTTCGAGCGACTGGGCGTTCATGGTCACCAAGGATTCCGCCGCCGACTACGCGCGGCGGCGGGCGAAGGTCCACACCGACCGGTTCGACACGCTCGCCGGGCTGCTCCGCGACGGCGCGCACGAGCGGGCCCGGGACACGGCGGCCGCGTTCCGGCGCGACGACGGGCCGTTCGGCCACGTCGACGCGCGTGACCTGCTGAAGAAATGACGAAAGGGGAAACCATGGGGATCCACGACATCCCGCTGAAGACGCTGGCGGGCGAGGACACCACCCTCGGCACGCTCGAAGGCAAGACGCTGCTGGTGGTGAACGTGGCGTCGAAGTGCGGCCTGACGCCGCAGTACACCGGCCTGGAGAAGTTGCAGGAACGCTACGCGGACAAGGGTTTCTCCGTCGTCGGGTTCCCGTGCAACCAGTTCGCGGGCCAGGAACCGGGCACCGCCGAGGAGATCCAGACCTTCTGCTCGACGACGTACGGGGTTTCGTTCCCGCTCTTCGAAAAGCTGGACGTCAACGGGGAGACCCGGCACCCGCTCTACGCCGAACTCACCAAGGCGGCCGACGCGGAAGGCGCCTCCGGCGACGTGCAGTGGAACTTCGAGAAGTTCCTCGTCGCCCCTTCCGGTGAAGTGGTGGGGCGATTCCGTCCGCGCACCGAACCCGAGGATGAAACGATCACCAAGGCCATCGACGCCGCGATCGGCGGCTGACTCCGCTCTTCCACGGGCGGCTTTCCGGATCACTCCGGAAAGCCGCCCGTTTCCTTTTCCGGCGAACCGGTGACCAAAGTCCCCGAATAGCCGCGACACTCGCGCGATGGCTGGTTTATCGTTCACAAACCCTTGCCAGACAAGGGAATTGTCGTCGACAGAGAGGTGAATCGGTCTACCCGATTGCACTATGGCGCGGCCCCGCGGACAGGGGAAGACTCCTTCGTCGGGGCTCCCGCACTTCGTCAACGCCGACAACCAGAAAAGTGTGGCCGAAATGATCGAAAAGAACATGCTGCCCAAGGAATTCCTCTCACTGGCGACAGTGCAGGCGTCCGAAGAGAACGCGCTCCTCGACAGGCAGAACGTCGTGGGCGTGGCGCTCGGCACCAAGTGGTCGGGCGGAACCGACACCGGGGAAAAGGCGATCACGGTCCTGGTCGACACCAAGCTGCCGAGCGAGCTGCTCCGTGACGACGACCTCATCCCGGCGACGCTTTCCGGTGTGCCCACCGACGTCCAGCAGGTCGGCGTGCTGCAAGCGGGCCGGACCGTGGCGCCGCCGAAGGTCAACGGCGCTTCCCCGTCGCTGGCCGAGGCACCGGCGGCGCCGCCGGTCCGCCAGGTCGAAACTCCCCGTGAGGCCGTCGATCCGCTGACGCTGGCCCGGCGTTTCCGCCCGGCGTTCGGCGGGGTGAGCGTCGGCCACTTCCAGATCACCGCCGGCACGTACGGCACCGCCGTCTACGACGCGGCCGCGCTGCCCGGCATACCGCCGAGGTTCTACATCCTGAGCAACAACCACGTGCTGGCCAACACCAACGCGGCGGCCATCGGCGACCCGATCCTGCAGCCGGGCCCGTTCGACGGCGGCGTCATCCCCAGCGACATCATCGCCAGGCTGAGCCGGTACGTGCCGATCAAGTTCATCACCCCCGGGCAGCCGGTCCCGCTGAATTTCGTCGACGCGGCCGTCGCCGAAGGCCAGTTCCACGACCTCGACCGGCGGATCTTCTGGGTCGGCGACCTCCGGGGCGTGAACCCGGCACCGACCGTCGGCCTCGCGGTGCAGAAGACCGGCCGGACCACCAACTGGACCACAGGGCGGATCACGAACATCAACGCCACGGTGGACGTCAACTACGGCGGCGGCCGGGTGGCCAGGTTCGCGAACCAGCTGCTCACCACCAACATGTCGGCCGGTGGCGACTCGGGCAGCATCGTGGCGGAGCTGGACAACGACTTCGCCGTCGGCCTGCTGTTCGCGGGTTCGCCCGCGGTCACCGTGGTCAACCGGATCACGCTGGTCGAGGCCGCGCTCGGGATCAGGGTGTACCCGTAGTGGCCGAAGTGTCCGATGTGGATGCCGCGCTCGTCACGGCGTCGCGGTGGCTCGACGACGTCCCCGGAGTGGTCGGGGTCGGGCAAGGCGAGGCCGAGGGCGCACCCACCATCGACGTCTGGATGACCCCCGGTCACGACCCCGGGCAGCTGCCTTCTCAGCTGCTCGGGGTGCCCGTCAGGGTCCGTGACCCCGGCGGCCCGATCGAGCCTCAGCCGGGCTGACCCACCTCGGTCACCGCGCGGTTGCGGGCGGAGACCGCGGACGGATCCGCCTTCACCACGCGGCGGTCGTAGGTGAGCAGGCCGTTGACCTCGTTCTCGACGTCGGTGGTCTGGGTGTAGATCGCGCCGGAAAGCCCGGTTCCGGCGACGATCCGTTCGAGGTGTTCGCTGACCTCGGCATAGCGTTCGGTCAGCCGTGCCGAGGTCGGCGTCATCTCGTAGGCCTGCGGTTTCCCCGGCCAGCGGTGCTCGTCGAGCACCAGGCCGAGGCCGCCGTACTCGCCGTCGACGATCACCCGGTGGTCCTTCAGCGCGGGTTTCCCCGGTCCGACGTAGGTGTGGTCGTCGTAGACGTCGCCCGCGCCGTCGTCCGGCCGCGAGAAGCAGCAGTTCACCCCGCTGTTCGCGACGACGAGCCTGGTCGGGTCGAGGTCCTTCACCAGCTTCGCGATCCGCGCGGTGTCGAATTCGCCCCAGCCCTCGTTGAACGGCACCCAGCCGACGATCGAGGTCACCCCGCGCAACTGCTCGACCATCTCGATCAGTTCGGCTTCGAACCGTGCCTTCGCCTCGGGCACCGGGTCTGGCGCGATCCCGGGTGGACCGTCGAAGGAGACGGTGAGCGAGGGCATGTCCTGCCAGACGAGCAGGCCCAGTCTGTCCGCCCAGTGATACCAGCGCTCCGGCTCGACCTTGACGTGCTTGCGGACGAAGTTGAAGCCGAGTTCCTTGGTCTTCTCCAGATCGAACCGCAGCGCCTCGTCGGTGGGGGCGGTGTGGATCCCGTCCGGCCAGTAGCCCTGGTCGAGCGGGCCGTGGAGGAAGGTGATCCGGCCGTTGAGCGCGATCCGCGGCCTGCCCTCGGCGTCGGCGACCGTCCCGATCGTGCGCAGCCCGGTGTAGGACTCGACGACGTCGAGGACGGTGCCGCTCTCGTCGAGCAAGCGGACTTCGAGGTCGTAGAGGTAGGGGTCGTCCGGTGTCCACAGACGCGGCGAAGGCACCTCCGCGCGCAACGGCCGTCCCGCGTCCCCCGCGACGCGTGCCACCTCCGGGCCGCCGGGCTCGCTGACGATCACTTCGACGCGAGCGCCGCCTGTGACCTTGGGCACAACCGTCACCCCCGTGAGGTCCGGGGTCAGCGGCAGATCCGCGACGTGCGCGGACGGCACCGGCTCCAGCCAGACGGTCTGCCAGATGCCCGACGTGGCGGTGTAGAAGATCCCTTCCGGGGCGTTGCGCTGCTTGCCGACGGGATGCGTCGAGGCGTCGGTCCGGTCGATCGCGCGGACGGTCAGTTCCTGCGATCCCGACGGCCGCAGCACGCCGGTGATGTCCGCGCTGAAGGCCGTGTACCCACCTTCGTGGACGGCGACCTCCTGGTTGTTGACCCAGACCGTCGCGGACTGGTCGACGGCGCCGAAGCGGAGCATCACCCGCTGTCCGTCCCACTCGGACGGGACCTGAAAAACCTTGCGGTACCACAGGGTTTCGTCGTGCCGCCCGATCCCGGAAAGCGCGGACTCCGGCGGGAACGGCACCAGGATCCGCTCGCCGTACCCGTTCCGGCCGGGCGAGCGGTCCCCCGCGTACTCCCAGACGCCGTTGAGGTTCAGCCAGCGTTCGCGGACGAGTCGCGGGCGCGGGTACGCGGGCAGCGCGTTGCCGGGTCCGACCTGCGCGGACCACGGGGTCGACAGGACCGGTTCGACGGGCTTGAAGGCCGGTTCGGCCGCGTTCACCGAAGACGTCATCGGCCCGATGGTGGCAAAGATCGCCGCCCCTGTCGCCCTCGCCCGGCTTTCACCAGTGGGTGATCGCCCCGTCCCGGTGACCACCGACTCACGAGTAACCTCCACCCATGCGCGTGCTGATGTTGTCGTGGGAGTACCCACCCGTGGTCGTCGGCGGACTCGCACGGCACGTCCACGCCCTGGCCCGGCACCTCGCCCGGCAGGGGCACGACGTGGTCGTCCTGTGCCGTCACACGGCGGGCACCGACGCCGAGACCCATCCGAGGACCGATCGCGTGGTCGAGGGCGTGCGGATCATCCGGGTCGCCGAGGATCCGCTGCACGTGACCTTCGAACGGGACCTCGTCGCGTGGACGCTGGCCATGGGGCACGCGATGGTCCGCGCCGCGACCGATCTGCTGCGCGGCTGGCAGCCGGACGTCGTGCACGCGCACGACTGGCTGGTCACCCACCCGGCGATCGCGATCGCCGAGGCCGCGCGGGTCCCGCTGGTCGGCACGATCCACGCCACCGAGGCCGGACGGCACTCCGGCTGGCTCTCGCATCCGCTGAACCAGCAGGTTCACTCGGTCGAATGGTGGCTCGCGAACCGCTCGGACGCGCTGATCACCTGTTCGCAGGCCATGCGCCGCGAGGTGGCGCATCTGTTCGAGGTCGACGGTGACGCGGTCACCGTGATCCACAACGGCATCGAGGAGCGCACCTGGCAGGTGCCCGCCGAAGAGGTCGCGCACGCGCGCGAGGTCTACAGCCCCTCCGGCGCGCCGCTGCTGCTGTACTTCGGACGGCTGGAATGGGAGAAGGGTGTGCAGGACCTGCTCGCCGCGCTCCCCCGGATCCGCCGCGCCAAACCGGGGACCCGGCTGGTCGTCGCCGGCAAGGGCAGGCATCTGGAGGAACTGGTCGACCAGGCGCGCAAGCTGCGCGTTCGCCGCGCCGTGGACTTCGTCGGACACCTGTCCGACCGGGAACTGCGCGCCATCCTGGCCGCGGCCGACGCCGTCGTGCTGCCCAGTCGCTACGAGCCGTTCGGGATCGTCGCGCTCGAGGCGGCCGCCGCGAAGGCTCCTCTCGTGGCGTCCACCGCGGGCGGGCTCGGCGAGGTCGTCGTCGACGGGGAGACCGGCCTGGCCTTCAGCCCCGGCGACGTCGACGCGCTCGGGGACGCCGTCGAGGCGGTGCTGGACGACGAGGTCGCCGCGGCGCGGCGGGCGCTGACCGCGCAGTCGCGCCTGGCGGCGGACTTCGACTGGGGGCGCATCGCGGAGGCGACCGTCGCGGTCTACCGGCGGGCTCGCGTCGGCGAGCCGGTGGAACTGGGCCGCCCGAAGATCGCGACGGGCAACGCCTTCGAGCCGTAAACCGCATTCAGAGGACTAAACGCGGCGCTTGTCCGCCTGCGGTACATGAAGGCCCCCTTCCTTGCGCTAGACGCAAGGAAGGGGGCCTTCATGTACTGGGGAATGTGTGAAGGCCGAGTTTCCTCGGCTGAGCCGAGGGAAGGGGGCCTTCACACGCTACCGCTGTGACTGCTGGTGTACCTGGTGCGTCTGCCGAGTCCGTGAAGGCCTCCTTCACTACCTTCAGGGTAGGAAAGGGGCCCTTCACGACCCACGCGGCGCTGGGGCGGAGGGGGAACCCGGTACGTCGGGGGAACCGGATCCCCCCTCCACGAGTGTCGCGGGTCGCGAGGGGCACGACCCCCGGGCTGCTCTAGGTGGCGAAGATCAGAAGTGGCAGGGGCGGACGCAGTCCGGCCGCGCCGAGATCGTCGCGGAGGCGGACACGGCCGGCGCGGCGAGGACGACGGCGAGGATCGCGAAGGCCGCGGCCAAGACGCTTCTCAACTGCTTCTTCATGGTGGCTCCTCGGGGAAACAGGCGGAATTCCCACCCGGCGCAGAGCATCCGCGCGACCCGCCGCCGAAACAACGGGGGTATCACTAGGTACCGCTACCTATTCGCCATCCGTGACCGCTTCATCCCGTTCCGCTGGTGAGGCGGGGCTCAGGAAAGCGTCCCCCGCCCGCACGTCATGAGGGGTCCCCATGGGACGAAAAACGTCTCATGGGGACCCCTCATGACACCTACGGACGCACGCCCGACAGCGCTACCGGAAGAGCGTGCGCGTGAAGCGGGTCCGGCGGCGGGGAGCCTCCGCCACCGGACCCGTTGGGCCACACCGTCCCAAACCGGTGTGGAACCCGGCCGCCCCGCGTCAGGTAGGAGCGGCCGGAGCCTGATCAATGCGTGGTCAGGTACCGCGCGTACGCGCCGGTGGTGAGGAAGCTCGGCAGCTTCTCGCCCAGCGCGGTCTCGGTGAAGATCTCGTAGGCGTCGCCGAGACGGTTGTCCTCGCCCAGCTCGGCCCGCACCGACGCCAGCTCTTCGTCCAAATAGGACACTGCGAGTTCGCGGGTGAGCGCGGTGCCGTCTTCGAGCTTCGTGCCGTTGCGGATCCACTGCCACACCTGGCAGCGGGCGATCTCGGCGGTGGCGGCGTCCTCCATCAGGTTGTGGATCGCCGCCGCACCGGTGCCCCGCAGCCAGGCGTCGACGTAGCGCAGCGCGACGTTGATGTTGGCGCGGACACCGGCTTCGGTGACCTCGCCACCGGCGCTCGCGACGTCGAGCAGGTCCTCGGCGGTGACGACGACGTCCTCGCGGAGCTTGCCGAGCTGGTTCGGCCAGCCGCCGAGCGCCTCGTCGAACACCTCGCGGCAGACCGGGACGAGGCCGGGGTGCGCGACCCACGAGCCGTCGAAGCCGTCGTTCGCCTCGCGTTCCTTGTCCTGGCGCACCTTCTGCAACGCGGTCGCGTTGATCTCCGGGTCCTTGCTCGGGATGAACGCCGCCATGCCGCCGATGGCGTGCGCCCCGCGCTTGTGGCAGGTGCTCACCAGCAGTTCGGTGTAGGCCCGCATGAACGGGACGGTCATCGTCACCTGCGCGCGGTCCGGGAGCACGAAGTCCGCGCCGTGCGAGGAAAAGTTCTTGATGACGCTGAAGATGTAGTCCCAGCGGCCCGCGTTCAGCCCGGCGATGTGCTCGCGCAGTTCGTAGAGGATCTCCTCCATCTCGAACGCGGCGGTGATCGTCTCGATCAGCACGGTCGCCCGGATCGTGCCGCGCGGGATGCCGAGTTCCCGTTGCGCCAGCAGGAAGACGTCGTTCCACAGCCGCGCTTCGAGGTGGTTCTCGAGCTTCGGCAGGTAGAAGTACGGGCCGCTGCCGCGGGCCAGGAGCTGTCGCGCGTTGTGGAAGAAGTAGAGGCCGAAGTCGACCAGGCTCGCCGAAACCGGGCGGCCGTCGATGCGGATGTGCTTCTCCACCAGGTGCCAGCCGCGGGGGCGGGCGACGATCGTCGCGGGCTCGTCGCCGATCGTGTAGCGCTTGCCCGCCTCGGTGGTGAAGTCGATGTTGCGGCGGATCGCGTCGAACAGGTTGAGCTGGCCGTCGATGACGTTGTGCCAGGTCGGCGACGTCGCGTCCTCGAAGTCGGCGAGCCAGACCTTCGCACCGGAGTTGAGCGCGTTGACCGTCATCTTGCGGTCGGTCGGGCCGGTGATCTCGACGCGGCGGTCTTCGAGACCGGGCGCGGCCGGGGCGACCGACCAGCTGCTGTCGTCGCGGACGGCGTGCGTCTCGGGCAGGAAGCCCAGCGGCTTCTCGCCGGACTGCAGCTCTTCGCGGCGCAGACGGCGGGCGTCGAGCAGCTCGCGGCGGCGGCCGGCGAAAGCGTTGTCCAGTTTGGCCACGAAGTCCAGTGCGGCCGGGGTGAGGATCTCGTCGAACCGGTCACCGGCAGGTCCGCAGACGTCGATCCGGTAGTTCAGCTTCTCAACCATGGTGTGCCTCCGCTGGGCTTCGCGAGAGATAGAAGGGGAAGGGCGGTGGCGGTCTCCCTTGGGGGGAGGGCGGGAGACCGCCACCTGGCACCTACTTGCGAGGGATCAGAACTGCTCGGCCTCGGTGGAACCGGCGAGCGCGGTGGTCGAGCTCTCCGGGTTCAGCGCGGTCGCGACGTTGTCGAACCAGCCGGTGCCGACCTCGCGCTGGTGCTTCGTGGCGGTGTACCCGCGGTCCTCCGAAGCGAACTCGCGCTCCTGCAGGTCGACGTAGGCGGTCATGCCTTCGCGGGCGTAACCGTGCGCCAGGTCGAACATCGAGTAGTTCAGGGCGTGGAAGCCGGCCAGGGTGATGAACTGGAACTTGTAGCCCATGTGGCCGAGCTCGCGCTGGAACTTCGCGATCGTCGCGTCGTCCAGGTGCTTCTTCCAGTTGAACGACGGCGAGCAGTTGTAAGCCAGCATCTGGTTCGGGTACTTCGCCTTGATCGCCTCGGCGAACTGGCGGGCGACCTCGAGGTCCGGCTTGGAGGTCTCCATCCACAGCAGGTCGGCGTACTCGGCGTAGGCCAGACCGCGGTCGATGCAGGGGTCGATGCCGTTGGTGACGTTGTAGAAGCCCTCGGCGGTGCGCTCGCCGGTGACGTACTTGCGGTCACGCTCGTCGACGTCGCTGGTGATCAGCGTGGCGGCCTGGGCATCGGTGCGGGCGACGATCAGCGACGGCACGTTCAGCACGTCCGCGGCGAGGCGGGCGGCGTTCAGCGTGCGCTCGTGCTGCTTGGTCGGGATCAGCACCTTGCCGCCGAGGTGACCACACTTCTTCTCGGAAGCGAGCTGGTCCTCCCAGTGCACACCCGCGGCGCCGGCGGCGATCATGCCCTTCATCAGCTCGAACGCGTTGAGCGGGCCACCGAAGCCGGCCTCCGCGTCGGCGACGATCGGGGCGTACCAGTCGATGTCGGTGTTGCCCTCGGCCCAGTTGATCTGGTCGGCGCGGCCCAGCGCGTTGTTGATACGGCGGACGACGGCGGGCACCGAGTTGGCCGGGTAGAGGCTCTGGTCCGGGTAGGTCTGGCCGGAGAGGTTCGCGTCGGCGGCGACCTGCCAGCCGGACAGGTAGATGGCCTTGAGGCCGGCGCGGACCTGCTGCACGGCCTGATTACCGGTCAGGGCGCCCAGCGAGTGGACGTAGTCCTCGTTGTGCAGGAGGTCCCACAGCTTCTCCGCACCGCGGCGGGCGAGCGTGTGCTCTTCGACCACACTGCCGCGCAGCTTGACCACGTCAGCCGCGGAGTACGAACGCTTCACGCCCGCCCAGCGGGGGTCGGTCTCCCACTGCTTGGCCAGTTCGGCGGCCGCCTGCTCCAGCTGCTGCGCGTGCTGAGTCATCGGATTCTCCCGGGTGTTGCGAAGTTTGCGAGTGATCGCCTTTCCTGACTCGACCCTGACATGACAGGGGAAATCCGATCCAGGGCTCCAATTTGCCAATTTCTGCGAAGCTTCCGTAGCATCTTGCAAAGGTTGCGAATCTCGCGTTCGCAAGCGGAGCGAAAATCCACGGGCTTGACCGTTCACTGAATCGTTCAGGCCCGGAAACCTTGCGGACAGAGAGGCCTCAGTGGACAAAACCTTCGCCGGAGCGAAGCTGCGGCATCTGCGTGAAAGCCGGTCCATGAGCCAGGCTGATCTCGCTCGTGTGCTGGAGATCTCACCCAGTTACCTCAATCAGATCGAGCACAACTCGCGTCCGCTGACCGTCCCGGTGCTTCTTCGCATCACGCAGGCGTTCGGAGTGGACACCGAGTTCTTCGCGAACAACGACACCGCGCGGCTGGTGGCCGATGTGAAGGAAGCGCTGCTCGACGAGGTGCTCGGCGTGGACGTCACGAACAGCGAGCTCAACGACCTCGCCACGAACCTCCCGACGATCGCCCAGGCCCTGGTCAAACTGCATCGCAGCTACCGCAACGCCGTCGAGAACACCGCCGCGCTGACCATGGAGAACGGCCTCGGCCTGCACGGCAGCGCCGCCACCGCGCTGCCGCACGAAGAGGTCCGCGACTTCTTCTACGAGCGGGAGAACTACGTCGCCGAGCTGGACGAACGCGCCGAACGGATGGCGCGGGACATCCCGCTGCACCGCGGTCAGGTGCTCGCGTCGCTGAAGGAGACACTGATCCAGCGCTACGGCGTCGACGTCACGAACGAAGGCATCGACGAGGCCAACGGCCAGCAGCACCGGTACGAGCCGGGGCCGCGGGTGCTGCGGCTGGCGCCGAGCCTGCGCGTCGGGCAGCAGGCGTTCCGGATGGCCTCACAGATCGCCCTGCTCGAATACGACGACCTGATCACCGAACTCGCCGACTCCTGGGCGTTCTCCGGGCCCGCCGCGCGGTCACTGGCCCGCGTCGGGCTCGCGAACTACTTCGCGGGCGCGCTGATCCTCCCCTACGGACCGTTCGTGGCCTGCGCGGAACGCTTCCGCTACGACATCGAGCGGCTGTGCGACCACTTCGGCGTCGGCTTCGAGACGGTCTGCCACCGGCTCTCGACGTTGCAACGGCCGAAGAACCGCGGGGTGCCGTTCTCGTTCGTGCGCGTCGACCGGGCCGGGAACATGTCGAAACGCCAGTCCGCGGCCGGTTTCCACTTCTCCCGCGTCGGCGGCGCGTGTCCACTGTGGAACATCTACGAAGCGTTCACCCAGCCGGGCAAGATCCTCACCCAGATCGCGACCCTGCCCGACGGCAAGAGCTACTTCTGGATCGCGCGGACCGTCTCGCGCAACATCGGCGGCTACGGCAGCCCCGGCAAGACGTTCACCGTCGGCCTCGGCTGCGAACTCCGGCACGCGAAACGGCTGATCTATTCGACCGGGCTCGACCTCGACGATCGCGCCGCGGCCACCCCGATCGGCATGGGTTGCAAAGTCTGCGAACGTCCGGCCTGTTCACAGCGCGCGTTCCCCACGATCGGCAAGCAGCTGACCGTCGACGAGAACACGAGCACCTTCGTCCCGTACCCGGCGGTGCCGAAGGCGCCTTGAGCCGTCTTGATCTCCCTGGCAGGGTTGCCGACGACGGCCACCGGTGTGACGGCGGCCACCGCACTGGGGAGAACTGCATGATCTTGGTGACCGGGGCAGGCGGGAACGTCGGCTCGGAACTGACCGGAATCCTGGCGAACGGCGGACATTCCGTCAGAGCGCTGGTCCGCACGCCGCGGCCGCTGCCCGACGGCGTCGAAGGAGTGATAGGCGATCTCAACGAACCGACGAGCCTGAAGACCGCGCTGGAAGGCGTCCGGGCGGTCTTCCTGCTCGGCGGCTACGACGACATGCCCGGCGCGCTCGCGGTGATGCGCGGCGCGGGCGTCGAGCAGGTGACACTGCTGTCGTCGCGTTCGGTCGTCGGCGGGCAGCCGGACAACGCCGTCGCCGGAACGCACATGGCGGCCGAGGCGGCGGTGCGCGCGTCGAAGCTGGCTTGGACCTTCCTGCGGCCGAGCGGGTTCATGTCCAACACGCTGCAATGGATCCCGCAGCTGCGGGCCGGGGACGTCGTCCGCGAGCCGTTCGCGAACGTGCCGGTGGCGACGATCGATCCGTACGACATCGCCGCCGTCGCCGCCGAATCCCTGACCACGCCGGGACACGAGGGCCGGGCGTACGCCATCACCGGTCCGGGTTCGCTCCGGCCCGCCGACCGGCTCCGCGTGCTGAGCGAACTGCTCGGCCGGGAACTACGGCTGGAACCGTTGCCGGACAACGAGGCCCGGACGACGATGAGCGCGGAAATGCCGGAGAAGTACGTCGACGCCTTCTTCCGCTTCTTCGCCGAGGGCGAGTTCGACGATTCCGCGGTCACGGGTGCCGTCCAGGACCTCACCGGCCGGGAGCCGCGGCCGTTCGCGACCTGGGCCCGGACCCACCTCGCCGCTTTCCGCTAGATCGCGTTTCGTCCTCTGGATGCGGTACTTGCGCGTTCAAGGACAGCATCCAGAGGACGAAACGCGGGCGGGTCACACCAGGAAGTGGAACAGCGGGCTGCCCGGCTCCACCCGTTCCACCTGCAACGGGCTCGCCTCCAGCCGATGCAGCAGTCCTTCGAGGTCGCCGGGGCGCGCGAGTTCGACGCCGATCAGCGCCGGGCCCGTCTCCCGGCTGTTGCGCTTCACGTACTCGAACCGCGTGATGTCGTCGTCCGGTCCGAGGACCTCGTCGAGGAATCGCCGCAGCGCGCCGGGCTCCTGCGGGAACCCCACCAGGAAGTAGTGCTTCAGTCCTTCGTGGATCAGCGACCGTTCGAGCACTTCGCCGTAGCGGCTGACGTCGTTGTTGCCGCCGGAGACGACGCACACCACGATCTGCCCGGGGTCGATCTTCACCGTCTTGCCCAGCGCGGCGGTCGCGAGCGCGCCGGCGGGTTCGGCGATCACGCCGTCGGACTGGTACATCGAGAGCATCTCCGTGCAGATCGCGCCCTCGGCGACGTCGGTGAGTTCGACACCGCCGTCGCGAACCAGCGGATACGTGACCGATCCGGCCAGCGCGACAGCGGCGCCGTCCACGAACGTGTCGACGGCTTCGAGCCGCACCGGCTCACCGGCCGCCAGCGCGGCCGCCATGCAGGCCGCGCCCGCCGGTTCGACCCCGACGATCCGCATCTCCGGCGCCCGTTCCGCGGCCCACGCGGCGATCCCCGCGAGCAGGCCGCCCCCGCCGACCGGCACCACCATGACGTCCGGGACGAACCCGAGCTGCGCGACGACCTCCATCGCGACCGTCCCCTGCCCGGCGACCGTCTCCGGCGCGTCGAACGCGGGGACCAGCGTCGCGCCGGTCCTCTCCGCGTCCTGCTTCGCGGCGGTGAAGGCGTCTTCGTAGGTCTCGCCGACGACGATGACCTCGATGTGCGAACCGCCCAGCGTCGCGATCCGCTCGCGCTTCTGCCGGGGAGTCGTGCCCGGGACGTAGACGCGGCCGTCCGCGCCGAGACGTCGGCACGCGTACGCGACACCCTGCGCGTGGTTGCCCGCGCTCGCGCAGACGACGCCGCGCTCCCGGTGCTCCGCGTCGAGCTGGACGATGAAGTTGTAGGCACCGCGGATCTTGTACGAGCGCACGGTCTGGAGGTCTTCGCGTTTGAGCCAGACCCGGGCGTCGACCCGCGCCGAGAGCCGCTCGTTCGGTTCGAGCGGCGTGCGGGTCACCACCCCGGCCAATCGCTTGGCGGCCTCTTCGACCGTTCGGGCGCTCACCGTTTCGATCCCTTGCACGAATGCTGAATGTACTGACCGCCTCGGACCACGGCGGAGAGTGGTCCAGTGGGTGGTTCACGAGGTTGTCGGTGGTCTGTGGTCCACTGGTCGCCATGGTGAGCAAGGTCGACGGAGTCCGGAGTCTCGATGCGTTGCGCGAGCTGGTCCACAGCGGCGCGGAGCCCGAGTACCAGCTCTTCTACGGCCACACGCCGCTCAAGAGTGGCCGGGTCAACGCGGCCTGCCTGAGCCAGTGGTGGCTCGCGCCGTTCGTCGCGGACGGCGAGCGGTACCCGACGGCCGAGCACTACATGATGGCGAGCAAGGCGGAACTGTTCGGCGATCACGAAGCCGCGGCGGCCATCCGTCAGGCGCCGGACCCCAAGACCGCCAAGATCCTCGGCCGCGAGGTCTCCGGCTTCGACGCCGAGGTGTGGGAGCGGCACCGCTTCGACATCGTGATCGACGGCAACCTGGAGAAGTTCCGCCAGCACGACGAGGAGCGGGAGTTCCTGCTGGGCACCGGCGACAAGGTGATCGTCGAGGCGTCCAAGATGGACCTGGTCTGGGGCAGCGGCGTCGCCCGCGACGACAAGAACGCCACCCGCCCCGACTACTGGCGCGGGCAGAACCTCCTGGGCTTCGCGCTCATGGAGGTCCGCGAGCAGCTGCGCGACTAGTTCCCGGTGTGCACGAACACGTGACTCGCGTGCTCAGAAACCGCACTCGCGTGTTTGGAGGCGGATCTCACGTGCTTGAAGGCGGAACACGCGAGATCCGTCTCTGAACACGCGAGTTCCGTCTTCAAGCACGCGAGTCACGTGTTCAAGCACGCGAGTTACGAGTCCACGCCCAGGGTTTTCTGGAGTGCCTTGTTCGCCTTACGCGCCATGTCCGCGACAGCCTCGCGGCGGGCGGCGTCGGCCGCGTAGTCGTCCTGCCGGTTCCGGACGACGCGCGCCGGCGAACCGACGGCGATCGAGTAGTCCGGGATGTCGCCCCGCACCACGGCGTGCGCGCCGAGGACGCAGCCGCGGCCGACCCGGGTGCCCTTGAGCACGGAGACCTTGGTGCCGATCCAGGTGTCCGGCCCGATCCGGACCGGCGACTTCACGATGCCTTGGTCCTTGATCGGGACGGTGATGTCGGTGGTGACGTGGTCGAAGTCGCAGATGTACACCCAGTCCGCGACGAGCGTGGCCGCGCCGAGCTCGATGTCGAGGTAGCCGTTGAGCACGTTCTGGCGGCCGAACACCGCCTTGTCGCCGATGCGCAGCGAACCCTCGTGACAGCGGATGGCGTTGCCGTCGCCGATGTGGACCCAGCGGCCGATCTCCAGCCGTCCGTAGCCGGGACGGCAGTGGATCTCGACGTCCTTGCCGAGGAAGACCATCCCCCGCAGGATGATGTGCGGGTTCGCGATCCGGAACTTCAGCAGCCGCCAGTACCGGACCAGGTACCAAGGCGTGTACGCGCGGTTCCGCAGCACCCAGCGCAGCGAATCCTTGGTCAGGAACTTCGCCTGCCGCGGATCACGGCGGGCCTGGCCCCAGGCACGGAGCCGCGTCAGCGCGGGCGCACCCCACATGGACGTCATACCGGTGACCGTAACCTGTGATCAGGCCGCCGACCGCAAAGGGGAGCAAGCGCATGGGCACCAAGCTGATCATCGACACCGACCCGGGGGTCGACGACGCCTTCGCGCTGGCGCTGGCCACGCAATCCGAGGACGTGGACCTGCTCGGTGTGACCACGGTGTTCGGCAACGTCCCGCTGAGCCACACCACGGCCAACGCGCGCCGCCTGCTTCAGCTCTTCGGCCGCGAAGACGTCCCCGTCGCCGCCGGTGCCTCGCGGCCGCTGGTCTACGACAACGCCAAGCCCGCCGGGTTCGTCCACGGCGAGGACGGGCTGTCCGGCCACGCCGGCACGCTGCCGGAGGCGAAGCGCCCGCTCGACGGACGCGGCGCCGTCCGCCTCCTGGTGGATCTGCTGGAGGCCGCCGACGAGCCGGTGACCATCGCCCCGATCGGCCCGCTCACGAACATCGCGCTGCTGCTGGCGGCGCATCCGGAGATCCGCGAGAAGATCGGCCGGATCGTCATCATGGGCGGCGGGGTGACCAAAGGGAACTCCACCACGGCCGCCGAGTTCAACATCTGGAGCGACCCCGAGGCCGCGCGCCGGGTGCTGGTCGACGGGGACATCCCGACCGTGCTGGTCCCGCTCGACATCACGCACCAGTGTTCGGTCGACACGGATTGGCTCGGCAAACTCGCCGCGTCCGGCCCGCTCGGCGCGGCGCTCGAAGCGCTGACCCCGACCTACGTCCGGCACTACACCCCGATCCTCGGCATCCCCGGGATGGTCATGCACGACGCGGTCGCGGTGGCCGAAGCGATCCGGCCGGGCATCCTCCACACCGAGTCGTACCCCGTGGACGTCGAGTGCGGCTTCGGCCCCGCGCGCGGGGCGACGCTCGTAGACCGGCGAAGGCTGCGAAGCACCGATCCGCAGGCCGTGCCCGGCCGCACCATCGACGTCGCGCTGACCACCGACGTCGACGCCTTCCGCGAGTTCGTCCTCGGCCGGCTCACCGGAGGCCGGTGATGGAGCAGGGAACCTCCCGCCGCCGCAGACTTCCGGTGATCATCGCCGCGGTGGTCGTCGCGGGCGCCGCTTTGATCGCCGCGGTCACCTTCGCGCCGAAGGAAGGGCCGAAGCCGGAGGCCGTCGCCGCGCCGGCGTCTGCCCCGCCCGCTCCGCCGACGTCGTCCGCCCCCGCGGAGATGCCGAAGGAACAGCCGAAGGTCCCGCAGCAGATGGGGCAGGAGTTCGACGCCTGGGTGTCGAAGACCAGTGGCTGGCTCGACATCCCGCTGCGCGCGATGACCGGCTACGCGAAGACCACCGTGACGCTGAGCAAGGAGACGCCGGGCTGCAGGCTGTCCTGGGTGACGCTGGCGGCCCTCGGGAAGATCGGCTCGGATCACGGCCGCGCCACCGGTTCGAGCCTGAAGGACGACGGCGTGATGACCGTCCCGCTCGGCGCGGTCGAGGTCCGCGACTTCTACAACAAGGTCGTCTCGTCCGCGAACGCCAGCGGACCGCTTCAGCTGACGCCGTCGGTGTGGAGCCAGTTCCAGGCCTCGGCGAGCGGCGGGAAACCGAATCCGCAGAACATCGACGACGCCACGCTGACCGCCGGCCGCGCCCTGTGCGCGGGCGGGCGCGACCTCGGCCAGGGCCAGACGTGGTGGAGCGCGGTGAGCACCTTGCAGCCCGCGCCGCTGCTGATGCACCGCACCCTCGCCACCGTGAACGTCTACGGCACCGTCGGCCAGAGCACGCAGCCGCCGAACGCGGCGGCGCTGAGCGCGGTCAACTTCGCCATCGACAAGATCGGCCTGCCGTACGTCTGGGGCGGCAACGGCACCGGCGGCGGCGACCCCGGTTTCGACTGCTCCGGCCTGACGACGGCCGCGTACGCGAGCGCCGGGGTGAAGCTCATGCGCACCGCCCACACGCAGTACCACAGCGTCAGCAAGGTGGTCGATCCCCAGCTGGGCGACCTGATCTTCTACGGCGAGCCGAACACGAAGATCCACCACGTCGGGCTGTACATCGGGAACCAGCAGATGATCGACGCCCCGCAGACCGGACAGGCGGTGCAGGTGCACACCTACCGGAAGCAGGGCGACGATTACGCCGGAGCGGGCCGTCCGACGGCCGGATCCGCCTAGAGTGACCGCGTGTATTCACCGATCCCGGTCCTGAACGAACTGAAGGACCTTTACGACTCGACCCGCGACTACCTCGCCGACGGCTTCGAGCTGCACGACTACGACCGCAAGAACAGCTTCCCCCAGGAGCTGGACGACCCCGCGTTCCTTTCGCGGGTGATTCCCTTCGCCCAGGCGAACGGGAGCGGCTCGACCTACGCGATCTGGCGAGCCGATGACGAGACGGACCTCGCCCTGCTGCCGATCGTGGTCTTCGGCGACGAGGGCGGTGAGCACGTCGTCGCCCGCGATTTCCGGGATTTCCTGCGGCTGCTGGGATTCGACACCGAGATCACGGTCGACCACGACTCCGCCTACTACTACCGCGAGGAAGACGACGACCACAGCGGCTCGCACGAGATGTTCGCCGAGTGGCTCCGGGAACGCGGCCTGACACCGGCCGAGGACCCGGACGCCCTGATCGCCGCCGCCCAAGAGATCCACGGGGAGCGGTTCCGGGCGTGGATCACCCCGTTCTACGAAAAGCTCGGCTGGGCCTGACTCAGTCCCGCCGCTCGAAAATGTCGAGCAGCTGCTGAGGGATCTCGTCACCGAAGATGCTTTCGAGCAGGAAGTCCTCTTCGATGGGCGTTTCGCACCGGACGTACATGGCCTGCTCGTACTCGCCGAGCGCGGCCTCGACGTCGCCGGGACGCGCCGCGAGGGCCTTGCCGAGCTCGGCGCCGTCGAGCATGGCCAGGTTGGCGCCTTCCCCGTTCGCCAGCGCGAGATGGGCGGCGTCGCCGAGCAGGGTCACGCCCGGGACGCGATCCCACCGCAGCCCGGACGGCAGGGCGTAGGCGGGACGGTGGATCGGCGCGATGTCGCTGTCGGTGATCAGCGCGGTGAGCTCGGGCGACCAGCCCTCGAACTCGGCGGCGATCCGCGCCTTGGCCGCCTCGGCGTCGGAGAAGTCGATGGCGTCGAACCACTCCAGCGGCCGGACGAGCTCCACGTAGGCGTGCAAGGTGTCGCCGGTTTCCCGGTGGGCGTTGATCCCCATGCCCGGCGTGCTCCCGTTCCCGAACATCGACCCGCCGCCGACCGTTTCCGCCACGGCGGCGTGCCGGGTGTCGGCGTCGTACAGATAGGTCTCGACGATCGACGTGCCGCTGTACTCGGGGACGGCGCCGGTGAGCAGCGGCCGGACGCGCGACCACGCGCCGTCCGCGCCGACCAGGAGCCCGGCGACGACGAGGGTGCCGTTTTCGAACGTCACCTCGTGACGGCCGTCGTCGAGCGTCCGGACGCCGGCGACCTTGTGCCCCCAGCGGACGGTGCCCTCGGGGAGCGAGTCGAGCAGCATCTTCCGCAGGTCGCCGCGCTGCGCCTCGGGACGGCCGCCCGTGCCGTCGTCCTCACGCTCGAACAGGACGGTCCCGTCGACGTTGAGGACCCGCAGCGCCTGACGGCCCTCCAGGACGATGCCGCGGAACTCGTCCATCAGTCCCGCCGCGGCGAGGGCGAGCTGACCGTTGTAGTCGTGGATGTCGAGCATCCCGCCCTGCAGCCGCGCGGTCGGGGACGCTTCCGCCTCGTAGACCTCCGACGGGATGCCGTGGACGTGCAGGACGCGGGCCAGGGTGAGGCCGCCGAGACCGGCGCCGATGATCGTGACGGGGGTGTTCATGGTGACTCCTCGGATTCGCGACTGGAATGACATTCCAGAGACTGTCGCGATCCGCTGGCAGGTCACGCACACGACGCTGGCACCGGCCTGGCACGCCCTGTCAGCCGAAGAAGGGCCCCGCGGGCTCCTCCGACTCGCGACTCCGGCAGGTGAGCTCAGGCCTTGTCGTGCACGGTGATCGCGTAGCCGTCCGGGTCGGCGAAGGCGAACGTGCGGCCGAACGGCCCGTCGAACGGCTCCGTCAGGATGGTGACGCCCGCGTCGACCAGCCTGTCGTGCAGCGCCTGGGTGTCGTCGGCGTGCAGCCACAGCGCCACGCCCGACCCCGGCCGCGGGGAGATGGCGTCGAGGTCGGTGCCTGGCACGGGTTCCCGCACCGCGAACGGGATCGTCTTGGTGCCGAACACGACCGCGTGGGGCGGCGCGACGGGCAGTCTGCTCAGTCCGAGGTGGGTCTCGTAGAACGCGGCGGCGCGGTCGAGGTCGCGTACTTGCAGTGAGAAGAAATCGGGTCCGGTCACGGTCATGTCGTCCTCCATGTCAGGGTGTTGACATGGCTAAGATATGTCATGATGCTGACATGAGTCAAGGCGAGACGGTCGGCCCGCTGGACCAGTCGGTGGGGTACCTGCTGAAACGAGCGGCGACGGCGCTTCGCACGGCTATGGACGCCGCATTGCGCCCCCTCGACCTCACGGTGCCGCAGTACTCCTGCCTCGAAGTGCTGTCACAGCGGCCGGGGCTGTCCAACGCGGAACTGGCGCGGGCCGTGTTCGTCACCCGGCAGTCGATGAACCTGGTGCTGCGCGGATTACAGGACCGCGGGCTGGTCACCCGTCCGACGACGGCGCCGCAAGGCCGCGCCCTGCCCAGCACGCTCACCCCCGCCGGGCGCGCTCAGCTCCGCGCCGCCAGCGGTCTCGTGCGCGAGGTGGAGAAACGGATGCTCGAACCGCTTGCCGCGGCCCAGCGGGACAGACTGCTGCACGACCTCGCCGCGTGCGTCGACGCGCTGTCCCCGCACGAGTGACTCAAGACCTCGTGCTCACCAGCGTCTCCGGCTTGAACGCGAACACGTCGTCACCTTGAACGAGCACGTGCCAGTCACCGCAGACCTTGTCCGTCCGGCTCTCCTGCCCCTGCGGCCACCACTGGGCCGCGAGCGTGGCCGGCTGGGTCGAGGCCGCCCCCGGGGCGCAGTCGGCGGGCAGCGTCCCGCCGGTGAACCGCAGGATCCGCTCGGAACCCGTCGTCCGGATGACCTCCGTGACCGCTCGCGCCCGGTCCGGCACCCACTCCGGCAGCCGGGCGTCCTTGTCGCGTTTGCCCGCCGCGCCGGTCGTGTAGCCGACCGTCTTGACGTGCCCGTTGGCCTTTTCGGTCAAGCCTTCCCTGAGGCCGCATCCGGACAGGGCGACGGTGGCCGTCGCGGCGGCGAGGACGGCGGCGGTGATCTTCGTGTTCATACCTTCGAGTCAACCTCGCGGAGGCGTTCGAGGAATCGGACTTTCGGCCCGGGCGGGCGGCCATCCGGCCGATCTTCACTGGCGCGGCCACGAAGACATGGAACGCTTCTTCGCCGCCATGAGCGCCACCTGGGAGGTCTTCGATCTGGTGGAGCAGAGCTTCCTGAGCGAGACCAGTCCCTTGGTCGTCCTGACTCACGTGCACGTCCGGTCGAGGGCCACCGGCCGCGATCGCGGCGGCCTGCACGAACTACCATTCCGTTGATGACCGCCTACCACGATCTTGACGTGTTCGAGGAAGCCGCTTCGCTGCCGGAGCGCCAGCAGAAGATCCTGCTGACCATCCGCGAATGGGTGGTGGAGCACGGGTACTCGCCGAGCACGCGCGAGATCGGCGAAGCGGTCGGACTGCGTTCGACGTCCTCGGTGTCGAAGCATCTGGCGGCCTTGGAGGAGAAGGGTTTCCTCCGCCGCAGCAGCTCCATTTCCCGCCCCATCGACGTCCGCGCCTTCCTGCACGGGACCACCTCCCGGGAATCCACAGAGGACTCCGTGCCGGTTCCCGTCGTCGGTGACATCGCCGCGGGCACGCCGATCTCGGCCGTCGAGCACGTCGACGACGTGATGACCCTTCCGCGTGAACTCACCGGGCGGGGCAACGTCTTCGGGCTGCGGGTGCGCGGTGACTCGATGATCGACGCGGCGATCTGCGACGGCGACATCGTCGTGGTGAAGCAACAGCAGGAGGCGCACTCCGGGCAGATCGTCGCCGCGATGATCGACGAAGAGGCCACGGTGAAGGTGTACCGCCGCCGCGACGGTCACGTGTACCTCGAACCGCGCAACCCCGCCTACGAGGTCATAGACGGGGATCGTGCGGCAGTGCTGGGTGTCGTGGTCTCGGTGCTGCGCAGCGTCTGACTTCAGGCGACGAAGCCGAGCACCAGCGAAGCGGCGACGGGCGCCAGGTACATCAGCGGGAACGCGACGTGCGACGGCCAGTGCGCGCGGAGCACCGTGATCACGGCACCGGCGAAGTAGAGCACCAGGCCGATCCCGGCGGCGACACCGAGCGCGGGCACCCACAGGCCGGCGACCAGGCCGAGCGCGCCCGCCGCCTTGGCGACGCCGAGCGGGGTCCACCAGGTGCGCGGAACGCCGTAATCGGCGAGCGGCTGCACGACCCACTTGGCGCGGAAGAAGATCGAGGCGGCCGAGAAGGCGGCCATGAACGCTCCGAAGAGGGTGACGATGACGTATGCGGTGGTCATTTCGGTTTCTCCTTGGGGTCTCGGTGGTTCGTCGGGTTGACCCCTGCCTCCGGACCGATGTGACAGCGCGGCGCGTGAAGCACGTCACACCCTCGGAAAGCTCGTTCGCGGGCGTCGTTCCCCGGTTTTAGAGCAAGCGCTCTGTTATTCTCGCGCCATGGCCCGCCCCCGCGTGCACGACCTGGACCGGCTGCTCGACGCGGCCGAGCGCCTCGTCGTCGAGCGCGGCGCCCGAGGCGTCACCGTCCGGTCGCTCGCGACCGCCGCGGGAGTCCCGAACGGCACGATCTACCACGCTTTCGGCTCACTCGGCGCCCTGCTGGCCCACGTCTGGCTCCGGGCGGCGAGCGGATTCCTCGACCTTCAGACCGAACTGGCGGAGCAGGCCGAAGACCCGGCCGCCGCGGTCGCCGCGGCGGCGGACGCACCGGCCGCTTTCGCCGGCCGCAGGCCGGAGGCCGCCCGTCTGCTCATCACCGTCAAGAAGGAGCACCTGCTCGGCCCGCAGGTCCCCGAAGACCTCGCCGGAGATCTCCTGGCGCTCGACAAACGCCTGGTCGCACTGCTGGTCAGGCTCGCCGAACGGCTCTGGGACCGGCGGGACGCGCAAGCGGTCGAGGTACTGACCACCTGCGTGGTCGATCTGCCGACGGCCCTGTTCCGCCGCGCCTTCACCTCGGGTGAGCCGATCCCTGAAGACTCCCGCGTCCGCCTCGCCGCCGCGGTCCACGCCATACTCCTGCTCCCACCCCCACGAAAGGACTGACCATGCCGACCCTTCGCCACGACGCCCCGGTGTTCCTGCTGGACCTCGGGGACGACGAGAACCGCTTCTCGCCGTCCTGGCTGGAGACCGTCCATTCCCAGCTCGACACCGTCGTCGCCTATCCGGATCCCGCGGTACTGGTCACGGTCGGATCCGGGAAGTTCTACTCCAACGGACTCGACCTCGAATGGCTCACCGGCAACCCCGCCCAGGCCGCGCAGTACGTCGCCGACGTCCACGAACTGCTGGCCCGGGTGCTCACCCTCGGCGTGCACACGGTCGCCGCGATCAACGGGCACGCCTTCGGCGCCGGGGCCATGCTGGCGATGGCGCACGACTTCCGCGTGATGCGCGCCGACCGCGGCTTCTTCTGCTTCCCCGAAGCCGACATCAACATCCCGTTCACGCCGGGGATGGCCGGGCTCATCCAGAGCAAGATCACCCCCGCCGCCGCGCTCGCGTCGATGACCACGGGACGGCGTTTCGGCGGCACGGACGCGCGGGACCTGGGGCTCGTGGACGCCGTCGCCGAGAAGTCCGCGCTGCTGGAGTACGCGGCCGACCTCGTCCGCCCGCTGGCGGGCAAGGACCGGGGCACGCTGGCCGCGATCAAGACGACGATGTTCACCCCTGCGGTCACCGCGCTCCGCGCCAAGTAAGAGCACAATCGTTGACCGTGAGTGAAGATCTCCCGCGCGCCGAGGACCCGGACGTCACCGAAGCCCGCAACGGAAACGGCGCGGCGTTCGACCGTCTGGTAGAGCCGCTGCGCCGCGAATTGCACACCCACTGCTACCGCATGCTGGGCTCGGCCCACGACGCCGACGACGCCTTGCAGGACGCGCTCCTGCGGGCCTGGCAGGGCCTGGAACGCTTCGAGGGCCGGAGCTCGATGCGGACCTGGCTCTACACCGTCGCCACCCGCACCTGCCTCGACACCGCCGCCGCACGCGGCAGGCGCGCCCTGCCGATGGACCTCGGCCCGTCGAGTGACCGGGCGGTGCTCGAACACGCCCCGATGACCGAGGTCGCGTGGCTCGGCCCGTACCCCGACGGGAGCCTGGGCTGGGGCCCGGCCGGGCCGGACACCCGGTACGAGCAGCGTGAGGCCGTCGAGCTGGCGTTCGTCGCCGCGCTCCAGCATCTGCCGGGGAACCAGCGGGCGGCGCTGCTGCTCTTCGACGTCCTCGGCTTCTCCGCCGCCGAAATCGCGTCCATAATGGACACATCGGCTGCGGCGGTGAACAGCGCGCTGCAGCGCGCACGGGCGATCGTGGCCGAGAAGGCCCCGTCACGGGGCAGGCAGCGGACGCCGCGGAAGCTCGAAGACGCGCGGATCCGCGAGATCGCCGCGGACTTCGCCTCCGCGCTGGAACGCGGCGACGCCGACGCGCTCGTGGCGTTGCTGACCGAAGACGTCACCTGGTCCATGCCGCCGCTCGCGCACTGGTATCGCGGCATCGAGGCCGTCTCCGACTTCGCCGCCGAGGTCCCGCTCGGGCGATGCCCGAGCTGGCGCAACGAGATCATCACCGCCAACGGCCAGCCGGCCTTCGCCTGCTACGTCGGCGAATCGGCGGACGCCGTCCACCACGCCTGGTCGATCAACGTGCTGTCCCTGCGGGACGACAGGATCCGCGAAATCACCTCCTTCATCGACCCGGCCTTGTTCGCGCGGTTCGGTCTCGCCATGACGAAGCCCTGATCACCCTTCGGCATGACAATCGCGGCCGAACCGGCTCCGGACTGCCACGATGGCCGCCATGCGAAAGATCACTCCGGCGGTCAAGGCCATCGCCGTCGTACCCGCCGTGGTGATCGCCGCCGCTCTCGGCCTGTGGCTGTACAGCGCGGACCGGACCGCGGGCGACACCGGGCACTGGGCCGGGTCGCACGCGCCGGACCGGGTCGAGGTCAACGCCTCCGTCCTCAAGGTGGACGCCGCCGCGCGGGAGGCCGTGCTGCGCGTGCTGGTCGTCCCGCTCGGGCGGTTCGGGGAAGACGACGGGGTGGCGCCGGCCGGCGAACTGCGGCTGCTGTCTTCGTCCAGCCTTCGCGACGACCGCGTCTTCCCGGCGCACCAGCGGATCTCCAGTCTCGACATCCCGATCGCGCTGACCGGCGGAGCCGTCACGGACTACCCGTTCGACGGCTACGAGGCGCGGATCGAGTTCGCGGCCGTCCACAACGGGGAACCCGCGCCTGTGCTGTTCACACTGGACAAAGTGGACAGTCTGTTCTCCTTCTCCGTCAAGGACTATCGCGCGACGGAGGACCAAGGCGGCCTCGACGTCCGGTTCAGCCGCTCCACCAGCGTGCTGGTCTTCGCCTTGTTCATGATGATCACCATGTGGGGTCTCGCCATCGCGGTGTTCTTCGGCGCCCGGCATCTGATCGCGCGACGGCGCGGCCTGGTCTGGCCGTCGTTCGGGTTCATGGCCGCGACCCTGTTCGCGCTCGCCGGATTCCGCAATCTGGCCCCGGGTTCGCCACCGATCGGGTCGCTGCTGGACTACACGGCCTTCCTCTGGGCCGAGGTCGTCATCGCGCTGTGCGTCGTGGTCTCGGTGGTGACCGGCGCGATCACCGAACAGGGCAAACCGGACTCGTGACGAGCATGATGGAGGTATGCGCAGGCGGGTGTCGATCGGGACGGCGGTGGCGGTCACCATCGTCGGCGTGGTCTTCGGCGGCGCGTTCGCGTTTCAGCGCGAGCTGATCTATCTCCCCGAGGGCGGCCCGCTGCCCGGCGCGGCCGACGTGCTGCCCGGTGGCAGGGACGTCACGCTCACCACCGCGGACGGGTTACACCTCGCGAGCTGGTACTTCCCGGTCGTCTCCGCGAAGGCGGCCGTCCTGGTGGCGCCGGGCAACGCCGGCAATAGGTCGTACCGGGCGCCGCTGGCCCGCGCGCTGACCGCACGCGGCCTGTCGGTGCTGCTCGTGGACTATCGCGGGTACGGGGGTAATCCCGGTGACCCGTCCGAGGACGGGCTAGCGCTGGACGTCCGCGCCGCCCAGGAGTTCTTGGCGCGCGAAGCCGGTGCGCCATTGGTGTACTTCGGCGAAAGCCTCGGCTCGGCGGTGGTCGCCGAGCTGGCCGTCGAACGTCCGCCATCCGCTCTGGTGCTGCGCTCGCCCTTCGTCGACCTCGCCTCGGTCGGGCAGCGGCACTACCCGTTCCTGCCGGTCCGGTGGCTGCTGCGGGACGAGTTCCCGACCCGGGGCGACGTCGCGCGGGTCGAGGCGCCGGTCACCGTCGTCTTCGGCTCCGCGGACTCGGTCGTCCCGGCCGAGCAGAGCCGCGAAGTGGCGCGGGCGGCGAGTGCCACGGTGGTCGAGGTTCCCGGCGCCGATCACAACGACCCGGCGTTCTCCGACGGGCCGGAGCTGATCGACGCCATCGTGAACGGCTCAGGTGCTCCGCCGCAGTGACAGAGTGTGGCCGGGGTTGAGCTTGCGGCCGAGACGATCGGCCTTCGGCCAGCGGACGTCTGTCGCCCAGCCCGCCTTCTCGAACAGCCGGATCAACCGAGCGGAGATGTCGAGCTGGCCGCGGCGGACGCCGTGCCGGGCGCCGGTCGGGTCGGCGTGGTGGGAGTTGTGCCACGACTCGCCCATCGAGGCGATGGCGAGCGGCCAGAAGTTCGCGGACTTGTCGCGGGCGGCGAACGGGCGGTCGCCGATCAGGTGACACAGCGAGTTCACCGACCAGGTGACGTGGTGCAGCAGCGCCACCCGGACGAGGCTCGCCCAGAAGAACGCGGTGACCGCGCCCCACCACGACAAGGTGATCACGCCGCCGAGGACGGCGGGCGCGAGCAGGGTCACGACGGTGAGCAGCGGGAACAGCCTGTCGACGCGCGCGAGGTCACGGTCGGCGAGCAGGTCCGGGGCGAACCTTCGAGCGTTGGTCTTCTCGCGTTCGAACAGCCAGCCCATGTGGGCGTGCCAGAAGCCGCGGGCGAGCGCGGCCGGGGTGGTGCCGAACCGCCACGGGGAATGCGGGTCGCCTTCTCGGTCGGCGAACGCGTGGTGGCGCCGGTGGTCGGCCACCCAGCCGATGACCGGGCCCTGCATGGCCATGCTGCCTGCGACCGCGAGGGCGATCTTAAGGCCGCGGTTGGCCTTGAAGGCGCCGTGGGTGAAGTAGCGGTGGTAACCGACGGTCACGCCGAGACCGGTCAGGAAGTAGAACCCGACGGCCAGGCCGAGGTCCACCCAGCCTAGTCCCCAGCCCCACGCGAAGGGGACGGAGGCGGCCAGCGCCAGCAGAGGGACCACCGCGAACAGCTTGACGAGGAGGTTTTCGGTGCGGGACTGCTCCCCGGACATCAAGGGTTGCGGCGTCCGCCGCTCTTCGGTGTCCGAGAGTCTCAAAACTGAGGTCATGTCGCCGTTTCTTGTCGAGGGCCGAGGCTTGTGTCAGCTGCGAGAGCCTGAGCACGACGCGGCGCACGAAAAGGCATGCCCGCGACGAATTCTGCGCGAGCGTGCTTGGACAACACGACACCCAAAACGTTGGACCAGGTTGTTCAACGAACGGCGTCGGCCGAAGGTTCCATTGCGGGATAAGAGGGTTCGCGAAAAAGATCCATGTATCGCTCACCCTGGGCGGTCTTGTGGTCGTATCGCTCGGCCTGGGCTTCGAGCGGATGACTGAACAGCGCACTGTTCGTGTTGTGAGTACTGACGATGAAACCTTTCGAAAGGGGACCGCTGTCGCGCGGTCTTCAGCGAGACCAGGGGCGAATTCCACCGTCTCGCGGCGTCGCGCCCCGGGGGCGTCGCCGTTTACCACGGTACACGCCCCGGGGCCGGTCCCCGGGGCATCCACCCGATCAGCCGTGTGCCGTCACGTTGAGTGCTGTCACGACGGTTCGTTCTTCATAGGCGAAATGGGCTTCCAGCTTGCCTGCGAGCTCGTCGAAGTCGTCGCGCAACCGGATCGGGTCGCTCTCGCCGTGGACGTAACCCTCGACGAGTTCACGGATCCGCTTCTGCGACGTCGCGACGACGACGTGGTCCTCCCCAAGCTTCGCCAACACCGGCGCGAGCGCGGGAAACCGTTGCGCCAGCATCGGAAACGCGCCCATGTCCTCACCGGTGTGATGCTTGGTCAGCGCCTCGCAGAACGAAACACAGTGTGCCCGCAAGGATTTCTCCAGGGTGAGCGAATCGGCACGGCCCGCCACCAGGTCTTCGACCCCGGCGCGCACTGTCTTGAGTTCCTCCCTCAGCCACTCGTGGACCTCCACCAGGAAGTGCCCCATTCCCCGCACCCGGTCGTCGATCCGGTGCAGGATCACGACGGGCAGCTCACGCGTCGTTTTCGCTTGATACTCGGCGAATCCGGGATCCTCGGCGACAACCTTCGCGAACAATGTGTCGCGTTCCGCTGCGGGCGGGATGGCAGCGATCGCCTCGTAGCTTTCGGTCCCGGTTTCGATCGTGACGCGATGATCGTGCCGGATGTTGTGATACCAGCCGGGATGCCTCGGCGCTCCCATGTTCGAAGCGACGACGACGGTCTTGCCGTCGATTTCGAGGTACCCCAACGGATTCGTGCGCCGCTCACCACTCTTGGCACCGGTGGTGGTCAGCAGGATCAGCCGCCACCCCTCGAACATGCCGCCGAGTTTTCCCTTGTTCTGCCTGAATTCACTGATCACTTGGTCGTTGAAGCCGGTCAATGCTGTCCTTTCCCATCGCTGTGTCGACAGGAGGACGCGGAACGATCACCGGAAAAGGGCACAAGTCTTGGTACACCCGGGTTCTGAGCGCACGCATGGAGACGTCATCCCACTGACGGGGGATGAGCGAAGACAAGAGACGGTGTGTGCCGATCTCTGGTGGCCGAGTAGCCGCTACCTCCATGCGTAGGCCCATACGGGGCTCGGGGTCGAGGTTAGCACAAGGTCGACCGTTCAGGCAGCGCCGTCATCCCCAGCCGGCACCTCAGCTGGGCAACCTTGCCCTACAGCCGAGTGATTTCTTCACGAGCACGAGCGAGTTCCACCGCCTACGCGGCAAACAACGCCGCAAGCCTGCCATATGACAGCCACCCCCTTCTCTCACAACAAGATTATTCCAAGGCACACCAACGAAAACCAATGAACTTGAACAATTACCCCTAATATTTCATAGCACAAGTGTTCGAATCGGAGTATCATTGATTTCGTGGCCGACAGCGACAGACCCGAGACGACGCGCACCGAGTGGTGGCGCGTCGACACGGCTGCGTTGCATGCCCGCAAACAGGAACTAGAGGTCGTCAAACGTCGGGTGGATGCGGAGCAGAACGCGATCCTCGCGGAGATCAATGCTCGCGGTGTTCGTGGGTGCAGTGGTCATTCGACGTTGGCGGCGATGATTTTCGAGGATTTCCTGGTGTCGGACAAGGAAGCCAAGGATCGTGCGGATCGGGTGCTGGCGTTGCATCCCGGTCCGTCCATCGGCGGGGATCCTGAGCCTCCGTTGGCGCCGTTGACCGCCGAGGCCGCTGCGGAAGGCGCGATCGGTGGTTCGCAGATCGACGCGATCATCCGCACTCTGGCGCGGATCCCGTCGGGTGTGCCGGAGGAGGAGGTGCGGGGCGGGGAGAAGATCCTGGTCGACCTCGCCCGCCGTGCCGGGCCCCGCGCGATCGCCCGGGCCGGGCGGCGGCTGTTGGACAAGCTCGATCCTGATGGGAAAGAGCCCCGCAACGAGGACCCGAAGGATGTGCGGCCGGAGTTGCGGTTCGTCCAACACCGCGACGGAACCCTCGGTCTGAAAGCCACCCTCGACCTGGAAACCTACGCGCGGTTGAAGTCCGACCTCGACCCGCTGGCCAAACCCCACAAGGCGATCGACGGGGTGCGGGACTCCCGCACCCAGGACGAACGCTACGGGGATGCTTTCACCGATTACGTGCGGTTGAAGACGACCAGCCGGAATCTTCCCGGTCAGGCCGGGGAAGCCACCCACATCCTGGTCACCATGTCGTATGAGGACCTGATCCGGGATATCGGTGAAGCTCACCTGGATCTGGTCGGGCCGATCAGTGCGACTGACGCCCGGATTCTGGCGTGTGATGCTCGGGTGAGGCCGGGTGTTCTCGGCACCGCCGGCGAACCACTCGACATCGGCCGATCCAAACGAACAGTGTCGTTAGCGCAGAAGTACGCGTTGACGATCCGCGACGGCGGCTGCGCGTTCCCGGGCTGCGACATGCCCGTACCGCGCTGCACCGCGCACCACATTGTTTTCTGGCGGCACCACGGCGAAACGAAGATCGACAACCTCGTGCTCCTCTGCACCAAACACCACCGGCTGATCCACCACAGCGAATGGAAAGTCCAGATCGCCCTAGACGGGTTACCCGAATTCACCGCCCCCGCCTACCTCGACCCCACCGGGGAACCGAGACGCAACACGATGCACCTCAGGACATAGGCCGAACCCCGCCAGCCCTCCCGCAAAGTGATCTGATCCGACTTCGTCAGCGGCTCAGGCTCTCCGGCACGCGTAGATCCTGATGACCGTAAAGCGCGGTGACGTTCTCAGGATCGTCGGTGGCACACGCGCCCGCGAGCTCATCGAGCAAGGCATCGTAGTCCGCACCGGTCACAGTGGACTCGAGCGGCGATTCCGCGATAGCGCACCTAAGCACGGCGAAGTGCCGACAGGCCCCCACCACGCGCTTGTCCGCTTCGCGGGCGGCGGTCAGCGGCGCCGGGTCCGGTGCGAGCAACCTAGTCCAGCGCCAACTCACCGACCATCTGATCACCGCTCGTCTCTCCAGTCGGGACGAAACCGAGCCTCAGGTAGAACCCCTCAGGCCCGTCCTCGCCCGGATGCCAGGTGGTGGTCATGCGGCTACCGCCCCTACGCCGGATCTCGGCGGACACAGCCTCGACCGCGAAGCGGCCGCAGCCACGGCCCTGCTCGCCGGCCGCGATGTTGAGCCGCCAGAGACCCGAACGGAGATCGGTGCCCGTTCCGTCACCGGCGAAGTCGATGTCGAGGAAGGCCATGAGGAAACCGACCGGCCGGTCACCGTCGAGAATGAGCCGGGGCCAGGCCGTGCCGGGGTACACGTATGCCTCGGCGAGAGACTTCACGACCGACGCGACCAGATGGTTCTGGTCAGGACGAACCCGCACACCGATCGCGTCGTCGAAGTTGGCCGCGGTGACCTCGGCCAGCCGGAACGTCCTCGTCATGCCGCAACCGTAGGCGGCGCATCAAGTGATTTCCCGGAGCACCGTCCGGATCACGTGCCGTGCGTTGCCCGCCATCGCCGGGTTCGTGTTCCGGTAGTACGGCAACGCGATCAGGGCCTGCGAAAGCGTCCGCGCGCGGCCTCGGCTCCAGGTGGCTTCGTCCACCTTCAGCGCTTCCCGGAAGACTTCTCTCGCTTCGTCGGACAGCAGGTTCCACGCCGGGAACAGATCGCAGGCCGGATCACCCGCTCCCATACAGCCGAAGTCGATCACCGCGGAAAGCCTTTCGCCGTCCACCAGCAGGTTTCCCGGCATCAGATCGGCGTGCAGCCATACCTGCGCGTCGTCACTGTCTGCGGCTCGCAACGTGTTCTCCCAGAGCCGAAGGACAGCGTCGCAGTCGACGTTCTCCTCCGGGGTGACGCGCAGGCTCTCGATCGCCGACCGGGTGGCCGTGTCCAGCGCCGCGAGCGGCCCGCCGCGGTACGCCCTCGGCGCTCCCGCCAGAGGGATGCTCCGCATCGCCAGCACGAACTCGGCCAGATCTTCGGCCAACTGCGAAGGGCCGTCCGGCCGCGGATTCTCGCCCGGCAGCCAGCGATAGACCGACCACGGCCACGGGTAGCCCTCGCCCGGTTGCCCCGCCCCGAGCGACTCCGGGATGCGCGTGGACAACCGGGGCGCGATGCGGGGCAGCCACGTCCGCTCCAGCACCACGTCCTCCGCGCCGCTTTCCGTCAGCGGCAACCGCACGACCAGGTCGTCGCCCAGCCGGAACATGGCGTTGACCGTGCCCCCGGACGGCCACCGTCCGACCGGCGCCCCATCCCACCGAGGAAACTGCGCGGCGATCAACTTCCGTACGAGGTTCTCGTCGATGACATCCCCCATGACGGATATCCAACCACCACGGCCCGGCCACGAGGCATCATCGAGCCATGCCGATCATCGCCGGCCCCGAGCCGCTCACCCCGGACGCCACCATCCGCCCGGCCCGCCCCGGTGAGGAGGACGCGGTGCTCGACCTCCTCGCCGAAGCCGCCGCGTGGCTGACCGGACGCGGAATCCGTCAATGGCCGCGACGTTTTCCCCGGGAATCGGTGAACCGTCAGATCGCACTGGGCGAAGCGCTGCTGATCACCAGGCTCGACAAGCCGATCGCGACTTGCGTGGTCACCGAAGCGGAGCCGGATCTCTGGGGTGAAAACACGGAACCGGCCTACTACCTGGGACGCCTCGCGGTGGCGCGGGAAGCGGCCGGAGCCGGGCTCGGGGTCCGGATCATCGACTGGGCCGGGGAGCGGGCGGCGGCGCGGGGCAAATCCTTCGTCCGGGTGGCGACCACGCGCGACAACCCCGCCTTGCGCGCGCTCTACGTACGCGCGGGATTCGAGCACGTGGCGGATCCGCCCGAGCTGACCTGGCCGACCAGCCTTTACCAGCGGAGAACTGGCGGGTGATCACGTCAGGCCGAGGATCTCCGGCCGCGCCGCGTACTTCCGCCAGTGCAGCGCGGGATCCGGGACCAGGCGGCGGTGTTCGAGATCCAGCAGCCCGGAGAGGCTTTCGACTTCGGCCACCACGGTGCCGTCCGGTGTGACGAACTCCTGGACCACCAGCGAGATCTTGCCCGGTTCCCAGACGAACCGGGTCAGGACGTCGATCCGTGCGCGGGCCCGGAGTTCCCGGCGGAACCGGATGGTCGTTTCGAGGTTGACCGGACCGAGATTCGCGGCCTTGAGCGCCAGCGGGTCCACCCCGGCCGCCCAGACGCTTTCCCAGCGCGCGTGATCGGCGTACGCGAGATAGGCGGGGCCGCGTACGTGCCCATTGATGTCGAGATCGTCGGTCCGGATGTCGATGGTGACGCGGAAAGGTTCGGGCACTTCCCGATCTTCGCCTCGGCGGCCAGGCTCAGTCTGGAACGTTTCGGCCAGTCCACGATCGCACGAGGGCGCCGGGCGACGAGTCCGACAGCCGACGGCATTCGCGCCCGAGGTGGGACTGGTCCGCGTAGCCCACTTCGGCGGCGACGTCGGCGAGTGACGAACGGTCCCGTGCGACGGCCTCGACCCGGTTGAGGAACCGGCGGAACCGCAGCACCCGCTGCAATTCCTTGGGACCGACGCCGATTTCGTGCCGCACGTGCCGCCGAAGGCCACGCTCGCTCACGCCCAGCGCCGCCGCCACCCGATCGGCGCGGGCACCCGGCGAACGCAGCGCGCGAGCGGCCGCGATCGAGAGACCGTCCAGCTCGACGTCCCGCAGCCTTTCGGCGACCAGCTCCTCCAGCAGCGACCGCGCCTCGCCCGGTGCCCCGCACTCGGCCAGCCTGGCTTCGGCGCGACGGGCCCTTCCCGCCCACAGGTCGCGCAGCGGAGTGGCCTCCGCCGTCAGGTCCGTCATCGGCAGCCCCAGCACCGCGCCGCCGACACCGCACCTCAGCCGGAGCCCGACGGTCCACTCCGCCGACGGCAGCTCGTGTCTCAGCACGCCGCGCACCGTGGTGACCGCGGCGAGCCCTCGCCCGTCCCAGACGAGGTCCACACAACCGTCCGGGAACACCCGCAGCGGACGACGGCACCCCACCCAGCCCGTCCAGGCACTCTCGACCACGCCGGCCACCTCCGCGACCGGCGTGCTTTCGCGGTACACCGAACGGCCCGAACGGCGGCGCAGCGGAACACCCACGCCCGGCAGTATGCCCCCGCCCACCGACAAGAACGACAAGATGCGCGTCACTTGATCTTCCTGAAGACTTGCCGTCGTGCTGCGGCCGGTGCTCGACCCGTCCCCCGCCGAGTGGATCTCCCCCAGGCTCGGCGGGGCGTTCGGCGCTGCGTGCCGCACCGTCCCACGTGGTTACGCCGCCTACGCCCGGCTCTGCCATCCCGCCGAACGCGACCGCGGCGGCTGGGCGAGCTGGCGCGAAGCCGCGGCCGAAACGGGACGGCGCGCCCACGGCGCCATGCAGTGGCACACGCTCGTCGGCTCGCCGGATCCGGTGAACCTCACCGGCTCGCTCTGGCGGGGTTCACCGCCGGGACGCGGCACGCTGCCGTCGCACAGCCTCATCGCCCTGCTGGCCGTCCTGGGCGACCACACGTCCGCTTCGGACGCCTGGTTCTGCCTCTGGGAGGGCTACGGCTGGGCCGACGAGAGGACGTTGTCCCGCGAGCACCTCGACGCGCCGCGCCTGCGCCATCCCGGCCGCGACTACCTGCTGTTCACCGGGCCGCTGGCCTCGGCGACGGAACTCGGCTGGCGGCCCCGGCCGAGCTGGTTCGAGGCGCAGTCGCCCAACCTGTTCTGGCCGGACGACCGCGCGTGGTGCGTGGCCACCGAGGTCGACTTCAATTCGACGCTGGTCGCGGGCGAAGAGGCCCTGATCGACGCGCTCCTCGACACACCCGGCCTCGACGCTTGGCGGATCGAGCCCGACACCTCTCTCGCCGCCGACGGAGACCGGATCAATCACCTCGTGTGACCGCGCTCCGGAAGGGCTCCCCCGTGCAATGAAGGGGCCTTTCATAGCAAATTTTGCTATGAAAGGCCCCTTCATTGCACGCGCGAGGCGGCGGTCAGCGCTCTTCGATCGCGTCCACCTTCGTCGGGTAGAACGCGACGTGGTCCTTGATCTCGGCGACAGCGTCGTGCGGCGCCTCGTAGGTCCAGACGGCGTTTTCGGCGACGCCGTCCCCGGTGCGGATGCTGTAGTACGACGCGTCGCCCTTGAACGGGCAATACGTCGAGTGTTCCGTCCGCTCCAGCACGCCGAAGTCGACGTCGGCACGCGGGATGTACTGCGCCGGCGGGTAGTTCGCCTCTCGCAGCGTGAGCGCGTTCGCGCTGTCCGCCACGACCTTCCCGCCGACCGTCACGACCACTCGCGCCTCGTTCGGCGCCACCGTGATCGGGTGGCTCGCGCTGGGCTTCAGCACCTTCTTGTCAGGCATGGATCAGCTCCCTCGGGGGTTTCTCCGCTACCCGTCACAGCGACGCGGCCCGCGCGGATATTCCCCTCAGGGCAGGTAGTACATCGGGTTCGGCAGCTTCACCGGGAACTCGGCGTAACCGCCTTCGAGGTCGCTGAACTGGTCGCCGAAGTTGGCCACGATGGTCGCGCCGGTCGAGGCGATGCGCTTCCGCGTGCCCGACTTGTACTGGACGGTGGTGCAGGTCAGGCCGCACGGCAGGTAGTCCGGCGCGGTGGTCTTCGGCTTGAAGAACGCGCCCGCCGGCGCCGGGTAGCCCTCGTTCGCGAGGTTCTTGAGCGACTGCGGGCCCTGGAACTCGTTGCGGCCGGTCAGGAAGTAGATCTTCACGCCGCGCTGCGCCGCCCAGTTCGCCAGTTCGAGCACCGGCTTGTTCGCGACGAACGTGCCCTTGTCGATCGCTTCCTGCTGCTTCACCGGATCGAAACCGAAGTCGTTGTCGACCTCCCAGCCATAAGTGACTTCGGCGGTGTCGTCGACGTCGAACACGACGGCGGGGTTCTTCACGCCGCGATCCAGCCTCCGCTGCAGATAGCGCTTGGCGTCGGCGACCTGGCGCTTGGTGTCGGAGACGAACCGGCTGCCGTCCGAGTACTGGTGCTTGCCGTCGACGACGACGTCGCCGTAGTAGGCCTTCACATCGAGCTTGACCTGGCCGATGTTGGCGGGCTCGTGCCCGCGCCGCCAGGCCGCGTCGTCCTGGTTCGCGATGGCGGTGGCACCGCCCGCGAGGACGGCTCCGGCGGCCGCCGCTGCGGCCAGTTTCAGCAGACCGGTGAACCGGCTCATGGAAGTGCTCCTCACGTCAGCTGTGCGCGGCAAAGGAACGCTACTCCAGAACGGCCGATTCTGGTCAGAACCAAAGTAGCTTCTTCACCACCGCGAGGTTTCAGCTTGCGCCGCAAGGCATCCGGGTCTATGTCGAGACCGCGGACCAGGATCTCCAGCCGACCGATATCGTGTTTTTTCAGCAGTACACGAAGATTCTTCTCACTGTACGGTCCGTACTCGAACGCCCGGAACGCCCGGATTCCCGGTGGCGGTACGTCCCCGGTCAGGTACGCGATGCGTTCGTCGAGCTGCCACAAGCCATGCCGCGCCGCGTAATGCCGCACGAGTCCGGCCCGGACGACGGCGCCGTCGGGGTCGACGATCCATTCCCCCGGCTCACGCAGGGGAATCTCGTCGGGATCGGCGTCGGTGATCGTCCACTGTGCACCGTCCGAACGCAACACCGTCGCGCGGCGGGAAACCGTCGAGCCCACCCCGCGCCACAGGCACGCCTCGCGGACCTGGCCGTCCAAAGAGACCAGTTCGACCTCGTCCGCCCAGGGCGCGATGGAGAAATCCAGGCCAGGCGCGCATTTGACCGAAAGCTCGCGGCCCGCGTACGCCTCGACAAGACCGTCCAGCGGCGGCAGGAAATCGGCGGGCTTCCACGCCCGGCGCCCGGCGGAGTCGCGGCGGGCGGGATCGGCCACGACGACCGAAGACCGGCTGACCGGCCGCAACGCGTCGGCACGCGCCAAAACCGGCGAAACCCCGGCCTCGGAAGCGTTGTGGCGCGCCATCGCCAGGCGGACCTCGTCCAGATCCGAGCCCATCGCCCGGGAAGCGACCCGGGCGATCTCGATCAGGTCCGCGCCGACGGAACACGTCACGTCGTGGACGTCGCGGCCCGCCAGTCGCGACGCCCGGTGCAGGGCGACGAGGGTGGCGCTGGCCTGCTGAAGGGCGTCGCCGGTGAACAGCCACGAGTCCGCGGAGTCCAGTTTTGCCGACGACTTCCGCCGCAGCACCACCGTTTCCAGCACCGCGGCCGCGTGGTCCGGGGCGATCCGGCGGACGGCGGCGACGTCGGCGATGCGGGTCTTGTCGGTCAGCGGCAGGGACGAGCATTCGGCGAGCGCCGCGCTTCCCGCGCCGGAGCGCAGGAAGGCGACGTCGTCGAGGGTGAACGCGTAAGGCACCTAGGAACGCTTGGTGCCGGTGATCATCACGTTGTAGAACAGTTCGCGTGGCAGCACCTTCGCGAGCAGCTTCTTGTCCAAAGCGGACAGTCGCAGCCACAGCCGGTACGCGAACAGACGCCAGCGCAGGGTCAGTTTCTCCTGCGGCACGGCGGCTTCGAAGGTCCGGATCGGCCAGCCCGCGAGCGCGGCGGCGAACTCCTCGGTGACCGCGCGGACGTCCTGCGCGCCCGCGCCGCGGGCCATCGACTCGAGGTCGGACGGGTCGAAGGTGTGGATGTCGACCACGGCCTCCAGCGCGGCCGCGCGGGAGGACTCGTCGAGTTCCTCCTGCGGACGACGCCAGCCGTTGAGCACCGGGATCTTGGTCAGGTTCGTGGTGAGATACCACGTGATCTGGCCGAGTTTGCGCGCGTAGAAGTCGCCGACCTTCGTCGGCTCGCCCGCGAAGACGAACCGGCCGCCCGGCTTCAGCACCCGCAGCACCTCGGCGAACGCCGCGCGGACGTCCGGGATGTGGTGCAGCACAGCGTGCCCGACGACGAGGTCGAAACTGTTGTCCTCGTAAGGGATCCGCTCCGCGTCGGCGACCCGGCCGTCGACGTCGAGGCCGAGGTTCTCGGCGTTGCGCAGCGCGACCTGGACCATGCCGGGCGAGAGGTCGGTGACCGACCCCTTCTTGATCACCCCGCCCTGCATCAGGTTCAGGAGGAAGAAACCGGTGCCGCTGCCCAGTTCCATCGCGGTCGGGTACGGCTGGCCGTCTTCACCGGCGACGGCGTTGAACACGTCCGTCGCGTAGGTGATGCAGCGCTCGTCGTAGGAGATGGACCACTTCTCGTCGTAGGTCCCGGCTTCCCAGTCGTGGTAGAGCACGTTGGCGAGCTTGGGGTCGTCGAAGGCGGCCTTGACCTCTTCGGCGGTGGCGTGGGGGTTCGGCGCCGGGTCGTTCACCTGGGTCATCGTGCTTACTTCCCCTCGAAGGTGGCCTTGCCAGGGCCGTTTTCGATGAACGACTTCATGCCGTTGCGCTGGTCCTCGGTCGCCCACAGCGCGGCGAAGAGGTGGGATTCGAGCTTGAGACCGCTCGCGAGGTCGGTGTCGAGACCGCCGTCGATGGCGGCCTTCGCGGCACGAAGCGCGACAGCCGGGCCGTTCGCGAACTGCGAGGCCCACTTGTGCGCGGCGGCGTAGACGTCGTCCGGCGCCACGACCTCGTCGAGGATGCCCAGCGCCAGCGCCTCTTCGGCCTTCACGAAGCGGCCGGTGAACACGAGGTCCTTGGTCTTGCTCGGGCCGATGAGCCGCGCGAGGCGCTGCGTGCCGCCGGCGCCGGGGATGACGCCGAGCTGGATCTCCGGCTGGCCGACCTTGACGTTGTCGCCGGCGATCCGGCGGTCCGCGGTCAGCGCGAGTTCGAGCCCGCCGCCCAGCGCGTAGCCGGTGATGGCCGCGACGACCGGCTTCGGGATGTTCGCGATGGTGGCCAGCGACGCCGTCAGCGCCGCGCCGAACTTCGCGATCTCGGGGTAGGTGCGCTCGGCCATCTCCTTGATGTCCGCGCCGCCCGCGAAGGTCTTCTCGCCGCCGTAGAGGATCACCGCGCGCACGTCGTCGCGCTCGGACGCCTCACGGGCCGCTTCGGCCAGCTCGGCCTGCACCTGGTTGTTCAGCGCGTTGACCGGCGGGCGGTCCAGCCGGATCGTCCCGACCCCGCCTTCGACCTCGAGACTTACGAACTCTCCCACGCCGTCCTCCTTAACCGTCCAAGACAGATTGCAGGCTACCGGTCAGTACGACCCGTCAGCGGCGACGGGCGAAGAAGCGATCACCGGACCGTTCGAGCAGGAGATCCTGGTCGAACGTCTTGGACAGGTTTTCGCTGGTCACGACGTCGTCGACGAGACCGGACGCGACCGCGCGGCCGTCACGCAGCAGCAGCGCGTGGGTGAATCCCGGCGGGATTTCTTCCACGTGATGGGTGACGAGCACCATGGCCGGGGCCTCGGGATCGAGGGCCAGCTCGGACAGGCGGGCGACGAGGTCCTCGCGGCCGCCGAGGTCGAGTCCGGCGGCGGGCTCGTCGAGCAGCAGCATCTCCGGGTCGGTCATCAGCGAACGCGCGATCAGCGTCCGCTTGCGCTCGCCCTCCGACAGCGTGCCGAAGGTGCGTTCGGCCAGGTGCGGGATGCCGAGCGCGGCCAGCAGCTCGCGGGCGCGGTCGGTGTCGAGGCTGTCGTATTCCTCACGCCAGCGGCCGACGACGGCGTACCCGGCGCTCACCACGACGTCGAGGACGCGTTCCTCGGCGGGCACCCGCTGGGCGATCGCGGCCGAGGTGAACCCGATCCGCGGGCGCAGCTCGAAGATGTTGACCTTGCCGATCCGGTCGCCGAGCAGGTCGACCGTTCCCGAGGTCGGGTGGAGTTCGGCCGCGGCCAGCCGGAGCAGGGTGGTCTTGCCCGCGCCGTTCGGGCCGAGCACCACCCAGCGCTCGTCCAGTTCCACGGTCCAGTCGAGGTCGGCGAGGAGGTCGTTGCCTGTTCGGCGGACCCCGACACCGGTCATCCTCACCACGAGGTCGTCAAGTTCGCTGGGCTGGATCGGCTCGCTCACGCGCCCATTGTGTCCGGACACGCGCGCGGGTGTGCACCGGGCCGCCGGTCGGCGGAAAGCGGCAGGTCCAGGGAGTGAGACAGAGCTCTCCGGAATAACCGCCGCGGTGGCGCCTGTGGCAACATCGAAGACGTGATCAGGTCCGTGGCCGCCGCCTTCCCCGTCATCGGGGGTTCTTTCTGGCGCCGTCGCACCATCGACCTGCTCCTCGTCGCCTCGTCCGGGTGTACCACCGCGCGACACGGCTGATTTCCCGCTCTTGCCCGGCACCCCGAGTGCCGGGAAGACCCGTGTCGCGCCGCGTTCGGCCCTGCCCGCGAACCTTCACGAGGAGCCTCACCGTGACCACGTCCGTCTCGTCCCGCCAGGACTTCGAGATCCACCCGCAGCTGACCGATCCGCTGCTGCCCGAGCTGCTGCACCCCGAGCGCCTGCTCTGGACACCCCGGGAGCTGGCCGATCTGACCTCCACCGTCACCACCGAACTGACCGGGGGCCTGCGCGGCCTGCTGCGGTTCGACGAGGAGCGCCGATGGTGGGCGCGGCTCGCGCTGACCGACGGTGTCGAACTGTGGCTGCTGTCCTGGCTGCCCGGCCAGCAGACCAAACCGCACGACCACGGTGGCGCGTCCGGCTCGTTCACCGTGCTTCAGGGCGAGCTCGGCGAGGAGTACCGCTATCCCGGCGGCCCGATCCGGCGCCGCACGCACGTCGCCGGTGAGGGCATCGGCTTCGGCGCGGGGCGCGCGCACCAGGTGACCGGCATCGGCTCCGAGCCCGCCGCCAGCGTCCACGCCTACTCGCCGCCGCTGGTCGCGACCCGGGAGTACGGCTCCCTCACCGAAGTCCCCGCCGAGATCCCCTCGCTGGCCCCGATACTGGGCGCATGAGCGCGATCGACGACCTGCTGGCAGCCGCCCGGTCCGGACTGAACCGGGCGGAGCCCGAGCAGGCACAACGGCTGCAGCGCGACGGCGCCCTGATCGTGGACATCCGCCCGCACGTCAACCGGCTCGAAGAGGGTGAGATCCCGGGTTCGGTGGTCGTCGAGCGGATCCACCTCGAGTGGCGGCTCGCGCCGGACAGCGAATGGCGGCTGCCGGAGGTGAAACCGGACTCGACGGTGATCGTCGTGTGCAACGAGGGGTACTCGTCGAGCCTGGCCGCCGCCGATCTGCGGCGGCTCGGGCTGCCGGGCGCCACCGATCTCGAAGGCGGGTTCCGCGCCTGGCGTTCGGCGGGCCTGCCGGTCCGAGAGGGCGGCACCCCCGCGGTTCCCTAGCGGCGGACCGCCAGCCGGGCGATCGAGTCCGGTGAGAGCGGGAGCGCCGCGTGGATCCCGGTGCCCCGCGACGGCCTGGGGTTGACCAGGACGCCCGTCGCCACCTCACGCCTGGCGGCCGCGAGTACGACCTCGCGGCCGGTCCGGGGGCGGATCCGCGCCCAGCCGGCGCCGGTGAGCGCGCGGTACTCGGCCAGCAGGCGCTCGTCGGTGAAGACGCAGAGCCAGTCGCCGTGCGCGCCGAGCCGGGCCGGGACCGGCGCGCCTGCCTCGTCCGAGGGGCCCCACACCGTGCCGTCGAGGAACATCCGCATGACCGAGGGAACGGGATCGCGCAGACCGCCGTCGGTCTCCTCCCGCTCCGGGCGGACGTTCCCGGAGATCCACCGCGACGCGAGCCTGAAGTCCTCTCCGGTGAGGTCTTCCTGAAAACCGTCCAAGCTGTTCTTGACGGTCCCCAGGAAGTCGTAGAACCGGCGGGTGCAGGTCCGCTCGGAGACCGCCACCCGGCCGCGCCCGACCATGGTCCTGATCCGGCCGACCATGCCCGCGCCGCCGTTCACCGGATCCACGCCGAGGTTGTAGGCGGTCCAGACGATCTCGGGCATGAGCGGATCGGCGAACCGTTCGAGCACGCGGTTCAGCCGTAAAAGCACGATCTCGCGCACCCGGCCGGGTTCGGCGTCGTCGGCGACTCCCCAGATCGCCCGCAGTTCCGGCCCCAGCGCACGGCGCAACCCGTCCTGCTGGATCCCGGCCCGGGCGTGGACGTGGTGCAGCCGGTCCTTGGCCCTGCGCGATGTTTTCGTTTCCTTCGCCGAAGCCACCATTCCTCCGCGATTCAGGATCGGCCCGGCAAAGTGTATTTCACCTGCCTGTTCCGCATTGTTCGGCGGAAATCGAGAATCGACGGTTTCTTTTGTTCGGTACCGGCTTGACGAAGGCTTACGCGTGGACGACCCGGGCGAGTTCGGCCGGTGTGGCGAGCAGGCGGTGTTTCGGCAGCACCCGGACGGTGTAGCCGATCGAGCCCGGATGCGGCAGTTTCAGCCGCGCGGCGAACGCGCCGATCCCGTCACCGGACATCGGCACGGTGAGCGGCCCGGTCAGCTCGTCCCCGTCGCCCACCTTCCCGACGACGGCCTGAACGTCCACTTCGGACGGTTCGAGGCCGGCGAGGTCGATCCGGGCCCGGATGGTCACCTCGGTCCCGGTGACCAGCGGGGCGGCGTCCTCGACGAGCAGTTCGGTGTCGAAGATCCGCACCCGCGGCCAGGAGACGTCGAGTTTGGTCCGGTAGTCGGCCAGCGAAAGCGCGCCGCGATACCCGTCACCCGTCGCCTCCGCGACCATCCGCGAGGCGGGCAGGTAACCGGACTCGACGTACTCCCGCACCATCCGCGCGGCCTGCACGCGCGGCCCGAGTGTCTCCAGGGTGTGCCACACCATCGACAGCCAGCCGCCGGGCACACCGCCGGCGTCGCGATCGTAGAACAGCGGCGCGATCTGGTGGCCCAGCAGGTCGTAGAGCGCCGCTGCTTCCAGCTCGTCCCGGCGCAGCGGGTCGGTGACGCCGTCCGCGGTCGGGATCGCCCAGCCGTTGCTGCCGTCGTAGCACTCGTCCCACCAGCCGTCGCGGATGGACAGGTTGAGGCCGCCGTTGAGCGCGGACTTCATCCCCGAGGTCCCGCACGCCTCCAGTTGCCGCACCGGCGTGTTCAGCCAGACGTCGCAGCCGCGGTAGAGGTAGCGCGCCATGGACATGTCGTAGTCCGGCAGGAAGACGATGCGGCGCCGCACCTCGGGATCGTCGACGAACCGGACGATCTGCTGGATCAGCTGCTTGCCGCCCTCGTCGGCCGGATGCGACTTGCCCGCGACGACGAGCTGGATCGGCCGCCGCTCGTCGAGCAGCAGCGCGCGCAGGCGCTCCGGGTCGCGCAGCATCAGTGTCAGCCGTTTGTACGTCGGCACGCGGCGCGCGAAACCGACGGTCAGCACGTCCGGGTCGAAGACCGTGTCGGTCCACCCGAGTTCGAGCGCGGACGCGCCGCGCTGCATCCACGCGGCCCGCACCCGGCGCCGCACCTCGGCGACCAGTTTCTCCCGCAGTTCGCGCCGCAGCGCCCACAGCTGCTCGTCGCTGACGCCGTCCCGCAGCGGCTTCCCCTGCGCGCCGTCGAGACCGAGTTCCTCGTGATTGCGCCCGAGCAGCGCGCTCAGTTCGCGCGCCACCCACGTCGGGCCGTGGACGCCGTTGGTGACCGACGAGACGGGCACCTCGTCGAAGTCGAACCCCGGCCACAGCCGGGAGAACATCCTCCGCGACACCCGGCCGTGCAGCGCCGAGACGCCGTTCGCGCGCTGGGCGAGCCGCAAACCCATGTGCGCCATGTTGAACAGGCCGGGGTTGTCCTCCGCGCCGAGCGCGAGCACGCGGCGCGGGTCGACGTCCGGGACCAGCCTGCCGTCGGTGAAGTACCGCTGGACGAGGTCGACGGGGAACCGGTCGATACCCGCGCTGACCGGCGTGTGCGTGGTGAACACGGTGCCAGCGCGGACGGCGGGCAGCGCCTCGTCGAACGCCAGCCCGTCGGTCTGGATGATCTCGCGGGCGCGTTCCAGCCCGAGGAACCCGGCGTGACCTTCGTTGGTGTGGAACACCTTCGGCTGCGGGTGCCCGGTCAGCTCGCAGTACCGCCGCACGGCGCGGAAGCCGCCGATCCCGGACAGGATCTCCTGCCGGATGCGGTGGTCCGCGTCACCGCCGTAGAGCCTGTCGGTGACAGCGCGCAGATCCTCGTCGTTGGCTTCGGTGTCGGTGTCGAGCAGCAGCAGCGGGATCCGGCCGACGCGGGCCTTCCAGATCTGCGCGTGCAGGGTCCGCCCGGCGGGCATGGCGACGTCGACCACCACCGGTTCGCCGCCGTCGGTCAGCAGTTCCAGCGGGAAGGCGTTGGGATCGATCACCGGGTAGTGCTCGACCTGCCAGCCGTCGAGCGACAGCGCCTGCCGGAAGTACCCGGCGCGGTAGAGCAGCCCGACGCCGATCATCGGCACGCCGAGGTCCGACGCGGCCTTGAGGTGGTCCCCGGCGAGCACGCCGAGGCCGCCGGAGTAGTTCGGCAGCGCTTCGGTGACGCCGAACTCCATCGAGAAGTACGCGACGGCCGGCGGGAGATCGGCGTCTTCCTGCTTCTGGTACCAGCGCGGCTCGGCGAGATACCGGTCCAGGTCGGCGACCGCTTCGCGCGCGTGGGCGAGGAAGGCTTCGTCGACGGCCAGCTCGTCGAGCCTGGCAGGCGGCAGGGCGGTGAGCATCCGCAGCGGATCGCGGACCCGGTTGAACAGCTCCGCGTCCATCGACGCGAACAGGTCGCGGGTGGGCGGATGCCAGGTCCAGCGCAGATTCGTGGCGAGGTCACCGAGGCCGGAGAGCGACTCCGGCAGGCTCGCGCGGACGGTGAACCGGCGGACTGCTCTCATGAGGAGCGACCATATCGGGACCGCCCCCACCCCGCTCAAGACCCACTTCGGGGATTACCTGCACGCGGGCCATAAGCGCTGGGTAGGGTCCCTGCTTGCCGGTGTACGCGCGGCCCGGTCGGGGCCCTGACGACAAGCGAGTGAAGATGATCCAAGGGGGATTGCGGGGCTTTCGCCGCCCGGCTCTGATCGCGATCGTGGCGGTGATGGCTCTCGGGCTCAGCGCCTGCAACGACAAGGGCGGCACCGCCGGGGGCCAGCAGGGCAGCCAGCCGGGAGCCGGTGACATCGCCGGTCTGCCGGTCACCCACTTCGAGAGCGGGCTGAAGCCGGACGCCCCCAAGCCGGACCTGCAGGTCCGCAACGAGGACGGCTCCGAAGACGACCAGCTCGCCATCGCCGCGATCGCCGACGCGCAGACCTACTGGACCGAGGTCATGCCGCGCGACTTCGGCCAGCAGTACGAGCCGCTGAAGTCGCTGCTGTCCTACAGCGCGCGCTCCGACGACGAAGACACCAAGTGCGGCAGCGTCAAGGGCCTGGTCAACGCCTTCTACTGCCCGCCGGACGACTCGGTGGCGTGGGACCGCGGCGTGCTGCTGCCGATGCTGCGCGAGCGCTTCGGGAAGATGGCGAGCGCCGTCGTGCTCGCGCACGAACTCGGGCACGCCGTGCAGTACCGGCTCGGCGAGAAGGCCAACATCAAGAAGAACACCCCGTCGATCGTCAAGGAGCAGCAGGCCGACTGCTTCGCCGGCGGCTACTTCCGCTGGGTCGCCGAGGAGAAGAGCAAGTTCTACCGGCTCTCCACCTCCGAGGGCCTGAACCAGGTCATGGCGTCGCTGTTCCTGATCCGCGACCAGGCGGGCACCAGCGCGACGAAGCAGGGCGCGCACGGCACCGCGTTCGACCGCACGTACGCGTTCCAGGTCGGGTTCGAGAAGGGCCCGAAGGAATGCGCCGCGATGAACGAGGAGAACATCAAGGCGCGCATCACCGAGCGCCCGTTCGACAAGGGTGACAAGGGCAAGGGCGACTCGAAGCTCGACGCGGAGATCATCGGGATCCTGAAGAAGAGCCTCGACGACGCCTTCAAGGGCGCCGGTGTCCCGGGCCCGGAGATCACCGAGGACGGCAACGGCAGCTGCTCCGGCGGCCCCAGCACCCCGCCCGCGTCGTACTGCCCGTCGAACAACACGGTCAGCATCGACATGGCCAAGCTGCGCGAACTCGCCCAGCCGGTCGACCAGGAAGCCGAGTGGAAGAGCGGGCACAGCGAGGGCAAGGGCGACTTCGCCGCGTTCTCCGAAATCGCGTCCCGCTACGCGATGGGCATCCAGAAGGGTGTCGGCGCGTCGATCGACAACGCGAACGCGGGACTGCGCACCGCTTGCCTGGTCGGTGCGTGGGCGAAGGCCAGCTCGGTTCCCGGCGCGACGCTGCGGCTGTCCGCCGGTGACCTCGACGAGGCCATTTCGGACCTGCTGAGCCCGGAGAGCCTGGTCTCGGCCGACGTCAACGGCAAGCGCGTGGACAACGGTTTCGAGCGGATCGAGGCACTGCGGAAGGGCTACCTGGAGAGCTCGTCGGTGTGCTCGACCCAGTACGGCTGATCGGCCCGGTCACGACTCCCTGAAGTGCCATGAAAGGCCCCTTCATTGCAAATTTTGCAATGAAGGGGCCTTTCATAGCGTTGAGGGGGCCGCGCTCTCCCCAAACCCGCACCCTGCACCTCCCGCACCCGAGCCCTCCCGCACCCGAGCCCCGAGCCGGGCGTGTAGTTGGGGTGTGCGCCGAATGTGGCATTGGGGACGTTGAGTGTCCCCAATGCCACATTCGGGGCACCCGGGAGCCCCTTCACCCCGGCCCGGCACGCCGCCGCCCCAAGTACATGAAGGCCCCCTTCACAGCGTCTAGCGCAAGGAAGGGGGCCTTCATGTACTCAAGCTCAGTAGAGCGCGGTACCCAAGCTCAGTAGAGCGCGCTCGCCAGATCCCGCCGCGCCTTCATCACGCGCTCGTCCGCGGAGTCGAACAGCTCGAACAGCGCCACCAGGTGCTCCCGCGCCTTGTTGCGGTCGTCCCCCGCGGTCCGCCGCACGGCCGCGATCAGCCGCGCGAAGCCCGCCTCGGGCTGCTGCCCGGCGACTTCGAGGTCGGCGGCGGCGAGCTGGGCGTCGAGGTCGGCCGGGTCGGCGTCGGCCTTCGCGATCGCGTCCGGGCCCGCGGCCTCGGCGCGCGCGGTGAACTTCACCTGCGCGAGCGCGGTCTTGGCCTCCTCGTTCGCCGGCTCGACGTCGAGGATGCGCTCGTAGGCCGCCTGCGCCGCGGCGAAGTCACCGCGTTCGAAGGCCTCCTCGGCCTCGGTGAACCGCTCGTCCTCCGGCACCTCGACGCCGCCGCCGTTCTGTTCGGCGGCCTTGATGCCGGGCAGCCTGTCGCGCAGGGCGTCGAGCAGCGAACCGAGCCACTTGCGGATCTCGGGTTCGGGCAGCGCGCCCGAGAAGGCGTCGACCGGCTGGCCGCCGCCGATGGCGATGACAGTCGGGATCGACTGCGCGCCGAAGAGCTGCGCGATGCGCGGGTTGGCGTCGACGTCCACCTTCGCGAGCACCCAGGCGCCACCGGACTCGGCGGCCAGGCGTTCCAGCACCGGGCTGAGCTGCTTGCACGGCCCGCACCATTCGGCCCACAGGTCGACGACCACCAGTTGCTGGAGGGATCGCTCGACGACCTCGGTCTGGAACGTCGCTTCGGTGACGTCGATCACGGCGCCGCCCGTCGCGGGGCCGCCCGGTGCGGCACCGTCCGCGGCCGGGGCCCGCGGTGGGGCCGGAGGCTGTTTCTGGGGCGCCTCGGCACGCGCCTTGAGCGCGGAAAGGTCGACCGCGCCGGAAAGCGCGGCGGACAGGGCCGCCGTCTTCGATGCTGATCCGCGAGGGTGTGTCACGGTCCCCATCCTGGCACGCATCCCCGACCGTTTCACCGCATGCCCCCGCCTGCCCGCTTGGCAGGACGGTCCCCGTCCGGCAGGCTCGCTGCGAGGGGGTGATCGACATTCCGACACGCAGGACGGCCACGGTGGCCGTGGCCGTCGCCATCGCGGTCACGTGGGTGAGCGTCATCACGGTGCTGATCGCCCATCAACCCGATCCCGGTGTCGCCAGCCCGGGACAGCTGCGGGAGGGCCTCACCGCCGCGCTCAACGAGCACGACGCCGAGGCCCTCTCCGAGCTAATCGATTACCCGCCCGCCTCGGCGGACGACTTCGCGAAGTCCTATCTCGACGCGCTGGCGGGCCGCGGCGCCCACGACGTCACGGTGAAGTTCGCGCCGGACGATCTGGCGCCGACTTCGGCGACCGTCAGCGGGAAGCTCGGCGATGGCACCGCGTTCGGTTACCCGCTGGCCATCGCGGTCAAGGACAAGCTGTGGCTGGTGTCCTTCACCCCGCCGCTCCCCTAGCCGCCCAGGTGCTTCTCGACCCGCTCGACCTTCGCCGTCAGCTGACCTTCGTAACCCGGCCGGATGTCGGCCTTGAGCACCAGCCCGACCCGTGACGATCCCTCGCCCGCGGCCTCGACGGCGCGCTTGACGACGTCCATCACTTGATCCCAGCTCTCTCCTTCGATGTTGGTGAACATCGCGTTGGTCGAATTCGGCAGGCCGGACTCGCGCACCACTTTCACCGCGCGGGCGACGGCTTCGCTGACACCGCCGTCCTCCTCGGCCGCGGACGGGCTGACACTGAAAGCCACGATCATCTTCTGCTCCTCGTTCGGACACTTTTCCCACGGATAACACCCGGTCGCGCGCCATGGCACGGGTACCCGCTGGTAACTTCGAACGCCATGAGCCGTCCGTTGCCGTTCGACCCGATCGCCCGCGCGGCGCAGCTGTGGGAGGCCCGCATCGGGCCGTCCGAAACCATGGCCGCGGTGACCGGGATCATGCGCGTGCAGCAGATCATCCAGTCCGCCGTGGACGGCGCGCTCAAACCGCACGGGCTGACCTTCGCCCGGTACGAGGCGCTGGTCCTGCTGACCTTCGCCCGCGCGTCCCACCTGCCGATGCGCGTGATGGGCGAGCGGTTGCAGCTGCACCCGACGAGCGTCACCAACATCGTCGACAGGCTGGAAAAGGACGGTCTGGTCAAGCGCGTCCCGCATCCGACCGACCGCCGGACCACGCTGGTCGAGATCACCGACGAAGGCCGCGCACGCCGCGAAGAGGCCACGAAAGCGGTCACCGAGATCGACTTCGGGCTGACCGGGCTCACCGGCAAGCAGACCGAGCAGCTGACCGACCTGCTCACCAAGGTCCGCAAGGCCACCGGCGACTTCACCGAATAACCCCGCAAGTACGTGAAGGCCCCCT
>NZ_NMQT01000072.1 GCF_002234405.1 Amycolatopsis thailandensis | reverse complement strand
GCGGGCGTGGCGTGAGTTCGAGGTGGCCGCGCAGGAGTATCAGGACGCGTTGCGGGCGAGCGGTGCGGGGGTGGACGCGGCGCTGGAGGGGGACACGGGGGAGTTCTTTTCGTCTTTTCTGGGCAAGGGCATGGTGTCCGGTGTGGAGGCGTTGGGGGAGGCGTCGGACAGTCTGGCGTCGATGGCGAAGACGGCCGCGGCGGATGTGGTGAAGGCCAAGGTGATGATGGTCGCGATGGCGGCGATGGCGCTGGCTACGATCATTCACTTGCTGGCGACGTTGATTTTCGCGTTCATGGCTGGTGCGGCGATTCTGACGGCGCGGGCGGCGTTGACGGCGGTGTGGCGTGCGCTGGTGGCGAAGATGCAGGCGTTGGCGGCGATGTCGGCGAAGCAGCTGGGTGCCAAAGCGCTGGCGGGGCTGGGCGCGACGGCTTGGCAGGCGGGGAAGTTCGGGGCCGCGGGCGCGGCGATCATGGGTGGTTTGGACCTGTCGATCCAGGCCGGGCAGGTCGCGGCGGGCAAACGGGACGGGTTCGACGGTAAGTCGTTGCTGGGGTCGTTCGTGGGTGGTGCGCTGGGAGGCGCGTTCGCGGGGATCTTCCACGCGGGTGCGGTGTGGGTGCGGGGTGCGGCTCTGGCGGGCACGGGAGAGGCGGCGGCGAAGGTAGCGGCGAAAGAGGCCACGGACGCCGTGGCGGCGAACGTAGCGGCGAAGGAGGCCGCGGACGCCGTGGACGGTGCGGTGCCGGGTGGGGTGACGGGTAAAGCGGGTGGGGACAAGGCGCCGGAGGCCGCGGTCGGCGGGGAGAAGGCGCCGGAGGCCGCGGGGGATGCGGGAAAGGCGGTCGAGGCGCCGAAGCGGGTGGTTCCGGGGTCCGTGGAGGCGTTGGGGCACCTGTCGTACGGGTTCGGTCAGGTGGGGGTGGTGTTCATCACCGCACCGGTGATCAACGCCGCCACGGGGTCTCCGCACGCGAGTCCGTGGCTGGGGATGCTGGGGGCATTGTCCGGGTTCGGCGGCGGCCGGAGTGGTTCGTCGTCCGCGGGTTCGGGTGCGGGTTCGCTGGACGCGCTGATGTCGGCGTTGGGGCATCTGCCGGGCGCGCCGCAGCTGACGATTCCTGAACCGGGCGCCGCCGCCGTCAAGGACGGCGTGGACACGAAACCGGCCGCCGACGTCAAGACCGGTACCGACATCAAGACCAGCGCCGACGTCAAGACCGGCAGCGAGGCGTCAGTCTCCGCCGCCGATGGCGAGACCGGCGCCAAGACCGACGATCACCTCACCACCGGGGAACGGCTCTTCCTGGAGCCGCCACCGTCCTATGCGGACGCGATCACCGCCGACAGCCGAGCAGCCGACGCGGGCGTCACCACGACGACCGGTCACGCGCTGGGCGCGGTGTTCACTCCGGCAAGCGCCACCGAGGGCCCCGTTGCCTCGGCTCCCACCGGCACCGAGACGGCGACAGCCGGGACGGTCGGCCACACCGCGGTACCGATGCTGGGCGAGGCCCCCGGCGTGGTTCCTGTCGCGGCTACCCCGGCCGCTCCCGTGGCCGGAGCGAATCCGGCGGCCGTTTCGACACCGGGAGACACCGGTGCGGGAAGGACGGCGACCCCGGAGTCCGCGACGGCGCGGCCGCAGGCGAGTACGGCAGGACCCCTGGACGCCGCCCGCCCCGTCACAGCGGCCGAGCCACGCGGCGCCACGCCGGCCACCACGGTCGCGCGCACCGACGGAATCGGCCCGGCCAGGCCCGAGACAGTCGCGAACTTCGCCCCCGCGCGACCGGACACGGTGACTCCCGCGCTCGAACGGCAGCCCGGTTCGGAACAGACAGCCGCACGGGACAGCCGTGGTGCCGACACGTCGCAGGCCGCGGGCAGGGCGACCGCCGACGCCACGCCCACGAGCCTGCCGCGCGCGGAACACGATCCGGCGCTCCCCGGCCACGACCGGGCAGACGGCGCCACCACCGACCGGTCCCGGCCCGAGGCCGAGGACGCGATGCCTTCGGCACGGCCGTTGATCTCGCCCGAGCAGGCGGTGATCGGCGCTTCGTTCCTGCCGGACGCTGAAGCGACCACGGTGGCCGACGCGTTCGCCGCCGGCGCGAACAGGGTTTCCGACGCGGACTTCACCGTGGTCTGGCATTCCTCCACCGAAACCAGCGGCGGATCGCGGGCCGGACGGATCGAGCAGGTCGTCGACGCGCTGGCCGATGTGAACCGGAGCCTGTCGGCCACCGGCCAGCCGAAGCCGTGGAACAAACTCATGGTGGTCACCTGCGCGATCACCGACCCCGAGACCGCGCGATTCGCCCAGCTCGCCCGGGACGCCGGTATCGCCCGAGAGGTGGTGCCCTTCGCCCCCGGACGCCGGGTCCAGGTCACCACGACCGCGCTCCAGCCACTCGACGCCGGGCAAAACCCCACACCCGGCGCCGTCCTGCTCGGAAAAGGCGCGGGATTCGCCGAAGCCGGACCGAGCAGGCAGTCGTCCACCAGCACTCTCGCCTCGTACGCCGACAGCGACGACGGCACCTCGACGATGGCCGGCTCGCACTACGACGGCTTCGCGGACGGCAAGCCCGCCCGCCCGACCGACCTCCGCTCCGCCCTGCCCGCGTACGCGCGGGACGGGGAGGCGCTCGGTGGAGTCACCGTCACCGGCAAGGCCACGGGCGACAAGGAACTCACCGCGCTGGTCCGCGACTTCGTCAAGGAGCTCAAGGGCAAGGAGATCAAGCACGGAACGGGATTCGGCCAGATCGCCACGCGGCTCACCCGCACGAGGTTCGAAACCCTGCTGCGCGGCCGGACCTTCAGCGTGTGGGCGGACGGCGAGTGGTACTCGGTCAAGATCCGCGCGAAGATGGACCTCGACAACGCCGTCGTCAGCGGGAAAGAGCCGTTCGACGTCGGTGTCGGGCACATCAAGGACTTCGAACAGGTCACCCATACCGAAGGCCGGAGCGACACCCGGCCGTGGGTCGTCGGTGGCGGCGCGTCCACGATGCTGGCCACGGCGATGGTGCACGCCTGGGCGTCGGTGTCGTCCTTCGTCGGACGCCCGGCCCGGCGGCACATCGCCACCACGACCACCACCAAGCTCGGTTCGATCCGGGCGAGTGGTCCCGCCTGGGCGGCGGACGTCGGCGTCGTCTACGAGGTCACCGTCACCGACAGTCGCGGACGGGAGAAGACGGGGTCCGTCACCGGGCAGACGGTCAAGCTGATCATCCCGGAGCACCTGCGAGGGCTCGGCAGGCCGGCGAAGACCACGCGCGTGGGCGAGTTCCAGCCGGACTGGGCGAAGCACATCGAGTTCACGGCGACCGAGGTCCTGAAAGTCAAAGACGAAGCGGCCCTGTTCGACGACGTGGCCGCGGCGCTGAGCCAGAAGGGACGTCCGTCGGTCACGGCGCTGGGAGCACCCGGCTGGAACGAGTTGCGTGAGCTGCTGACGGGCACCGGCCTCCGGCCGTCTCTGTCGACGATGCTGTCCGGCACACCGGTGCTCTCCACCGACCTCACCAGCTTCGACGGTTCCGTCCGGCACGCCCTCAAATTCGAGGTGGACAGCCCCAGTAAGCGCGATGTCGAGCTCGTCGGCGTGCTGCCGGGCGATTCGATGCTCGGCTTCACCGACGTCACGGACATGACCGACACCGCGGTTTCCACCGCGACCTCCGGCGGATGGGTCGAGGTCGGGTTCGGTGGGCTGGCGGCGGTGTCGAAACTGTTCCGGGCGGCGGGCGGCATCACCGCGGGGGTGGGTTTCCGCCGCGTCCGCAGGGTCGCGACCGGCGCCCACACGAGCTCGGGGGCCGCGCTGTACGCCACCGGCGGTATCGGCGTGTACAAGGTGACCACGAACCTCAAGGTCACGCCCGTCGGCGGCAAGACGATGGAACCGCATCAGATCACCGCGTACGTGCGCATGGGATTGCCGGAGGCCAAGGCACAGGGGCTGCCGGTGCCGCCCGGTACCTCGGACAAGGTCATCCCGACCGACGACAAGTTCTTCGAGCCGCCTTACCTGCCGACTTCGGCGGCCGGTGGCCAGGTCGCGGCCGGGCTTTTCACGGGCGCCACGAAGGTGTCCCCGGCTGTCGAGAGCTTCGTGCGGTCTCTTCCCGGTTTCGCGAAGTTCCTCCCCGCTCGCGGCGATTTCCTTCCCAGTCCGGTGAAGGTCGATGGGTTCGCACTCCGAGAGCAGCTGACGAACCTGCGCAAGATCGAGACCGCCTTCTCGGCCACCGCGATGCGGTCCCGGCTGGACAGCCTGATCGGGCCCGGCTTGAAGGTCCAGCTGAAGCGACGCGGCCTGTTCACCAGCGAGTACGTCGAAGTGCGGGTCAAGGCCAAGCTTTCGCCGGGCGAACACCTCGGGAAGGCCTACGACCGGACGATCCTCGCCACCGCGGCGCACAGCCCGGTCAACTCTAGCGCGACGGCCACCGAACGCGGCCTGACTGTGGGTGCGGAGGCTCGCGCGGTCCTGGTGCCGGACACGTCGGCGGCGAGCGGGATGGCGGATTTCACCGTTGCGCCACTGCGTTTCGCCGGCAGCCAATCGCGACGGAACGGGGTCGACCTCGAAGCCGAACGTCTCGACTGGAATCTCGGCAGCCAGAACACCCACGTCTTCGCGCACGACGTCGACTTCGAGATCGAGGTCCGTACCTTCAGCCGGCCGCGCGCCTGGGTGCGGCGGCTCACGCCGGGCTCTCCCTTCCGGACCGTGCCGGAGCCCGCCGTCTACCGGCAGGACGCGATCGGCAGGCCCATCGAGGGCAAGGTCGAGCTCTGGCTCGACGAAGGCGTGGTGTGGAAACAGGACCCGGCCGAATTCGCCAAGACCGGCACACGCGAAGACACCCCGCCGGAGGTTCGCTGGCTGAGCCAGGAGGAAACGCCGACACTCGCGGAGTTCACGCAGGCGCCCGCCAAGCCCCCGCAGTTCATGCGCGCCGAGGCGGTGACCGGGTCTTCACGGCTGCAAGCCTTGCTCGAAGAACTGCTCGGCAAGGTGACCGACGGCGATGCGGTGCTGACCTTGCCGGGCCCGTCCGCGGAGCGTCTCGACCGGATGTTCACCCCGGAACGGCTCCGCACCGAACTGCGCGCTCTCACCACCCACGGCGAGCTGTCCACGGGACTGCGGTACAAGCGCCGTGTCCAGGACCGGGTCGCCGACGTCGGTGTGCGGATGGATCTCGAGAATCCCGTCGTGGTCTCGGTCGGGAGTCACTGGGACGCGGAACGGTCGTTCGTCGGGGGGAGTCACGCCGTCGGCGAGTCGGGCGGCCGCAAGGCGTTCGGCGCGCTCGCCTCCATCTCCAGCTATCTGCGGCCGCCCGACGGCAAGGGCCGCGGGCAGGTCTACCTCGGGGCGAATTTCGTTCCCTACAGCCGTGGTCACGACGAGTCGCTCGAAGTGGCGGCGGAGTACGAGCGGATGCGTCGCGGCGGCGCGGACGGCGATGGCCGCAACATCCTCGTGCGCTACGACAACCGCGTCCGGATGGTGGTCGAGACGCGTAACGAAGGGCTCATCGACTCCGAGGTGAAACGCGGCGGAGTCGAGTCCGTCCTCTCGGAGCCGTCCGGTGAGCGGCTGCACACCTATGTGCGCATGACCGAGGAGGAAGCCCGCGCACTGAATCTGTTGCCGGAGGCCGAAGAGAGGGCGAACCCGCCTGGCGAATTCGAGGCTCCCGAGCGCAGCTCCGACGGCTTCGGCACGGAATCGTTCGAAGACGTGCCCGACCTCGGGGACTTCTTCGGCAAGGGGATCGAAGAGCTCAGGAAGCTCCGGCCGGGCCTGCTGCCGGCGTCCCTTTTGGACGACGCGATGCACAACCTTCGCCGGTTGCGCGATCTCGAATCCCCTCAGTCGGTGCTGACCCTGATCGACGACCTCATCTCCGGCGGAGTGGGAATCCCACTGCATCAGCGCGGTCTCCTGACGACCGAGACCCACCAGGTGCGCCTGCGCGCGGTGCCGACGAGGACCGAATTCAAGGACGTCGTCCACGACAACGTGGACAACGACGTGTGGACCTACGGATCACGGGTCACGATCGACGGCCAGGACAACGGCAAGACCTACGGAGCGACCGCGCGGGCCGGCGCGCGGGGTGTCTACAGCGACGGGGACACCAGCGGTTCCACCGGGGCCACGGCGGGCGGGAGCGCGAGCAAGACCACCACGTCCCGCCGCGAGAACTACAAGATCAACGCGGTCAACTACAACACCTCTTCGAACGGTCCCTTCGCGCGCTACCTCCAGCACTTGCGGCTGGACCTGGAACTCGTCCGCGTGGACGGTGAGCCGCTCCGCCTGGCCTCGCACGACACGTCGGTGACGAGGCGGACGCTCGCCGACGACCAGCGCATCGCCACGGAACCGGCGAGCCCGCCCGCCCGGCGCGAAGATCCCGTGGTGGTCCGGGTCGACCCGGCCGAGATGGACGCGGCCGGGATCCGGGAGTGGATGACCGGCGGCAGCGGAAAGCCGCTGCCCCGGATGGCGGCGATCGCGCACCTGGCGAACGCGGAAGCCATCCGCGACGCGGCGGGCGAAGCGGTGAGGCTCGCTCTCGAATCGGCCGGCCGCGGTGATGCCGCCCCGAAGACGGGCATGGCCGCCGACGCCGTGATCGCCGCCGCGACGTCGAGCAACCAGCTCAAGTCCCACCTGCGCGCCGGGCTCGACTACACCGGAGCGGGCAAGACGTTCACCGCCACCGGTGCCGAGCTCCCGGCCCTGATCGACGAGCGGGTCGTCGGCGGCAAGAAGATCAAGGTGCGGCTGTACGCGCGCATCGTCGAGGAAAGCCTCGCCGGGATGAGCGGCAAGGCGCGGATCGACCGGACCGCCCGCATCCGCGAGCAGGCGAACACGAGCACCGATCAGACGATCGGCGGGGCCACGGCGGTGAATCCGCTCGAAGCCTTCGTCGTGGACCCGAACGACAACTGGATCGCGCCGGGGCCGATCTCGGCGAACAGCCCCGGTGACTACCACACCCCGGTCACCGGGAACCTGCTGAGGAGGGCGCACGAAGAGCGCGCGTTCCAGTCCAAGTCGCTGCTGAGCCAGCACCTGGAGATCCGGGTCGTCGCGGAGACCGAAGACGGGCACCAGGGCGTGGCCGAGGCGCCGAACGTGTACGCGAAGACCCGGATGCAGACGAAGGAACTGGCGTCGCGAGGCCTGAAGCTGACGCCCGCTCTCCTCTCCGCCCAGACCAAGGTCTCCGACGCGGCGGACGCGTGGCGCGAAGCCGAAAAGAAGGCCGAAGCCACTCAGCGGGCGCTCGACGACAAATATCTCGAGCAGGTCGCGGCCGAGCGCCGGTTCGAAAGGCCGACGCGCGAGCTGGCCGAACTGATCGATCACCCCGCCGGACGCCTCGACGAGGTCTACGAGGCGGCCAAGGACGCCGCGGCGACGGCTTTCGAAGAGGCCACCAGGGCGAGGGCCTTGCTCCCCGCACTGGCGGAAGAAATCCGGCGGCTCGAACAGCGGCCTCGAGCAGGAGAAGAACAGTCCGGGCTGACACTCGACCCGGCCCAGCCGTTGACGAGCCACGCCGCGGTGGACCGGGTGAAAGCCGACAGGGCACAGATCCACGCGTTCGCCGAAACCCAACGGGCGCGCGCCGCCGAAGTGACGGACGCCGTCCAGGACTTCCATTCGACCTACCGGGAATGGGAGACCGCGCGAGCCGAGTACGACAAGGCGAGAAAGTCTCTCGCACAGGACGCCAGGGCAGCCCGGCAGTCGGCGGACGAAGCCCTGGCGGCGTGGTGGGAGGCGAAAAAGGAGCAGCAGGAGGCGATCGACCGATTCAACCGCCGGCCCGCGGCCCCACGGGCACCGGGCAACCGGCCGGAGCACGTTCTCTCCACGATCCCGGAGGACTCGGTAGCGCCGTCGGTCGCGAGGGAGCCCGAAGATGGCTCCGGTCCTGAGCCCGCCAAACCCGCCACGGCTCGCTACTGGCGCGGCGACCGGAGCTTCGGGCCCGCACGACAGGTCGCGAAGACCGAAAACGCTGATCTGGTCATCGACGCGGTGGGCACCGCCACCGCGGAACTGAGGCACGCGCTGGAGAACGACGTCCGCTCGTTCTACGGAGGCCGCGAAATCACGGTCGACGGCAAGCGCTACCGGGTTTCCGCCGAGCCTGACTGGAACCGTGCCCAGCCGGTCGAGTCGTCCGCCACCACGACGTCGGAGAGCGCGTCGCGGAGCCACAGCACCACTGCCGCCGTCTCGGCCGGTCGCACGCCGATGGCACGGATCGCGTTCTTCCTGCCGATGGTGCCCGGACTGTTCGGCCTCGGTCTCGCGTTCGCGCCGACCAACGTCGCGTCCAGCCGACGTGCCGGGCATACCGAGTCGACCAGCGAGACCGGCTCTATCTCCCTGCCGGAGGGCCGGACCCGGGTGCTGGACGTCCCACTCGAAGTCCGGGTGACCCCGCTCGACGGAGCAGGCAAGCCGGACGGACCCACCACGATCGTGGGTTCGCCCGCGCATCCGGACAAGACGCTGGCTCCGGTGTCCGTCCGGATGGCCATGCCGGAAGGGCTCACCGCGGCGGAGAAGTCCGTGCCGACTCCCGCGTTCCTGCCCGCCGCGGCTCTCGAAGCGGTGAGCGTCCGGCAGGAGACCGTCGCCGTGCACAAGGGCAAGCCACGGCCGCCGCGTGCCGGTGCAGACCGGTCGATGGCGGGCCAGCTCATCCGGATCTGGAAGGCGAGCGGCGCGGCGGAACGCGGCGCGATCCGCAACGCGTTGAGCACGGCGGCACTGGAACAACGGCTTCCTTCGGTGGCCGTCAGCCGGAAGCAAGCCGACGACGGACACGGCTGGGTGAGCGCGGCGGCGCTCCTGCCCGAGGGAAGTCCGCTGCGCAAACTGCTGCCCACCAAGCAGCGAGAACTGGAAATGCGGGTCATCGCCGAGCGGGTGGCCTACCTCGAAACGATCGAAGGAGGCGCCCACCGGCGGACGACCTCCGAATCGGCCACCGCCGACAGCGGCGCCACCGCCACCCGCGACTGGAGCGGGAGCTTCGCCGCCGGACCCGGATTCGACGTCGGGGCCGTGTCCGTGGCGGGCGGCCTGATGGTGGGCGGTGGCCGGAACGTGACGCGCGGCCGGACCACCACGCGGACGACGGGCACTGATCACGCCACCGAGCGGACCGAACCTGTCGTGCGCTACAAGACCGTTTACCGCGTCGAAGCCCGCACGCCGGGCAAACCGGCCGTTGCCTTCCCCGGCGCTCTCGACGGCTATCACTGGACCGACGTCGAGAACGCCCGGCAGGCGGGGATCACCGGCGACCGGGGCGAGCCGGTGCGGACGGTGCCGGCTGCCGAGGCCGAGGGCGCCGTGGCGAAGGCCGCGCTCCAGCTTCCGGAGGCGGCGGAACGGCTCAGCGCGATGATGCGCGCCTCGGCCCGCACCATCCCCGGCCACCACCGCTGGGCATGGCGGAACACGGATTTCGTCGTCGATCCCGACGCGGCTCCGCCCTCGGGCGGGCGGTCGGCCGCGGAGGCACGCCGGGTCGCGCGGGGACGCGCGATCGCGGGCGCCATCTCCGGGGAGAACCTGGCCCGGCGCGCGGCCGACATGCTCTCCGATGGTCCGCTGACGGTGGACCTCACCCCCGAGCACGGGTGGGGGCACGAGTACCACGCGTCATTCCAGGTCTCGGCCAAACTCCTGGGTGAGCTGGAGCCGCTGGACACTCCGGCGGGGAGGCCGGTCGAGACCACGCTGAGCGAAACCGAGCGAACCGCGGCCACGGCCTCGGTGACGAAGTCGTTCCTGGGTGGCGCGGTGGCGCGGGTCTACTCCTCCGTGGTGAATTCGATGGCTCTGCTCACGGCGTACTCCAAAGGCACCCGGACATCGAGCAGGACGACGGATCTCGAGCAGCAGACCGGCGTCACCGACCGGAGCGCGATCGGGACGGAGCTGGACACCTCCGGGAACGTCCGGCCCGAACCGCTGCGGCGGTACCGGGCCCGCGTCCGGCTGGACGTCGAGGGCAGCTACTGGAACCGGCACAACGCGCTCGTCCGTGGCGCTTCGTTCGGCGCGTCCGGGCTGCACCGCCCGGAGACGCACAAACTGGAGATCGTCGACCCCGACGGAAACGCCGACCGGGGCTCGGTCGACGTCGACGTCGTCCTGGAACTGCCCGTGTCCCGTGCGGTCGAGCTGATCCGTCGGGTGGAGCCGGTCGGCTGGGAGACCGTGCCCGAGCACGAACTCGCCTCGGGTGGACAGCCGCACCGAGGGCAGTCGCGCGAACTCGACAACATTCGCGTGGTCTCGATCAAAGGCCTGGACCACGTGCGGAAGCACGGTGCCGAGGCGCAGGAGCGGGCGAGCGGCGATCCGGCCCTCGCCTTCGCCGACGGCGAGAACTCACGGCTCCGGGACGAACAGCTCTCCGAACGGTCCGCGCGCCTGAACCCCCGGCTCTTCAGCCGTCCGACGGTGATCGGTGATCAGCGATGGGCGCGGCGGCGCGCCGACGCCGCCGCCCAGCTCGAAGTCTCCTACACCCTCCACGAGCCGAAGGTGCTCGCGACCTACACCCGGCAGCCCGACCGGACGGTCTCCGGGACCAAGACGACCGGACAGGGCAAGGCGAAGGGCTGGACGCAGGCGAACTCCGTCGAGTACGCCTGGGTGCCGATGAGCGAGACGGTCCGCGAGGCCGTCGGCGTGCTGAGCCGCGCGATGGGGCTGCTGCTGCAGGAATTGGCCATCTGGAAGGGCGGCCGGAACACGGGCTCGATGACGCGGACGGAGACCGGGACCTCGACGGGGTTCCGGGGCGAGCCGGAGACCTACCACCTCGTCGAGGCGACCCTGGGGGTCACGGAGATCGCCGGCTCCCGGCACCGGGGGAACGTCGATCGTTACGACATCACGAAAGCCGCGGCACCGAAGTCCTTCGGTGTGCGGTACCGGCTGCCGGAAGCCGCCACGGTGCTGGTCACGGAGAAGCAGCTACAGGTGATCCTCGCCGAAGACGCCCGGATCACCGCGGCGGAGCGCGACCTGGCGGCCACTCCGACGCCGGAGCAGTCGGTTACCTCCGTGAGCGGGTCGGCTCGCCCCGCGCTGCCCGCGGGCTGGGCACACGGCGTCCTGGATCCGCTCGATCTGAGCGACCAGATCGGCGCTCTGCGGGAAAGCCTCGTGGAGACGCTGGGCCGCGAGCGCGCCGAGCGGCTGCTGCCGCTGTCCAGGCTGGAAGGGCCGCATGACAACCTGGGGGACGCCCAGCGCTACCTCGCCGGTTTCCAAAGCGACTTGGCCGACGTCACCAACGGCGGGACGAGCACGCCCCTGCGGATCGAAGACCGGGTCAGCGGCGAGACCTTCGACCTCGTCGTCAGCGCCGAGCCCTTGACCGGTCCCAGCGCACCGGACGTCGGACACGGAACCCTGACCAGGACTACCACGGTCGCCCGATCCCGGACCGAGTCGAAAACCTCGACGCGGATCCTCGCCGAACTGACCAGCCTGTTCTCGCCGGCCGTTTCCCTGCGATCCGAGAAGGCCGTGGCGGAGTCGGAAGCCAAGCCCGGCAAGCACGGCGCGCCGTACGTCAACGTGGGATACGGCTTCGGCGGCATATCGGAATGGCTCAAGCAGTTCCGTGCGGAACAGCGGCAGCACGTCGAGACCCGGATTCAGTCGGAGGTCGCGCGCGGCGTGGTTTCGGTTTCCCAGGCGGACTTCCGCTTCGATCTCCGGATCGAACGCAAGGGGGAGCTGCTGGCCGCGACATCCGTGGACCGGACGGTGATGTCTCGTTCGCTTCCGGAGGACAGCCCGAAGCCGGTCGACGGCGAACTCTCGGCGGGACAGGTGACCGTTCGGCACCCCTCGGAGGGCACCCCGGACGCGCTGGGTCAGTGGGCGCAGGACACGCTGGGCGCACGGTTCCCGGACCCCAGGCGTTCCCGCGCGCTGGACTTCCGCGGTGACACCGCCGATCTCGTGCGGGCTCTGGACCTCGGCTTGCGGACGGCGGGCCGCGCGGTCGATTCGGAGACTGTGCGGCTGGCGCGCGCCGCGTTCTCGCCGAGCAGGCTGGAGGCGCTGCAGACCCGGTACGCCGTGGGCGTGGAACTCGAACTGCCTCCCGCGCTCGGGGTCAAGGCCACCGTGTACGCGCGGCCCCGGGGCGATGGCGAACTGCTCGGGGCCAGCGCCAGGGTCGGGCTGACCGGATCGTCGGGCTGGTCCGGCAGCAAGCACACCGAAGTGGGCACGGAAAGCGAACACGCCCCGCTGGCGCTCCCGTATGTCGCCGCCGGCGTGCCCCAGCCGAAAGGTTCGGAGACCTACGAACAGGGCCGCCAGACCCTCGGCGGGATCAGCGACTGGGTCATCGGCCTCGAACCGCTCGGCGGCCGGGGCGACGGCAGCGAGCAGGGTACGGGAAGCAGTTCCGGCGGCCCCGAGCTGCCCTCGGTGAACAAGGGCGCCGAACCAGAGAAGATCACCAGTGTCTGGTCGGAGCCGTGGGACTTCCGGATCGTCATCGAGCCGGACTCCCGGTTTTCGGGTCGCCGAACGGTGGTCGATGTCGAATTCGACCGCGGCTACGTGACCCGATACGCCGACCGCGAGGACCGTCTTCCCGCTTCGGTGATGGACGCGGCCGACGAGATGGCCCGCGCGGACGCGGCCTGGGAGGCCGCACGGGCGAAACTCCGTACCGAACCGACGGAGGCGAACCGCCTCGCGGAGAACACGGCAGAGGCCGCGTGGCGACTGGCCGAAGAGCGCTATCGGCAGGCGATCACCGACGTGCGGGAGCCGTGGCTGACCGCGACCGCCCCGGCCGCGCGTGTCGAGTTCCAGAAACACGGGGACGGCAGCAACGCCCGGCGGGCCGAGCTGGCCAAGGTCGTCGAGCAAGTGCTGCGAGCGCGGCGGGAAGGCAAGCAGACTGTCCTTCGCTACCGGTTCGAGGGGGGTGCCGATCTCGAGGCGCACCGGACGCTCCTCGAACGCGAACTGAGTGAAAAGCTCGCACTCGCTCAGCTCCATTTGCAAAGCCACGAACGCGTGGGCATGGCCGAGCTGGGAATGAAGACGACGCCGATCTTCGCCGGCGGCCGCGGTGACACGCGGGCCGACATCTGGATCGAGGCGATCTCCGGTGACGAGCGCCCCAGCTCGGGAAGCGGTTCCGAGCTCACCGAGCCGGGAGAGAAGGCCGGTGCCGATGAGCGAGCCGGCGCGGGCGACAAAGAAGTGGAGACCGGTGCGTGGCCGTCCTCGCCGCGACCGGAGTCGCCGTCCCCCACGGAGATCCCCGCGCCTCGGGAGCCGGCTACGCGCGCTTCGGAACCTGCGACGGAGCTGGAGTCCTTCTTGGACCCGGGCGAGTCCGAAGCCAACCCGGCTCATCGCGTCGACGAAGCCGATGAGACCGACGGTGCCGAGACTCCCGACCGCCGCGACAGCATGGAGATCACGGAGACACCGGCCACTCCCGCATTCGGATCCCTGCTGTCCGTGGCGCTGAGGCCCGAGGAGCACCACGTGGCCGAGGCGAGGCACCACGTCGCCGAGGCACCGGTGATCGAAAGGGGACTCGCGACGCCCGCGGGGGAAATGGTCGCGTTGCTGCTGCCGGGCAAGGGAGATACCCCGACCGGTGTGGCCTTCCTCGATCGCGCCGAAGCAGCGGAGGTTCGCGCGATCCGCGCCGCCGCCGCGAAGCTGGAGGAGGAACAGCCCGGGACCTTCGTGGTCGCCGGCAGGCAGCGGGACGGGGCATTCGCGGTACCGACGGGATACGGCGACACGACACGAGTGCCCACCGCGGACACGTTCGCCGCGGTGTCGGATCATCTCGTGCCCTGGTCGGAAGTCCGGCGCGTGGTCGTCTTGGCCTGCTACCTCACCGACCCCATCGTGGGCGAACTGCGCCGGCTCGCCCCTCCCGGCGTGGAGGTCGAGGCCCGGATCCTGCACGATCAGGTCCACATCCACCATGACGGCACCATCATGTCCGGCGAGGCTCTCTGGCCGATCGTTCCGGCCGTAAGCCTCCACCCGGACGCCACGCCGGGCGCGGCCGAGATCCCGGTACGCCGGACCGTCGAATGGACCGAGCACGGTGAAATCGAAGTGGCTGCCGCCATGGAAGCTGTCAAAGGCGTCATCGAGGAAAAAGGCGCGAACATAACGCAAGGCGAAGTCATCGCGCGGCTTCGGAACTTCCCCGCGGAGTCGGTCGTGGCGGCTTGGCATCGAGTCCACGGAACGGTGACGGCGGCACTTCCAGTGCCGAGGGACCAACTTCGTTCGGCGCTGGCCGAGTTGCTCGGAAGCTCGGCGGGAATCGACCGTGAGGCAGCCTATAGTGCGCTGAAAGAGAAATTCGCCAAAGAAGGCTACGCGCCGCTGGGTAAAACCCGGTTCGATGCCCTCTGGCGGGATACGAACCCTTCATCATCGGGACCGAGCCGGCCTGGCATGCCACCGTCCGCGCCGAAGTCGAAGCATGATCCGGAGAAACTCGACGCGGCCATGCGGGATGCCATGTCGCGACTGGGCTATGGCGAGAAAAAGGTGACGGCGAAGGCTGTTTTCGATCTGGCCAAGAATCTGCTCAAGGATCCGGGCACAGGTAAGAGCCCGGGCAACGAGTTCTTGCAGCAGTCCTGGAACCGGGTGCGTGGGCACGACGGCAAGTTGCGTGGAGAGCCCGCTGCTCGCGCCTTCCGGGACGCCCTCCAGGGTATTCGGGACAGCAACCCCGAAATCGGTCCGGGTGAAGCTCTCCGCGAGCTGCGGAACCTCGTCGAGCAGAGGCCGGAGTTGCCTAAGGTCGACATGGCGACGGTGCTCCAGCTCTGGGGCGGGCCGATCCCGGATTCGATCCCTGTGCGAGACGGCGGCGCACCTGCCGCGAGCCTCGCTGAGCCGAATTCGCAGTTCGAGGTCAAACGCGGGAGGGACGCGGAGCACACGCTGGAGGAACTGAAAGACCTCACCAGGGAAGCGGTCAGCACTCTGGAGAAGGCAAGGCCGGAGGGGGGCACGAAGGCGATCACTCAGAGCGAGGTCAAGAAGCACTTGACAGACGCGGGAGTGAAGGCAGGGGGAAAGAGGTTCTCGCAGGCGTGGCACGAGGTGAACGAGACGGCGCCCGTTTCCCGCCGGAAAGAAGTCGGGAGATCAGTGCGCGATGCGCTGCCCGCACTCGATACGGGTGTGGGCGGGCGTTCGGCCGCCGGCCCGGAAAGCGCCACCCGGGAGTTGGCCTCGGTCGTACGTGAAACCCTCGAAAACAGGCCGGGCTGGACTCCGGAGCAGGCCGTGGCGCACCTCATCAACTGGGGTATCGCCGACGAGACGAGACTGGCCGCCGCGGTGGCCGAAATGGGACGGCTGCCGGCTGCCGCCGCGCTGGGAGTGGTCGACGACGTCATGCTGGACGCGATTGTCCGGGGTGCACTCGCCAAGGACGCTGAGTTGACGATCGCGGAGGTTTGGGACGAGGTCCGAGCCGTCGGGGCTGAAGCGACCTTCGAGCGTGTCGGCGAAGCTGTCAGCAGGGTGGCGCCCGACCGCCGGCAGGGCGGTTCGCGATCGATATCGGACAAGCTGCTCGGTGAAGTGGCCAAGGTGCTGGTCAAAGGGAATGAACGACTGGGGACCGTCGACTTCATGGCCCGGCTCCGTGCACAGGGAATCGGTATCGGGACCGCTCGCGGCGGATATCATTTGCGCCTGGCCAAGGCGGTCCTGGGTGTTCCCGCTGCCGTCCTGAGTGACGTCGGACTGGATTGGAACTTGACCCGGTTCCTGCGCGAAGACCGGACGGTGCGGAATATCGGTTCGGTCGCGGACCTCTCCAGGGCGTTGCAAGCGCATGGGCGAAACATCGACTATCGGCGCGTCCAGGAGTCCGTGGCCCGCTTGCGGTCGACGCATCCGGACCTGGTGGACACCCTGCGTGGAAAGGTTGCCACGACAGAGCACATCGCCGACTCCACGTCCGGTCGTCCGGGTTCGGTGGCCGCGGGTAAGCGGCCGGCCGAGTACCCGGCGGCCGCCCCGTCGAAAAGGCCGGCTGTGGCCGATACGCGGGGCACTTCCCCCGAAGCGCTTGACCAGCTGCGGGACGAGGGTGCCTCGGCCGGTGACGCCGGGGCGTTGCTGGAGAGCGATGTCGCTTTCGTGGTGGGTTTCGATCCAACGGCGAATCTTTCCCAGTCTTCGTTGCGGAGCCTGCTTGAACAGGTGAGCGAGTGGGTTCCGCCGTTGCGGCCCACAGTGGATGGCGATGGGGTGCTGGTTTCGCCGCGGCTGCGTGAGGTGGTGGACCAGTGGGGGATGGCGCGGTTGACGGATGGTCGTCCCGTGTCGTGGGTAGCGGAGGCATCGGGTGGGTTGCTTTCGGCGGACCGGGTCGGGGCTCTGCTCGATTCGGTGAGCGCGGCAAGGGCGCTGGAGACTTCGGCGGGGCGGGTGGTGGTCTCGGAGTTCGCCGATGGACAGGGCCGTGTGGTGGGCGCCGGGTTCGTGGACCGTGGCGACGTGGGTGCCGTGATGGGGGCACGGGCCGCGGTGGAGCGGTTGCGGACGGACTACCCGGACGCGTTCGTCATGGTGGGCCGCCATCGGGACGGAGTGGTGGAGGCGCCGGGCGTCCACACGGTGCGCATGGAGGCGGTGGAGGCCTTCCGTGGGCTGGCGGCGGGAGTTGGGTCCTGGGCGCCGTTCTCGCGGGTGATCGTGCTGGCGTGCTATTTGTCGGATCCGGTGCTGGATTCGCTGGCGGCCGGTATCCGGGGGGTTCCGGGGGCGGGACACGTCGACGTGATGCCTTACCACCTTGATGAGGTGATCAATGTCGATCTTGACGGCGCGATCACCACCGGGACACATCCTGGTCCGCATCGCCCGGTGCTGACCTTGCACCCCGACTCGGGCTCAGCGGCGTCGCAGCGGACCCTGCCCGACGGTGAGCCGTCCTCGTCGACCGGACGACAGAAACGCAATTACGGCTCCCTGGAAGAGCTGGTGGACGCCGTCCGGGAGGCGAAAGCGGAACTCGAGGCCGCTGGGGCCAAGGTCGGGTTCAAAGAGGTGGGGAAGTGGCTCAGGTCGAACAAGAAGGGTGCTACGAACCGCGACGTCCTCGCGGCATGGCGAACAGTCAACGGGACGGAGAACGATCTTCGCGGCGTCGAGCTTTGGGATGCCCAGCGGGCGGCACTGACCGGGATCCGCGAGAGCGTTCGGGACATCACCCGCGAGGGCGCCAAGGATGAACTGAAGAAGCAATACCCGAAGCTGGGCAGGGATCGTTTCGCAGCGCTGTGGAGAGAGGTCGTGGAAGGGGTCCCCGCCGGAACTTCGCTGACCGCCGCGGCGGAACGGGTGGAGGAAACGCCGCGACTGGACGCCGCCGTTGCCCGCGTTCTCGCCGAGACCGAGGCCAGTACGACGGTCGAGATCTGGGGTGAAGTGAGGTCAGGCGGAATCCCGGCAAGTTTCGACAGCGTCGCCGGGACACTGGCCAGGCTGGATCCGCAACGAAGTTCCGCGGCGACGCAGAAGGTATCGGACGAACATCTCGTGGAGCTCGCCAAGGAGTTCTTGGCCGATCCGAAGCTGACTGGATCGGGCTTACGCCGCGAACTTGAAAAGAGGAGGATCGAGGCCGGTCAACGCCGTCTCCAGACGGCTCTGATCGCGGCCAAGACGACCCTGGGCCTGAGCTTCCGGCAGGTGCGGGCCCCGATAGCCCGAGTCCAGGAGGAGGCTGCCGACCTGGACGAGGTCGTCCGGGCGCTGATCGAGGAAGACCGTGGTCTGACCGCCGCCGCGCTGGTGCGGAAGACCAGGGAAAAGGTGCGGGGGTTCACCTCCGAGCAGATCCTCGAAGCCGGGCTCCGCGTCAACTCACGTCAGACCGCGGAAAGCGGATCGCGAGCGGCCAAGCGCCCTGCCACCGAGGTGGAGACGTCGTCGGCCGGTGAGCTGGTGGAAGTCGCCCCTGCCCCGGGGACGGTGTCGGGTATGCGTGGCGCGTTGGACGAGAGTGTCGTGGCGCACGTGCTGAGGTTCGATCCGGAGGTGAATGCCCTTCAGCCGTCGCTGGTGGCGATGCTGGAGGTGATGAAGGGGTGGGACCAGGGAATCGTTCTCGAACGCGATGAGGGAGGTGTCAGGGCGTCGGCTCCGGTGTGGGAGTTGGTCGACCGATGGGGCTTGGTGCGGTTGGCGGAGGGGCGTGACGCGCCGTGGGTGGCGGAGAAGTCCGGTGGGTTGATCTCGGCGGAGCGGGCGGACGCGTTGTGGGCGACACCGGCGATGACGGGAGTGCTGGACACGGCGGCGGGTCGCGTGGTCGGCCTGGAGCTGCACGGTCCTCGTGGTGCGTCGATCGGGATGGCGTTCGTTCAGCGTGGGGACAGCGCCGCGGTGCGTGCGGTGCACGCGGCGGCGATGCGCTTGCAAGACGAGCCGGGCACGTTCGCGGTGTTCGGCAAACACCGTGAAGGGTTCTTCGCGGTACCTCGGGTGGGCGACGGGACCGCGACTCTCGAGGCGTTGAACGTGTTCACGGCGCTGTCGGCGCAGCTGCGGCCGTGGTCCGCCAACGTCCAGCGCGCGGTCGTGGTCGCCTGCTACCTCACCGATCCGCAGATAGGAGAGCTCCGAGCCCATCTCGAGGGCACGCCGCAGGCCCGGCATGTCGAGCTGATTCCGTACCACCTCGGTGACCGGCTCAACGTCCATCGGGACGGCAGGATCACTGTCGGCGACGACATCGGTGGCCGTGCTCCGGCGATCAGGCTCGACCCCGACACGGAAACGTCGACGCAGGTGCGCGGCAAGGCGGGCAGGCCGTTCACCTACACCGACACGCAGCTGGAGAATGCCATCCGGCAGATCCTCGCCACCCCGAGGAACGGTGAGAAGGCGACGCTGACGGAGGTCAAACAGCGGCTCACGGATCCTGAAACCGGCGGGCGCCCCGGTACCGGGCGCATCACGGAAGTGTTTCGCCGGTTGACGGGAACGCGGCCGGTGCCGCGCGCGCCCGAGTACACCGAAGCCGTCCGCGATTTCACGCGGGAACTGGTCGCGGACAATCCCGCCATGCCCTGGGACGAGGGCTTCGCCGCGGCCAAGGAACGGGTTCCACGGCTCATCGAGCGGCATTTCGATAGGGCCTGGAAGGCGGCCGGTGGGCGCCCGGCCGAGCCCGTTGCGTCTCAGCGCGCCACAGACGGCGCTCTGGATTCCATGGTGCGGGAAAGCCTCGGTGATCGCACGGACGCGGCAGAGATCAGGCCGATCCTCGACGACCTCCTGGCGCGCGAGGCCGTGGACGCGAAACGGCTCCACTCCTCGGTGGTCCGGGTGACCGGTGTCGCCCTGGACGATCTGCTTCGACCGGTCGACGACGGCGAAGTGAATCGGCTCGTCGGGAACGTCGTGACGTCCGGGTCGCTGTCGTTTCTGGCCATCGCCGACGAACTCCGCGGCCGTGGAGTGCGCGTTTCGCACGACCGGGTTCTCGCCTCGCTGAAGACAGTGCACCCGGCATGGTCGCAGCGGCTGCCGCAACGGATTTCACGCGCTGACTTGGACAGGTTGCTCGGCGAGTTGTACGGCGAGGGAGAGCTCCCACCCATCGACAAAGCCGTCGAAGCCCTAACCGCTTTCAACTACGGAGTCGGCCGCGGCAAGATCGTCGAGTCGTTCGCCGGGATTCGCGAGTCGAGGACAGCGACCCTGGAGTCGATGTCCGGTGAGGACGTGCACGCGCGGTTGGCCGAAATCCTGGCGGAGCGTGGGACCCGCGGCGTGGACATCGAGAAGGTCGTCCCGCATGTCGTCCGGGCGCTGCGGGCCGATCCCGCACGCAGCGATCTGGCGATCGGCAAGGAACTGCGGCTGGAGCGCAAGGCAGGCAGGCGGACGAAGCTGGTGCAGCTGACCGCGGACGTCCGCGCGGCGCTGCGCGAAGTCGCTGCCTCGCTGCCGGTGGAAGCCGCGGTGAGCACGCTCCGTGCTGAGGAACCGGGCCTGTCCGCCGAGCAGCTTTCGGCGAAGGTGAGCGAGGTGATGCCGACGGCCGGTGACGCGCGGATTCGCGCGGCGGTGGCCCGGCTGACCGCGGTCGCTTCCTCGACCAGGCAGGAGCCGACCCCCACCGCCGACGTCCGCCGAACGACGACGGGGGAGGCTCAGGCAGCGCCCAGACGGCGCGTGCGGGCCACGGCCGAGCAGAAGGCCGTGAGGCGCGAGCGGATGAGGGTGCTGAGGACCGAGGTGGCCCCGAGGAGCCCCATGGTGCAGGCCGCTCACCTGGTCCCTCCGCCGAGAAGCGCCCGGCGCATGGACGCGGTGCTGGACCAGCGAGGTGTCGAATTCGTCCTGCGGTTCGACCCGAACACTCCCGCGGGACGGATGTCACCGAGAGCGAAACTCGAAAGTTTGGCGCAGTGGTACCCGGAGATGGACCTCATGCCACGCGTGGACGGCTTGCTGGAGTCACTCCAGTTGCGCATGGTGGTCGACCAGTGGGCGCTGGACCGGTTGGCGGAGGGGTATTCGCCGACGTGGGTCGTAGCGGCTTCGGACGCGTTGCTGACGCCGAGCCGGGTGGCTTCACTGCGGGCCGAGGTGCCGGTGAACGAACGAGTGCTCATGACTCCGATGGGGAACGTCGTCGCCTTGGAACTGCCCGGCAGGGTGGGAATCCCCGCCGGCGCGGCGTTCCTTCCTCGCTCGAACCGGGAGGCGGTGCGAGCGGTCGTCACGTCCGCAGCCAGGATCCAGGCCGCCGAGCCGAACTCCTTCGTCCTGTTCGGCCGACACGCGAACGGACAGTTCCTGGTGCCGGGCGAGGGCGGAGACATGAAGGGCCTTCCCGCGGTCGCGGGACTCGACGCGGTTTCCCGCCGGCTGATCCCGTGGGCCACGGTCTCCCGGGTGATCGTCGTGGCGTGCGACCTCACGGGCCCCGTGCTTTCCGAACTCCAGCGGCACGTGAGCGGCTTGTTGCCGATGAAGAGCGTGCAGGTCGTGGCGTGGCAGCTGAACACGAAGTTGCACGTGTTCGACGATGGCGACATCGTCGGGGGCCGGATCCCGCCGGGTCGTGTCCCGGCGGTGAGCTTCCACCCGGACGGTGCCCCGAGTGGAGCCGCCCCGCCACGGCGGCCCAAATTCACCCTTGACCAGACGACCGATGCCATGCGGGCGGTGATCGCGGACCTGGAGAAGGACGGAAGCAGCACGACTCAGGCCGCCGCCAAGGTGCTCGCGAAGGACCGGCTGAAGGATCCGGTCACCGGAAGGGGCCCGGGCAATGACCTGCTCCAGCGCGCCTGGCACGAGGCGAGGGGAACACAGCCGACTCCCCACGTGGCAGGCGAGGTTTTGCGGAAGATCGTCGATGAGAATCCTGGCATCGAGCGAGCCACCGCGAAGGACCTGCTGACCGAGCAGATTTCAGGAAGGAAAGACCTGTTCGAGGTGGGCGACAAGAGGTTCGCCGCTCTTTGGCGCGAGGTCGGATCGGTCGATCGGGTCAGGCGTGACGACGACACCACGTTGGACTTGGCCGTGCGCGACGCGTTCATCGACAGGCCCGATGCGACCGTCAAGGAGGTGGTCGATCGTCTCCTGAGCGAGAACGTTACGGACGAGAGGAGCCTGCTGGCAGCCGTGGGCCGTGTCGTTCCCGTCGGTGGGCGGCCTGGCGATCCTTTGGGCGAAACCCGCGGTGCGGACAAGGCCCCCGAGGTCGGTGAGCTGAGCGTGCGGGCGAGCGCGATGCTCGCCGTGGACCCTGCCTTGACCACCAAGCAGTTCGTGTCGGCGCTGCGGGAGCAGAAGATCGCGGTTCGCACACAGGTCGCCGGTAAAGCGCTCACCGCGGCCAAACTCGCGGCCGGATTGCCGCTGAGGGGAAGGGCGGACGCCCGTCTCGACGACGCGGTGATCGAACTGCTGATCACCCGGCCCGACGTGACTCACACCAGGCTTCACCGACTTCTGCGCGAGATGGAGCAGCCGATTCGTGTCGAACCCAAGGCGGCGCGTGCCTCGCTCGAGCGAGCGCGGGAGAAGCTGGCCGAGATCAGTCCCACGGTGAAAGCCGTGCTCGATGAGCAACCCGATCTCGCCGGACCTGCTCTCGTGGCGAGGGTGCGCGAGATTCAGCCGGACGCCGAAGCGGGGCTGGTCGAGGCGACGGCGGCGATGGTGCACGATCCGCGGATCGCGCCTGCCGAATCCGCCCGGCCGTCGGCGGTGGCATCGACCGGCAAACGGAGCGCCGAAGAGGCGGGGCTGGACGTCAGAGCGCCGAAACGGGCCGCCACGATACCCAGCGTGCCAGTGGACCCGGAGACGATCGACTTCGTGCTCAAGTTCGATCCGGAGCACAACCGGACTCAGGGCACGCTGCGGGAGATGCTGGCCGCGGTCTCGGTGTGGCGGCCGCAGCTCAGCCTGCCGGATCCCGTGGAACGCCGTGCGGTCTCTCCGGAAATGCGCGAGCTGGTCGATCGGTGGGCGCTCGCGCGGCTGGACAGCGCCCGTGAACAGTCATGGGTGGTGGAGAAGTCCGGCGGTCTGCTCTCGGCGGAGCGGGTCGCCTCGCTGGCCGGCTCGCGGACGACCGAAAGGGCGCTGACGACCTCCATCGGTGAGATCACCGTGGTGGCGTTGCCGGACAACGGCGGCGGATTCGCCGGTGCGGCCTTCCTGCGGAGCGTGGACGCCGCCGCCGTGCGAGGAGTGCGTGCCGCCGTCGGCGAATTCCGGGAGATCGACCCGGATGCCTTCGTGCTGTTCGGAGAACATCGAGACGGGCGATTCAGAGCGCCGCGCAATGGTGAAGGTTTCGCGGATCTGGCCGTGTCGGAAGCCTTCGACGCGATCGCCGGAACCCTGGTGCCGTGGTCTTCGGCGAAGCAGGTGATCGTCGTTGCCTGCGATCTCACGGACACCATCGTCGCCAGGCTGCAACAGCGGGCCGACGTTCTGTCCGGTGGGGGCCTCAAGGTCTCCGCCTACCACCTGTACGACAAAGTGAACGTCTTCGAAGACGGCACTCTCGCCGCCGGGACGGGCCCGTGGTCGCGTCCGCCCGTGTGGAGCCTGCACCCGGACGCGACGTCGCCGCAACCGGAAGGTGCGGCCACACGGCTGGGCAGGCGGCCGAGGATGACCGACGACGAGCTGACGAATCGCGTGCGGGAGGAGATTCGGCGACTCGAGGAGATGAACCCGGGGAAGAAGGTCACTCGGGCTCAACTCAAAGAGCACATCAAAGACCCTGACACCGGCAGGGCTCCCGGCACTAACCGGTTACAGAGAGCTTTGCACGCGGTGCGGGGAACGCAGCCCGTTCCGCGTGGAGAAGGGTCCAAGGAGATCCGGTTCGCTGAAATCTGGACGACTCGTGATCGTGACACGGAGGTGGTCGCCGACAACCCGCAGGTAGTCGACGGTCCCCGGCAGGAGAAACCGAAATACTACAAGGCGATACAACGCCGGATCGAGGATGCCGAACTGGGCGCCCATCTTCTGGGGAGGTTTGGTCCGGACTCGCGACCAACGATTGCCGATGCCGCGCGCAATCTCCGCGAGAGCGGTTTTTCTGTAGGTGATCTCCGCATTCGGAGCGCCTTGAAGCTTATTTGGCCCGAAGATTACCCTAATGTCGAAGAAAAAACCGCCGGCCAAACCCGGCGCATTCTTGAAATTCTGCGCGACGAGCCCTGGCTCGTACGCCGGAGGATCGCGCAAATCCTGCGCGCGGAGAAGGAAACCTTCCGAAACCAGAACTTGGACCGCATGGTCAAGACCGCGCGTGAGGAAGTGGCAAGGGAGGCGGAATCACTGTCCGTCGGCGCCGTCGTGCGTGGCCTGTTCGATGACCACCCCGGCCTCACCCCGGCGCAGCTTCGCGCGGCGATGGCCGTCTTGAAGCCTGCGGCCACCTGGGGTGAGGTCGATGCGGCGGCAGCCGAGCGCCTTTCTTCGTCCGCTGCCGAGGTGACCGCCTCCGGTCTCTCGGACGAGCTCCCCGTCCGGCTGGGCAAACGACCTGCCCGCGAGCCGGTCGTCGGGCGTACGAAGCGAGCCGCCACGGTGACCGAGAGGCCGGAGATCGCCGGAATGGACGACATGGCTCACTTGCGGGACCCCGCCGAGGGAATTACGGACACGCCCCGGCACGTACCCACCGATGCCTGGCGCGCGGCCTTGGCCGAGGAAGCCGAGGCCGCCGGGCGGGACAATCCACTCGTATACGCCGACACCGTGCGCTCCTTGAACGAGCGTTTCTCTCGGGAAGGTTATTCGGATATCGACAAGCATCGGGCGCGCGCTCTTTGGAAAGAGGTTGTCGGGGAGCAATCTGCGGCAGGAGCCTCTGTTCGCGGTAGCGAGGAAGTGGACTCGATCGTCCGTGCCGCGATCGCCGAGAACGCGGGTTCGACCGTCGGGGAAATAGTCGAACTCCTTTCTGTTCGAAATGTCGCCGACCGGAATACCCTGTTCGCCTCGATCGGCCGGGTCGCGCAAACGTCCCAGCGCGACATGCCTTCTCGATCGCTCGTCCGGCGGGGCGAAGTCAGGGGATTGCGGAGTGTCGACAAGGAGGAGCTCTCCGGTGTGGTGGAGGCTGTTCTCGCGAGAAATCCCAGACTCTCGATGCTGGGTGTGGCCGCTGCGGTGACCGATGCGGGAATGTATGCCCCGAAAGGCTGGATCGACGATGCGGTACGGGCTGTCGATCCGGGACGTATGACGAAGAGTGGCGGAAGAATCGCGGACGAAAACCTGCCGGGACTGGTCAGTGAGCTGATCGCGCGGGAGCACACCTTCGACGAGGTGCTCGAGAAGGTTCGCGCTGACGGTTACCTCGTCATCAGGCAAACCGTTCGCACGTTGTATCGCCAGGCGAGGCTCGCGGCAGGAATGACCCCGCCGTCGCGAATCGACGACCAGGAGCTTGAGCACCGGGTGACCGAGCTGGTGAACGCGGGTGGGCGCCTCACCTCGACCGATATTCAGAGACGACTGGAAGCGGAGGGAATCAGCATCGGTTGGCATCGAGTCCAGGCTGCCCATCTGAGCGCATCCGTCGCGGCTGAGGTTCGGGTCCAGCTCGGCCAGGACCCCGGGATGTCCCATGCCGCTCTCTTGACGGCTGTGAAACAAACGCTGCCGAATGTCGGCGACGCACAGATCGTCGCGGCGGCGGCTTCGCTCATGAACGAGGTGCGAGAGCCGGGAGCCGTGTCGCGCGCCGGTTTGTTCACGCCACGATGGGAGAGCCTGGAGTCCGCGCCGGGCCTCACTCCCGAGGCGGAAGCCGTGTACGAGCGTGCCGCGGCCTCGCTGCTCTCCCACGACCCGGATGTGCATGGACAGCAGCCGACGCTGAAGGCGATGCTCGAAGCCGTTTCGCGGTCGGTTCCGGTGCTCGCTCCCGAGCAGCGGGACGGTGTGCCGGCATCGCCGAGAGTCCAGGAAGTGGTCGATCGCTGGGTGCTGGCACGGCTGGCGGAAGGACGCGCGCCGGCGTGGGTCGCGGAGAAGTCCGGAGGATTGATTTCGTGGAGCGAGCTCGCCGTCGACGGTGATGGCCTGGTCTTGCCCCGGTTGCGCGAGATGGTGGAGCGATGGGGGATAGCGAGCCTGGCAGAGGGGCGTTCGCCTCTGTGGGTCGAGGAGACGTCAGGCGGGTTGCTGCCCGCGGAGCGGGCGGTCGAGCGGTTCGTGCGGTCCTTCGATCCGGAAATCGACCAGAGTCTGCCGTCGCTGAAAGCCTTGCTGGAGAGCCGCTCGTCCTGGTTCTCCGATTTCGACCTGACCCTGGACGACCGAGGCGTACTGGTGTCGCCGCGAATACGGGCGGTGGTGGATCAGTGGGGTTTGGCGCGGCTGGCCGAAGACCGTGTCCCGGCGTTGGTCGCGGCCAAATCCGGTGGGCTGCTCACCGCCCCTCGGCTGGCCGGTGTGTACAACACGGCAACGGAGAGCGGAGCACGGGAGACGACCGCGGGCGGGACGACGGTCTGGGAGGATCAAGCCCACTCCCGCACGACCTGGCCTACCTCCCCGGGTACGGCGCCGGACTTCATGCTCTCCGCCGCGAGCCGGACCGGGTTGTACCCGATCGAACGCATGGACGATCTCGTTTACTGGCGTGATCCGGCCGACCCGCTGTACCGGGTGGCCGGCTTCCTGGCCGACGACGAGGGCCGCGTGCATCCGGAGGTGCGGAGCCGAGCCGATGAGATCGAGGTCAAGATCATCGGCGGCGGCAAGAGCCACCTCATGAAGATAGCCCGGAACCGGGCTGATCCTCGGCTCCCCGTGACGGCGGTGCGCGACCTGGAGCGGATCTGGCCGCGGATCGAGAACACCGTCGCGGAGGAGGTGCGCAGGGTGGTCGAACTCGGCTATGTCCCGCCTCGAGAAGGAGGCCCAGAGGTACTTTTGCGTCCGCAATCGGGCCGCAAGGTCTACGTTGGGCGGGTCAAGCCGTTGCACACCGCTCCGCACGAGCAGGTCTTGGTCGGGCAGCTCGGGCTGAACCTGGCCGATCCGCCGGGCGCGGTCCCGGCCGCGGCTCAGCCCTCGCTGCTCAATGGCGAGATCATCGCGATCTACCTCGGTGGATATCTGGGCAGGGTCGCCGAAATGAGAACCGAAGCCGAGGCAGCCGTGGAGGCTGACTGGGAGAGGCGATACCCGGCTTATCCGGCGTATCTCATGCAGACGGGAGATCGGCAGCGGGGCGACCTGGTCAGTGCCGAGGCCGCCGCGAACTCGTCCGCCTTCATCAACGCCGCGACCACTTCGGACGGCCGGACCGATTCGTCCCGGGTCAATGTGTCGATGCTCGCGACAAAGATCGTGTTACCCGACAAAGATCGTCCGCGGCGGACGATCGTGATGACGGCGAACGTGTTCGTGGCGCTGGAGAACGCGTTCGACCCGGAGACGAATCCGTTCGGTGTCCTGCTGACCGACTACGGGGACATGTACGAGTTTTCCGATCCAGAGGTCAAGACCGAAGAACCCTGAGCGCGCCGTCTGGTGTCCTGAAAGTGGCTTTCGCGACACGTGTGACTGTCAGGGCCGGTCGCACTGGAGAACGCCCGGCCCTGACGGATAACGGGCAGCCCTGCTAGCCGGAAAGGCGGCATTCCGGCTCTGTGAGCCCGCCACCGCAGACGGTGACCCGGCCAGGCCCCATGCTGGTGAGTGAACTTCCCCTATTCGGCGGTGCCGTGCCCGGATTTCGGGGACCCCCACAGCTCAAGAAGTAGCTTCCGGACCAAGGTCTGGCTCTGGCAGGAAGGACCCGGCGCCTCATGGAGGAACAGACACAGCAGCGCACCACCAGCTCGGTCCGGCTGCGGTTCGTGCTCGGTCAGCGGACGGCCGAGCTGGCGTTGCCGGCCGAAGTTCCGCTTGCCGATCTGCTGCCCGCGATCCTCCTCCAGTTCGGCGCGGAGACGATCGAAGAGGGAGCCGAGCACGAAGGCTGGGTCCTGCAACGGCTGGGGGAGGAGCCTCTCGACGAGGACCGCTCTCCAGGGCAGCTGAACCTGCTGGACGGCGAAAGCATCTATCTGGCGCCCCGCGCCGACCAACTCGCCGCGATCGACTACGACGACCTCGTCGACGGCGTCGGCGACCGGGTGCGGGAGCATCCCGGCAAGCTGACGCCCACCGGAGTGCGGCGGATGTTCGAAGCGGGCGCGCTGGTGCTGCTGCTGTCCGGCTTGTATCTCTTGCCCGGTGCGGGTGCGCCCGCGGTCCAGGCGCAGTTCGTCGGTGGCTCCGCCATCCTCTTGCTTCTGGTGTCCGCGCTGGTCGCGCGCGGCTCCGGCAGCTCACGCGCGGCGATCATCCTGGTGGGCGGCGGCGTCTGCTACGCCGTACTTTCGGCTTGGCTGATCGTCGGCGTACTGGCGCCGACGGCACCGCTGATGGTCCAGATCACGGCTGCCGGGGCTGGCGGATTGATCGCCCTCACCGTCGGGCTCGTGGCTGTCGCCGACGCGGCGCTCCTGTTCGCCGGCGGGATCATCTTCTGCCTCACTCTGGCGATCGCCGGCCTGTTCGGCTCCATCGCCCCGGTCAGCGCCGCGCAGGCCGCCGGAGTCGGCCTCGCCGCCTCGCTCGTCATGGGGGTGTTCGTCGGACCGACGGCGTTCCGCCTGTCGGGCTTGAGCCTGCCGATGCTGCCGACCGGCGCGGACGAGCTGAGCGAGGACATCGATCCCGTGCCGTTCGAGACGGTGGTGGATCGCGGCGCCGCGGTCGTCGGCTATTCGACCGCGCTGCACGCCGGCCTCGGCCTGGCGCAGGTGGTGCTGATGCTGTTGCTCGTGGCCGAGGCGGATACCTGGTCGATGGTGCTCGCGCTGGTGGCGGCCGTCCTGCTCGCCCTGCGTTCGCGCCACCCCAGCGGGACGATCGCGCGGTGGTCGATGCTGGTCCCGGCGGCGGTGGCCGTCGGTGCCGACGTCACGCACGTCGCCGCCGGACTCTCGCCGACCGGGCGCCTGCTGCTCGTGGTCCCGCTCGTCCTGCTCGGAACCGGCCTGCTCCTGGTGGCCGCCGAGCGGCTGCCGGGCCTTCGGCTCCGTCCTTACTGGGGCAGGGCCGCGGAGATCTTCGAAACGATCACCGCGGTCGCGATCCTCCCGATCCTGCTACAGGTGCTGCACGTCTACGCCGCCGTACGGACCATGGTGAGCTGATGAAGTCACGCAAGGACCAGGTTCAGGCGTACTTCTTCGTCGTCGGCAGGCTGACCGCGGCGGTCGCCCACGGCGACGCCGATGCCATCCAGGCACCGGGGCGGCGAATGATCACCGGCACCATCTTCGGGATCATGATCGCGGTGCTGCTGGCGGCGATCTTCGGTATCTACGGGCTTTTCGTGCCGAGTACCGACAACTCCTGGCGGCAGGCGGGGACCATCGTCCTCGACGAGGACAGCGGTGCCCGTTACCTCTATCTGGACGGCCAGTTGCGCCCGGTGCTCAACTACTCGTCCGCGCGCCTGCTGGCGCCGAAGGCCGAAGGGAAGATGGTCGCCGTTTCCCCTGCTTCGCTGAAGGGGACGCCGGTCGGTCAACCGGTCGGCATCTCCGGCGCACCCGACGCCCTGCCCACGTCGGCGGAACTCGACACCGGCGCTTGGACGGTCTGCGCGGGCTCCGATGTGGACAGTGATGCCCCCGGCGTCGTCACCGTCCTCATCGGACGGACCCCCGAAGGCGGGCTCACCGACCGGCAAGGGTTCCTGGTGATCGGGCCGAACGGCTCGGTCTATCTCGTCTGGAACGGCTCCCGGCTGCGGATCACCGACCCCGCGGTGCTGGCCTCCCTCGGGTACGGCAACGCCGAACCCGCGCCGGTGTCCGCCGCCTGGCTGAACCCGATCCCGCAGGGTCCGGACCTGTCCGTGCCGGCGGTACCCGGCCTCGGTGGACGGGGCCCGGTCATCGCGGGCAGGCAGAGCCTCATCGGCCAGGTCTACGAAGTGCGCAACACCGCGCTCGGGACCGAGCAGCTTTATGTCGTCCGTGACGACGGCGCCGCCGCGGTGAACCGCACGGTGGCCGCGCTGCTGCTGGCCGCGCCCTCGACGGCGCAGAGCTACCCCGACGGACCCGTCGAACCGATCCGGATCGGGGTCGGCGAGATGTCCGGCGTCCCGGCGTCGGGAACGGTCTTGGGCACCGGACTGCCTGAAGCACCGCCCGAATTGGTCGGTGACTCACCGGAGACCCAGCGCTGCATGCGTTACGGCACCGGAAGCGCGGGTCCGCCGGTGGCGGAATCGCTGCCTTCGGCGAGCGTCCGCGCCGCGTCGGCGCCCTCCGCCACGCACGAGGTGGGTGCGGCCGCCGGCCGGGTCGGTGTCCCGGCGGGCAGAGGAGTGCTGGTCACCCCCAAGGCGGTGCCCGGCGCGGCACCTGGCCCGCCTTCACTGGTGACACCGCTGGGAATGCGGTATCCGCTGGCAGGTCAAGACGAAATCGCGGCGCTGGGCTATCAGAACGTGGCGCCCGTCGCGGTCCCACAGGAGCTTTTGGACCTTTTTCCGGCCGGACCGCTGCTGAGTACGTCGGCCGCGTCGGCGACCGCGGCGTCCTGACCGGGGCCGCTCGTAAGGGGACCTCCTCCGACTGACCGAGGTCGAGCGAATTCTCCCGACAACGCGGAATCCCCGACCTAATCTTCGAATATGGCCGACGCCGAGGATCGCGATCGGCGGCCGGACCAAGACAAGACCTGACGCAGGAGGAATCTCAAATGCCGAAAACGACACAGCTCGACCCGGCGGAAATCGACGCACAGGCCACCCGCCACGAGGCCACTTCCGACAACATCATCCAGCAGCTCAACCAGCTGAAGTCGCAGGTGGACGCGACGCTGGCCGGAAGCAACAGCGCGGCCACCAAGGCCCTGTCCACGACCTGCGACAACTGGATCGAGGGGCTGAAGCGCACCATCCTGGCCAACCTCACCGACATGGCGGGCTACATCCGCAAGGAGTCGCAGGGACAGGACGCGCAGGACCAGGCCGCCGGCCAGGAGATCGCGCGGCTCCCGATGGAGACCAGCAGCTTCCTCGGCGCCTGACCCGTACTCGACCGACTCTCCATTTCTCTGAAAGGGCAATAAATTGATTACCTACGACTACGAAGTCATCGACCAGTGCCTGACGATGATGAAGAGCAAGGCCACCGAGATCGAGGGACAGACGACCGATCTCGAAAACGACGTCAAGCGCATCATGGTGGGCTGGCAGGGAACCACGGCCGACGCCTACGACGCGAAGTGCCAGCGGCTGAGGGGAGATCTCGTCACCAGCCGAGAGCAGCTGGACTCCCTTCGCGTCGCGCTGCAGACGGGCGCGGAGGGAATGCGGGACCAGGACGCGCGAGGCGCGCGCGGTCTCTGATGCCGGCGCGGCCGTTCCGGTGGTGCGTCCTCCAGCGGACGCACCACCGGAAGGCCCGATCTCATCCTCTCCCTGAAAGGAGCTGATCATGAGCACCAACTTCGACACCGAAGCGATCAAGGCCTCGGCCGAGAAGATCGGCAAGATCATGGACGACATGAGCGCTTTCCAGGCGCTCAAGACGCAGTGGCCGAACGCCGGCAAGTTCGAGACCGCCGTCTGGCTGGAACACATCATCGACGACCGCCGCAACGGCGTCGTCGCCCACGGCGAACACCTCCAGACCGTTCTCCACGACCTCCGGGCGACCTTGATCTCCATCGCCGACGGCTTCAAGAACACCGACGACGACAACGCCAAGTCGATCCTGCAGAGCATTCAGGGCCTCGAGGCGAAGATCTCCGGCGAGATCGCCCAGTTCGACCAGCAGACCGAAGCAGCACAGCAGAACACCGCCGGACAGGCCACGCCCGACGACGGGGACGGCTACAACGATCCGGCGCAAAGCCAATCCGTGTGACCCTCGTCGCAGCCCGCCTCGCTTCCGACCGGTCAGCTGCCACCGCCTGAAGGAATTCCAGCCATGCCCGATGCACCCGCCGCACCCGCGTCTGCGCTCGACGGAGCGAAATTCACTCAGTCGGCTCCCGCTTTCGACCCGAAGCAGTACGGCAACCTCACCGAGATCACCAAGGCCGTTCACGATCTCACGCACAACAGCGACGACGCGCACGCCGACCTGTCCCACTCGTCGGCGGCCGAGCGGTTCTACGAGCTGGAAACCTCGGTGAACACGGCGGTGCAGCGCATCGGTGAGATCAACGAGGCGATGGCCACCGAACTGAAGGCCTTGCGGGACAGTCTCGTCGGTGAGGCGGGCGACGCGCTCCAGTCCTACGGCACGGCGATCCTCAAACAGAGCGAAGACCTCTACAGCGCCCTCAACGGTGGTCAGTACGGCGCGGCGATCGGGAACATCGGGCACGCCATCCAGGCCTTCGCCGCGGGCTGGTGGCAGATCCACGCCCAGATCGACAAGGAGCAGAACGCCGCCAAGGAGATCCTGGAAAACGAGGCTTCGCGGTACATCCAGCAAGCCACCACGCAGCAGCAGGTCGACTCGGTGCAGCCGTGGCTGAAAAAAGAGCTGAACAGCATGTACGACCAAGCCGCCGATGAACGATTGAAGCGGCTTCAGGAAGCGGTCGGCGCGCTGGCGAACCAGTACAACAACCGCGGGAACGATCTCGCCCCGATCCAGATCGTCAACGGCCTCGCCGACCCCGGCGCGGCTGCCGATGTGGCCCGGCAACAACAAGAGGCGCTGACCGCGGCCCAGGGCACGGATCAGCAGGCGGTCGACAGAGAACTGGACCGCATCCAAAACCCGTTGTCGGAGCTGAAACCGAGCACCGAGGGTGCTGAGGCCGTACCGGCGAATCTCACCCCGGCCGAAGATCCACAGGCGGCCGAGCAGGCCGCGGGCGGAGCAGGGACCGGCGGAGCGGGTTCGGCGACGGATCCCGCGCTGGAACAGGCCAAGCAGCAGGCGGCCGATGCCGCCGGCGCGCTCACCGACGCGGCTGTGCCCGCGGAAGAAGCAGCGGCGGCCGGTGAAGGTGCGGCGGCGGGCGAAGGAGCGGCCGCGCCCAGCGAGGCGAGCACCGCTCAGCCCGCGACCGATCCCGCGACCGATCAGGCACTCCAGGACGCGAAGCAGGCCGCCAACGACGCCATCAACGGCCTCACCTCCCCTCCGGGCGGAGACACCGCGGGCGCCGGAACCGACGGCAGCGCCGGAACCGGCGGTGCGGCGGACCCGGGTACCGAAGGCAGCGGAGCCGTGCCGGCCGGCGGCGTCGGAGTGCCTTCGGCTCAGCAGCAGGCACAAACGGCCGCGGACGCCAAGCGGAAGCAGGCCCTGGACGACGCGAAGAAGGCCGCGAACGACGCCATCGAAGGCCTCACCGGTCAGCCGGCCACCGAATCCAGCGGACCCGCCGGTGGCGGTGCCGGATCCGCCAGTGACCCGGCGAGTGCGGCGAAGGACGCGGCCGGGCAGGCGATCGACGATCTCGCGAGCAGCTCGCCCGAGCAGCAGCAGGCTCTCGATCAGGCCAAGCAAGCGGCTCAGCAGGCCATCGACGATCTCGCCGGCCAGGGGGTCACCGATCCCGCGGCGCTGGGCCAGGGCGCGAGCGACGCCATCGACAAGATGGCGCAGCAGACGCAGGATCCCGCGACGCAGGAAGCCCTCGCCAACGCCAAGCAGGCCGCGCTGGACGCCATCAACGGTGACTCCGCCGCGGACACCCCGCGTCAAGAAGCCTTGGACAGCGCCAAGAACGCGGTGCACCAAGCGATCGACGGGCTCGAACAGCCCGACTCCACGCCGGAGGAGAAGCAGGCTTACGCCGACGCCAAGGCCGCGGTGGACAAGGCGATCGACGGTCTGTCCGGCTCCGATCCGCTGGCGGACTTCCTCGGTGGCGACCAGACGGCCACCGCACCGGCGCCCTTGGGCAGTGGTGTCGACGCAGGAGCACTCGACGTCGGTGGTTCGGGCGGCTCGGGTGGCGGCGTCGGTGGTTCCGGCGGCAGCGCCGGGGGTTCCGCCGCGCTTCCCGCGGCGGCGGGCTCCGCCGCACTGGGCCAGTTCGACACGCAACCCGCGCGGGCGGCGGCGCTGCCCGCCTCGGCGGCTGTTCCGACGGTCTCGGGAATGCCCGCCCTCGACCCCAACCTCGCCCAGGGCGGTATGCCGATGGGTGGCATGCCCATGGGCGGTGCGCCGATGGGCGGCGGGATGGGCGGCGGGGCCAACGGCGAGCAGAAGGAGCGCGAGCCGCAGATCTGGCTGCAGGCCGAAGAGGGCTCGTGGGGCGATGGCGACAAGGACGGCCCGCGACACCGTCCGGTGCTGGGCAGGGACTGAGCCATGACCCAGCCCGCGCCCCCCGTCGACGACCCCGCCCTGGCCGGCCTCGACTTCGAGCAGCTCGCCCAGCTCGTCGAAGGACAGAATCCGGACGCGCTGTACCAGCAGGCGGCCGCCTTCGACAGTGCGCTCATGCGGTATCACGACATCTTCGCGGAGATCGTGCGAGAGAGCAGGCAGGTGAGCGAGCTGTGGGACGGTCAGATCGCCGAAGCCTTCGACTCCTTCGCCGCCGAGCTGACCGGTGGCGTCGACAAGATGGTCCAGACCATGGAGAGTCCCGGTCACGGTGTGCTGTTACGTCGTGCCGGTGACGCGCTCACCGTTGCGCAGCAGCGTTTCCGGGAGCTGCGGGCTCAACCCGGGCACGAGGCGGACAACCGGCCCGCCCTGCAGATCGTCCACGACCTTTCGGCCGCGTACCAGGAGGCCGGCGGGGCCATGCCGCTACCGCCGGAGTTCGTACGACGCCTGCCCGGTGCCACGGCGGACGCGCAGGGCGTCCAAGGCGGCGGCGCCGCGGCGGGTGGTGCGTCGCCTGTTCTCGCGACGGTCGACCCCGCCGCGAGCGCGGACGCCGCCGTGCACGCCCAAGGCGACTGGGCGGCCGCTGGAGCCGGACATGCTTTCGGCGTCGCGGGAGCGATGATGGTCTCGTCGGCCCCGGGAGGCGGCAGTAGCACCACGATGGGCGCCGTCGGGGGCGGAGTCGGCGGGTACACGGGCCATGGAACTCCGGTGCTGGGCCGGTCCGCGCCGATGGCGGCCCAAGCCGCACACCAGCCCGTCGGCAGGGCCGACACCGCCCGAGGCCCGATGGGCGGCGGTCTGGTCGGCGCGCTGGGCCGTGGCCGCCCGGACAAGAAACGCGAGCGGGAGCGGCAGACGTTCGCCGTGCAGCAGGAAGACGCGGCGGCGACACCGGGAACGGTCGAAGACGCGCGGCAGCGGGCGGCGGGTGTCAGCACGACCTCGTCGTTACCCGACGGTGTCGACACGAAGTCGTCGGCGGCGTCGGAATCCGGAATCGCGATTCCGGTCGTCGCTTCGCCCGCGCCGGCGAGCGGGCCCGCTGTCGCGACCGCTTCGGCGGGCAGCACGGCTCCGGCGGGCACAGCGGTCCCAGGGCCGTCCCAGCCGTCGGCGGTCGCACCCGGTTCGGGATCGTCCGGTAGCGGCGGGACCACCGCGCCTCTCTCGCTTTCTTCCGGGAGTACGACGATCTCGTCGGTCCCGGCCGCCCCCGCGGGCGGCGGAACTCCGGCCGTGCCCCCGGTCAGCAGGCTCGACGCGACCCTGCCGGTGACCCCCGTGCCCCCACCCGCCGGCCCGCCCGCCCCGGCCGCCATCGGACACGGCGCGCCGATGATGCCGATGGGGATGATGGGCCGCGGGATGGGCGCCGAATCCGGAGCCGAGGGCCGGGACCCGGACATCCCGGTCGGTGCCGCGCCCGAAGTCTGGGACTCCGGTGCCGGAGCGGCGGTGCTGGGACGTCGTCCCAAGGAAGAGATCCCACCCGCCCCGGACGACGGTGCGGACACGAACGAATTCACGCCGGGCTGGCTTTCCTCCGGCCGCATCGATGGACGAAAGAGCTGAACGACATGAACGATTGGGCCTCACTGGGCGATTCGGAACGCGCGCTGGAAAAAGCGATGGCCGATCTGAACGCCGAACGCGAAAAACTCACCGAGCTGAGCCGCGTGTGGAAAGAAGAGCGTACGACCATCAAGGCGAAGGACCAGTCGCTGTCGATGACCTTCGACGGCCGAGGCGACCTGGTGGAACTCGTCTTCAACGAATCGAAGTACCGCGCGATGCCGCCGGCCCAGCTGGCGAGCGTCATTCTCGAGACCTTGCGCAACGGGCGTGCGAAAAGCCTGGAACGCATGAACGAGATCATGGGTGTCGGCGGTTCGCAGGACGGTATCGACCTCGCCGCGTTCGCCACGGGCGAGCTCGATGCCGAGAAGATCATGGAATCCCTGATGGGACCGATGTACGAGAAAATGGACGAGTTCGGCGTCGAAATGCCCGGACGGCGGGAAACGCCGCGGCGTGAGGAGTGACGATGGCTGACCAATTCCGGCTCGACCCGGAGGCACTGGAGCGGGTGAACGGCGATCTCGCCGCGGCCACCGCGCGATTCAAGGAGGCCCTGCGCGAACTGGGCGGCAAACTCGCCGAGCACTACGGCTGCTGGGGCGAGGACGAGGCTGGCAAGGCGTTCGCGAAGAACTACGTCCAGACCGCGCAGGAGACCAATTCGGGCGCCCATCAGACCGCCGACGGCGTGGAGAGCACCTGCGGGAGCTTGCGCGACGCGTCGAAGCAGTTCGTGGGCCTCGACGAGGAGAACGCCCGCGCGCTCGACAAGAGCATGGGCGAGCAGTTCTCCCAGAACAAATAGCGCGTCGAAGCGAGTACAGGCCGCTCCGCCGATCCGTTGGCGGAGCGGCCCTTCCAGGTCTCGGTGCGCGGAGGCCGGGCGATCCGAGGGGGAGCGCCCGGCCCCCGGGCACCGAGATCGTTCACGGGGGAAAGTCCCCATTCGGGCTGGTGCGTGCCCTGCGGTCGGGTGGCGGTGGGCGCCACATGGTCCTCTGAGAGTGAATCGGTCTCGGTATCTCGGTGAAAGGAAGTGGTGAGAGTGGTCGTGGGCGAGGAGACGATGACCGCGGATCCCGAGTCGGAGCAGTGGCTGCTGTTGCTGGATCCGGCGTGGAGCCCGTCGGAGGAGGGGCAGGAGCCGCCGGTCGAGGCGGTGGTGGGCATGTGGCCGGTACTGGAGGAGAACCGGGTGGGGAAGTTCCGGGGAAATCCGGAATACCGGCCGACGGACGAGAACTCGCCCGCCGACCCCTTGGACGCGGTGTTGCGGCTGATGATCGAAGGATCGGCGGAGACCGAGCAGCTGCAGGCGATGTTGTGCGGGACCCTGATGGACGTGGCGATGAACGGCGACGGCCGTCCGCTGGTGATGAAGTCGCCGGACGACATCCGGTGCGTGGTGGTGGCGACGGCGGGCTCGTATCGGGACCTGGTCGTGTCGCCGAGCTGGTTGCGGACGGATCTGGCGGGGCTCATCGAGCTGCTGGAGGACCAGTACGACGTGCTGTTCAACTCGGGCGGGCCGGCCTCGGTGCGGCTGACCGGGGACTTCCTGCGGATGACCGGCGAGTTGTCGGAGGAGGAACTGGAGGAGATCCAGCAGGCCTTCCGGGACCGGGCCCAGGTGCAGGTGGTGTCGAGCGATGCCGAGACCCCGGCCGAGACCGAACCGGCGGCGGAGTCCGAGACCGAGGACGGTCCGGTGACCGTGACTTCGGCCGGTCCGAAGACTCCGACGGCCGAAGCCGAACCGGTGGCGGAGCCCGGGACCACGGCCGAAACCGGTGGCCGAGGGGCGTAGGGAGCGACGTGGGCCGGGCCGGAACGGACGGCACACGTGATCAGAGGGACGACACCTGTCCCGTCCGTCTGATCACGTGTGTCGTCCATTCCGTCACGCGAGACCGCCACCACGGACACGGCCGACCGGATCACGAAGCCCACCTATTTGAGGGGGAAGGCAAACGTGTCGTGTCCCGAGCGCCACGTTGGGGACGCTCACCGTCTCAAGCGTGGCGCTCGCGACGTCCAGTCTCGACGGTCCGGCGATGGAGGTTCCCAATGTCGCATCTGAGACACTCAGCGTCTCAGATGCGACATGGGGAACAAGAACCGGGAACAGGGCGACCCGGCGGTGCCGCGAACGCCTCTTCCGCAACGGTGAAGGTTGCGAAAGTGGCTTTCACAACATCCAAGGCAGGCACACCGGCAAGCGAACATGACACCTTTGCCCTACCTCCCGATAACCCGAATCGCCACTCACGACCACCCCGACCCGATACGCCACGTTTGCCTTACTCCTCGATAACAGACCTGCACAGCCTGCCCGCGGAAGCTTCAGCTTTGACAGGCGCGCAGACCGGGGATGAATTCGCCGTTCGGATCCGCCGGGTGCCCGCCACGCAGCGCGGTACGGGTGGCGCGGAGGGCCAGAGGCACCATGGAGTCCGTCTGGAGCGAAGCCGCGTCCGGAATCCCGAATCCGAGAAGCCGCGAGGGCGCCGTAAGGCCGGGCGGAGCGGTGGGGCACGGCTTGCGCCGCCTGCTCGCCGCCGACGGACGCCCGGCGTGCGACCGGGACTGATCGGCCGCCGTCTTTCCAGTGAGTCGCCGGACGGGGATTTCGGTCCCGAGCACGGCCGAGCGCACCGACGGCCGAGAGAACGCGAGCTTGGTGCCCGCTTCGATGAGCAGACCGGCTTCCATCGCCTCGGCGAGGGCCGGGACGACATGTGACGCCGCCTTTCCCATCGCCGCGGCGACCGAGCCGAAGTCGAATTCCTGGCCGGCGACCGCGGCCCGGCGCAGCAGCTCCCGCGTCTCGACGGCGAGCTCTTGGACCAGGCGGACGACCGCCGTGGCATCGGGTTCGGCCGGTTCGGGCAGCTTCGTCCCCGGTGCCACTTCGGCGACCCCGTCGACGACGGTCAGCGCCGGACCGGCCAGCAGGGCTTCGGCCAGTTCACGGAGCCTGCGCGGGTTGCCCGCCGCTCCGGCGGCGAGCCGGCGCAGTGAGGCGCCCGCCGGTGCGCCGACGAGCTCGCCGACGAGGTCGTTCACCTCGGTTTCCGGCAGTGCCGACACCCGGATCACGTCGTCGATACGGTGCCCCACCGTCTCCCTCAGCCGGGCGACCGCGTCCCGCTGTGGGGCGGGCCGGGTGACCGCGAAGGTCAGCAGGGGCAGCCGCCGGCTGGCCGCGGCCAGCCGGTGCCACAGTCGCAACGTGGCCTCGTCGGCCTGGTGGAAGTCGTCGAGGACCACCACGAGCCGCGCTTCGGCGCACAGCTCGTCGACGCGGTCCAGAAGACGCTCCACCGCGGCTTCGGGCGGCAGGTCCTCCGTAGCGGTCCCCAGCGTGCGTGCGACGGCCTGGAGAGGTCGCGGGGCGCCGGCTTCCCCCAAACTCGCCCAGGCCAGGTGACAGCGAAGCCCGTCGAGCTCGTCCAGGCCGGTGGACAGCAGTTCGGTCTTGCCGATCCCGGCCTCGCCTTCCAACCAGGCGGCCGCCCCGTGGCCGTCCCGCAGAACGCCGACCAGACGGTGCAGGGAGGCGATCTCGGCACGACGTCCGTGCAGGCGGGTCGTCCGCGCGGAGGGTTCCGGCCACGCGCGTACCAGGGGCGGAGCCTGTCGTTCCTGCTCACGGGCCAGATGGACGGGTTCACCGTCGAGGATGTGGTGGTAAGCCCACATCAACTCGTCCCCAGGGTGCACGCTGAGCTCCGTACGGAGGGTGTGGCGTGCCTGGTGGAAGGTTTCCAGGGCCTCGCTGGTGCGGCCACCGCGGTGCAGGGCGATCATCAGCGACCGCCACAACGGCTCGCGAAGCGGATGTTCCCGCACGGCGGCGGTCAGCTCGGGGACGAGGTCCGCGTAGGAGCTCGTCTCCACGGCGGCGGCAGCGCGTTCTTCGACGACGGTCAGCCGCCGATCGGCCAGCCGCTCGCGGTGCGCCTCGGCGAAGGGGCCGGGCAGGCCGGCGAGCGCCTCACCCCGCCACAGGGCGAGTGCTTCGTCGAACTTCGCGACCGCGGCCACCGGATCCCCGCCACGCGCCGCCGTCCGGCCCGCTTCGAGCGCCTTCTCGAACTCGTCGGCGTCGAGTGATCCCGACGCCAGCCGGTACCCCTGAGGGCCGGACACCAGCGGTCCGTCGGTGGACCAGCGGGCGCGCCCCGGGTCGAGCGCCCGGCGGAGCCCCGAAACGTAGGTGTGCACGCTCCCGGCCGCGCTGGCGGGCGCGTTCTCGCCCCAGATGCCGTAGATCAGCTCCGACCGGCTGATGGGCCGGACGGTGGCCCGGAGTGCCAGAACGGCGAACACGGCCTGTTGCCGCGCCGGTCCGAGATCCAGCTCGTGGTCGCCTCGACGGACCCGCAGAGGGCCGAGGAGGTCTACGCGCAGGGAGTGCTCGGTCATGGCTGGATCCGGGTCTCGAGGGTGGCGGGGCGGAGGAGGTCCATATCGAGTTGCACGGCGCCCTCCTCCTGGGTCGATCGGTCTCCGCTCGCGGGCCATCGGGCCTGGCCGGGAGAACATCCGATGGGACTTTTTACCTCGTGAGGGGCTTGCCGAGGGGGTACGAGAAGCCTCAGGGGCCGAACTGTGTGGTCGAACCACAGGGTTCGGCCCGCAGGGGTGTCCTGAGCAGGCGCGCGACTGTGTGACCCCGGGCTGGCCGCACCGGCCCTGGCCTGCGGTTTTGCCCGTCCGGCGCGGTGATTCGCGCCGAACGCGCGCGGTCATCCGTTCCGGCTGTGGGGTGACCCGGCCCGGCTGTCGTGCCTTAGCACGCGACGAGTTCCCGTGAAAGCGTTGCGATGAAATGTTCCGGAGAACTCTATGAACACAATTCGACGTAAGCGCTGCACGTGCATTCGCATCGTCGTCGCCGGATGTTGGTGGGGGTTTCCCCTACCGCATTCACTTGACCGTTTCGAATGAATGCGGCCGTTCAGTAGAGTCGCCCGGTCCGACTCCGGACAACGGCGATATGGCGCGGCTGTCGTCGAGCGTGCGTGCTTGTTTTTCCTTGCTGGTGCGTATGTGCCCGCCGTCGAGAAATGGTTCTTCGGCCCCTGCTGCGTGGAACCTCAAGAAATGTCCGTCCTGTTTTGATGATGATTGGATTTTGATGGATCCGGCTGTGCAGGAAAAAAGCAAGGAAGAGTATTCGAAATCCCTCGGCAATCGCCATGTCCAGATGATCGCGATCGGGGGTGCGATCGGCGTCGGGCTGTTCCTCGGCGCGGGCGGGCGGCTGGCCCAGGCCGGGCCGGCGCTGATCCTGTCCTACGCCGTGTGCGGTATCGCGGCCTACTTCGTGATGCGTGCCCTCGGCGAGTTGGTGCTGCACAACCCGTCGTCGGGGAGTTTCGTCACCTACGCGCGGCGGTTCATCGGGCCATGGGCCGGTTTCGCCGCGGGCTGGATGTACTGGCTGAACTGGGCGATGACGGGTATCGCGGAGATCACGGCGGTGGCGATCTACGTCCACAAGTGGTTGCCGGACGTACCGCAGTGGGTCACCGCGCTGATCGCCCTCGGGGTGCTGCTCGGGGTCAACATGCTGTCGGTGCGGCTGTTCGGCGAGCTCGAATTCTGGTTCTCGGTCATCAAGGTGCTCGCCATCGTCGTCTTCCTCGCGGTCGGCGCGGGCCTGGTGCTCTCGGCCGCGCAGGTCGGTGACACCACGGCCGGTGTGCACAACCTGACCGGGCACGGCGGCTTCTTCCCGAGCGGAATCGGCATCACGTTGATGACCCTCCAGGCGGTCGTCTTCGCGTACGCGGCGATCGAGGTCGTCGGCATCACGGCCGGGGAGACCAAGAACCCGGAGAAGGTGCTGCCGAAGGCGATCAACGGTGTGGTCTGGCGGATCGCGATCTTCTACGTCGGTTCGGTGGTCCTGCTCACCATGCTGCTGCCGTGGTCGGCCTATCGGGGTGGCGAAAGCCCGTTCGTCACCGTGTTCACCCTGCTCGGTATCCCGGGGATCGGCGACGTGATGAACGCGGTGGTGCTGACCGCGGCGTTGTCGAGCTGCAACTCGGGGCTCTATTCGACCGGGCGCATCCTGCGGGCGCTGGCGGAAAAGGGCGAAGCACCGGCCTTCGTCGGGCGGATGAACCGCCGTCAGGTGCCGTTCGGCGGGATCCTGTTCACCGCCGGGGCCTACCTGCTCGGCGTGGGCCTCAACTACCTGGTGCCCACCGAGGCGTTCGACATCGCCGTCGCCGTCTCGTCGATCGGTGTCGTGAGTACCTGGGCCACCCTGCTCATCTGCCAGATGCGGTTGCGCAAGGCCGTGCTCGCGGGGGAGATCGAACAACCGTCGTATCGCATGCCCGGCGCACCGTATACGGGCTGGCTGACACTCGGCTTCCTGGGACTCGTACTGGTGTTGATGGGCTTCTCGACCGGTCCGGAGAAGATCGCCTTCTATTCCATCCCGGTGGTCGTGGTGGTGCTCGCCGTGGGCTGGCGGCTGGTGTCGCGCAACCGCGTGGTCGCCGGACGGGCGCCGACGCGATCCCGATGAAGTGGGCCGGGGTGCCGGAGTTCCCGTCGGCACCCCGGTTTCATCGTGGCGCTCGCACCAGCGGGTCGGACGGCGGGATCAGGCGTCGAAGCCGGCGCAGGGCGCGGTGGACGGCGACCCGGACCGAGCCCGGTGTGGAATCCAGCCGCTCCGCTGCCTCGATGGCGGAAAGCCCTTCGAAGACCCTGAGCCACACGGCGTTGCGCTGATTGTCGGAAAGGTAGCGGAGCAGGGCGTGCAGCCGGGCAAGGAACTCCTCGGTGAGGAGATGGTCCTCCGGAGACGGTCCGGGCTGCGGCCGCTCGGGCGGCGTGGCGACCGGTTTCGCCCGGTCGCGCTGGTGCCGCCGCCGGGCGTCGACGACCTTGTATTCGGCGATGCGGTAGACGTAGCCCAGGAACGACGTGCCCTGATCGTGGAACCGGGGCAACGCGGTGAGCAAGGCCATCGCCGTCTCCTGGGCCACGTCGTCGGCGGTGCACATCCGATAGGTGTCCGGGCCGAGCCGAATCCGGCAGTACGCAAGGATCTTCGGGTACACGAGGCGCAGCAGTTCGTTCACGGCCTGCCCCGTCCGGGCCCCCCGTTCCGGCCGTGACAAGTCCAGCTGGGCCTCCCGCGCCAGGCGGAGCAATTCGACGTTCGTGCCGTTCGCGGGCGCGTCGATACAGGACATGGTCATCGGATGCTCCGTCCGGCCGGGCCCGGGATGGGCACCGCGAACGGACGTTCGCGTGCGTTCCGGTTCTCTCGTTCCGCCATGATGCGAAGCCGCACAAAGCACGTCGAGCGCCGGGACGAGACGTAGGGGTTTCCCGCACGGACCGCCGAAGTGAAGGATTGTCATCCGATCGAGTGGTCCGCCGCCGGGCGCGTTTCTTGTAGCCGTCTCTGACAGCGGGATACTGTCACCCGGTGACCGACCTCGACCTGCGGCTGGTGCGATACGCCGTCGCACTGGCCGAAGAACTGCATTTCGGGCGCGCGGCGAATCGGCTGCTCATCGCCCAGCAGACGCTGTCCGCCCAGATCGGCCAGCTGGAACAGCGGCTCGGCGTGGTCCTGTTCATCCGCGACCGCCGGCACGTCGAAGTGACCGACGCGGGGGCGGTCTTCGTGGAACGCGGACGCAGGCTGCTCGCCGACGCCGAGGACCTCGTCACGGCGCTCGGGCGCACGGCACTGCCGCTGCGGATCGACGTGATCACCGAAGGCCTGGTGACCAACGCGATCGCACAGGTACTTCGCGAACGGCTGTCCGGGCAACCCCTTGAGGTCCTTCAAGGACAGGGGCTCGCGGGAGCGCTCCCCGACCTCGCGCAGGGCAGGCTCGACATGGCGTTCGGGCGGGTGAACTGGCCGGGAATGGTGCTGCCGAAGTCGATCCAGCACGAACTGGTGCGCCTGGAGCCGCACGGTCTGGTCGTGCCGGAGGGCCACCCGCTGGAAGGCCGCGCGGAACTCCGGATGCGGGAACTGCAGGCGCATCCGTTGCTGCTCCACACCTCCGATCGCGCGCTCGACTGGCACAACTGGAACGAGGAACTCGCCGAAGAGTTCGGCCTGACCCATGCCGAGAAGCTGCATGGCCACGGGCGCAGTGCCGCCAACGCGGCGATCCTGGCCTACGGTCTGCCCGCCATCGCTCCGCTGACCGCACCGGTGCCCGACGGTGTCGTCGTGATCCCGGTGGTCGACCCCGTCCCGCTGTACCCGTTCTCGCTGCTGTGGCGGCCGGATCGGGCGGACGGCGCGATCACCCGCGCGGTCCAGGTCGTTCGCGACGCCGCCACCGAACTGGGCTGGCTCATCCCGCCGTGGGAATCCTGGTGGCTTCCGTCGACTGATCGGGAGTACGTCGAGACGGTGCTGCGCGGCCGTCACTGATCGACCGTCCGTTCGTGATCAGCGGAGGATTTCCCTCCAAAGGACGCTTGTGCCGCCACACGGCCCTTGTGTCCGGCCGTCACCGGGGGAACCTCAGCCGAGGAACGAGTCCGGAGGAGACGGTCGTGGTCCAGTACGACGTTGCGGCGATGGAAGCGGCGAGCAAGCGGCTGGCCGCGCTCAGGGACGAACTGGACCGGGCGCGCACCCTGCTGGGGGATGGCGCCGGCGCGAGCAATCCGTTCGGCGGGCTCGGCTCGGGCGACGGCGCGCACGCGTCGGTCTCCGGCTTCCACGCCGGCGTGCACGGGGAGTTCGGGCACGCCATCGAGCACCTGGACCGCTCGGCCGCCAAGTTGCGGCAGACCGCCCAGGAGGCCCAGGGCGTCGACACGGACAACGCGCGGGTCGTGCACCACGCCACCGGTGCGGCCTCAGCGGATCCTGTACCGGCTTCACCGCCGCGAGACACCCCCGAGGTCGGCAACGCCTGGCTGGACGAGATCCGATGACCGCGCCGATGCCACCCGAATGGGGTGCGGTCGAGGAGAAAGCCGCGCGGCTCGAAGCCCTCGAACCGGAGCGCGTCGAGGAAACGGCTAGAAGTTTCCGACAGGCCGCCGAACGACTCGATGGCCACGCGAGCGGGCTTCGCGCCGCCATCACCGGACTACGTGAAGGTGCCTGGAGCGGGCAGACCGCCGAAGGCTTCTACGGCTATGTGGACGAACTCGCCGGTGCCGGCGGCCGGCTCCGCGGCAGCCTCGGTTCGGTCGCCGACGATCTCTCGGCGCTCCGGGAGCGGCTCGGCGGCATCCGGACCTCGGCGGGGGAGCGGGTCGAAGCGGCCCGGCGCGAGATCCGGCAGATCGACAGCGAAGCGGCCGCAGCGGCGGCCAAAGCCGAGACGCGGCAGGACGCCGTCAACCGGCAGGTCGTCGGTGCGGTGCCGCCGGAGAAGCCGTCCACCACGATTCTGGCCGAAGCCGCCGAGCGTGCGGCCACGGCGGCCCGCGCCGCGGGCGAAGACCTCGACCGGCTCGCCACCGAGGCGGACACGGCGATCGGGCGAACCCGAGAGGTGATGAGCCGGCACACCGGCGGAACCTTCTCCGCGGTGGGGAAGCCCGTCGTCGGCACCTCGCGCAAGGGCGCCGCGCCGAGCACGAGCGGTGGTGGGGCAGGCGGAGGTGGGGCGAGCGCGCCCGCGACGACGAGCGGAGGGCCGCCCGCCGCGATGCCGCCGGGCGACGTCCACCAGTGGATCCTGGAAGCCATCAAGGAACTTCAAGCCGTCGGCATACCGGTGTCCGAAGCGGATATCGCGAGCATCTGGGCGATCATCCAGCACGAATCGAGCGGGAACCCCAACGCGATCAATCTCTGGGATTCCAACGCGGCGGCGGGACATCCGTCGAAGGGGCTCATGCAGTGCATCGACCCGACGTTCGAGGCGCACAAACTTCCGGGACACGACGACATCTACAACCCGGTCGACAACATCATCGCGGGAGTGCGATACGCGCTCGACCGCTACGGTTCGATCGGCGAGGTGCCCGGCCTGCAGGCGATGGCGGCAGGCGGTGCCTACCGGGGCTACTGACCGGAACCCGTAGACGGCCGGCGAACGCGAAAGTGGACAGGGTCCGGGTCCGGGTCGCGTTCGCCGGCCGTCGTGGTCGTCCGCGGCGCTCGGACACCTAGGATCACCGTAACTCCGCCGACAGGCCAACCGTAGGGCCGACGGCCCCGGTCAAAGGGAAACCGGTGATCTTTCGGACAACGGGAGTGCCCTCACGGCACCGGCGGCCGCTTCGTTCGAGAGCTCGTACGCGACGTGGCCTCGAATGTTCGTAAAGGATGCCGTGCCCGCTTGGCCCTCTGCGGTGATGAGGGTTGAAGACGGCGTGCCCGTGGGTGGGTGGTCCGCGCGGGGAGCCGTCCGCGCTGGGACGTCGTGAAAGTGGCTTTCGCGACGTGTCCGGGCCTTCCGTCGCCCACGAAGACCGCACCACGTGTGGTGAAGGGGACTTTCCGCGCGTGCGATGAGGGGAAAGCTCCCTTCACCTCGCTGATGCCCCCGAGCGCCGGTCCGTGAAGGCCTCCTTTCCTACCTTGAGAGTAAGGAAGGAGGCCTTCACGGACTTGCCACCCGACAGGACACCTTTGCCCTACGGCTCTTCGCAAGCCGGAGAGGATCCGCTGCCGCGCAGCCCATCTCGTCGCGAAACCCGGCCACGGTCGGTGGGTCGCGACACGAGTCCGATCACGGGACCGCGTAGGGAAAACCGGCGGGCCTGCCGTCTTCCAGCGGGATGACTTTGCGCGGATCCTGTCCGTACTCCAGAAAGGCGCAGATCGGCAGCGCCGCCGCTCCGATCCGGGCGGTGGCCGCGGTGGCCAGGCCCGCCTCGATCGTCGTGGGCCCGAGCGCGCGTTGGGCGAGGTTCTCGCGAAGTTCGTCGAGATGCCGTTCGGTCAATGCGCGGCCGAACCAGCCGGTGAGGACGACGCGCTCGGGCTGCAGAAGATTCGTCATTCCGGCGATGGAAGCGCCGAGATAACCGACGGTCTCGCGGGCGAGTTCCGGATGGGGAGCAGTCAGGAGTCGGCGGCCCGCCTTGGAACCCGGCTTCGGTGTGCCGCCGGAGAGCTGACGGTGGCGTTCGAGTACTCCGTCGGCCCCGATGTAGGTCTCCGCGCATCCGCGCGCACCGCACCGGCAAGGCCGTCCGTCGTAGACCAAGGTCGTGTGGCCCCAATCGCCGGACCACTCGATCCGCCGATCTTCGACCAGGACGACATGTGCCTCGGCTTCGAGCACCACGACCGCTGTGCGACCGGCCTTGCCCGCCGCGCCCAGCCAGCCTTCGGCGCGTGCCAGCGATCGCACCCGGTTGTCGCCGAGGACGATGCGCAGGCCGCTGCGCCCGGCCAATTCGGTCGCCAGCTCCGCGCCGGCGGGTAGGCCGATCGGGCCGGGCACGGCGACTCCGGCGCCGATGATGGCGCCGCGTGTCGTCTTCGCCGCGCGTTCGACCGACCGTAGCCCGGCGATGATCCGCTGGGAAAGCGCGCCGACGTCCGACAGACTGCCGGGAGCGCGGAAATGCGAAACCGCTTGCTGTCGCAGAGCGAAATCGTAGAGACCTATTTGGACATTGTCCTCGGTCACGTCGACGCCGACCACCGAACCGTAGGCGGGATTCACCTCGACCAGGATTCGCGGCCGTCCTCCTCGCGAGTCGGCGGCTCCGACCGTCCGGATCACCCGGTTCGAAAGTAACTCGCTGACCACCCGGCTCACCACCGAGCAGCTCAGGCCGGTCGCGTCACTGAGTTCCACCCGGCTCGACGGACCTTCGTGGTACAGGGTGGTCAGCACCGAAGATCGATTATAACGGCGCATTTCCCGGCCGGCTTCGCCGCGCATGGAGTCACTTTCCTCCCCGTTGACCCTCGAAAATCGACTTCACCATTCGGTTTCCGCTGAAGGCAATATTATTTGCTTTTTCGGATAAACTGGCTGCCCGTTCGTGGTGGTCCGTCACCCGGTTGCTTGGTGAACACTGTTCGGGCGCAGTGTTGACTGCCTGTCAACAAAATGCGTATGCGGATTACGATGGGGCTGTTTTGTGACACGTATTTCAAGGAAGGTGAAGTCCAAGTATTACTACCGGGAAGTATTCACTGTCGGAATCCTGCCCGAACGGGCGGTCCCGCTGACTCTGAAGGCCGGTCGCGGGATGCGGAGGCGCTCTCGTGTTAGCTTGCGGAGAGGGTATCTCCGGTGGGCGGAAGGGATCGCATGCCCCAAAGTCGTCGAAACCGGAAGCGTGGCAAGTCCGCCGCGCGCGGCTCTTTGCGCCGGAAGGCCACGCCGGTCGTGGATTCGGTGGTCCGCACCTCGGTTCGCGAAGCCGCGCCGTCCGAGCGGGACTCGCCGTTCGCCTCGATCGTGGGTAGCGCCGCGCACCAGGCCCGGCACGAGGACGCGGTGACCCGGCTGGTCAACGTGTTCCGGAAGAAGTCCGGCCTTCCGCCGTTCGAGACCGACGAACGGCTGCGGACGGCCGCGCGCCGGCACAGCAAGGACATGGCCCGCAGAAACTTCTGTGCGCATGTCGCGCCCGACGGCGGCACGCCGGCCGAACGGATGCGTGCGGCCGGATATCCCCATCCGGGCGGGGAGAACGTCGCTCGCGGTCAGGTCGATCCGCGAACGGTCGTCCAGGCTTGGCTCGACAGTCCCGGGCATCGGGCGAACCTGGCCAACCCCCAATTCACCACTATCGGCGTTGGTGTCTATTTCCTGGCCGACGCGGGGCCGTACTGGACCCAGAATTTCGGTTACTGAGGGCCGCCCTTTTGTCGGCTGTTTCCCGTGTTCGTCCCTACGGATGGCACTTGCCCTCTCCGAATCGGGCGGGAAGTGGGAATATCCGAGTATGAACAACCTTCCTGAGAAAAGCGCTCGGTCGGCCTTCATCGGGCGCTGTCGTGTTCCGAAGCGTCCGCCTGATCGGGCCGTACTCGTCGACGCTCTCCGCAAGAGCCCGCTGACGCCCGCGGTGTTCATCACCGGAATCGAGCACCGCGCCGCCGCGGCGATCGTGCACGCCGCCCTGCCCTCGGTGACGCACGCCCGGCGCAGGATCCATTGGCTGCTCGACGAGCACCTGTTCGTCGACGAGGCGACGAACGCCGGCGTCCGGGTCCTCACTCATTGGGACGAGCATTCGCAGTGCCCTCGGATGGAGGTCGCGGAGATCGGGGATCGTTTGCTGTGGCAGCGCCTCGTCATCACCTTCGCCGACTGGGAACGCGCGGGACGTCCGGTGCCCGAAGAGACACTGCCCAGCGTCTGATCCGGTCCGGCGGGAGAGGGGGACGGCTCACCGTGCTGTCGGGTGAGCCGTGCCGCGCTGGGGGCCGGGCGTGCGGGAAGGAAGGCTCGTGTTCCGGGATCCGGTGACGACGCCGAGGAGCCGACGACGATGAGGGGTGCATCGTCGTCGGCTCCTCGGGTTCCGGCAGGCCCGTGCGATGGGGGCGCGAATCGGCCTGCACTGCCCCGGTCAAGGCCGGGAGTCCTCGGTGATCGAGAACTGTTGTGACCACTGCCCGCTCCGGGCGGGGGAAGGGTGAAAACGAAGCGTGCCGCGGTCTTCTTCTTTCGGTGACGGGATCGGCGGGGGAACCGATCGGGTGTCACAACGAAGACTTTATCCGCGATCGGTGTTGCGGAAAAGGGAAATAAGGGCATTGTCGTTGGACATCGGCGGCATTCGTGAAAAGTGAGCGGATTTCGCATTCGTTCTTGTAGTTATTCGTCGATGATTTCAGGCGTTGCGGGCTCGAGGACTCGGACGTAGGATGATCGGTGATTTGGCGAGCGCCTGAGGAGTCGATCGGGTCGAAAGGGCATGTCTCACCGAATTTCGCGCTGCCTCCTTGACTGCGCGCTCCGCCTAATTAGAATTCGGCGGAGCATGAACGAGAATAATTCACCTTCGCCGCCCCTTGTCCGTGTGAGATCCTACTTCGGGCCGCCACTCAAGCAGGCAGGCCGGGATCCGGAGATTCCCAGGGACGCGCGATTCCGCGCCGTGGTGGTGGATCCTCATCCTCGAAGACGGCGCGCGTACGCCGGCCGGTTACGGAGGATGGGGGCCGAGCGCGTCGTCGAAGGCAGTACGCCCCGTGGTTTCCGTGCGGGGAAGACCGCGGCGAGCCGGACCCATGTCGCCGTCCTGTACGCGGGCGGCGACGCGCGCGCCATGGTCGATCAGGTGGGCGACCTGTACCGGCGGGGAGCGGAGAGGGTGGTCGTGGTCGCCGGTTCGCGTGACCCCGGTCTCGCCGTGGCGGCGCTCCGCGCCGATGCCGTCGGCTACCTCGCCGATTCGCCCGACTCGGCGACCCGGATCGCGGCGCGCAAGTCACCCTCGGCGGACGACAGACGCGTCGTCGCCGAGTACGCCGTGCAGAAGGCGGTTCTCTCGGAACGTGAGATCGAGATTCTGTGCCTGGTGGCCGACGGACGGACGAACCAGGAGATCGGCACCGAACTCCTGGTCTCGCCGAACACCGTCAAGGGACATCTCGCGCATATGGCGCGGAAGCTGCAGACCGGGGACCGGACCCGGATGGTGCTGCTGGCCCTGCGCGCCGGCGTGATCAGCTGAGGCCGTTGCGGTCACGCCACACCCGCCGCCGATATGCGGCGATCCGGCGGTTCGGCCGGGAGAGTGCCGAAAAGACCCCCGCGGCCAGGGGAAGCCAGCGTTCTTGCGGCGAGGGCTCACGCAGCCAGCGAACCGCTCCGCGGGTATCGACCGTCGGCGGTAGCAGGACCTTGCTCAGCGGACGGTGGAACAGCACGTTCTCGGGAAGATCCTGGTCCGGGATGACGAAGTCGCTCGCGTCGACGAGGGCGTGCACCCGGAACGGCGCCCCCGGGGTCAGGATCAGCGGTCCGCGCGGAACGGCGTCCCGCGCCGAGAAGAGATGCTGGTTCTTGGTGTGGAAGGGAACGGAGAACGCGGCTATTCCCCCGGTCAGCACCAAGGCCAGCGAACGTTCGCCGACTTCGACGTCCCAGGCGAAAGCGCCGCGATAAAACTCGGCCGCCGCCTGTAGCCGCGGCGAGGTCTCGGGAGCGGCCGTCACCGCGCCACGTCCGGGATCGTCCTGGCGAAGGCGCCGACGACCGCGCCGCCGACCACGAGGTGCATGATCATGAGGCCGGTGACGTTGACGGCGGTCGCGCCGTCGTTCAGCAGGAGCAGGTCCGGGATCCACGACAGGACCAGAACGACCGGAACGACGACCCGCGGCGCCCGTGGCGCGAAGCGCGCGAGCAGGCTCAAGCCGAGGGAGCCGACGAGGAAACCCACCACCGTGGCTGGAAGGTACTCGGTGGGGTCGAGCCCGACCGTGGCCGGTCCCTCGTCCAGGGACCTCGCGACGAGCGCGATGACCATGTTGACGGTCAGTGCCGCGATCAGGGCCAAAATGATCCGCGGCGCGGGAGGGCGGGTGTGGTGAATGGTGCGCATCGTGATTCCTTTCCCCGGCAGAGTGCCGCGCTTGTCGATGGTCGCCGGAAAAGGCTGTCCGATACCAGAGAACTTCGGGCATGATCCGCGCACGGAAACGCCCAGTGTGCGATCGTCCGTGCCTCGGCGGAGCGATTGAGGTCGAATGAAGACGGTGCGGCGATCCTGGCCGGATGAACCGAGAAGTGGATTCAGGAACGCCGGACGACCTTTCTGTCCGGCACGTGACGCACCGGCACGAGATCGTGTTCGGGCGGCTGCTGCCCGACGGGGAAGAGCTGCCGGAGAGCTGCGAACTGAGGTACGACACCAGCGATCCGTTCGCCGTCGTGGTGCGGTTCCTGCGCGATACGGCGATCGAGGCGGAATGGCTGTTCTCAAGGGAACTTCTGTCCGCGGGAATACTCACGCCATCGGGCGAGGGGGACGTGCGGATCGGTCCGGATCCGGACGGAGCCAGGCGGGTGATGGTGACCTTGACGACGACCGAGGGCGCGGCCACTTTCACCGTCCGGCTGGGCGAACTGGTCGAGTTCCTCGATTGCAGCCATGCCCTGGTGGCTCCCGGCGAGGAATGGCGCTGGTTCGATCTCGACCGTGAGCTGAGCCACCTGGTCGGTGACGGAGAACGGGAGAACTGAGCCCTGAAGAAGCCGGGCACCGCCCTCACAGCGTGATTCCAGTGCCAGGGAGCCTGTTTTCTCGGTTCGGCCGGCGCCTGTTCGGGCAATGGGCTTGGCTGGAAGGACAACCCGCACGGCCGGTTGGCTTCCCGCGCGTTAGCGTCAGCGCGAACCGGCGGGAGATCGGGCCCCACCACCGTCGGCATCCGGGCTGGGGGCCGTTCAGCCCCCCGGACAGTCCCCAGCCCGCTCGGTGGGAAGACTTTCACCGCCTCGGAGACAGCATGCCCGGGGGTGAAGGGGACTTTCCCCGCGCGAGATGAGGGGAAAGTCCCCTTCACCCCGCTGATCGCCGACGACCACCCGCCACCGGACAGGACACTTTGCCATAAACCTCAATAGCGTCAACCGAAGTACATGAAGGCCTCCTTCCTGGCGCCTAGCGCAAGGAAGGAGGCCTTCATGTACTTCCAGACCCGGACGAACGCGGGTGCTGCCGGGCGGCTGCGATACGGCACGGTTGACCACCTCCCGGTAGAGGCGTGGTGAAAGCCACTTTCGCAACGGTGAAGGTTGCGAAAGTGGCTTTCACAACACCGGCACCCACGATCGCGGGGACGACGCGGACGTCAAGACTCGACGAGAGGCGTCTGCACGAGCCGCACGGACCGGCGCCGGTTCACGAACTGAGCACGTCCGGTCGGCAGCACCCGGGGCTTCAGGTTGCCGAGGAAGGCCCCTTCCGACTTGGGACAGGACAACATCAGCGCGGGGGTACCCAGCTCCCACATGCGGCGGATCGCCGGGTTCGACATCGACCGGCCGCCACCCGAGGTGCTGCGGGCGATGATCACGTGCAGACCCACATCGGCACCCTGTGCCAGCACCGGCAGGAGCGGCTGCAGCGGGCCCGCGCTGCCCGCCGTCTCGGCGAGCTCGAAGTCGTCGATGATGATGTAGAGCCGCCCGCCCTTCCACCAGTCACGCAACGGCAACCTGCTCGGGCTGATTTCCGGGCCGGGGATGCGTTTCTCGAAGATCGTCGCCGCGCCGGCGATCGACTTCGTCAACGCTTCGGCGCCGACGGCGTATTCGAGCTGATGCGATTCCGGGATGCAGCCGCGTAGCTCGCGGCGGAAGTCACCGAACATCACGCGCGCCTCGCTGGAGGAGTGGTGGGCCACCACCGAGCGCGCGATGTGCTTGAGCAGGTTCGTCTTGCCGCTTTCGGCGTCACCGTAGACGAGCAGATGCGGGCTGGCGTCGAAGTCGTGCCACTCGGGCGCCAGGTGGACGTCTTCGACCCCGAGCGGGACGCGCATCTCCGCGGCCGGGTTCGGCGCCGTCGGCCCAGGCAGCTCACGGACGGTCAGCTTGTGCGGCAACAGCCGGACTTGCGGTGCCTTCGGCGCCTGGGGCGTGGTCAGCGCTTCCGCGAGTTCCACCGTGGCGTCGGCGAGGTCGTCGGTCCGCGAAAGGCCGTCGATGCGTGGCAGCGCGCTGAGGAAATGCAACCGGTCAGGGGTGATCCCTCGTCCGGGAATGGACGGCACGGTCGCCGCGAACCGGCTGTTCACCTCGGAGTCGACAGGGTCGCCCAGTTTCAGCTCGAACCGGGTGCCGACCACGTCCCGCAACCACGGCCGCATCTCCGACCACCGGTTGGTGGCGATGATCAGGTGGATACCGAAGCTGAGGCCGCGCGCGGCCAGTTCGCTGAACCGTTCCTCCAGCTCCTCGAAATCCTGCCGCACCGTGTACCAGCCGTCGACGATCAGGAACACGTCGCCGTACGGGTCGAGATCGAGATACCGGCCTTCCCGCCGGGCCCGCCGGTAGCTGGTCATCGAGTCGATGTTGTGCTCGGCGAAGATCGTTTCGCGCCGCGCCATCAGGTTGGTCACTTCGAGCACGGTCCGGGTCACCCGGTCGCGGTCCAGCCGGTTGGCCACGCTGCCGACGTGGGGGAGCGAGGCCAGCGCCGTGAGCCCGCCACCGAAGTCGAGGCAATAGAACTGGACCTCGTTCGCGGTGTGGGTCAGCGCCAGCGAGCAGATCAGCGTGCGCACCATCGTGCTCTTGCCACTCTGCGGTCCACCGACGATCGCGACGTTTCCCTTGCTGCCCGAAAGGTTCGCGCTCAGCAGCTCGCGCCGTTGCTGGGCGGGCAGGTCGATCAGCCCGACCGGGACGTCGAGGGTCGCGGTCTGCAGATCGCCGATCGGGCGGAACCCGAGTTCGGGATGGTCCACCAGCGGGGGCAGCAGCTGGTCGAGGGTCGGGGCCTGTTTCAACGGCGGCAGCCACACCTGGTGGGCTCGCGGGCCGATGCCCTTCAACCTGCCGAGCAACACGTCCAGCATCGTGTCCGTGGAGTCGTTCTGCTCGTCGATCTCTTCCGGCTCCGGTTCGGGAGTGGAGGCCGGGTCGACGTACCGGGTACCGAACGGGACGACGTTCTGACCGACCGAAGCGGCGTCGATCCGGCGGCGTTTGACCCGGTACGGCGCCGACGAGTAGGCCCCCTTGAACCGCACCAAAGTCTGCGTGTCCGGGCGGAGGTAGCCGTTACCGGGGCTGTTCGGGAGTTCGTAGGCGTCCGGGACGCCGATCACACTGCGGCTCTCCATAGCCGAGAACGTCCGGAGACCGAGCCGGTAGGACAGATGCGTCTCCACCTTGTGGATCCGGCCCTCGTCCAGCCGCTGGGAAGCGAGGAGGAGATGGACACCGAGGCTGCGGCCCAGCCTGCCGATCATCGCGAAGACGTCGATGAACTCGGGTTTGCTGGTGAGCATCTCGCTGAACTCGTCGACCACCACGAACAGCGCCGGCATCGGCTCCAGCGGGACACCTTGGGCGCGGGCCGCTTCGTAGTCGCGCCGGGAAGCGTAGTTCCCGGCGGCTCGCAGATGTTCCTGGCGCCGGTTCATCTCACCGGTCAGGGCGTCCTGCATCCGGTCGACCAGCTCGATCTCGTCGACCAGGTTGGTGATCACCGCCGAGGTGTGCGGCAGCTGGTCGAAACCGAGGAAGGCCGCGCCACCCTTGAAGTCCACCAGGACGAAGTTCAGATCCTCCGAAGAGTGGGTGGTGGCCAGCGCGAGTACCAGGGTGCGCAACAGCTCGCTCTTACCGGAACCGGTCGCGCCCACGCACAGCCCGTGCGGCCCCATCCCGTCTTCCGCGGCCTCCTTGATGTCCAGCTCCAGCGGGACCCCGTTGGCGGCGATCCCGATCGGCACGCGCAGCCTGCGCTTGCTGGTCATCCGCTCGCGGCGGTACTTGACCGGGTCGAAGGTCGCCACGTCGCCCAGGCCGAGCAGCGCGGCGAGGTCGTAGTCGACGGCCAGCGGCTCGTCGTCCCCGTCGGCGGCTTCGCCGATCCGGAACCGGGCCATGGTCCTGGCCAGCGCGTTCGCCGCGGTCGCGCTGAGCTGGTCCGGGCTGCACAGCGGCGCGGTCTGCGGTTTGCCGACCCGGTCGAACGACACGGTCCGGATCTCGTCGGCGTCGATCTCGAGGAAGAGCACGTCCGGGCGCTGCTGCCAGGGCAACGCGCCACCGACGTCCAGCACCACCGCGTTGCGGTAGCCCTCGTCGGCGATCCGGTGGTCGGAAGGTACGGACACACCGTCGACCAGCAGGACCACGAGGGGTTCCGACGCCGTGATCGGCGTGTCCGCCTCGAATCGCGGACGGCCGGTGAACGAGGGGCCGCCCACGAGGAGTTCGATCTCGTCGAGGCTCGTCGTGATCAGCCGCCTGGCCCCGGCGGCGTCGTGGCTTTCCTGGTCTTGGTTGTGGGGCAGCCACTTCAGCCAGTCCCAGCGCTCCAGCCGCTCCTCGGTGGCGCACAGCGCGATCCGGACGTCGCCGGGGGCGTGCGCCGTCACGAGCTGGGCGAGCATGGCCCGCAGCACACCGAGCACGGCCTCGTCGTCGCCGCTGAACTGGATCTGGCCGAAGCCGCGGAGATAGACCGCGATCGGCGAGTTCGGCAGGGTGGAATAGGCGCGCATGAAACGACGCAGGGCATGCGCCGAAAGCGGTTCCAGATCCTCGATCGGCTTGCTGTCCGGCGGGGTGAGGTTGAGCGAGGACCGCTGGGTGCCGAGCCCGATGCGGACCTCGCCGAAATCGTCGTGCGCCGGGCGGCGTTCCCACAAGCGGTAGCCCAACGCCATGGACCACAGGGAGTGCGGATCGGGGTGGATCCAGCGCGCCGCCTTCTGCTGATCGGTCAGCGCCTTGCGGACGCGACCGCGCAGCTGCGCCAGGTAGCGGATGTAGTCACGCCGGTGCCCGTTGAGCTTCTGCTTGTGCGTCACCGAGTTCCGCAACATCTGCGCGACCAGCATGCCGATCGTGGAGAGGATCATGAGGCCACCGCCCAGATAGGCGAAGATCCCCGCTCCCGGCCGGACGAACATCATCACCATCGCGAGCGAGCCGAGCCCCATCGGCGCGTACATCAGCACCGAACTGACGCCACCGCCGGTGTCCTCGGGAACACTCGGCGGCGGCTGCAGTTCGATGTCCGCACCGGAGGACGGCGGTTTCGGCCGCCGGGTGCGCCGGGGGAACAAGGTCGTGGCCATGTGGCTCTCCACTCGGTGAGTGAGGTTCTTCCCGCGGGTGGCGATCAGTTACGGCGGAACGTTGCCCGCACAAATGTCCGCGCGTAGCAGAAAACTCCGTGGGCGAGCTGCCTGAACGTGGACGGGCGGGTGACGCCGTGTCGTTCCTTGAGTGCCATGGTGGCGAGTTCCTTTCTCATCGGGTTGTTCACCGTTCGCGGTTCGTGACGGTCCGGGCCAGCTCCGCCAGCTTCTCGGCCGCTTCGTTGCCGGGGCCGAGACGCCCGAGCACTTCGATGGCGGCGGAAACATGACGGCGGCCCTCCGCTTCGGCCCGCTCGCGCGCGCCGGTGCGGACGATCACTTCGGCCGCCTCCTCCGCCAGTTCGTCGGTGATGACGGCCGGGCTCCGGTAGAGCCGCCGCAGCCATGCCGCGTCGGGAGTTCCGGCGTCCATCGCGGTGACGACCGGGAAGGATCGCTTGCGGCGCTTGATGTCGCCCAGAATCGGCTTACCGGTCAGCCGGGGGTCTCCCCAGATGCCCAGCACGTCGTCGGTGATCTGGAAGGCGAGGCCGAGATGCCGTCCGAAACCTTCGAGTGCCGTGACGAACGTGGGCGGGCTTTGCGCCAGGGTCGGCCCCAGGGTGGCGGCCGTGGTGATCAGGGCCGCTGTCTTGGCCGAAGCCATCCGCAGGTATTCCGCCGGTGTCACCACCTCGCGGGTCTCGAACTCCACGTCGAGGTACTCCCCGGAGACCAGCCGGTGGACCGACGACAGGAGCAGGCGTACCGATTCGGTCGCCCCGGGTGCCGCGCTGGCGGCGATCACCTCGACCGCGGCCCCGAGCAAGGCGTCCCCGGTCAGGATCGAGGCCGGTTTGCCGAACACCGTCCACGCCGACGGCCGGTGCCGCCGCTCGGCGTCTTCGTCGATCACGTCGTCGTGGAGCAGCGAAAAGTCGTGCACCAGCTCGACCGCGGCGCCGGCGACCACACCGAGGCCCTCGTCCGCGCCGACGGCACGGGTGGCCAGCAGCGCCAAAGTCGGGCGCAGCGCCTTCCCGCCGGGTTCCGACCGGGGCAGCCCGGTCGCGTCCAGCCAGCCGGCGTGGTAGCCGGCGATATGCGCGACCGTGGGGCACGAGCGGCGCACCGTCTCCCGCATGAGTTCACGCACGCGGGCACGGGCGGCGATCGGATCGTTCGCCAGATCGGTGGTCGAAGTCATCCGGACACCTGCCTCGTGGTGTTCACCAGTGTGGAATCCGTGCTCAGCCTGACGCCGTCGACGACCCGGTAGCGGGCGCAGTTCCGCGACCATTCGAGGTTGCCGCGCATCCACGTCTGCAGGCCTTCGACGAACAGCTCGATCGCGGCCAGCTCGCTCACCGTCAGGCCGCCCCAGCCGGGGAGGAGTCCGAAAAGGACGGTGCGGGCCCGATCGAACTGCTCGATCTGCCCCTCGACGAGATCGTAGACGGCGTCGATCGCCTCCTGGTCCGACAACGCCATCTCCTGGCGCAGGACGAGGACGCCGTTGCTCGTCTCGCCGGAGAGCAGCTCTTTCTCCAGGGACACGACGTCGTTCACCCAGACGACGACGTCCGCGGCCCGGTTGAACAGGATGTGGAACTGCTCGGTCTCGTGGATCAGGACCGGCACCTCGTGGCCGGTCGCCACCTCCAGCAGATCCAGCGACGGGGTGATCCCGCCGGTCGCCCGGCGCAGCTGGGTGTAGCCGAGCAGGTTGGGGGTCCGACCGCTGGCGCGGCTGTCCGCCTCGTATTTGAACCCGGTCAGGAACTGGCCCATATGCTGCTCGAACCGGGCCTGCCAGTGCCTGCTCCTGCCCTCCACCACGAGTTCCCGGACCCGGGCGAGCAGCGCGTCGAGCCGGGTCATTTCCGGGATCCGTTCGCCGCGCAGGACCGAAAGCACGCGTTCCGCCGAAGCGTCGTAGTCACCGACGACGTCGTCGTAGCAGTCGTCGATCACGAACGCCCAGAGGAACCATCCCGCCAGCGCGTCGAGCCGGTCTTCGGTGATGTGGGGATAGGACCGGGCGATCAACTCGCCGAGCCGCGTGCGTTCGAGTTTCGTCCGGGCACGTTCGCCGTCGAGTACCTGGAACTCGTCCGCCCAGTGCAGGATCCGCTGTTCGAGCTTTTCGGCGTACGGCGAGATACGGTCGGGCAGCTGGAGCAGGGAGTGGCCGGGCGAAGGCCAGATCCTGAGTTCGGCTGGGTGCACGGTGGTCAGCTCTTCCGGGTTCCGCGGGGTTCGACGGTCATGGGCATGTGACCGATGGTCAGTTCGGCCTTCGGGACGGGCTTGAGCTGATGCCCCGCCTTCTCCCGCAGCCGCCAGCGCGCGGCGATGGAGGCGAGCGCGATCGTCATCTCGTGGTTGGCCAGGACGTCACCGAGGCATTTCCGGCTTCCTCCGCTGAACGAGATCACCGCGTTCTTCGGCAGCTCCCGGAGTCGTTCGGGGAGCCACCGGTCCGGGTCGAAGGTGTTCGGCGCGGCGAACACGGCGGGGTCCCGGTGCAGCGCGTAGGGACTGAAAAGGATGCTGGAGCCGGCCGGTACGTGGTGACCGCCCAGGGTGGTGTCGACGACGGCGCGCCGGGTGATGAACCACACCGGCGGGTACATGCGAAGAGCCTCGTTGACGATCCGGTTCGTGTAGGGAAGCCGGGGATAGTCGTCGGGCGTGGCCGTCCGGGTGTTGAGCACGCTGTCGACTTCTTCGTGAAGCTTCGCTTCGACGTCCGGGTGGGTGCTGGTGAGGTACAGGGCCCAAGCCAGGCCGGAAGCGGGCGTCTCCACGCCCGCCGCGAGGATCGTCATGAGTTCGTCGCGGATCTCGAGGTCGGTCATCGCCGTGCCGTCCTCGTCCCGGGCGGCGAGCAGGACGGACAGGATGTCGTCGTGTTCGCGGCCGTCCTCACGATAGGCGTTCACCATCGAGTTGATCACGCCTTCGAGCCGCGCCAGCGCCTGCCGGTAGTCCTGGTTGGCCTTGGTCGGGACCTCGTGGACGACCGGTAGGGGCAGCATCATCCGGCGGAAGACGCCCTTCCAGACCACCGGGAACGAGCGCTGCACCTCGGCGATGGCCTCCGCGCCGAGGTCGTCGTCGGAGAACATGGCCTGTGCGGTGACCCGCGTGGTCAGTTTGCTCATCTCCTCCAGCACGTCGATCTCCTGACCGAACCGCCAGGAGCCGACCAGGTCGGCGACGTGCTTCGCCATCACCTCGGTGTAGCCGGTGATCTTGTGCTTCTGGAAGGCGGGCTGGATGAACGCGCGCTGACGCTTGTGCGTGGTGACACTGCAGGTACCGACACCATCGCCGAGGATGACCCGCATCTTGTCGATGAACTCGCCGCCCTTGTCGAAGACGCGGGGACGGTGCAGGACTTCCTGGACCACGTCGTGGGTCACCGCCATGTAGGCGACACCGGGGCCGAGTCTCACCCGGACGACGTCACCTTGATCGCGAAGCCGAGGCAGGTACGTCAGCGGGTCCTTGAAGATTTTGAGCGCGTTGCCGAGTACCGGTATCCGTCCCGGTGCGTCACCGAGCCGGTACTGCGACGATTCGGAGGTGATGGTCATCTGTGCTCCTCGACCTTGTCCGGTCGGCCACCCGGGGCGTGGATGGTCTTGTCGGCCTTGATTCGCACTGTTCCGCACGATGACCGTGCGTGGCCTTCGGAACGCCTTTTCGGTGAACGGTTATGCCCGCGCGGACGACGGGCGCCGTCGTTGGATGATCTTGGGAAGCGGTCCAAAGTGCACAATGCCTGACCGAAAATGCGCTGAGGGGTGCGGCCGCGTAGGCGCCCTCCACTTCACGGCCGCACGATCGAGTGACAAAGCTGCCAGGTGGCCGAAGTGGACGGATACCCATGAGTATTTCCCCAGCTTCTCTGTCCGGGAACCCGATGCGGTCCAAGGAAACACTCAGCGCCGTGGACAAGGCGATGCTCGTCCTGAACGCGGTCATCGCGCACGAAAGCTCGGCCACCCTCGCCGTGCTGACCCGGGAGACCGGCCTGGCCAAGGCCACCGTCCACCGGGTGCTCAACGTCCTGCACGAGCACGGCGTCGTGGCGCGTACCGAGGCCGGGTATCTTGCAGGTGAACAATTAGTGGACGCCGGCCTCAGCGCCAACGCGGATCTGTTCGCGATGTTCCGCCGGGAATCGACGCCGTTCCTGCTCGATCTGCACCGCGCGTCGGGCGAGACCGCGAGCCTGAGTGTCCTCGTCGGCGACACCGTGCATCACCTCAACCAGCTCTACGGTCACCGGACCTGTCGTCTTCCCGAGCAGGTGACCGCCAGGAAGGCCTCGGCGGAATCCGCGATCACCAGGATCCTGCTGGCGCACAGCAGCAGGGTGCCCGCGGCGGTGGCCAGGGCGAAGGAACTGGCCGCCGCGCGCAAGACCGGGATCGCCACCAGCCAGTGCCGGTCCGGGGTGATCACCACGCTCGCCGTGGCCGTGCCGCACGCGTCCGTGCCGTGGCCGGTCGCCTTGGCGGTCACCGGCCGGACCGGGAGCCTCGACCTCAATTCCACCGCGAAGTCGCTTCGTGGCACCGCCTTCGCCTTCGCCAAGCATCTCCGTGTGGTCGCGACGCGGGCGTCGGCGCTGAGCCAGGAGGCCGGCTGACCGGCATTCCGCGGCGCCTTGATCGTCTTTACGTCTAATCATCGATGGCCGTTTGTTGTCGACTCTTGGTGATTCCTGGTCAACTTCCGACCGGTCTGCTGAACTTCATTCAGCCGGGAAGCGTACGTATTACTCCCGGCGGATTCGGTAGAACTGTACGGAAGAGGTCATGCCATGGAATTGTCGACGAGGAACAAAGCTGTTCTGAAGGCGTCCGAAATCGTCAATGGCTGTCCGAGTTCGCTTACTCCGGTGCCGCCGGACGCCGAGCACGACGGGTGGACATGCACGCTCCCCGAAGGACATCTCGCGCGCTGTGACCACCTCGCGGAGGACGGGACGACCTGGTAGGCCGCGCTTTCGGTTTCTGTCCATTCGTCGTATTCGAGCGTGATCGCCGCTTAATCACGTGTGTTCGGCGGAAACGCGTCCGCGCGCTGTGCGCGACACCGTTTCCGAGCGTCCACGTCGGCTCAATAGTCATCCTCGCTGTGCATGTCGTTCATGGCCTCGAGAGCCGCTCCGAGGTCTTTCTGTCCGGTCCGGAGCCGCACCGAGCCGGACGCCAATTCGATCCATTCCGTGTCGGTCTCCAGCCTGCCGTCCGGGGTGATCCGCACCTGGCCTTCAGTGACCACGACCGGTTCCTGCATGCCGCGCGACACCGTGGGACCCAGCTGTGCAGCTCCGTTCCGGACCGCGAGGACGATACGAGGTCCGTCCAGTCTCGCGCTTTGCGCCCGGAGGGTCACGTCACGGGAGGAGAGCGCGTGGAGGAAGTCGCCGAAGGAAAGCGGACCGGAGGTCCAAGCGTCGACCGCGTCCTCCCCGGAGGTCAGGGTGGCCGCCACGATCTCCGCGTGAGGGTAGCGGGGGAGGCGCGAGGCTGTCGCCACCGCGTCTTCGATGCTGCTGCCCCGCATCGGGAAGTACCACCCTCGTCCGCCAGGTCCGATGACGGTCTGTGCCCGGTACCGCCGATCGTTGTTCCTGGTCACCGTCAACGGACGGGTCCAGGAGTGCAGGGCGACGGCCTGCTCTTCGGCGTGTGGGCTCAGTGGCAGCAGTTCCAGGAAGTCCAGGAGATAGGCGAGTTCCTCCCGCGGGCTGGAGAACTCTGGTGTGTGCCCCACCAGCCGTGGTCGGGTCAGCCGTTCCCGCAGCACGCCGTCGAGGGACGGATTCTCCGCCGCGAGCAGCATCGCGCCACTGATTTCGGCGTGCACCTGCCATTCGGCCTCGGTGAGCGCGCCGGCCCAGAACCGGAATTCGTAGCGGTCGCTCGCACTCCCCGCCACGTGCGTGAAGTTGATCGCCTCGTTCCGGTCGAAGTTGAGGCTTCGGACTTCGGCGCGCGAAGTGACGTTCGCCAGGGGGAGCGGGTTCGGACCGACTTCGGTGAGCTGCCGGGGTGACGACCCTTGGCCGCGATGGTTGCCCAAGCGGTAGAGGACGTCTTCGAACACCTTCCCCAGCTGCGCCAGCCTGCCGTTGACGGGCAGGCCGGGCTGATGCTCGAAGCTGAGGTTGACGTGGCCGCCCATCGCCCCGGCTGTGACCGGCTCTCCCTCGCTGTCCCGGTAGTTCCGGATGGAATGCAGGACCCTTGCGACCTTCGTCCAGTTTCCGGGCCCACCTTGGAGAATCGGCGAGCGTAACTCCACGCCGCCCTCGTCGCCTTCCTCGGTCACGAGGGTCCACCGGCCGGGATCGGTCTCGGTGTCCTGGAAACCCTTGCCGTCGTTCCACTCGAGGAATCCCTCTGCTTCGAGCTGCTTGCCCAAGCTCCCGACATCCGCGTCGAACTCTTCGCTGAGGAGCTGGAACTCGATCTCCAGGCCGAACCGGGCGTCCGGACGACCGGTCACGCCGTTCGGTACGCCGTCCGGATAGAATCGCAGAGGGCTTTCGCCGCGCCCGATCCTGGCGATGGCGGCGTCGTGCAGTGCCGCCATCCGCTGGAGCCGAGCGTCTCGCAACGCGTCGACGAGGCGATCGACGGTTTCGAGCCTTCCAGGGAGCCCTCTCGCGTCTTGCACGGTCAGGTCACGCACGGTGACCCGGCTCAGGAGGGCCTGCTTCTGGTCGATTTCGGCGCGCAGTCGTGGTTCGAAAGCCGCAGGGAGCGCGGTGATATGGCGTTTCGCCTGCGCGAGCTGATCGGACAGCCGCGTGAGCTGCCTCGACACGTGGGTCTGCGCAGGAGTGAGCGTCGAGGGGCCGGCTTCGGGGTGACCGGGGCCGAGCGTGAGGGTGCCGGGTGTGCTCGAGGCAACGTGCTGGACGTGACCGTCCGGGGTGATGTGGATGGGGAGACCCGGATGCGCGACGGACAGCCGGAGACCTCCCGCGGCGAAGGAGGGATGGTCTCGCAGGGCCAGGACGAGCCGCGCGTAGCCGTCGGCTTCGGTGATCCGGCAGGCCCAAAGCCGGATTTCGCCGATCGTGTTCCAGGTCGCGAGCGGGATCGGTAGGGTGGAGATCACCTCGATGAGCTGGTCTGGTGTGTGGGTGATCTCGCCGCCCAGGAAGCCCGGCAGGGAGAAGACGCCGTTGTCGTGATCGACGACGATGCGCAGCACCCCGGGCTCCGGGGTGGGGAAGGCGGCGGCGATGTTCGCGGCGTATCTCTCCTGCACGAAGGCGAACCCGATCCGGTCGGGAAGCGGGATGGCGCGGACCGGCCGGACAGGTGAGCGAACAGGGATTCCGGAGCTGTCGGGCAAAGGCCGGTGAGGCTGGATTTCGAGCATGGACTCGGCGTGGGCGCGGAGACCGTGTTGGGAGCCGGCGATATGCCGGACACGCATTTGCTTGACGAGCTGGGCGACCCGGTCGGGGTTGCCGGGATCACGGAGCGAGGCGTCGCGAAGGAGCAGCTCGCCGATGCGGCGCTGGACGTCGTGCCGGACGAAAGCCGAGTCGGCGGACAACCGCTCCAGCCGGTCGCCGTTCTTGACCGCATCGGTGACCGCTTCGCGGACGAGGGCCGCCAGGGTGCTGTACGACCCCTTGATTCCCTGGCCCATCAGGCGGCGGGTCAGGTCTTCGGGAGTGGCGCTCTTGTCGGCCCAGGCCGCGGCGTAGGCGAGTTTGTCGATCCAGCCGTGATCTTCCGGATCGTCGGCGTCGAGTGACCGGCCCAGGAATTTCCCGTCCGAAACCAGGGGGAGCGAGTCGCCTTCGGGACCTGTCTCGACTCGATGGTCTCCCGTGTCCAGTGTGCTCGGCTGAGTGACAGCGGTTCTCCTTTTGCCTACAGCGGCACGTAACGCCTCTTTGCGCCCTTCCAGGTTGTGTGCCTTCAGGACCGTCAGCAAGGCGTTGACCCCGATATCGGGGTTCTTCTTCATGAAGGCGGGAACAACGGAATCGAGGAGTGCGTCGACCCGTGGATCTTTCTCTCGATCTTTGATGTTCAAGACCGGGCGCCGCCGATGATGCCGTTCGGCGGCCTCGATGGCTTTCTTCGCGTATCCGGTCAAGGTCTCGCGACTGGCGACCAAACCGGCGTGTTCGGCGCGGCGGGCGATCTCCGTCGCCTTTTCGTGCGGGTGGCTGATCGCCAGCTGCCACAGCACCGCCGTGAAGTCGTTGGGATCGTCGGTGTCGAAACGGTGCTCTTGCGGACGGCCACGGTAACCGGGCCGCCACAGCGATCCGTCGGCTTCGGCCTCCTCCACCGCCCGGGTGATGGCCTCGGTGATCCCGCTCTTTCTCGCGACGCCTTCACGGTTCAAATGGAAGCTCAAGGTCGCCGATCCGAGGCCGCCGTTTTCGGCGACCACCTTGCGCGCCAGCTCGTCGATGACTCGCCGGTGCTCTTCGTTGGCAGGGTCGAGCTCGCCGGCACGGATGGTGATGGGGTCGATTTCGGGACCGGTGGTTTCGATGCCGGTCCCCAGGTGATCGGGGGGCGCTTCCAGAGCTGCTCGGGCGTGCTCGTCGAGGGCACTTTGGCCGCCGGAGATGTGACGCATGCGCATGTGTCTCGCCAACCGCTTGACCTGGGCTGGGCCCCGCAATTCCGGCGACACGCGCAGAATGGTGCCGATCCGGCTCCGGATGGCGTCCCCATGAGCAGGGTTCTCGGAGTCCAGCAGGGAAAGCCGGTCTCCGTTGCGGGTGGCCTCGGCGACGGCCGCGGAGACCAGGCGAAGCAGATTCGCCCATGCTCCGGTGATGCCTTCCTCGATCAGGCCCCGGGTCAGGTCTTCGGGAGTGGCTCTCGTGTCGGCCCAAGCCGCGGCGTAGGCGATTTTGTCGATCAGTTCGTGATCGGTGAGCCGGTCCGCGTCCAGGGAGTGGCCGAGGAACGTCTTGCCGGGGTGTGCGTCCGGTTGGTCACCGGCGGCCGCGCGCGTGTCCTGCGCTTCCCTTCGCTCCTTTACGAATTGCTGGAGCTCGGCGTCCGTTCCTTGTACGTTCCGGTCTCTCAAGCGCTCTATGATGGCTGCCTGGCTCAAGGTCGGGTCGCTGAGAAGCCGGTCTGCCAAGTCCGCGATTTTCGCGCGGTGCTGGAAATTCGGCAGATACAACTCCAGATTCCGGCGCGCATCCGCTTCGGCGGCCTTGATCGCCTGCCTGGCTCCGGTGAGCAGATGGCCGTCGCAGTCGATGAATCCGGATTCCACAGCCGTTCGCGCGATCTTGTCGGCGGTGGCGTGGGGGCGGATGATCGCCTGCTGCCACAACCACACGGTGAGGTCGTCGGGCCTGTCCAGGTCGAACGTCCCGTGCCGGTGCTCACCTCGATAGAGCGGATTCCAAAGCTCGTCGTTCTTCACGACGGTTTCCCTGGCCAGACGGATCACGGCGCCGGCGACCATGGGTTTGTACAGTTCCCCGTTCCCCCCGCGCAGATACGCGAGCAGATGCGGCCGACCCAGGTCGCCGTATCGATGGAGCAAGGCGGTCGTCGCGGCGGTGAGCCGGGTCGCGGTTTCGTGGCCGACCAGCGCGATGAGGTCGGCGGTGGTGTCCGGGTGAGCGGCGTGGCGGCGTTTGAGAGCGCCGCCGGAACCCGTGCCGATATCGGTGGTGCTCTGCTTCGGGCCGAGGGCGAGGGTGCCCTCGACGCCGGGGTCGGTGGTGTGCACGGTGCCTTGAGGGGTGACGTACACGGGCCTGCCGGGATGGGCGACGGAGAGATCCGCGCCGAGGACGGTGCGGACAGCGTGGCCGAGTGACGAGGTGTGGTCCGGGAGGAGGTCGCAGGCCCAGAGTTCGACGGTCTTGAAGGCGTGCCAGGACCGGAGTCGCGGGTCGAGGTGGGCGAGAACCTCGGCGACCTGGTCCGGGCGATGGGGGAGGGGGCGGTGGTCGTCGCCGGGAAAGAGGAGGTGGCCGCCGTGCTGGTGGCTGACGAGACGGAACACGCCGGGCTCGGGATACGGGAAGGCGTTGAGCACAGTGCGGGTCTGCGGTCCGGTGATGAACGCGACGCCGCCGCCTCCGGGCAACGGGATCGCACGGACCGGTTGTACCGGGGAATGCGTGGGAATGCCTTGGAACAGTTCGCTGGGAGTGCGCCCCGGGTCAGGGGCGGGGGAGCCCTGGACGGCTTCCGGGTGAGGTGTGACCCCGGCCTGCTCGGTCAGGAACGAGGTGGTGGCCGAGGAAAGGGCGCGCTCAACGTTGCGCTCCGGCATGACCGCCACGGAACCGTCATCTCCCGGGACGAGGCGGGGCCCGGTGCTCGTCGACGGAACCGTCTGCGGCGCGAGGACACTGGACGGCGCTTGAACCCGGGCGCTCCGGAAGTGCGCCGGCGCGGTCGCCCTTTCCCCGGAGCTGGTCGTGTCCAGCCGTGAGTCACCGGCCACGGTCGCCGCCGCCGGCTGGACCGGCTGGGTGAGGGCGGCCACGGTGTAGGTCGGTCGAGCTCCCGGTTCGGCGGAGCCGGTGGGGCTTTTCTCCGTGGTCGCGCCGGTTTCGGCTTCGGGGATGGTGAAGGTGGGCAGGGCTGGTACGTGGATCGAGTCGAGAGCGGGCGCACCCCCGGTGGCGGCCCGTCCGCCGCCGTGGGCGCTGAACGCGCTGACGATGCCGAGGAAGGGGTTGGCACCCGCGTTGCCGGTGAGGACGTTGATGAGCGGCGCGGTGAGCAGTGCGGCACCGACCTGTCCGGTGCCGTAGGCGACATGGCCGACCGCCTTGAGCGGGCCGGCCAGCTCGGTCAGCAGGGGGCCTTCGGGCGCGGTGACGATCTTGCCCGCGGAGGTCTTGACCAGTCGGCCTTCGAGAGAGAAAGCGGTGGAACGGATCAGGCCCGCTCCGGCGTGGAAGAGCCCGGCGAAGCCGCCGCCGAGTAAGCCGCCGACGAGCGACGAGGTCAGCGAACGGGTGTCCCAGCCGTCGCGAAGGCCGTCGGCGACCTGCTGGGCTTGGACGCCGAAATCGGTGCCCGCCATGAGACCCGCTCCGATGGCGGCGAACTTCGCGGTCTGCTTCCCGGTCTCGGCCAGACCCCGCAGGATCACCGGCCGCGTGAGCGCACCCAGTTTGGTGATCAGGGCGCGCCAGATAACGCCGATGCTGATGCGCGCGGCGGCCAGGACCGGGGCGACGAACAGGGCCCCGATGACCGAGACGAGGAGCTCGATGACCGTGGCCAGCGCGAAAGCGGCGAAGACGACGAACATGACCTTGGTCTTGTAGACGTCCGCGGCGGCGTTTTTCGCCATCTTCGCCAGCTCGCCCGCACCGCGGGTCAGGGCGTCGAGGACCTCGGGGACGGTGGAGCCCAGGTAGTGGCCGAAGAACTCGCCCGTCTCGCCCGCCAGCGCCTCGGCGGTCGCGGTTCCCGCCGCACCGGCGGCGGCCCGGTAAGCGGCGGCCGCCGTCTCGAATTCCGCCCACGCCAGCCACAGCGCGGTCAATCCCCGATCGTCACTCTCCGGCCAGGAGAACCCCAAGGTGACCTCGAGGAACTTTCGGACCCCAGGGGGAACGCGCACACCGCCTTCACCCAACGTTTGCCTTACCTCTCGACCCGGCGAAGCGGCACCCGAACAGGTGCACTTTGCGTCAACCGAGTGGCTGTTACCGCCGGGTTACGCCCTTTCGGGTCGAAAGAGGGGGATTTACTTCACCAGGCGAGAGGACGCGGCACGATCAGTCCAGCAGTGCGCGCAGCAGCAGGCCGATCTGGTCGGTCGCGGTGAGGAAACCGTCGTGGCCGTGCGGTGAGACGATCTCCGAGATCCCGGCGCAGCCCGGGATTCCCGCGGCCAGCTCGTCGAGCGCGGACGGCCGGTACATCCGGTCACCGGACAGCCTCGCGACGATCGCCTTGGCGGTGATCCCGGCCAGCGCCGCTGAGACGCCACCCCGGCCACGCCCGAGGTCGTGGCTGTTCCGCACCCTGGTGAGGGTGACGTAGCTTCCCGCGTCGAACCGGCGCACCAGCTTGCCCGCGTGGTGGTCGAAATACGACTCGACGGCGAAGCGTCCGCCCCGGAACGGGTCTTCCCCGTCCTGGGGTCTCCGGCCGAACCGCTGCTCGAGTTCGGCCTCGGCCCGGTAGGCGAGATGCGCGATGCGCCGCGCCGTCCCCAGGCCCCGGTGCGGGCCCTCGCCCGGCGGGAGATGGTGGTAATCCCCGCCGTGCCAGCCAGGGTCGGCGGTGATCGCGTGGATCTGCGCCGAGCCCAGGGCGAGGTGATCGGGCGGAGTGACGGCGGCACTGCCCAGCACCATGACCGCCGCCACCCGGTCCGGACAGGTGACCGCCCATTCGAGCGCCCGGTTGCCGCCCATCGAGCCACCGATCACCGCGCGCCAGCGCGAGATCCCGAGCCAAGTGCTCAGCAGCGCTTCCGCCCCGACCAGGTCCCGCAGGGTCAGAAGGGGGAAACGGCTGCCCCACGGGGAGCCATCCGGGGCCAGGGACGCGGGTCCGGTGGAGCCTTGGCAGCCGCCGAGGGCGTTCGCCGCGACGATGAAGTACCGGTCGGTATCGAGCGGAAGCCCAGGCCCGATCAGCGAATCCCACCAACCAGGGCTGGGATGTCCCGGGCCGGCTTCTCCCGCCGCGTGGCTGTCACCGGTGAAGGCGTGTTCGAGCAGAACCGCGTTGGTCTTCGACGGATTCAGCCGCCCCCAGGACTCGAAGGCCAAGGTGAATTCCGGGAGGGTTCCGCCACCCTCCAGCGCGAAGGCGCTGCCGTGAGGGAACCACTGGCGGCGTCCCGGTGGGTCGCCTTCGCGCCAGGCACCCGTCGCCGGAGGCGGGGAAACAGCGGTATGCGGCAATGTCACAGCTCTTTCGTTCGGTCCTTTTCACAGCAGCTTCAGATCGGACGACCGGTGCACCTGCCGTTCGGCGTCGACGATCAGGACTCGGCATCCGGGCTGTGAGGCGGCCCAGGCGATCCCGTCGACACCCATCGCGAAGGCGGCCGTGGCCAACGCATCCGCCCGAAGCAGGTCTTCGGCGACGACGGTCACCGACAGCAGCCCCTCGGCGGGCCGCCCGGTGCGGCCGTTGAAGATATGCGAACCGCGCTCGTAGCAGGCGGACGTCGCGACGGCGCCGTCGGCCGATTCCACGACGGCGCAGATCTCTCCGCGCTGCTCGGGATGACGGATGCCGATCCGCCAGCCGCGGCCGGGTTCCGGCTCTCCCGCGGTCACCACGTCACCGCCGGCGTTGACACAGAAGACTTCGAGTCCGGCGGATTTCAGCAGCCGGGCGGCCCGCTGGACCGCCCAGCCCTTCGTGATGGCGTTGGGATCGAGCGGCTTGCCAGGTAGCCGCGCCGTGAACGCCCCGCCGGAGAGCTGTTCGTAGTGGTCACAGGTCATCAGGATGTCGAGCAGATCGTCACTGAGCTCGGACACGGTCAGGTCGCCGCGATCGAAGCGGCTCACCTCACTGTCCGTCCTGAACGGGCTGAATCTTTCGTCGGCCTCGTGCAGCCACGCGAAAACGCGCGCGAGCGACGTCAGGTGGTCACCTTTGTCACGGATGTCGACCGAAACCGGCAGCCCCATGACCTGCTCGACCCGCTTCACCTCGCGTCCAGCGCCGCCTGAAGGGACTTCAGGTACGACTCGCTCGTCATGGTCGCCCCGGACACGGTGTCGATGGCGGCGCTCTGCGCGGTCAGCGTCGCCTGCTGGAGAGCCTTGATCGCTTCCGCGCCCCTCCCCGGTTCAGGTTGCCGGAGCAGCCGGATCTCCGAGATCCGGTTGTCGGACACCACGAGTTGCACTTGCACCGTGCCGTACTTGTCGGTCTCCGCCGAGCCGTCCACCGTGCGCGCGGCCTGCGCGCTCGGCGGTGCCTCGATCACCTCGAGGATGTTCGGCGGGGCAGCGGTCGGCGTGGACGAGCCCGGATCGTAGACGTAAAGACCGATGAACCCCGCGGTCGACAGGGCCACGATGAGGGTGAGGACGGTTTTCTTCATGGGTCGGTCGACTCCCGGCTCAGATCGTGAGGCTGAAGCGCTCGGCGTGGACCTGCTGACGCGGAACGCCGATCTCCCGCAGGCTGCGCAACGTGGCCGAGGTCATGCCGGGCGGGCCGCAGACGAAGACGTCCCGCTCACGGATGTCCGGCACCAGCCGACCCAGACTGTCGGGTCCCAGCAACGGCCCGAACGGCCCGGACCAATCGGACGGCCCGGTGAGGACATGGACCGCCGCGCCCCGGGCCCGTGCCAGGTCCTTGATCTCGGGCAGCAGCACGGCGTCCTGTTCGCTCCGGACGCGGTAGACCAGGATCACGTGCCCGGCGATCTCTTCGAGCAGCGCGCGAAGAGGGGTGATCCCGACCCCGCCCGCCACGAGCAGAGCGCGCGTCTTGCGCTGATGCATCGCGGTGAAAGCGCCGTAGGGGCCTTCCGCGAACACCCAGGTGCCGACCTTCAGCGAGCGCAGGGACGAGCTGCCGTCACCGGCGGCCTTCGCGGTCAGCCGGAGGGTGCGCCCGTCGGGTGCGGCCGAAAGGGAATACGGATTGGCCTGCCACCACCGGTCCTTGGTCAGGAACCGCCACAGGAAGAACTGCCCGGCCTTGACCGGCATCCGGTCGAGGTGCCTGCCGGTCATGTACACCGACACGGTTTCGGCCGACTCGGGCACCACGGCGACGATCCTCAAACGATGACGGAGATTCCGGGCCAGCGGCAGCACGAGGCGTCCGACGATCACCGACGCGAGTCCGGCCACCCAGACGAGGCACCAGTAGGTCCAGGCGATACCGCCGGACGCGAACGACTTGCCCAGCATCACCTGATGGCCGAAGCCCAGCACGACCGCGGCGTAGGCGTAGAGGTGGATGAAGTGCCAGGTCTCGTAGGACATCCGCCTGCGGACGAACCGCGCCGAGACGCCTCCGACGAGCACGATGAGCGCGAACGCCACCACTGCGCGGAGAACGCCTTCGAGCTGGGTGATCATCGAAACGAATTCGTCGACGACTCCCTTGTCGTCGAGTTCCGCGTAACCGAAGACGGTGAAGACGAAGTGGGCCACCAACGACCACAAGAGCCCGATGGCCGTCCAACGGTGCCAGGTGGTGAGGCGGTCCATACCGATCCGCCGGTCCAGCCACGGCAGCCGGGCGACGAGAATCAGCTGGAACGTCAGAACCAAGCCGCCGTAGAGGCCGGTGAGCCTGCCGATGTCGATGAGCGTATTGCCGGACAGGCCTGCGGCGAAGAAGAGAACGGTCGTCGCGGCGACGTTGGCCGCGATCACGGCTAGAAAGACCACGGTGGCGAGGATTCTGGGCCGGACGGAGACCAGTGGCCGGTCGGTTGGTCGCATGACTGCGGTCACTCTCGCTTCCCTTCTTCGCGTCGTGGGGCCGTGAAGCGGCCCGATTCGACCTGGCACCACGGTCGATGATCGGTTCACCGGGCCCCGGTGTGCCAGGTGCGGAAGGGCATCGCCGCTAGCAGTTTTGCCCACACCTGCCTGAGTCCACTGTGGATGGACGACGTGCCCAGGAGCGATAAGGCGGCTGAAGGGAGCTTTCCCCTCATCACACGAGAGGAAAGTTCCCTTCGCCTCGAATCTTGCGGTTTTGGCGCTCGGCGGAGGCCAGGAAGCGTTGTGAAAGCCACTTTCGCAACGTTGAAGGTTGCGAAAGTGGCTTTCACAACCCCAAGCCCGTACGCCCACGACCGATCCGCCGCCGTCACCTCCGTCGCTTTCCGACCGGGCGCGCCGTCGGTTCGTGAGGACTTTCCCTCGGGTTCTCCGCTTGGTTCCCGGTCCCGCGCCGGGCATCGGTGCCGCGACCGAAGATGATCGCTTCAGCCGGTCGCCCGGTCATCCGTGCCACCCGACGACGGAAGTGAGGTCTCGAATGACCCGAGCGGACGGCGGAGCCGAGGAACGCGACTGGCTCTCCGAGAGTGTCAGGATCGCCGCCCGCAACGTCGAAGTCGGCGGTGGTCCGTTCGGCGCCCTCGTAGTCCGGGACGGCGAGGTGGTCGCCACCGGGGTCAACCAGGTCACCTCCCTGCTCGACCCGACGGCGCACGCCGAGGTGGTCGCCATCCGCCAGGCCTGCTGGAAAATTAAGAGATTCTCACTCGCGGGTTGTGTGCTCGTGTCCTCGTGCGAGCCTTGCCCGATGTGCCTGGCGTCGGCCTTGTGGTCCCGTCTCGACAAGGTCGTCTACGCGGCCGATCGGCATGACGCGGCGCAAGCGGGCTTCGACGATCTCGCCTTCTACGAACTGTTCGAGAAGCCGCGCGATACCTGGACGTTCCCGGTTTCCGCCCTGCGCGTCCCGGACGCGTCCCTGCCGTTCGAGGCCTGGGCGAGGCAAACCGACCGTATCGACTACTGACGCAGGAAAGGTTGGCGGTAGTGCGCCGGATCGTGCACCAGCTGTCCTTGAACGAGAACCACTGGCCGATGTTGCCCGGCGTGGGGGAGGCCTTGTCCGAGTCCCTCGGCTCGGTGAACCTGACCGGCGACGCGCTCGCCACCCGGCTGGAATCACGGCTGGCCGCCGGACTCGGGGTGACGGCGGGACAAGTCGTCGCCGGAGCGGGTTCGGGGGCGTTGCTGCAGCAGTTCCTTTCCGCGCATTGCGCACCCGGCGAAACCGTGGTGCACACGTGGCCTTCCTTCGATCTCTACCCACTGCTGATCCGCAACGCCGGTGCCGAACCGGTCGCCGTGCCGGGCGACGCCGGTGACGGGCAGGATCTGGACGGAGTCGCCGCGGCCGTTTCCGCCCGGACCCGGGTGGTGCTGTTGTGCAATCCCAACAACCCCACCGGTGAGGTACTCGGAACCGGACGCCTGACGGCGCTGCTCGACGCCCTGCCCGCGAACGTCCTCGTGCTCGTCGACGAGGCGTACCGGGAGTTCGCCGAACCGGACGCGATCGCCGACGCGGTGAGCCTGATCCCCGAGGATCCCCGGGTCGTGGTGGTGCGCACCTTCTCCAAATCGCACGGTCTCCTCGGACTGCGCGTCGGCTACCTCGTCGGCGCCGAGAAGGTCGTGGGCCCGGTACGACCGACGACGCCCTTCCATCGTGTGCCCACTCCGGCCCAGGCGGCCGCGATCGCCGCGCTGGACGCCGAAGACCGTATGCGCGAGCAGTGTCGTGAGCTGGCCGCGGAGCGGGACAGGGTCCGCGACGGCCTGATCGGGCTGGGCTTCGATGTCCCGCCGAGTGGTGGGAACTATCTGTGGCTCCACCTCGGGGCGCGGAATCAGGATTTCGTCACGTGTCTCGCCGGGCACGGGGTGGCCGTCCGGGTGGTCGGCGAGGCCGGAGTCCGTGTCAGCACTGGACTTCCTGATGCCAACGACGCCGTTCTCGCGGCCGCGCGCAGTTTCGCCGCCGAGGGAGCGATCCGGTGATCGAGACCTTGGGACGAGGGACCGGCGATCCGACCGCGATGATCCGCGACGCTTTCGTGCGGCGGTGCCGCCGAGAGGGTGACCGGTTCGACGAACTGATCCGGCACGCGCTGGCGGGACCGGGAAAACTGGTTCGCCCCTTGGCGCTCATCGCGTCGGCCGAAGCGGTCGGCGGTTCCGTGGATTCGGCGCTCCCCGCCGCGATCGCGGTCGAGTACCTGCATGTGGCGTCCTTGGTACACGACGACATCATCGACGGCGACGATGTCCGCCGCGGTCGCCCTTCGGTGCACGCGCGCTACGGGACCGCCGACGCCATCGTGACCGGCGACGCCCTGCTCTTCGACTTGTTCGTCATCGTCGCCGAAGGAGGCTTGCCCGCCGACGTGGTGGCACCGGTGGTCGCCGAAATCGCCCGTGCGGGCAACGACCTGTGCCGAGGGCAGGTACTGGAATCGGGGCTGAAGCACGACAGCGCGCTCGAGGACTATCTCGAGGTGGCCGGTTTGAAGACCGCCGCGTTGTTCCGTGCCGCCTGCCGGGCGGGCGCGCTCCTCGATGGTGGCTCAGCCGAGCAGGTCGACCTGCTGGGGAGCTATGGCGAGCACACCGGAATCGCCTTCCAGATGTACGACGACTGCCTGCCCTATCTGGCGGATTCCAGCCGCGTCGGCAAACCCGCCGTGAGCGACGCGGCCAACCTCCGTCCGACCTGGCCGGTCCTGCTCGCGTATCGCGACGGGGAACCGAAGCACCGGCGGCTCATCGAAACCGCGCTGTCGGGAGCACTCCCTCCGGAGGAGACGTTGAGATCGCTCCGCGTCGCCGTACTCGCGAGCGGTGGCCTGGGTTCCGCCTGCCGGAGCGCACGGGAGCACGCAGGCCGGGCGAGGGCACGGTTGAGGGAACTGCCGGTGGCCGCGGCGGCGACCCGGCTCGCCGGGATCACCGACCGCGCCGTGGACCGTGACCGCTGATCGCCCCGCGCGCCGCGGACTCCGCGAGGCCGCCACGGCCCATTGGCAGACCTGGCGGCCTTACACGACCTGCTACCCGGCCCTGCTGGGTCTCGCGGGGGCTTTGGCCGCGGGCGGACGACGGCCCGTCGAACTCTTCGTCGCCGTACTGGCGCCGGTCCTGGGCTGGCTGTCCGGGCACTATCTCGGCGACTACTTCGACCGGCACCTGGACGCGATCGCGAAACCACAGCGGCCCATCCCGTCCGGACGATTGTCACCCGCCGTGGCGCTGGCCTGCGGGATCGGCTGCGCGGCGACGTCACTGGCGGCTTTGATCGCGATGAACTGGCGGATCCTGCCGGTCTTCGCCTTGGCGATGGGCGGGATCGTCGCCTACAGCGCCGTGTTCAAGCGGAGGGGCTTCGCCGGAAATCTCAGCCGGGGGGTGCTGTCGGCGCTCGCGCTGACGATCGGCGCGATGACCGTGACCACCTGGCCGCCTTGGACACTCGTCCCGGTGGCGCTGGGATTTCTGCTCCACGACAGCGCTTCCAATCTGATCGGCACGGTCCGCGACGTCGAGGGCGATCGGGCGGGCGGCTACCACTCGGTGCCGGTACGCCATGGCGTGCGGGTCGCGGTGCGGCTCGCGGTGGTGCTGTACGTGGCGGGCGTCGCCGCGGTGGGCGCCGGCGCTTTCGTCGCCCGCTTGCCCGGAGACCAGATCGCGTTCGTCGCGATCGCGGCCGTGACCGGTTTCTTCGCGTTCGCGGCCGTCCGGCCCACGGCGCTCACCGCGCGGCGGGCGTTGCGTTCGCACGAGGTGCTCGTCGCGGAGCGGCTGGTGCTCGCGGCGGCCGTCACGGCGGGCGCCGCCGGCGTCGAAACGACCGCACTGGTGCTGGTACCCGCACTGGCTTTCTCGCTCGTCACTCAGGCCCGGATGCGGGCCCGGCACGAGTTCCCGGCAGGGGACGGAGAGGACACGGTTTGAGCTCAGTCCAGTCGGCGAAAGGGAAGTTGTCCACGGCCATCGCGGAGGGAGCGGAGGAGCTGTGGCGGGCACAGCGGCCGGACGGGGTGTTCGACTACGGGGCGAGCACTCTGCGGTCCACCCTCGCGACCGCGGGCGCGATCACGGCGCTGCACTTCGCGGACCCGGGTGGCGCCGCCGACCTGATCGAGGCCGGAGCCGACCGGCTCCGCCGTGTCCAGAACGACGACGGCGGATGGTCGATGGTCCCCGGGCAGGACAGCGAACCGGGTCCGACCGCGGTGGCCGCGGCCGCGTTGCATCTGGTGGGGCCCGTCGGCAATGCCGGGGCCGTCGCGGCGGGACGGGAGTGGACGGCCGGTTACGGCGGTCTGGAGGCGATCCCGCATCCGGAGGTGCTGCTGTGGTGCCGCCAGTTCTACGGTATGGCGGGCTGGCTCGACCAGCGGGAGATGCGCCGTTTCCCGCTCGAATTGGCCTTACTGCCAGGACTTTACCGCCGGTTGTTCGATCTCCGGTTGCCGATGGCGTCGGCGCTGGGTCTCGCGCAGACCAGGCACCGGCCCCTGACGCGGCTGCAGCGGATGCTGGCCCGGCGAGCCGAACCCCGGGCATTGCTGGGGATCCGGCAGGCGTTCGAGCACGAGGGCTCGGCGGGGTCGTGGTCCGAGGACGCCTGGGTGACCGGCCTCGTCTGCGTCGGGCTGGCGAGGGCCGGGCTGGGACAGGACATGGTCGACGCCGCCGTCGGCTGGCTGCGGCGCACCATGCACCCCGACGGTTCGTGGACGACCACACCGCTCGATGGCGCGTGGACGATGTACGCGGTCCGCGGCCTGATCGAAGCCGGTTACCGCGACGATCCAAGGCTGGCGGTCTCCCGTGATCTCTTCGTCCGCCTCCAGCAGCACCGGCCGTTCCTGGCCTTCGGCTGCCCGCCGGGCTTCTGGGGCTGGTCCGGTCCGAACGGCTGGCCCGCGGTGCTGGAGACCGGCGAGATCGTCTCCGTGCTGGCCCGGCTGCCGGGTGACGCTCAAGCCGACGCCGTCCGCAAGGGTGTCACGTGGCTCAGCGGCCGTCAGGACAGCCGCGGTTCGTGGAGCCTCTGTGTCCGCAACACCAAGGTGGTCAACAGCGGGCCGTGCCCGATGACGACGGCACAGGCCGTCGGGGCGCTTCTCGACGCGGGTGTCCCCGTCACCGATCGACGGATCCATCACGCGCTGCATTGGCTCGGCACGGCGCAACTGCCCGACGGGAGCTACGAATCCGTCTGGTATCGGGAGCACACAATGGGGACCGCGGCGGTGCTGGAGACCTTCGCCCGGTGCGGCCGGACCGGTTCGGGGCCCGCGGCACGGGCTCAGGAGTGGCTGGTGCGAGCCCGAAACCCCGACGGTTCCTGGGGTGACGGGCACGGTGCTCCCGGCTCCGCCGAGGAGACGGGATGGGCGGTTTCGGCGCTGCTGACGGCGGGTAAGGATTCCGTCGCGGTGATCGACGGCGTGCACTGGCTCCTCGACGCCCGGACGACCGGCGGCGGGTGGACGCCGCAGCCGGTGCACGAGTACGTGCGCCGGGTCAGCCGGTACGCCAACCCTGCCTTCACCCAGGGCATGGCGTTACGGGCACTGGGCCGGTATCTCGAGGTGACGCGATGAGGCCGGAGCACTACGACGTCGTCGTCTGCGGCGCGGGTGTGGCGGGACTTGCCGCCGCGTGCGCGGTGGGCAGGCTCGGGCACCGGGTCCTGGTGCTGGACAAACGCCTGACGCCCGCACCGGTGGCGAAGGGGGAGGTTCTGCAGCCCGGCTCGCTGGCGGTCCTGCGCGAGTGGGGAGTGACCGACGCGCTCGATCGAGCGGGAGCGTTGCGCCTTTCGCGACTGGCCGCCCGCGCCCCGGACGGTGAGCCGCGGATGGTCCTCGACTACTCCCGGCTTCCGGCCTCGCATCCGTGGCTGCTGGCGCACGACTATCCCGTGATCCTCGAAACGCTGGAGGACGCGCTGCCCGGCAACGTCGAGATCCGACGGGGCGTGCAGGTCCGGCAACCGCGGTCGACGGCGGGCCGGGTGACCGGGGTCCGATGCGACGACGGCGACATCTCCGCGTCGCTGGTGGTGGCCGCCGACGGGGTTTCTTCCCGGCTGCGCGCCGCGGCCGGGCTGGACGCGCCCCGGCGGGACTATCCCCACCGGTTGGCCGCGTTCGACCTGCACGACGTGGCCGTACCGCCGGAATTCACCGCCTACGTCACCGAAAACGGCTTACGCCTGCACTATCCCTTGCCCTGCGGGCGAGTCCGGCTCTACGTCCAGATCGCATCGGACGAACTTCGCGGTGTCGACGCGGACGGGTTGGGCGGGTGGGCCGATCAAGTGCTGGCCGGCTGTCCCGGCCTGGCCCCGCTCGCGACGTCGTTCCGCGCCGCACTGGACCGCAAACAGGTGCTGCCGGTATCGAGAGCGCTGGCGGTTTCCTTGACGGCCCCTGGCATCGCCTTGGTCGGCGACAGCGGTCATCTGGTGCATCCGATGGCGGCGCAGGGGATGAACAGCGCGATCGCCGACGCGTACGACCTCGCCGCGAAGTTACGCCAAGGCGGGTCCCTGGCAGACGACGTCGTCGATCACGCGCTGTGCCGCTACGACGCGGCGCGACGGCCGAACCTCGGCCATATCGGCCGGACCAGTCACAACGCGGCCCGGATGATCACCGGCGGCAGCAGGCTCGGTGACCGCGCGCTGGCCGGCACGGGTGCCAATGACCGCCTCCGGCACGAAGTGACGCACACGATGTCCGGGCTGGGGGTCCGGCGGCTGACCCCGCTGGACCGGCTGCACCAGCTCGGGCTGCCCGACCCGAGGTCGAACCGGTTGCCCGGCTGGGTGCGATGAACTCATTCGCGCGTGTACTCCAGGACCACGAGACCGTTCGCGCCGTCGAGCCGGTCGCGGCGGACGAGCCCGGCGCCGGACGCGAGTTCGTCGAAGTCCTCCGGCCCGCGCTCCCGGCCACCCAGCAGGGTCAGCGACTGCAGGTCGAACGAGGAGTTGTTCTTGGCGTGCTCGGCACCGGCGAGCACTTCGACCACCAGGAGCCGTCCACTTTCGCCCGCGGCCTCCGCGCAGCGGCCGAGAATCTCGCGGGCGTCCGCATCGGGCCAGTCGGTGAGAACTCGCGAGACGAGCACGACGTCGTAGCCTGGCGGAACCGGGGCGAAGAAACTCCCGCCGAGGAATTCCGCACGGTCTTTCAGGCCACTGCCGATGAGGAGTTTCTCCGCCTCGGGCCGGACTTCGGGCAGATCCAGCACCGCACCGGTCAGATGCGGATGCGCGGTCAGGACCGCCGCCAGCAGCGATCCCGTCCCGCCGCCGACGTCGAGCACGCTGGACACCGAACCCCAGTCCCAGCGGGTGGCGACCTCGGGTCCGGTCTGCCAGGCGAATCCCGCCATCGTGGTGCCGAAGAACCGCCTCAGCGCTTCGTCGGCCCGGTAGTCGGACCAGAAGTCGGCGCCGTGCACTACGGGATAGGCGGGCTCGCCGGTGCGGACCGAGTGCGGCATCCCGCTGTAGGCCAGATCCATCGTGAGGCCCGGGCCGTCGGCGTCGAGCCACGAACGCAGCAGCGCGTTGCGTTCGTCCAGCAGCGCCCGCGACACCGGGGTGAGCCCGTGCCGCCCCGGCTCGGACTCGGCGAACACCCCGACCTTCACGAGATGGTTCAGCAGGCGGGTGAGCGAGGCCGGGTCGGAGCCGGATTCGGTCGCGAGGGCGGCTGTCGTCGTGTACCCGTCTCGGATCAGTTCGGGCAGCCGCAACGCGACCGCGGTCCGCACCGCGAACGGGGTGGCGAGGTCGACGAGTTCGGCGAGCCTGCTGGTGCCGTCCTGGAGCTCCGTGTTCTCGGCCGTCACCGCGGTCCTTTCGGGAAGGGGGAGGGGAAAACTTCGGTACGTCGCTGAACAATGCACCGGAAAGGCTTGCCGCGCAAGGTTTTCCGGCCGGATCAGGCAAGCATTCCATCTACTGTGGAATGCGGATCGACACTGCGCGAAAGGAACAAGGAATGGATTCCCTCGAGGTACGACCCGTGACCGGCGCGCTGGGCGCGGAGGTCCGCGGCGTCGCGCTCGCGGACATCGACGACGCCCTGTTCGAACGGATCTACGGCCTGCTTCTCGAACATCTCGTGCTGTTCTTCCCCGGCGAGAACGACCTCACGCCCGCCGACCACAAGGCGTTCGGGCGCCGGTTCGGGAACCTGGAGGTCCATCGATTCCTGCCGAAGCTGGCCGGACACGACGAGATCGTCGTTCTCGATTCCGACCTGGGCGCCAAAGCCGACGTCTGGCACACCGACGTCACGTTCGCGCAATCCCCGCCGGTCGCCTCGATCCTGCAGATCGTGCGATCGCCCGAAGTCGGGGGAGACACCATGTGGAGCAACCAGTACCTGGCCTACGAGGCCTTGTCCGAGCCGATCCGGGAACTGGCCGACGGGCTCACCGCGATCCACGTCTTCGAGCATCCCGACGGTTCTTTCCGCAGCGAGGCCGAACATCCGGTGGTGCGCATACATCCGGGGACAGGCAAGCGCTCCCTCTATGTGAACCGGATGTTCACCCGGCGCGTTCCCCAGTTGACCCCCGACGAGAGCGCGGTGCTGCTGGCGCATCTGTTCGCGGTGTCCGAAAGCCCGCAACGGGTCTGCCGCTACCGCTGGACCGAGGGCGCCGTCGCGGTCTGGGACAACCGGGCGACGCAGCACTATGCCGTGAACGACTACGCCGAGCGCCGGGTCGGTCGCCGGGTCACCGTTCTCGGCGACGAGCCCAAGGGCGACGGCGCGCGCTGGCCGGATCACCGGATCGCGGGGATGAGCGCGACGGTGGTGAAGGGCTGAGGCGCGTGGGCCGCTCATGTCCCGCCAGGCCTGCGTAACGGGTGTTGCGGACCTGGCTTTCACAACCTTCGACGTTGCGAAAGGGTCGTGAGTGCTAAAGAGCGTTCTAACCCTCTTTAGCACTCACGACCCCACGCAGAAAAGCTCATATGGCGGCAAAACGGGCGCTCGATAGTAGCTGACTGTCTCTTACGGACACTCGAAAGTTCACGTTCGCCTCTCTTCCGACAGAACCCGAATCGCACACATATGGCCGCCCATCGAGCGACCGGCCGCTCGACAGGACACCTGCCCTACCCCACAACGAAAGGAGCAGTCGGTGAGCGACCCCGATTTCCTGGACTCCTACTGGCGTGACCCGCACGCCGCCCTGAACCACGTCCGCGAAAACACCCCTGTACGCGAGGTGACCTTCGAAGGTGGACCGACCTGGCTCGTCACCCGCTACGCCGACGTTCGCTCCGGCCTGGCCGACCCCCGGCTGGCGAAGGATTGGAGGGCTTCGTTGCCACCCTTTGAGCGGGCTTCGGCGCCGCCGGGTCTGCCCGCGCCGCTGTCCCATATGCTCACCTCGCTCGACCCGCCCGATCACACGCGAGTACGCAAGCTGGTGAGCCACGCGTTCACCGCGCGACGGCTGGCCCGGTTGCGTCCGCGGGTCGAGGCCTTCACCGACGACCTGCTCGCCGAACTGCCCACCGGTGAGCCGGTGGACCTCGTGGGGCGCTTCGCGATCCGGCTGCCGATGGAGATCATCTGCGAACTGATCGGTGTACCCGAATTGGACCAGGAGGACTTCGCGCACTGGTCGATGGTGCTGATGGACGAATGTCCCGAACCGTTGCTCATCGAGGCGTCGAAGCGGCTGTCGGACTACCTGGAAGAACTCGTCGAGGCACGCCGGCGTGTGCCCGACGACGCCCTGCTTTCCGAGCTCATCGCGGCTTCCGAAGACGGGGAGCGGATGTCCGACGTCGAGATCGTGGCGATGGCGATGGCTTTACTGATCGCCGGACACGAGACCAGCGCGGTCTTCCTCACGAACAGCGTGCGAGCACTGCTCGCCGATCCCGCCGCGCGGGCACGCCTCGGCTCGCCCGAGACCGCGGGGCCGCTGATCGAGGAACTCTTACGGTGGCTTTCGCCCGCGCTCAACGCGTCTTCGCGGTTCGCCACCGAGGATCTCGCGATCGGCGGGGTCTCGATCCCGCGCGGTGCCTCGGTCACGCTTTCGGTCGGGGCGGCCAATCGCGATCCGGACCGGTTCCCGGACCCGGACACCCTGGAACCGGAGCGGGACACGACGGGAAACCTCGCCTTCGGGCACGGGATTCACCGGTGTCTCGGCGCGGCATTGGTGCGGTTGGAGGCCGAAGTGGCGTTGCCCGCCTTGTTCGGCAAGTTCCCGCGGATGCGGGCCGCGGCCGGCGACGAGGAGTTGACTTATCGGCGAAGCGTGCACGTCCACGCACCCCGGACCTTCCCGGTCGTGCTCGACCCGTGAAGGTCCTCGGCGCGGGCAAGGCTGTTCGCGTGATCGGCGGCCAGGTCCTCCGCACGGCCGTGGCTCAGGTGTCCCGTCGTACTCCGTCGTCGTCGACGTGATCGGCGAAGTCCTCCCAATCCGCGTTGGCGAGTGAAAGGTTGTTTTCGATTTCCTGGATGGCGTGCGGAACGGCGCGGAAAGACCGGCCGGCGGGCACTCCTGGCCAGTCGCCGTCCGGGTCGGGCTCCGAGCCGAGATCCACCACCAGGATCGGGTGCTCGGGGGAGTGGATCGTGATTTCGTCCACGATGAGCATGATCGCGTGTTCGGCACGGGCCACTTCGGATTCCAGCAGGTCGGTACTCGTCATTCCCGTGAAGGCCGGGTCGTCGACATAGCTCACGTTCGCCTCGAACCCGTCCGGCGTGACCCAGCCGATTCCGGTCTTCACCCGATACCACGCATCGTCGTCGGAGAAGTCGGTCCGGATCACCGGAACGTTCGGCGTGGCAGGCAGCCGGGGTAGGCCGGACGCGGCCGGGGCGCGCTTGCGTTTCGTCTCCGGCCTTCGCCGGTTCGAGGATGTCGCGAACTTGTCGCTGTCGCGTTTGTACCCGTTGCGCCACATGACTTCGCCGTCTGAGTCCAGCATCTCCAGATCGCCGCTGTCACGGAGCACGACCTGCCGGGGATGGAACGGGAAATTCGGCGTGGTGAGGCTGTCCCATGCCTTGCGGACGCCGCGCAGGTCCACCCCGTCGGCCTCGTCCTTGGACCAGCGCAGGAACAGGCCGTCCTCCTCCAGGACGAGGCGGGTGCCGAAAGGATCCGGATACATCGACGGGACGAGATAGAACCAGCGAGTGATCCGGCCCCTGGGACCGTAGAGGAAGGTACCGGCGTGCTGATGGTCGTGCACCAGCACGTACCGGCCGTTGGGAGAGGTGAGGCTCTGGTCGGCCAGGCTCTGCCCGACCAGCATGCGGTCTCCCCGCGCGATGGGCGACGGGGGCCGCGACACGTCGGTGGTGGCGGTGTCGGTGTGCCAGACGATCTCGCCCGCGCCGTTGAGCAGGACGACGTCGCCGTCGTCGCGGACTTCCAGCGAGACCACACCGCGGTCCGCCGTGCCGGTGGACCGCAGCGGAACACCATTTTCATCGTGGGCCACGAGATCGCCGTCCGGCCGCAGGGTGACATCGCTGACGCCGGAGCCGCGCGTCTTCCGGCGCCAGTCGCCGGGGCTGAACTCACTCGACCACCACAGCGGCCGTCGATCGTGGTTACGGATGAGGACAAGATCGTCGAAACCGAAGTGTTTCAGGGTGAAAGCGTCGTTGAGTGAGGTCAGGGATTGCCTTCGCAGGCTCTCGCCCGCCCGCAGGCGATGGCCTCCGGTCATCACGTCGCCGTTCTTGGCGAGCGGCGGAAGCGCGCGACCGAAGGACGTGAGTACCTCGGTGCCGGGGAAGCGGCTCAGCCGCTTTCCTCGCCGGTCGGGAAGTCCGTCCGGTAACGGGTCCATCGGGATGCCCGGCGCTTGCGGCGCGGCACACGATCCACGGTAGGCCAGGGGAGCGTGCCCAGCGCGTCGCCGGTAGCCGGTGAACCCGTTCACCGGGGCGAGGAACCGGACGGTTTCGAGTTGCAGGTGGGGAGAACCGTTGTTCCCGACGATGTCGAGGCGGTAGCAGTGGTGGGCCGCGGGGTCGGCGATCCGATAGGTCCTGGTCTCGTGCCGGGTGGTGAACGACTGATGCGAGCGCGTGTCGAGGGTCCGCCACAGTTGCCCGTCCACGGAGCCACGCAGGACCCATGCGGCAGGATCCCGGTCAGGCGCGTCGTTGGCGCAGGTGAGGAGGTAGTGGTCCACCGCGATCGGTCGCGAGAACTGGAATTCCAGGGAAGCACGGTCATGAGGTGCGAACCATTTGCAGGGTGCTTCCTCGATGAGGTTCGCGGCCACCTCGCCCACTTCGTCGTACTCGGCGCTGGCCCAGACCTCGGTCACCATCCTGGTGACATCCGCGTTGCCTGCCGGACCGGCCGAATGGAGGACGATCGAGCACGAGTCGCCCGTCCGGTCGCGCCAGGCCAGCCATGACGGCGCCACGCCGGATCCGTCGTCGATCAGCAGTCTGAGCGGTTCCGACGGCCGCCGTCCGGTGGCGTCCTCGATCTCCGTGTCGAACGTATGATGTCGCGCAGCGCCGCTGGCCGGTGAACTCACCGGCTCGCCGCTGAGTTCACCTCGTATCTCCAGCACGTCGCCCCCGCCGGTACGGCGATGGCCACGGCACTCGGCCATCCCCGGCGAGAAACCGACCGCGCAGGAAGAACCGTCCGCGGCGCCCCAGGACAGTTCCTCGAGTGCGGCGTTCTCGCCGTCGCCGATGTGAACCAGCAACTCGTGACCCGGAGTCCATTCCGTCGAGCCCAAAGCACGCCACCACACCTGGAAGGTGCTCGACGATCCTGCGCTGAACATGCGTTTCCTCGCTGCGCCTGGCGTCCAGTAGGTGAGGACGCGGGAAGGTTGACGCACATGAACGCTAAAGCGAGGCGTCCGGCTGTCAAGGGATGTTCGGCGCCCAAGGTCTTTTCGGCGAAGAGATCCGCGCTAACCCCGCCTCGGATCGGGATGCGGGATGCCAAGTCCTGTCATGGTTTTCAGTAGCAGGGAGCGGAATTGCCGTTGTTCCGCTTCCGTCAAGGTGGCCATTGCGTGCGCGTCCACCGGTGCGGTCAGTTCCTGCGCTTGTTCCAGGACCGAGACACCGACCTCGGTGATGGCGTTTTCGAGGACCCGGCCGTGGGTGGGGTGCGGTGACCGCCGCACGAGTCCACGGTGCTCCAGATTGGAGATGGCCGACCACATCGCCTGCGGGGTGACACCGGCGCGGCGGCCGAGTTCGGCGCTGGAGAGCCGGTCGGGGGCACTGATGGCCAGCTGGGCCAAGGCGGCCAGTTGCGCCTGGGTGAGGTCGAGCGGCCGCAGGGCGCGTTCGATCTGCTGGTTGAGCGTGCTGGAGAGCATCCTGAGCAGATAGGCGATCCGGGTGGCCGGTTCGACGGGCACGTTTTCGTCTCCTGGTCCCACGGACGCCTTTCCTCGCGAGCGCCCTGGCGGTTCGGACACCTTGGCATGTTATCAAGTGATTGATAACATGCGCGCACCTCCTCGAAGGGATCCGTGATGATCACCCACCTCCGGAGCGTCGAGATCCACGTGACGAACCCGGCCGAACTCCTGCCGTTCTACGCGGACGTGTGGGGGCTCGCGGTGGTCGAGGAGACCGACGATCGGATCCGGTTGCGTGGCCGGGGAACCGAACACCATGTGCTCACGCTCGCCACCGGCGAGGAACACCGCCTCGGCGGGATCAGCCTCGCGGCCGACGGGGAACGCGGTATCGCGAAGCTCACCGATCGCCTGCGGGGCGAGCAGGTCGAGCTCCTGTCCACAAGCGACACGCGGGTGGAGTTCCTCGATCCCGAAGGCCGTCGCATCGAGGTCGCCTGCGGCCTGCCCGAACACGCGGCCCCTTCCCCGAAGGCGTACGGGCCCGATCGGCTGAGCCATGTCGTGCTCAACTCGGTGGACCTCGCCGCGGCCAAGGACTTCTACACCCGGGTGCTCGGCTTCCAGGTCTCGGACACCTATGAGAACGATCAGATGGTCTTCTTGCGCTGCAACAGGCAGCACCACTGCGTCGTGCTCGCGCCGGGGAAATGGACTTCGCTGAACCACGTGGCCTACGAGGTCCGGGACACTGACGAGGTCATGAAGGCGCTCGGCCGCCTGCGCAAGGCCGGCTTCGACACCGTGTGGGGGCCCGGTCGGCACGGCCCCGGCGGCAACGTCTTCTGCTATTTCCTCGACCCGGCCGGAAATGTCATCGAGTACACGGCGGAACTGCTCGAGGTGGGGGACGACTGGGTGCCCGGCGAATGGGCCAGGACCCCGGAGAACGCCGATGTGTGGGGGACCGGTGGCGGAATCACTCCCGCGGTGATCGAGGCGATGAGCAACCCGCCCTGGGAACCTGCTTGATGAAGGCGCTCGTCATCCGTGTGTTCGGCGGCCCGGCGGTACTGGAGATGGCCGAACTGCCCGACCCGGAGCCAGGTCCTGGAGAAGTACGGGTGCGCGTCCACGCGGTCGTGGTCGCCCGGACCAAGGACGTCGCCGCCCGGGCGGGAAAACCGCCTTTCGCGCCACAGATCAAGACTTTCCCGCACGTGCTCGGCACCGAGCACGCCGGGGTGATCGACCGGGTCGGGCCAGACCTGGACGATGGCCTCGTCGGGAGGCGGGTCGCGGTCTCGGCGGTGCTGAGCTGCTCACGATGCCGCGCCTGTCTGGTGTCCCGGGAGGAGGCGTGCAGCGAGTTCGGTCTCGTCGGGATCCACCGCCAGGGCAGCTATGCGGAGTACTGCGTCGTGCCCGTGGACAACGTTCGCGAGATCCCGGCCGAGGTCGCTTTCCCCGAGGCGGCGGCCCTCGCGGCCAACGGCGGTGTCGCCAGCGCCCAGCTCGACGCCGGTGCCGCCGGTCCCGGCACCACCGTCCTGGTGCCCGGGGCCGGGGGCGCGCTGGGCGTGACCGTCGCCGCGCTCGCCGCGTTCCGTGGTGCCCGGGTGATCGGCGTGGACCGGCGTCCGCCAAGGCTGGCCGGGTTGCCGCTCGTCGCCCTCGACGGCGCGGCCGACGACCTGCCCGCGCGCATTCTCGAGGCCGCCGGAAGCGGCGGACTGGATTGTGTGGTCGACAACCTCGGTATCACGGCCTGGTGCGAGGCCTACCTGCCCGCTCTCGGCGCGCTGGGCCGGGTCGTGGTCTCGGGTGCGGTCAACCACGACCCGGTGCCGATCCGGCTGCTCCAGTTCTATCTGCGCAGCCAGTCGCTGATCGGCGTCCGGACCGGGAACCGGCAGCAGATCGACCGGTTGTGGGCGGATGTCGCCGCCGGTTTCCGGCTCCCGGCCGGATTCGTGCACACCCTGTCGTGGACGCGGGCACCGGACGCGCACGCGTCACTCCAGTCGGGCGGCACCAGCGGGCAGCTGGTGCTGACCATGGACGAGTCGTCAGCTGCAGGATGACCGGTTCTCCGCTTGTTCGTGCTCGGGACGACGTTCGACGGGGCCCAGCCGATTCACCAAGGTCAGCCGATCCCCTCGGTAGAGAGTGCGGACCCGCTCGAACGGCTCGCCCAGAGCGTCCCAGGAGGTCCGGTGGACCACCAGCGCCGGCAGCGCGGGGAGGGTGCCCAGCAGGTCCGCTTCCCGGGGGCTCACGTGCGCGGTTTCCGTTCCTTGGTCGGCGCCGCCGAACGTGACACCGAACCGGGTCCGCAATTCGTCGTGCAACGATCGGTTTCCGACGGGGGCGTGGTTGAAACCGGGAAACCGCTTCGCCGGGATGAACGCCGACTCGACGGCGAGAATCTCGTTGCCGGAGCCACGTACACATTCCAGGTGGATCACTGAATCGTTCCGGTGTATTCGCAGCTCTTGTGCCAGTTCGCAGCCTGCCCGCCGTCGTTCGAACGTGGTCCAGGTCCGGCCGGTCAGGGCGTCCGGGCCCGGTCCGTCGGCCGTACCCAGGTGCTGCGCGATCTTCCGGCGTCCGACGACGAAACTGCCGCTGCCCTGGCGCGAGTCCACCCAGCCTTCGACCACGAGCTGCAGTACCGCTTGCCGAAGTGTGGCGCGTGCGACGCCCAATCGAGTGCACAACTGGCGTTCCGAAGGCAACGCGACGCCTTCGCCCAGCGTTTTGCACAGTGCGAGAATCTGCCTTTTCGCCCGGTAGTAGCGCGGAATACGGCCGTCTTCCGGGATTCCGGCGCGTGCCGGATCGGTCATGGTGCCCGAGTCCGTGCAGTGCGGTTCTACGCAGCGAGATTTCACGAACGCCGATCGTAACCATTTCGACAGGTTTTCCCGCGGGCGCGGGCGCCACAGGGTGTTTTCGTCCGGTCGTATCCGCACTTTCGGCCACGGAATTCCGTCGAATGGCGCAATGCCCGCCATTTCTGCCCGCTTGGGCCGAAGTGGTGTCCGGATACCTCCGAACGTGGCCGGTTCTGTTGTCCTCGCCGGGCGGATCGGGCTCACTGGGAAGAGAGGATGCCTGAGACATCCTCGAATGAGAGCACCGGGACGGTGATCGGGAATGGATCCTGCGGAGCTGAACCATCGCGAACGCGCCATTCTGGGCGCTGTCGCCGCCGGTCGGGGCGAATTGCTGGCAGGCTGCGAGCCGGACCTCGCCGTGGACGGCGGCTGGTGCGACCGCGTCGCCGTCACGCGGCTGATCGTCGGCGGCTGGATCTGCGCGGCACGCCCGGCGAGAGTCGGCGACCTGGTGCCCGCCCAGCTCACGGACGTCGCGCGTGACGCCTTCGCGGCCACGCGCACCTTGACAGCCTGACCATGTCCGTGAAGGCCTCGCCGAGGACGTGGAGGCCCGCATCATGTACCTAGGCGCCAAGGTCTCGGCACAGTCGCATCTCCGCTGGTCAAGCAGGTTGTGAAAGCCACTTTCGCAACGTTGAAGGTTGCGAAAGTGGCTTTCGCAACACCGCCGAGCCTCTGCCGCCGCGAGGCCCGCAGTACCCGCAAGGCCCGAGGTGAAGGGGACTTTCCACTCATGTGATGAGGGGAAAGTCTCCTTCATCTCGCTCACGTCTACTTCACGGACATCACCTCCAACAAGACACCTTTGCCTTACCTCTCAACAGAACCCGGAACGCCACTCACAACACCCGCTTACGGGACTTTGCCCCAGGGCGAGGACGGGCCTTCAGGTATGTCGGACGACCGCGGGCGAGGGATTTCCCGATGAATCAGCGGTAAGCGCCTTTCCGACCAGTAACTACTCCGAAAGAATGATATTCGCCTAGACACCACGCGCACTTAAGTCTGGCGGGAGGAGGTGAAGAGAGGTGTCGGGTGGTTCGGTGAGGTTGCCGCCTGAGCTGCAGAAGTTCTTTTTGGTGACGTTGGGGATGCCCTGGCCGGAGGGTAACGACGCGGCGCTGGCCGAGTTGGCGCGGGCGTGGCGTGAGTTCGA